>DJGZ01000061.1 GCA_002433025.1 Bacteroidales bacterium UBA5833
AAATTTGTGAATTAATCAGGTTAGGTGTATGTTCGGTGGAGATAAACTCTGCAACGCTTGTTTTATAGCCCCAGGCTTCCATGATCAGGGCCCGGATGGTATCTGTAAGCGTTTCAGCCTGCCGTTCTTCAAAAATGCCGTATCGGGTGATTTCCTTCAGTACATTCGGCGGGTTGATCTGTTTCCGGATCTGTTTGTGGCAACAGGGGGCAACCATGATCACTTCCGCACCCGATGTTATTCCCCTGTATATAGCCTCATCCGTGGCCGTATCGCAGGCATGCAGGGCAATCAGGACATTGGTTTCAGTCAGTTTGGTTTCTGCGATCGATCCGGTAATAAAATGAAGATGATCAAATCCGGCCTTCTTTGCGATGTTATTGCATGTGTCAACAAGCGCCTGCCTCAGTTCAACCCCTGTTATGCTGAAGGATGCCCCGCTGTTCCGGCTCAGATGGTCATATAGGGCAAAGGTCAGGTATCCCTTTCCTGAGCCCATGTCGGCGATTGAAAAATGTCCGGGTAAGGCCGCATTCCGGAGTACATCCTCAACCAGCTCAACGTAACGGTTGATCTGCCTGAATTTATCCTCCATCCCGGCTTTCACCTTCCAGTCATTCGTTAGTACACCCAGTTCACGCAGGTAAATGTTGTTTTCAGTCGGAATCAGCCTGCGTTTCAGTTTGTCGTGACGATATAACGGCAACTCCGTTGACGAAGCGGACTTTTTCAGCAGCCTGCTGTTCCCTTTTTTATTGCTCAGTAAGGTATAATCGGCTGCTGCGGTGAAAAGGTCTGCATTTAAAAATGTTTGGTTCAGCAGCTTTTCAATCTGAACCGCGGCTTCCTCAAGGCTTAAATTTGACGTGAGGTCTTTGGTTGAATGCCGGTAGGTAAATTGCAGTAAAGCCTGGTCCCTGATCACTACAGGACGGATAAATACATTGTTCAGATCCGATGCTTTTAAGCGTTTGTTGCTCAGCGTCAGTTTTATCAGCGTTGAATTGCCGGAACTTTCGTTGAGCAGGGAAAGCAGCCTGTTGATATTCTCTTCCGAAGGCATAACATGTTCTGGATTGCTCCTGCAAAGGTAAGCACTATCTGACGAACGGATCGCTGAAATATTTTTACATTTTCCGTAAATATGCTGTAAACTAACAATGAAAAAGTGCCTTTACCAGAATGGCAAAGACACTGTCAAACCCTCCTCAAAAGATGGTTTTCAGAAGTTTACGCTTGTAATCCTGTTGCTGATCGTAAAGGATTTTTTAAATGTGCCGCCCGAGTATGTCCCGCCGGTGTAAAGTCCGTTATTCACGGTTCCGTTGCAACTTCCTCCGGTATAAATTGAGTACGTTGAGCCTGTCAGTAGTTGAGATGATGAAAAAATAATGGAATAATAGGTCCGGAGGGGCTGAAATGTTACAATATTGCCGCCTGAAGCATCCTGTATATGGAACAGGGTGGAAGCTGATAACCCGCTGTTGGTAACCGCCTTCAGGCAGTTCTGTGTGGAACTGTTGCCCGGCGCCTGGAGCATATTTGAGTTAGGGCCGGAAACGATCAGGAATCCGCCGTTCATACTGCATGAGCCGTTGTAATCCAGACCAACCTCTGGCGCATTGGGCGGCCCGTGAACAAGGATGGTGCCGCCGTTTATAACAATATTGCCGTTCGCATCCAACCCGTCGCCCCCGGTCGTATTCACCACCACATAGCCTCCGTTGAAGGTCATGATACTGCCGTCGTTCTGTTCTCCGCCCAGACCAAAGGTGGTGTTGATGCAGTCATCAGAAGACTTGATAAATATTTCCCCGCTGTTTATGGTGATGAATGGTGCCTCAATACCTTCTACGGAGTTGGTAATGTTGATAATGGCAGTGGATATGGTAATGGATGTTTCTGATTTCAACCCGTCATCCGCCGAATTAAGGGTGATGTTTCCGCTTTCAATTATAATGTCGCCATCACTCTTGACGGTTTTGGCCTCTGCATACTCCGCATTTTGGCCGGAGCCGCTGATATAAATCCTGCTACCCGTAGTAGTCAGGTTTATTACAGGGGAGGAGGAACTGTTCCCAATGGTCAGTGCTCCGTCCACTGAAATACTTTTCCCGCCTGAACCGGAACTGCTGGTAGTAATGGTACCTCCGTTAATCAGGGTATTTCCGTCGGATGTGATGCAGGTGGAAACATAAGCGTCAAAAGCGCCTGTGGTATTTGTGTATCTTGCTCCGTTGCCCGAACAGGCGATTATAATGGTTCCGTTGCTTATTGTGATATCAGCATCTGATGAAATGCCTTTTCCGGCTTTTCCCGTGCTTGTGATGTCGATATTCCCTCCGCTGATACTGATATTTGCATCACACTTGATGGCTGTACAATAGGAAGGGTCATATCCGGAACCTGAAGCCTCAAGCACTGCATCACCTGCAGTGATTATGGAAATGCTGCCCCCGCTGATGTTAATGCCAGATTTGCTTTTCATGGCTTTCGACTGGTCGCCGTTGACCGTAAGCATAAGGTCCCCTCCTGAAATGGTTATGGTTCCGTCGCAGGCAATGCCTTTAACATCATCAGCCTCATTCAGGGTCGTAATATTTCCGCCTGTGATGTTCACATTCCCTGCATCTCCGTCGATGGCATCTCCGGTTGCGGTTACATAAAGCGTACCATTTGTCATTGTAAATCCGGTCTTGGCATGGATCCCGTCCTTTGCAGCGCTGGCAACGGTAATGTTTCCGCCGTTGATCCCGATGTTGCTGTCGCTGCAAAGGCCGTGCTTTGCAGCCCCCTGGCCGTTGATGGTCAGATTGCCGGTACCGGTGAATATCAGTGCGGTTTCACTGAAAAATGCGCCCTTCTGATCCTCTGTTGTGCTGTTTGGCGCTTTCGCCTGACTGCTGTACGTGCCTCCGTCGGTGAGTACATTTGTGGTACCTGTCATGATGTCAACGGTAACCGTGTTCCCGGATTGAATATTTATGGCCGGCCCGTTGGGATTGGTTATATGCACACCGTTGAGCATCAGCGAGAAAGGTTGCTGGCTGTAGATTTTGAACGAGCCTCCCTGGGTGCTCCCTGACAAGCGGTAGCCGATGCCCTGTATAGTGCTGGTTGAGGTTACGGTTACATTTGCTCCGTCAGCGGTCACTGAAACCCCTTCATAAGCCAGCGGGTTTGTCACCCTGACGCCGGTTTCGTCATACCAGACGCTGACAATGGTTGAATTTGCCCCAAAAGTGATGCTGTCAATGTCTGATACGGTGTATGAGTCCGTGATATTGCCGATGCTGAAAATGATGGTACTCCGGTCGTCGCTGAAACTGATGCTGTCGGTAGAAGTGATAAGGGCCCCCAGTGTGAAATGATCCGCTTTGTGGATGTACATTTTTTCCTGGGCCATGGTTGTAAGGCCGGCAATTGCCAGTGCCAGTAAAATAAAATTTCTTTTCATAACCTGATGAATTTTGCCGCCCGGCCATTCGCAACAATGTAATAAATGCCGCTCTTCAGTCCGTCGAGGTTTATGGTTTGCATCTGCATACTGACTGGTACCTGCATTGCCAGACGTCCGTCAGCACTGAAAATGGAGAGTTCCCTGGTGCCCGAAGGTATATGATCAACCACCATTAAGCTGCCGGCTGGGTTGGGATATACAATCAGGCGTTCATTTGTGCCCGGAACGAGGCTGGTCGCGGTAGTCAGGGTATCGAAATAGATCTTCCTTACCTGTTGAAGCTCGTAGCTCTCAATCACACCGGATTTTAGGATAACATGCAGGTTGTTCTGCTCAAATGTGAGTTTCCTGACATAATTCAGCGCTTCGCTGGTTTCGTTCCCGTCAGTTTCCTGCACGATCAGTGACTGAGCCTGAATTCCGAAAGTGTAGAAAAGTGAAATCAGGAACACCAGCAGCAATTCTTTTTGTTTCATACTGTTTGATTTGCCTTTCGTGATAAATTGGTGAATAATCCGGTAAGCGTATGTGCCGGAAATGCACTGTTCATATACGGTTGCATCATCAGCAGGCTTTTCCTTAAATAAGTTCCCGGTTAGTACAGATTTGCTCCGGCAGCTTGATTCGGTGAACTTGTCAAAATAATGGCATTATGGACTGATGCGCGATTATTTTAGACGAAATGTCTTTTTCTCAGGTTAAAATGTCCCTTTTTCAGGACGACTTTCGGGGGGTAATTATAACTTTAACAAGGTGCCGATGGAAATCGCGTACAATTGATGTCCGGTTTTTTATTTTACCGACTGTCCGGATTAGCTTATTCTGAAAACCCTTACTAAATTTACCGCCCGGATAAGCATTGCCTGTTTCGGAAAAGATACACTAACCAAAGTCTGATTGCCGGTATTTTGTGAACCGGAACCGGCACTGCCCCAAAACGAACTGATTATGAATAAACGCTACATTCTTGCAACATTGCTGATATTGATCAGTGTAGTATTGACAGCCCAGGTAAATCCCGGCGATCCCTGGTTTGGCGAAAGTTGCACCTCTATCATGGTCGGGAAAAGCGCTTCGGCCGATGGCTCGGTGATTACCGCCCATACCTGCGATGGCAATTACCGTACCTGGGTGAGAATGGAAAAGGCGGCGGATCATGCCGACACGGCGTTGCATACGGTATATAAAGGCACGCTGCATACCGAGACGCCTGATGATATGCGCAAGGTTACCGTGGCCGGACGCATCCCCCAGGCAAAGCATACCTTTGCATACCTAAATACCGCTTATCCTTCGCTGAACGAGAAGCAACTGGCCATGGGCGAAACCACATTCACAGGGCCCGATACACTTGTTAATAAAAAGGGGATGTTCCTGATCGAGGAGCTGCAGCGGATCGCCCTGCAGCGCTGCGACAATGCCCGTGATGCCATCCGGCTGATCGGGGAACTGATCAAAGAATACGGTTACGGCGATTACGGCGAATGTATCACCATTGCCGACACCCGTGAGGTCTGGCAAATGGAAATTCTGGGAGAAGGGAAGGGGCGGATCGGAGGGGTCTGGGCCGCCCAGCGCATTCCCGACGATCATGTGGGTATTTCGGCAAACATATCCCGTATCGGAATCATTGATTTCAACAATCCCGATTTTTTTATGGCCAGTCCGAATGTGAAGGACGTGGCCAGGGAGTTTGGCCTGTGGGACGGCAAGGAGCCTTTTAAATTCTGGAAGGCCTATGCCAATACTGAAAAGCCGTTCAAAATCAGGGAGTTCTTTGTACTCAGCACCCTGGCGCCGTCTCTGAACCTGAGCATGGATATGGATGAACTTCCGTTTTCGGTAAAACCGGAAAAGAAAGTAAGCATGGAGATGCTGACGGAATTGTACCGCTCATCTTATGAAGGCAGCAGCTATGATATGACCCAACGCGTTAAAATGGTCAATACCCGTTACGACGGGAAAAGGAACGTAATTGGCCGGGATACGATTGTCAGTCCGGTTGCCAATCCTTGGCTCACGGGAGATATGCGCAATACGCTGAATTATATTGCCCCGGGAACCGTCGATTTTCAGCGGACTGTTTCGGTTTCCTGGTGCTCATATTCACATATAACCGTTCTGCGCGACTGGCTGCCTGATGAAGTCGGCGGCGTTTCCTGGTTTTCATTCGACAATCCCGGGCAGAGTCCGCGTGTTCCCATCTATGCGGGCGTGAAGCAGGTCCCTGCAAAATGGGAAGTCTGCGGACAGAAGTCCTGTCGCGGGGATGCGGCGCTCTGGAGCTACCGTAAAGCCAATAAGCTGGCCACGGTATCATGGGGTAAAACAAAAAAGCTTATGCTTGAACAGGTCCTTGGTTTTGAAGCAAAAGCCAGGCTGGAGACGCCCGCACTCGAGAAGAGTGCCGTTGAGCTTATAAAAACCGGTAAAAACGATGAAGCCCGCGCCCTGCTCACAAACTACAGCAACGATTTCTCCGGTGCCACCATGCAGCGCTGGGCTGACATGGAAGCTAAATTCTGGGAAATGTTCGGCCGGGGATTCTGAAATTCCGTCATAAACAAGTATAACTCAACGGTGTTATGAGAGTAAGCCTGTGAAATAATTTCCCCTGAAAATACCAGGGTTATCCTGGCTCTTTTCGGCAAATGAAAAATGCCTGTAAATCAACGATTTGCAGGCATTTTTGTGGAGATGGCGGGAGTCGAACCCGCGTCCAAACAGGCAGCAATAGTGCTTTCTACATGCTTAGTTTTCAGTTGGTTTTCGTAAACTGACAGGGAGAAAACAACCCGATCCGCTTCTTATTCCCTTTGGTTTTCGGACAGTCACCGGGACCTTAACTGCATTATCGCGGCTTTTGTGATGCTCCGGTCGGGACGCGGCCGCGCGAGGCTTCCCGGGGAGCAGTAGGCGGCTTAATCCTCTTGATTAAGCGGCGTACGCGTAATTGTAATCGTTGCCGTTTAGGGCTTTGAAAGTTGGGATTTACGGGCCACGCTTCCAACGCCCGGCATGCTTACAGTACCACTTCCCTGCTGTCAAAACCGGTCATCCCCGGTTACTTATTTCAATAGTGCAAAACTACAAAATATATACCAAACCGGCGAAATCGACTTCCGTTGTCTGATGTTTTTTCAATTTATCCCTTACTCAGGGGCCTGGCGTACATTTCTACATCGGCTGCGGTAATCTGCATATCACAAAGGATAGCGAGCCGTTCCACCACATTCCTGAGTTCCCTGATATTTCCGGTCCAGGTTATGTTCTGGAGGGCTTTTATGGCATCATCCGTAAATGTCAGCAGGGGCTTTCCCTGGCTTTCGCAGATGTCATTGATAAAATGATTTGCAAGCAGCGGGATATCTTCAGCCCGTTCGTTCAGGGTGGGAACATGAATAAGGATTACACTCAGGCGGTGGTAGAGGTCTTCCCTGAAGTTCCTTTTTTCTATTTCCTCCACCAGGTTTTTATTTGTCGCGGCGATGACCCTGACATCCACCGGGATATCTTTTTCGCCGCCCACGCGCATGATCTTGTTTTCCTGCAGGGCCCGCAGCACCTTGGCCTGGGCAGCCAGGCTCATGTCGCCGATTTCATCAAGAAAGAGCGTGCCGCCGCTGGCCTGCTCAAAATCGCCTTTGCGCTGCTTGATGGCGGAGGTAAATGATCCCTTCTCATGCCCGAACAGCACACTTTCGATCAATTCGCCGGGGATGGCTGCGCAGTTTACCTCCACAAACGGGCCTTCGCACCGGTTGCTGAATTCGTGCAGCCAGCGGGCTACCAGCTCTTTGCCGGTGCCGTTGCCTCCGGTGATCAGCACCCTTGCATCAGTCGGTGCTACCCTTTCTATCATGGTCCTGATCTGCTGCATGGGCTCCGATTCGCCGATCATTTCATAAGTCTTGCTCACCTTACGTTTCAGCACACGTGTTTCCTTCAGCAGGCTGCCTTTTTCCATCGCATTCCGGATGGTAATCAGCAGGCGGTTCAGATCCAGTGGTTTGGCAATATAATCATAGGCGCCCCGCTTGATGGCATCAACTGCCGTTTCGATATTGCCGTGGCCGGATATCATCACCACCGGGGTATCGTTCATCACCAGTAGACGGTCAAGCACTTCTATCCCGTCCATTTGCGGCATTTTGATGTCGCACAGGATCACGTCATACTTCTCCTTGCCTGCCAGTTCAAGGGCGGTCATCCCGTCGGGCGCTTCATCCATCTGGTACCCTTCATATTCAAGTATTTCCTTCAGCGTACTCCGGATGCTGCGTTCATCGTCAATTACAAGTATTCGTGCCATGTTGTCTTTTAGTTCGGATTGCTGTTTGTTGTGTCCGGTTTAATATGCTGCCGGTTCCGCAAAGTCGCTGTTACAAGCACTGTGCCATTTACCCTTTATAAAATAACCATTTTCCCAGTTCGGCCCACGAAACTTTCTTTCCGTACATGAGGATTCCGGTGCGGTAAATCCTGCCTGCCATCCATACCGCTGCAATAAAGGTTGCCGTAAGCAAAGCCATCGAAAGAGCCAGTTCCCAGTAAGGTACACCAAAAGGAATGCGCACCATCATGATGATGGGGGAAGTAAAAGGTATGATGGAAAACCAGAAAGCTACCGGTCCTTCGGGATTGTTGATCACAAATTGCGCAACGATGATTGCGAGAATCAGCGGAATGGTTACCGGCATCATAAACTGCTGGGTATCGGTTTCATTGTCAACCGCTGCCCCGATGGCTGCGAACATAGCTCCATAAAGCAGGTAACCGCCCAGAAAGAAGAAGATAAATGAGAAAATCATCGTTCCGTAGTCTATGGACCGCAGGGCTTCGATAATCCTGTCCATATTATCGGGGTTTTCCGCCTCTTCAAAGTTGATGTTCGCCTCTGCTGATGCGGGGATCCTTGTGCCCGGCTTAAATGTCTGCGCGGTTTCATTACTCTTCATCTTTTCAGGCATAACTGTCTGAAAAACAGTAACGATGGCCAGCGTAAGCACTACCCACAACATAAACTGCGTAAGTCCTACCAGGGCAACCCCGACAATCTTGCCCATCATAAGCTGGAAAGGTTTCACCGAGCTTACGATTACTTCCACAATGCGGCTGACCTTCTCTTCAATTACGCCACGCATAACCTGCGACCCGAACAGGAAAATGAAAAAATAGATCAGGATTCCGGCAAACATGCCCACCCCCATACTTACTTCGGTAAAACTTTTTTCTTCCTTACCTTGCTCGCCTATTCTGATAGAGGTAAGTTTGATGTTGGTTTTGATATTTTTCAGAATTTCCTCACTTACAATGCTTTCCCTGGAAGCGGTATCGCTTGCGCTTGCATTGAAGTCAGGGTTAGCTTTTTTTATTTCCCTGATGATTTCCGCGCCCAGTTTCTGATTTTCAACCTCTTTGCCCATTACGCTCTTGATGTAACCTTTCAGGTCAATGCTGGCTTGCTTTTCGCTGAAAATCATGGCGCTGGCGGGTACACTTACTTCAGGCCTGGGAATGTAAAGGAGGGCGTAACCCTTTTTGGCCATCATGGCTGTTTTCGCCGTTTCAAGGTCAGTGAAAACATATTCAAAATTAAAGCGTTCGGAGTTTTCAAATTTATTGATGAACCATCCGGTTTCATCCAGGATGTCAACCTTTTTTACTTCATCCGACATTTGTGAAAGATAAATGGGGACAATGAAAAGCGCTGCCATCAGGATGGGGCCGAGAATGGTCATTACAATGAAGGACTTCTTCTGGACGCGTGAAAGGTATTCACGTTTTATAACAAGGATTATCTTATTCATAGCGCTGGGAATTAACTGTTAATGGAATGGTTGCCTGCCGCATGTACTGTTTTGATAAAGATTTCATTCATGGTAGGGATAATCTCCCTGAAAGCATGAATGCTGACATAAGGCATAAAAGCATTCAGCAGTTCATTTTGGTTGGCAGATGCGGGCAGCGTGACGGTCACCTGTCTCAGGTCATCATCAGTTTTATCCTCTGCCAGCATGAATCCGGCCGGCAGGAGTGACTGCACCGGACCTGAGTAGCCGTCAAAGTCGATGGAATAGGTGTTGGTTTTGTACCTCTTTTTTATCTCTTTTACGCTGCCTTCAAGTATTTTGTGCGAATTGTTGATCAGGGCGATATTATCGCAAAGCTCTTCAACCGAAGCCATATTGTGTGTGGAAAAGATAATGGTGGCCCCGTTTTTCCTGAGGTTCAGAATTTCATCCTTCAGCAGGTTAACATTGATGGGGTCGAATCCGCTGAAAGGTTCGTCGAAGATCAGCAGGGATGGCTCATGAATGATGGTAACGATGAACTGAACCTTTTGCTGCATCCCTTTCGAGAGTTCTTCCACCTTTTTATTCCACCATGCCTGGATTTCAAACTTTTCGAACCAGTACTTCAGTTTTTTCAGGGCATCGGATTTGCTGACTCCTTTAAGCTGCGCAAGATACAATGCCTGTTCACCCACTTTCATTTTTTTGTAAAGCCCGCGTTCTTCGGGCAGATACCCGATGCGGTCAACATGATGGGGGGCCAGTTTTTCATTGCCGAAGTAAACTTCTCCTTCGTCAGGGCCTGTTATCTGGTTAATGATACGGATAAGTGAAGTTTTTCCTGCCCCGTTCGGGCCAAGGAGTCCGAAAATGCTTTGCTCCGGTACATCCATGCTTACATTGGAAAGCGCTGTATGGGCCGCGTAGCGTTTGGTAATGTTTCTTACTGAAAAATAGGCCATTGTATTTCAGGGTTGGTTATATGGGTTAAAAAAGAAAAGGTGATTGCTTGTTCTTATAAGTAATCACCCCTCATACGCTTTGTTCCGGAAAGACAAAATTATTGAAAATACTCTCTCATGCGGTCGAAAAATGAACGGTCTTTAGCGCCCGGGTGCGGTTTAAAGTTCTCCGATTCCATCAGTTTTTCAAGCATTTCCTTTTCCTGACGGTTAAGGTTTTTCGGTGTCCACACATTGATATTGATCAATTGATCGCCGCGTCCGTAGCCATTCAGGGAGGGAACCCCCTTTCCCTTCAAACGCAGAACTTTGCCTCCCTGGGTGCCCGGTTCTATTTTGATCCGCACCCGGCCTTCAATGGTTGGTACTTCGATGGAAGTGCCCATCGCAGCTTCAGGGAAACTGATGTAGTGCTCATACAGGATATTGGAACCGTCGCGGATAAGTTCTTCATGGGGTATTTCTTCTATTTGAACGATAAGATCGCCGGGAACACCTCCGCGGGGAGCGGCGTTTCCTTTACCTCCTACCGAAAGCTGAATTCCTTCGGAAACACCGGCAGGGATGTTCAGGCTGATCACCTCTTCACCCTTCATCGTTCCGCTGCCACCACAGGTATTACATTTGTTGGTAATGGTCTGGCCTTCGCCGTTGCAGTAAGGACAGGTTGAACTGGTCTGCATCTGTCCCAGGAAAGTATTGGTTACGCGTGTTACCTGGCCGGTGCCGTGGCAGTGGGAACAGGTTGAAAAGGACGATCCTCCGGCCGCGCCTGTACCATGACAGGTTGAACAACTGACCAGCTTGTTGACCTTTATTTTCTTCTCTACCCCTTTGGCAATCTCTTCGAGGGTAAGCCGAACTTTTACCCTTAAGTTGGTTCCCTTGTTTACCCTCCGGCGGGTGCTTCCGCCGAATCCGCCGAAACCGCCGCCGAATGCGCTGCCGAAGATATCGCCGAACTGGCTGAAGATATCATCCATTGACATTCCTCCGCCAAATCCGCCGCCCGGCATACCCTTCATGCCATCATGACCATACTGGTCGTAACGCGCGCGTTTCTCCGCGTTGCTGAGCACTTCATAAGCTTCGGCTGCTTCCTTGAATTTCTCTTCAGCCTCCTTATTCCCGGGGTTTTTGTCAGGATGGTATTTCAGTGCCATCTGACGGTATGCTTTCTTTATTTCAGCCTCTCCGGCGTTGCGCTGTATGCCCAGTATTTCGTAATAATCTCGTTTCGTCACCGTTCTCGATTTAAACTTATTTTAGATTCCGACAACCACCTTTGCAAACCTGATTACCTTGCCGTTGAGGGTGTATCCCTTCTGGGTTACGTCAATAATTTTGTTTTTTTGCGCTTCGTCTGGTGCAGGTATATTGGCGATGGCTTCATGATAGTCGGTGTCAAAAGCCTGCTCCAACGCGGCTACTTCGGCCAACCCTTTTTGCACCAATAGATTTCTGAATTTATTGTAGATCAGAGTAATACCTTCTTTTACCGGATCCGGTTCATCCCCTCCGGCAAAAGCGTTGATCGCCCGCTCAAAATCATCGAGTACCGGAAGCAGTCCGGTAATTACTTCTTCCGATGCAGTCTTGCTCAGCTCGATTTTCTCTTTGATGACGCGCTTTCTGTAATTGTCAAAATCAGAGTACAGACGGAGATATTTATCGTTCAGTTCGTCATATTTTTTATTGAGTTCCCCGCACAACGCTTCTGCAGGCTGTTCTTTTGCCACATCCTCCTGTGCCGGAATGTCAGTTTCATTGGTCTCAGCTTGCGCATTTACAGGTGCCTTTTCACTTACAGTTTCTGCGCTTTCCGGCTTGTGCTTACTTTGTTTGCCCATGTTTCCGAATATTTTCATCAGGTTTTGCCCTGTTTTGTTATTTTTGATGCTCCCACTGCAAAATGTCTGCCAGTCAGGATTCAGCGCCAAATTGACAGTGCTTTTTTCTCGAAATTCAGGATTGGTTGCCCGGGTTGTCAGGGTGCACTTCGGCTGACTTTCAACATTCACAGCCTAACTGAACCCTCGGTACATGATCACCGGAATTTTCCCTTTTGCTGGTCCGGCCTGTATCCTGAAGTGTAGTTTTCTTTTCCGGACAGCCTAACCATCGATGCGCTCAATATCGGCGCCGAGCGAGCGCAATCTTCCGTCGATGTCCTGGTAGCCCCGGTCAATCTGCTCAATGTTATCGATCTGACTTTTGCCTTTTGCCGAGAGGGCTGCTATCAGCAGCGCTACTCCGGCCCGGATATCCGGCGATGACATGGTGATTCCCCTGAGGGGCACCTGATGGTTCAGGCCGATTACGGTGGCCCTGTGCGGGTCGCAAAGAATGATCTGGGCACCCATATCAATCAGTTTATCTACAAAGAACAGACGGCTTTCGAACATTTTCTGATGAATCAGTACGCTGCCTTTCGCCTGGGTTGCCACTACCAGGGCAATGCTGATCAGGTCAGGGGTGAATCCCGGCCAGGGTGCGTCGCTGATGGTCATGATGGAGCCGTCCATAAAGGTTTCTACCTCATAGGTTTCCTGCGCCGGCACATGAATGTCGTCACCGCGCAATTCGAGTTTAATGCCGAGTTTCCTGAAAACTTCGGGGATAATTCCCAACTCCTGGTACTGCACATTTTTTATGGTGATTTCTGAACCGGTCATTGCAGCAAGGCCGATAAAGCTTCCGATTTCGATCATATCGGGCAGCATGGTGTGGCTGGTTCCTGCCAGGTATTCCACGCCTTGGATGGTAAGCAGGTTGGACCCAACGCCCGTTATTTTTGCCCCCATACGGTTGAGCATGCGGCACAACTGAACAAGGTATGGTTCGCAGGCAGCGTTGAATATGGTGGTTGTGCCTTTTGCCATCACGGCAGCCATCACCACATTGGCGGTGCCCGTTACCGAAGCTTCATCGAGCAGCATATAACAGCCTTTTAGTTCTGTGGCGTCTATGCTGTAAAAGGTGTTGAGTCCTTCCGATTCGAAACGTGCTCCCAGTTTCTGCAGACCGATGAAATGGGTGTCAAGCCTGCGACGTCCGATTTTATCGCCTCCCGGATGCGGAATATACCCTTTGCCGAAGCGGGCGAGCAGTGGCCCCAGGATCATCACCGAACCCCGCAGTCCGGCTCCTTTTTTACGGAATTCTTTGGTCTTCAGATAGTCAAGGTCAATATTCTTCGCCTTGAAGATATATGATCCTTTGCCTGAGGGAGTCGCTTCAACGCCCATATCCCCGAGCAGCTCAATCAGCTTGTTTACGTCCCTGATGTCAGGAATGTTATGAATGGTAACCGGTTCGGGAGTCAGCAGGACAGCGCATAATATCTGAAGCGCTTCGTTTTTGGCGCCCTGAGGCACAATCTCTCCATGGAGTTTTCTGCCTCCGTTGATAATGAAAGAGCTCATAGCTATCGGAAAATTAAATCCAACCGTAAACTAAAAGGCAGGCAAGTTAATTCTTTTTACGGTTCCTCATGTCACGATAGTTGCTGTTCTTATCGTTTTTCGGATTAAATTTTCTACGTTTATTGTTCTGGTTGTGGGGAATGACAGCAGGCGGGTTGTTCCTCGCCAGAAGTTCGCTGGTGTGCGTGAGCCGGGTATCTTCACTCAGTTTCAGCCTGCCGTGCGAAAGCACTTTCAGATGCTCGGTAATCAGTTCGTCATTGACTGAATCGCGGTTCCAGTTGAGGTATGATTTTTTGAGGTGATTGGCAATGTTTTTTACCAATGCGTCCTTTTCAGGCCCATCATCAAACAGACAGGCTTTTTCGATCATCTTGGCGATGTTCTTGCCATATGGCCTGAAGCGGATGTCTTCCTGAGGGTAGGGGATACTTTGCGGCTTTTTGATTTTTTCCTCCGGCGCAGGAGCAGGGTACGGCCCGTCGATATCAAGTTTGTAATCTGCAATGATGTGCAGGTGGTCCCACAACTTTCTTTTGTAATCCACTGTATCGCGCTGATCGGGATGAAGCTGTGCCATTACGTTTACCAGCGTTTTGGCCAGGTTGGTGCGTTTTTCGCGGTCTTCAATACTGATCACATAGGCGACCATCTTCTGTACATTGCGCCCATACTCGGGAATAATGAGTTTGTCGCGGGTGCTGTTATAATCCATATAACATTTTATTAATAGAAATCTTCTTGTCGGGGTTGATTGATAAGTGTTGGTAGCAGTCTTAATAAGGCAGGATTAGCATCTGAAAACTGCTGTCAAAGCTTAAATTTACTGATAGTGTCAGGAATTCGTTAATCTGGTATTTGCCCGGAGATAATTACTGGTCTTGTTACCGGTTGCAAATATACGAATTAAATCAATTTACCAGCCTGAGTCTGGCAAATTTAAGTAATAATTGTTTCTGACCTACGGCAGCAAAGAAGACGATTGCCTTCATATTCGGGCCGCTGCCTTCTACACTGAGCACTTTTCCCTTGCCGAAACGCTCATGTTCTACTTCCACGCCTGGTTGTATCAGCTCCGGGGGCGTTTCTGCTCCCTGAACCGCAGTCCCCTCAGAAGTGCTGATTTTTTTAAGTTGCTTTTTGATGAAAACGGATTCTTTTGTAAGCCCATCGCCGGGTTTTCCGGTTAATCCTGATGACGAAATTTTTCGCGCCGGTTTTTCGATAAAACTTTCTTCTATTTCTTCGAGAAAACGGCTGGGCTCATTCATGGTCATGTTTCCCCAGCGGTAACGTGTTTCTGCATAGGAGAGGGTCACCTGCTTCTCAGCCCTGGTCAGCGCCACGTAAAACAATCGCCGCTCTTCTTCAATGTCGGCGCGTGATTGCAACGACATGACCGAAGGAAACAGGTTTTCTTCAAGACCGACAATAAAAACATACGGGAATTCAAGTCCCTTGGCAGCATGAATGGTCATCAGCACTACCTTGTTCATGTCGTCCTTATCGTCGCTGTCGGCATCGGTAAGCAGTGCCACCTCCTGCATGAATTTATCGAGGGTACGGGTAACTTCAGCGGCGCTCAGTTCACCGGTTTCCTCATCCGGAAACAGGGTTTGTTCCTTTTCGGAAAAATCTTTTACCGCGTTGAGGAGTTCCTCGGTGTTCTGAACCCTCGATTGCCCTTCATCCGTATCATCGGCCGCCAGCTCTTTCAGCAAGCCGGAGTTTCTGGCAATTTTCATGGCAAGCTCATACGCGTTGAGCATTTGAAGCTGCCGGTGAAAACCTGCGATCATGGTGGTGAATTCCTCTATTTTTGCCGCCGTGCCCGAATTCAGCCCCTTTACATAATGCATGGCTGAGGATGCGACCTCAAAAAGACTTTTACCGGAAACTCCGGCGGCCAGTTCAATTTTCTCAAGGGTGGTTTTCCCAATGCCCCTGGCGGGGTAATTGATGATGCGGTTGAATGCTTCATCGTCACGGGGGTTTACCACAAGCCTGAAGTAAGCAAGCAGGTCTTTGATTTCCTTGCGCTTATAAAATGACAGGCCGCCATAGATGCGGTAGGGGATGTTCAGCCTGCGCAGTGATTCCTCAATGGCCCTCGACTGGGCGTTGGTGCGATATAAGATGGCGAAATCGCTGTTCTGGCAGTGCTGATTCATCTTGGTTTCAAACACCGCGTTGGCAACCATATTTCCCTCTTCCGTGTCCGAGTTGGCCTTCAGTATCCTGATAAGTTTGCCTTCTTCATTTTCGGTCCAGACTTCCTTGAAAATCTGATCCTTGTTTTTTGCAATAATGCTGTTGGCGGCGTTTACAATCACCTTGGTCGAGCGGTAGTTCTGCTCCAGCTTGTAGGTTTTGGCATCGGGATAATCTTTCCTGAAATTCAGGATGTTCTGGATGTTTGCCCCCCGGAAACCGTAAATACTCTGCGCATCATCGCCTACCACACAGATGTTTTCATTCCGGGCAGCCAGTTTCTTCACGATCAGGTACTGGGCGAAGTTGGTGTCCTGGTATTCATCCACAAGAATGTAACGAAACTTTTGCTGGTATTTGAACAAAACTTCCGGAAAGTCGCGGAGCAGCAGGTTCATGTTGAACAGCAGATCGTCGAAATCCATGGCTGCCGCTTTAAAGCAGCGGGTCTTGTAATGCAGGAAGATTTCGCCTGTCTGCGGCCTGTTGGCAATCCTGTCCTGCTCTTCAATGGCGGAGTTGGCTTTATATTCTTCGGCCGAAATCAGGTTCGACTTGGCGGATGAGATTCTGGAAAGCACGGCCCCCGGTACATATATTTTCGGGTCGAGGCTGAGGTCTTTCAGTATAGTCTTGATCAGACTCTTCGAATCATCAGTGTCATAAATGGTGAAGTTGGAAGGGTAACCCAGCAGGTGGCCTTCCACCCTTAAAATGCGCGCAAAAATGGAGTGAAAGGTGCCCATCCATACATTCCGTGCTTCATGGCCTCCCACCAGCCCGATCACGCGTTCTTTCATTTCTTTGGCAGCCTTGTTGGTAAATGTCAGCGCCAGGATATTGAACGGATCAACGCCCTGTTCAAGCAGGTAAGCGACACGATAGGTCAGTACGCGGGTTTTGCCTGAACCCGCTCCGGCTATTACCATCACGGGACCATCGCTGCTGGTCACCGCAAGTTGCTGGGCTTCATTTAATTCTTTAAGCAGTTGCGACACTTTTATGGATTTGATTGGTCGCGCAAAATTAGCATACTTTTTCTGTGATAGGAAGTCTGCGGCTTTTTTGACGAGTCAATCCATGTCTTATTATTTAGAAATATTCTAAATTACTTGCATAACTGTTACTTTTATGCCCCTTCAGGATAAACCAGAGAACAGGCTGCAGGACTTGCTGCAGAAGGCCGGAGTAGGAATTAACCGGTCTGCCCGGGGTGGTGGTTGCGTTTTTGGCAGCGTTCCAGTTCCGGTGTTTAAAAATTTACCGGTTGCCCGTTTTTGGATTGCAATAATTCCCGGTATTGCAGCATGGTTGAATTCTTAATTTACTGAACAATGATAAACAACATAAAGCGTGACGAGAGTATAGGAATGGTTATCGAGCAGATCGTTGACAAGCAGATCCGCAGGAACGACCCTCCCGAAACGGCACAAACCTATCAGCGGCTTTTGCAGGATTCATTTACCGATGTGGAAGCCAGGCGGCTGATCTATATGGCGGTTCAGGTTGAGCTGTTCCGGCTTATGCGCTATGGGGAAGCATTCAACCATGCGCGTTTTATCGGCAATCTGCAGGGACTGCCTGATTTGCCCGATGCTGATTTTGTATGATATGGACGGTTTGAAAACCGTTATTCGATGAGTGGAATGAAGATGCCGGGGCAGGCGAGCGCCCCGGTTCTTTTTTTTGTACCCTGCATAAACTGATTTACCGGGCTTTTTCCCCTTTTTACCGATTTGTATTACCTTCCCGCTTTATTGTACCCCTAAATTTGCAGGGTAAAAATATTTCTCAACTTAAACTCTTACAACAATGGAAAACAATCTGAACCGCAATCCGCTGAACCGGACATGGCACCTTGAAACCACGCTGGTCGGTCTGGCCATCATTGCCTTTGGTCTTCTCTACATGCTGCGCAATATGGGCGTTGTCAACGATGCTGCCTGGCGCGTAATTTTTTCCTGGCCTTCGCTGCTGATCGTCGTCGGTCTGATCAACTTTGCCGGCAAGCATTACGGATGGGGAACCATACTCGTGGTTGTCGGGCTTATATTTTTACAGGGCCGGATTGAAGGATTTAATATGCTGGGATACTTCTGGCCGGTTGTGATTATTCTGGTCGGTCTGGCTGTCATCTTTTCGCATACCACCCTGTTCAGGAGCCTGAAAAGGGAGCGTGTAACTTCCGGCAGTGATGACTTTATTGAAGATGTTGCTGTTTTCGGTGGAAGCGAACGCGTCATTCATACTCCATCCATGCGCGGAGGAAAAGTTATCGCCATCTTCGGCGGCTCAAAACTTGACCTTACACAGTGTCAGCTTTCGGAAGGAGACAATGTACTGGAAATGGTTGCCATTTTCGGAGGGTCCACCCTGCTGGTGCCTTCCGACTGGAATGTAAAAATGGAGGTGTTCAACATCTTTGGAGGTTTTGCCGATAAACGACGCAATATCAACGTGGATTATAATAAAACCCTTGTCATTAAAGGCGTTGCCATCTTTGGAGGCGGTGAATTAAAAAGTTTCTAACCGGTTTATCACTGAGTTATGCTGGAAAGATCGGGAATCAGCCGGAATGTATTGTTTTACATTTCCACCTGGATGGTCATATCGCTGATCCATTTCGTCATCATCTATAATCAATACGGGCTTGAGTCGGGCAATGCCGTTGCGGAAGTCCTGGTTATGAATCTGATCTATGCCTTGCTGGGCGTCGGATTGTGGCACATGGTGAAGATCAGTGATTACGAGAAACTGAGCAGGCTTGAAATGATCTGGCGACTGGCTGCCAGTAGTTCGGTAACCGTAATTATCTGGCTTGGGAGCAGCTATCTTATTCTTGGGTATCTTACCGGCCAGGATGATACATACAATTTGTTTCTCAGTGAAACATTGATGGTAAGAATCATGGTCGGGCTGTTGCTCTATATTATTCTGGTATCAGTCTTTTACCTGGTGATCAATTATGAGAACCTCCGCGAACACCGGACCCGGGAGCAATTGCTGCAAACCATGCTTTATGAAACGGAACTGAATGCCCTGCGTTCGCAGATCAAACCGCATTTCCTGTTCAATTCGCTGAATTCTATCAGTTCGCTCACCATAACCAATCCTGCAAAGGCCCAGGAGATGGTCATCAACTTGTCGGAATTTATGCGGTATTCCCTGAGTTTTTCCGACAACAGCATGAGTTCGCTCAGCAAGGAGTTGTACCACCTCAGGTTGTACCTGGAGATTGAGAAAGTTCGGTTCGGGGGAAGACTGCAGGTAAACGAGCAGATTGATGAACTGGCGCTGGGATGGCCTTTGCCGCCCATGATCCTGCAGCCGCTGGTTGAGAATGCCGTGAAACACGGAGTTTACGACACCCCCGGGGTATCGGTGATACAGCTGAACGCGCAGATTACCGGCCCCTGGCTTGAGGTGCGTGTGATCAATAATTACGACCCATCGGTTCCGGGCCGCAAAGGAACGGGTACCGGCCTCTCGAATGTAATGAAACGAATGCGTATGGTATACGGGATGCCTGATCTGGTGAATATCCGCAAAACTGAAGATGCTTTTGAAGTAAAACTGAAATTTCCTGAAAATGTCAAAGATCAAAGTACTGATAATAGATGATGAGCCGCCCGCAAGGGATCTGGTCAAACATTACCTGAAAGATTTTCCGGCGCTTGAAATTGCCGGAGAATGCGAGAACGGCTTTGAAGCCCTGAAAGCGATACAGGAGCTGAAACCGCAACTGATTTTCCTGGATATCCAGATGCCCAAGATTAATGGTTTTGAATTGCTGGAGCTTCTGACAGATCCGCCTCCGATCATTTTCACCACCGCATACGATGAATTTGCCATCAGGGCTTTCGAAATGAATGCCGTTGATTACCTGCTCAAGCCTTTTTCGGCTTCCAGGTTCAGGCAGGCGGTTGAAAGGGCGCTGCTGCGCATTGAGGATAAGGGTGATCTCACCCCAAAGCCGGTTGCCGATCTGAAGCGCCAGTTTGAGGAAACTCCGGGCGAAATCGACAGGGTGGTAGCCAGGCTTGGCTCCCGCATCGTGGTGATCCCGGTTGATACCATATATTATATAGAGGCGCAGGACGACTACGTGATGATCTGTTCATCCCTGGGCAACCATCTGAAGGAAAAAACCATGAAGTATTTCGAAAGTCACCTGCCCCGCAACGGTTTCATCAGGATTCATCGCAGCCATATCGTCAACATCAGCCAGATCGTTTCGGTTGACCTTTACGGTAAAGATACCCACCTGGTGGTATTGAAAAGCGGCGCCCGGCTGAAAGCCAGCGCCGAAGGTTATAAGCGGCTGAGGGAGTTGCTTTGATGCATAGTGCGCAGTATGTGAAATCGTTTAATTGGCCGGTTGTTTCTGACTTCCGGCTGTTTTTTTTAAGAAAATCATTAAAAATCAGCAAAAAAAGTTGGAGGTGTCAAATTATTAAGTACTTTTGCAGCCGCATTTGAAAGGAACGAATTGAATTTAACTTCCTGAAATGCACAATTTTTCTGAGATTTTCGAATCCGGGAAACCTGATAAAGTAAGACAATATAGGTTTCAATCAATGCAGACCGCCCCAGGGCAGAGAACAAAAAACATTCTGCAATTGATGAGTCTTCAGGCCTCAAAGGCCAGATTTGTCTCCCCTTATTGCTTTCCCACCGATTTCAGAAACACAGTCCCGGCGACAGGATTATTACTTTAAAGGCATTTTGTTTTTATTCCGAACAAACGCCTGAGCGGGTTAAATAATTTTTGTTCAGCCTATTGTAAATATAAAATAATGCTGTACTTTTGCAGTCCCCAAAAAACAGGGGTAGCCGAGTAACCAAAAACAATTTAAAAGTATTGATATGCCTACAATTTCGCAATTGGTTCGTAAAGGACGCAACAAGTTAACCGATAAGAGCAAGTCACCTGCTCTGGATTCTTGCCCGCAGCGAAGGGGTGTTTGTGTGAGGGTATATACCACCACTCCCAAGAAACCCAATTCAGCCATGCGCAAAGTAGCCAGGGTAAGGCTTACCAACACCAAGGAAGTGAATGCATACATTCCCGGCGAAGGCCACAACCTGCAGGAGCACTCGATCGTAATGATCCGCGGCGGCAGGGTGAAGGACCTTCCGGGTGTAAGGTACCACATCATCCGTGGTGCGCTTGATACATCGGGCGTTGACGGCAGGAACCAGCGTAGGTCAAAATACGGCACCAAACGCCCCAAAGGCGGTAAGGTAGCTGCTCCGGCAAAAGGTAAAAAGTAAAACTGGTTTCAGGTAAAAACAGCTTACAACAATGAGGAAATCAAAACCAAAAAAGAGAATCATACTTCCTGACCCGAAGTTCAATGATGTGCTTGTAACCAAGTTCGTCAACAACCTCATGTACACCGGGAAGAAAAACCTGGCTTTCCAGATTTTTTATGAAGCCATAGAAACCGTTACCGAGAAGACCAGCGAAGATGGCCTTGAAGTATGGAAGAAAGCGCTCAGCAACGTTACCCCTAATGTAGAGGTGCGCAGCCGCCGTATCGGAGGAGCAACTTTCCAGATTCCTTCAGAGATCCGTCCGGGCCGCAAAAGCTCCATCGGCATGAAGAACCTTATCCTTTTTGCACGCAAACGCCACGAAAAAACCATGAGTGCCAAACTCGCCGGTGAAATTATGGCCGCTTACAAAGAAGAAGGTGCTGCATTCAAAAGAAAAGAGGATACCCACCGTATGGCTGACGCCAATAAGGCATTCTCACATTTCAGGTTTTAATCTGTAACAACTGATCACTGATACACCACACAATATCCAATGTCCGTTAAATTAGCACATACACGCAACATCGGCATTATGGCGCACATTGACGCGGGTAAAACCACGACAACGGAGCGGATATTGTATTATACCGGGATCAGTTATAAAATCGGTGAAGTGCACGAAGGAACCGCCACCATGGACTGGATGATCCAGGAACAGGAGCGCGGAATCACCATTACTTCGGCAGCCACCACTGTTTACTGGGATTGCAGGAACGAAAAGTATAAAATCAATATCATCGATACTCCGGGCCACGTTGATTTTACCGTTGAGGTAGAACGTTCACTCAGGGTACTCGATGGCGCTGTCGCCTTGTTCTGTGCCGTAGGAGGTGTTGAGCCCCAGAGCGAAACTGTCTGGAAACAGGCTGATAAGTACAAGGTTCCCCGCATCGCTTTTATCAATAAAATGGATCGCTCGGGAGCCGATTTCTTCGGGGTTCTCAACCAGATGAAAGAGAAACTCGGCGCCAACCCCATTCCCCTTCAGATTCCCATCGGAGAGGAAGACGACTTTACCGGGGTGGTTGACCTTATCACCAATAAGGCCATTATCTGGGACGATGATTCTCTGGGTTCGGTATTCAATATTACCGATGTTCCGGCTGAACTTTCCGAACTGGCAGACGAATACAGAACCAGGCTTATCGAAGGCGTTGCTGAAGAAGAAGAAGCATTGTTTGAGAAGTTCCTGAACGACCACAACTCCATTACCCCCGATGAAATGCGCGCGATCATCCGCAAAGCTACCATCGAGCACAGGATAACCCCGGTGTTGTGCGGCGCTTCATTTAAAAACAAAGGCGTGCAGCCGCTGCTCGACGCCATAGTATCATACTTGCCGAATCCTTCCGATATCGATTCCATAACCGGAATCAATCCCAATACCGAAAAGGAGGAGGTCCGTCATCCGGAAGCTTCGGAGCCTTTCGCTGCCCTGGCTTTCAAGATCGCCACCGACCCTTTTGTTGGGCGCCTGGCATTCATCAAGGTTTATTCAGGCACATTGCCTTCAGGCAGTTATGTGCTGAATACCGGAACCGGGAAAAAAGAACGCATCGCCCGCATTATGCAGATGCACGCGAACAAGCAGAATCCTTTACAGCAGGTTGAAGCCGGTGATATCGCGGCAGTTGTTGGGTTTAAGGAAATCAGGACCGGCGATACGCTGTGTGATGAAAAACATCCGATCGTTCTGGAGTCTATTGAGTTTCCGGAGCCGGTTATCAGTGTAGCCGTTGAGCCGCGTGCCCAGGACGATGTTGACAAACTTGATTCAGCGCTTAACAAGCTTGCCGAAGAAGATCCCACATTTACCGTAAGGGTGGATGAGGAAACAGGCCAGACCGTTATCAGCGGGATGGGTGAACTTCACCTTGAAATCATTGCCGATCGTCTGAGACGTGAATTTAAAATTGAGGTCAATAAGGGTAATCCCCAGGTTGCCTATAAAGAAGCGTTTGTGGGAACCGTTGAGCACCGTGAGGTTTATAAGAAACAGACCGGTGGCCGGGGCAGATTTGCCGATATACTCTTCGAAATGGGCCCGGCTGATAAGGGCATCCGCGGATTGCAGTTTGTAAATGAAGTTAAAGGTGGAAATATTCCCAAAGAGTATATCCCCGCCATAGAGAAAGGATTCCGCGTTGCGATGCAGAATGGCGTGCTTGCCGGTTTCTCTCTCGAAAGCCTGAAAGTAAGGTTACTTGACGGATCTTTCCATTCGGTGGATTCTGATGCCCTGGCTTTTGAAATCTGTGCGAAGGTAGGATTCAGGGAAGCAGCCAAATCGGGCAGGAATGTGTTGCTTGAGCCCATCATGAGGCTTGAAGTAAATGTTCCGGATGAGTATGTTGGTGAAATCACCAGTGACCTGAACAAGCGGCGTGCAAGTGTCGATGGTATCGATAACAGAAACCGGTATCAGGTTGTAAAAGCCCATGTGCCTTTGTCCGAGATGTTCGGATATGTTACATCCCTGCGTACCATTACATCGGGAAGGGGGAATTCGAGCATGGAGTTTTCGCATTATGCCGAGCTTCCTGCCAGCCTTACCGACGATGTAATCTACAAGTTAAAAGGATATCTTGTTAAATAAACAAAGAAAATAAAATCAATAAACCTAAGTAACGTGAGCCAAAGGATCAGAATAAAACTGAAATCGTACGATCACAACCTGGTTGATAAATCTGCCGAAAAGATCGTAAAGACCGTAAAATCTACCGGTGCAGTTGTTAACGGCCCCATTCCCCTGCCGACCAACAAAAAAATCTTCACCGTGCTGAGGTCTACCTTTGTCAATAAAAAATCAAGGGAGCAGTTCGAGTTAAGCTCATACAAGCGCCTCCTTGACATTTACAGCACTACCAGCAAGACCATTGATGCGCTTATGAAGCTTGAGTTGCCCAGTGGTGTTGAAGTAGAGATCAAAGTCTGATCGGATTGCCGCACAGCCGCGTAACGCGTGGCGGGGTTAAAAAAAGAATCATCAATTTTAACATGATACTGCAATGTCAGGAATTATAGGAAAAAAAATCGGGATGACCAGCGTATTCGATGCCAATGGCAAGAATGTGCCCTGCACGGTTATTGAAGCCGGGCCCTGCTATGTCACCCAGATCAGGACAAAGGAAGTGGACGGATATGATGCCATCCAGCTTGCTTTCGACGATAAAAAGGAAAAGCATACCAACAAGGCAGAGATGGGTCACTTTGCCAAAGCCGGTGTATCACCCAAGCGCAAGCTTGTTGAATTTACCCGTTTTGAGGCCGGCCATCGCAAGCAGTTTGGCGACGCGGTTATGGTGGATGTTTTTGAAGAAGGCGAATATGTTGACGTAGTGGGCATTTCCAAGGGAAAAGGTTTCCAGGGTGTTATCCGCCGGCACGGTTTCAGCGGCGTTGGTGGTGTGACCCACGGACAGCACAACAGGTTGAGGGCTCCCGGTTCGGTGGGCGCTTCATCATGGCCTTCACGCGTATTCAAAGGATTGCGCATGGCCGGTCAGACCGGAAACAAAAGGGTGAAGATGATCAACCTCCAGATCGTAAAAATTGTCAAGGAAAAGAATCTTTTGTTAATTAAGGGTGCAGTGCCCGGATCTAACGGATCATACGTAATTGTAGAAAGATGGAGCTAACAGTATATAACATCAAAGGGGAGAAGACCGGTAAAACGGTTAACCTGAACGATTCGGTATTCAATATCGAACCCAATGACCACGCGATTTACCTTGATACCAAACAGTATCTTGCCAATCAGCGTCAGGGAACCCATAGCTCGAAAGAGAAATCAACAGTTTCGGGCAGTACACGTAAGCTGAAGAGGCAAAAAGGAACCGGTGGCGCCCGTGCAGGCAGTATCAAGTCTCCGCTTATGCGGGGTGGTGCCAGGGTTTTCGGACCTCAGCCCAGGGATTACGGTTTCAAGCTGAACAAGAAACTGAAGCAGCTGGCACGTATGTCGGCGCTCAGCCACAAGGCCAAGGATAACGGCATCCTGATTCTGGAAGACTTCAGCTTTGATAAACCGAAGACCAAAAATTTCATTGAATTACTGAATAATCTGCAACTTTCAGGGAAAAAGACACTTATGGTGTTGAGCGAAAGCGATAAAGCCGTATATTTGTCCTCCCGAAATCTGAAGCAGGCAAGGGTTATAAGGGCTTGTGATTTAAATACATACGAAATTCTTCGTGCCCACAACCTGGTAATTCTCGAAAGCTCGGTTGCCGAAATCGAAAAAATCTTTGAGAACTAAACAATCACGCTCACAGCGCTGAGATTAAGAACCATTAACAAGAAACACAATGGGTATCATAATAAAGCCGGTAGTTACGGAAAAGATGACAGCCTTAGGCGACAAGCTTCAACGTTACGGTTTTATCGTGCAGAAGGATTCCAACAAGCTGCAGATAAAGAAAGCCGTGGAAGAGATTTACGGCGT
The DNA here is from genome assembly GCA_002433025.1 of Bacteroidales bacterium UBA5833. GTDB lineage: Bacteria > Bacteroidota > Bacteroidia > Bacteroidales > Lentimicrobiaceae > Lentimicrobium. The sequence continues at coordinate 25,617 of DJGZ01000061.1, forward strand.
TGAAGTTACTGAAGTAAACACCATGAATTATGCCGGAAAGAACAAATCCAGGTTTACCAAGACCGGGATGGTTAAAGGCCGTGCAGGTTCGTACAAAAAGGCTATTGTAACTTTAGCTGAGGGTGAAACAATTGATTTTTATAGCAATATTTAAAGATAATGGCTTTAAAAAAATTCAAACCGACCACATCAAGTCAGCGCTTCAAACTGGTTAGCGCACTGGATGACATAACTGCTACAAGCCCTGAAAAGAGTTTGCTGCAGCCGAGGAAAAGCTCTGGTGGCCGAAACAACACCGGTAAAATGACCATCAGGTCAATAGGTGGTGGTCACAAGCAGAAATATCGTATCATCGACTTCAAACGCGATAAAGAGGATATTCCTGCAACGGTAAAGACCATTGAATACGATCCGAACCGTACCGCCCGCATTGCCCTGCTTTACTATGCCGATGGTGAGAAACGTTACATCGTTGCACCCAACGGACTGAAAGTAGGTCAGGAAGTTATTGCCGGCAAAGGCGCACAGCCTGAGATCGGGAATGCGCTTTACCTGAGTGAGATTCCGTTCGGTACCGTGATTCACAATATTGAGCTCAGGCCCGGACAGGGAGCAAAGATGGCACGTAGTGCCGGATCGTCGGCACAGCTGATGTCGCGCGATGGCAAATTTGCCGTTATCAAACTTCCTTCAGGGGAAACCCGCATGATCCTTCAGAGTTGCAAGGCAACCATAGGAATGGTTTCCAATACGGAGCATAACCTCGAGGTTTCAGGAAAGGCCGGACGCAGCCGCTGGCTCGGTCGCAGGCCACGTACACGTGCCGTTGTAATGAACCCGGTAGATCATCCGATGGGCGGTGGAGAAGGAAGGGCTTCAGGAGGACATCCGCGCTCACGCAAGGGATTACCTGCAAAGGGTTACAAGACCCGCTATCCGAAGAAAGCTTCGAATAAATACATCATCGAAAGAAGGAAGAAGTAATTGAACCTTAAACAGCATTAAAAATGAGCCGTTCGCTTAAAAAAGGTCCTTATATCGACTACAAACTGGAAAAGAAAGTATTAGACGCCATCAGTTCCAACAAAAAGGTTGTGATTAAAACCTGGTCGCGCGCTTCGATGATTTCTCCGGATTTTGTGGGGCAGACTATCGCTGTCCATAACGGAAATAAATTCATCCCGGTTTATGTTACTGAGAATATGGTAGGTCACAAACTCGGGGAGTTTTCACCCACCCGTATCTTCAGGGGCCATGCCGGTAGTAAAGATAAAGGTAAAAAATAAAGAAGGAAAAACCAATGGGATCACGTAAACATAACAGAGCTGAGCTGATCAAGGAAGCAAAGAAGACTGAATCATTTGCCAAGCTCAGGAATTGCCCTACATCGCCCAGGAAAATGCGCCTTGTGGCTGATATGATCCGCGGCATGAAGGTGGAACAGGCACTGCATGTGCTGAAACATTCGCCCCAGGAAGCCAGTGGCCGTATGCACAAGTTGCTGCTTTCTGCCCTTGCCAACTGGCAGGCCAAGAATGAGGGTGTACGCATTGAAGAAACCAGTCTCTTTGTGAAAGAGGTAGGTGTTGACGGTGGCCGTTCACTGAAACGTATCCGCACTGCTCCTCAGGGTCGTGCCCATCGTATCCGCAAGCGTTCGAATCATGTTACTTTGTTGATTGACAATAGAATCGCACAATAAAAAAAGGAAATTTCTGCAAAGCAGGCTTTAACAACCAAATAATCATTTGTTGAATGGGACAAAAGACAAATCCAATAGGTAACAGGTTAGGCATCATCAAAGGATGGGACTCCAACTGGTATGGTGGAAGGCGTTTTGAACACAAATTGGTGGAAGACGACCAGATCCGCAAATATCTGAATGCCCGTTTATCGAAAGCCGGGGTTTCGAAGATTGTGATCGAACGTACCCTTAAGCTGGTTACCGTTACTATCCATACTGCCCGTCCGGGTATCATCATCGGAAAAGGTGGTCAGGAAGTTGATAAATTGAAGGAAGAATTGAAGAAGGTCACCAAAAAGGAGATCCAGATCAATATTTCTGAAATCAAGCGCCCTGAAATGGATGCCGTGATCGTGGCCAACGCGATTGCCCGCCAGATTGAAGGCAGGATTTCATACCGCCGTGCGATAAAGACTGCGATAGCCTCCACCATGCGGATCGGTGCTGAAGGAATCAAGGTTTTGATTTCCGGAAGGTTGGCCGGCGCCGAGATGGCCCGCCGCGAGATGATCAAGGAAGGACGTACTCCGCTCCATACCCTTCGTGCTGACATTGATTATGCAATTGCTGAAGCCCACACAACCTATGGCCGTATCGGTATCAAGGTATGGATCTGCAAGGGTGAAGTTTATGGTAAGGTAGATCTTACCCCTTCGGCAGAAAGCCAGGCTGCTACCGGAGCAAGGGAAAAGTCAATACCTCCGCGTCCGGGCGGAAACAGGCCTCCGCGTGGAAACCGCAACCGTCCCAAGAAGTAAGAAGTTAACAAAAAGAGTAACAATCACACGATCAATATCCGACAATAATGTTACAGCCAAAGAAAACCAAGTACAGGAAGATGCAGAAGGGCAAAATGAAGGGTAACACCAAACGTGGTGCTGAGCTTTCATTTGGTTCGTTCGGGATAAAAACCCTGGAAGAAGCCTGGATTACCGGCCGGCAGATTGAGGCCGCCCGTCAGGCTATCAGCCGTTTCATGAAACGTGAAGGCCAGATCTGGATCCGCATTTTCCCTGATAAGCCCGTTACCAAGAAACCTGCTGAAGTGCGTATGGGTAAAGGTAAAGGTGCTCCTGAATATTTCGTGGCACGCATTAGCCCGGGCCGCATCCTGTTCGAAGCCGAAGGTGTTACCGAAGAGGTTGCAAAGGAAGCCCTCCGCCTGGGTGCCCAGAAATTGCCTGTTGCCACCAAATTTGTGGTAAGAAGAGATTACGTTGAAGAATCAATATAACGAACGATGAAACAAGAAGTCATTAGAGAGCTTTCAACAGCCGAACTTATTGAACGGCTCGATGAAGAACGCAAGCAGCTTACCAAGCTCAAGTTGAATCATGCTGTTTCGCCTCTTGAGAACCCCAATAAAATCAAAAATTACCGCAGGACCATCGCCCGTATGCTCACCGAATTGCATAAACGCAAATTGAATGATGCTGCAGCGGCTCAGGGTACGGCTACCGTTAACACTAAATAACCGGAAAAGCAATGGAAACCAGAAATCTGAGAAAAGAAAGAATTGGGGTAGTTGTCAGCAACAAGATGCAGAAATCTATCGTCGTTCAGGTTGAACGTCGCGAGAAGCACCCCAAATACGGAAAGTTTGTGAAGAAATCCTCCAAATTTGCGGCCCATGACGAAAACAACGACTGCAATATCGGTGATACCGTTCGCATTGCAGAGACCCGTCCGCTGAGCAAGAACAAATGCTGGAGATTAGTCGAAATCATTGAAAGAGCCAAGTAATTATGATACAACAGGAATCACGACTTACGGTAGCTGATAACAGCGGTGCAAAAGAAGTGCTTTGCATCCGTGTGCTGGGAGGAACCCGCAAACGTTATGCCTCTATTGGCGATAAAATCGTTGTAACCGTTAAAAATGCCCTTCCTTCCGGAAATATCAAGAAAGGTACAGTGGCCAAAGCGGTGGTTGTCAGAACCAAGAAAGAAATCCGCCGCAACGACGGTTCATATATCCGCTTTGATGACAACGCGGTAGTGCTGCTGAACAACGCCGGCGAAATGACCGGAACCCGTATCTTCGGACCGGTCGCCAGGGAACTGCGCGAAAAGCAGTACATGAAAATTGTTTCATTGGCACCCGAGGTGCTTTAATTGACCTAACAAACATGAGCACGAAACTAAGTATAAAAAAGGGTGATACCGTGATGGTGATCGCCGGTGACTCAAAAGGGAAGCAGGGTAAGGTTCTGGAGGTGGATGTTGAGAAAATGCAGGCCATCGTTGAAGGCGTTAACCTGATCTCCAAGCACACCAAACCCAACGCCAAGAACGCTCAGGGTGGAATCGTGAAAAAAGAGGCCGGAATCCATGTATCCAACCTGATGGTTGTGGATGGCACCGGCAAGCCCACCCGCATCGGGCGGAAGCTTGACACCAAAACCAATAAATCAGTCCGTTATTCTAAAAAGTCGGGGGAGGTAATTAAGTAATGAACTATTCACCACGCTTAAAAGATAAATACAGGCAGGAAATTGTTCCGGCATTAACGGAAAAATTCCAGTACAAAACTGTAATGCAGGTTCCGAAACTGTTGAAAATCAGTGTGAACCAAGGTCTTGGCACAGCCATCGCCGACAAAAAACTTATTGATGCCGGGGTAAATGAACTTACAGCCCTTACCGGTCAGAAAGCGGTTGCCACCAAATCAAGGAAGGACATCTCCAACTTTAAACTCCGTAAGGGCATGCCCATCGGGGTAAGGGTTACCCTCAGGGGCGACAGGATGTATGAATTCCTTGACAGGCTTGTTTCTGTGGCAATTCCCCGTATCAGGGACTTCCGCGGTATCAATGAAAAAGGATTTGACGGACGTGGTAATTATACCCTGGGTGTTACCGAGCAGATTATTTTCCCTGAGATCCTGATCGATAAAGTGGCCAAGATCAATGGTATGGATATTACCTTTGTGACGACCGCCCGCAACGACAATGAGTGCCTGGCACTGCTGAAAGAATTTGGTTTACCATTCAAAAATCAGAAATAAGATATGGCAAAGGAATCAATGAAAGCAAGGGAACGCAAAAGAGAGCGCCTTGTTGCAAAATATGCTGCCAAACGTGCTGAACTGAAAGAAGCCGGTGACTACATCGCGCTTCAGAAGCTTCCCAAGAATGCATCGCCGGTGCGTCTGCACAACCGTTGCAAACTCACGGGTCGCCCCAAGGGTTACATGCGTCAGTTTGGTATTTCGCGTATAAATTTCCGCTTTATGGCCCTCGAGGGTCTTATCCCGGGCGTGAAGAAAGCCAGCTGGTAAGAAAAACAAGTGAACAATCATAATATTCAAGGATAAAATGGTAACAGATCCTATTGCAGATTATCTGACCCGAGTCAGGAATGCCGTGATGGCAAACCACCGGATCGTGGAAATCCCTTCATCCAACATGAAGAAGGAAATCACCAAGATTTTGTTTGATAAGGGTTATATTTTGAATTATAAATTCGAGGATGAAACCATCCCCGGCATTATAAAGATCGCGCTGAAGTATCACCCGATTTCAAAGGTTCCCGCAATTTCAAAGCTGGAGCGTGTCAGTAAACCGGGTTTACGCAGGTATGTCGGCGCCGATGAGCTTCCCCGCGTGCTGAACGGGTTGGGTATTGCTATACTTTCTACCAACCGGGGGCTTATGACCGATAAAGAAGCCAGAACCCTTCAGATTGGCGGCGAAGTTTTGTGTTACATTAGCTAAAGAAGAGGAGATTTTACAATGTCGAGAATAGGAAAAATGCCGGTGGCCATTCCTTCAGGAGTTCAGATCGAAGTATCTGACACTAACCTGGTGACGGTGAAGGGCAAACTCGGACAACTTACCCAGCAGATCGATCCCCTTGTTTCCGTGAAGGTTGAAGATGGTCATCTCATAGTCGGAAGAGTGAATGAATCACAGGATGCCAGGGCAAAGCACGGTTTGTACCGCTCATTGCTGGCCAATATGGTAAAAGGCGTTTCTGAAGGCTTTACCGTGGTTCAGGAGTTGGTTGGCGTGGGTTACAAAGCTTCAGCTGCAGGAAATGTACTTGAATTATCCCTTGGATATTCGCATAATATCTTCTTTGAGATGCCGGCAGAAGTGAGTGTTGAAACCCTCACGGAAAGGGGAAAAAACCCCACCATCACGCTGAAGTCATTTGACAAACAGCTGATCGGTCAGGTGGCTGCCAAGATCCGTTCGCTGCGTAAACCCGAGCCTTACAAAGGAAAAGGTATCAGGTTTATGGGAGAAGTGGTGAAGAAGAAGGCCGGTAAGTCAGCTTCAGACAAATAATAATCTTTAACATAAACCATTCCCGGTGACCCCGGGTCAAATTCCTCAGAAAAGGATGGCTATTAAGAACAGAAAAGAATACAGAAGGCACAGGATAAAACTCAGAATCCGGAAGGTAGTTTCCGGTACGCCTGAGCAGCCGCGGTTGACCGTATTCAGAAGCAATAAACAGATCTATGCCCAGATCATCAATGATCTGGAAGGTAAGACACTTGTTTCTGCATCGTCACGCACTCCTGAAGTTTCGGGAACCCCGATGGCCAAAATCGAACAGGCTAAACTGGTTGGCCAGCTGATAGCCAAGCGTGCGATTGAGGCAGGTATTCAAAGTGTGGTTTTCGATCGCAACGGTTACTTATATCATGGTAGAATCAAATCCCTGGCTGAAGCAGCCAGAGAAGGAGGCCTTAAATTTTAACACAGATGGCAAACGCAAACATAAAAAGGGTTAAATCCAGCGAGATTGAATTTAAAGACAGGCTGGTAAGCATTCAGCGGGTTACAAAGGTTACCAAAGGGGGCCGTACATTCAGTTTTTCTGCCATCGTAGTCGTTGGCAATGAAAACGGGGTTGTAGGTTACGGACTTGGCAAAGCCAAGGAAGTTACTGCCGCTATTGCCAAGGGTGTTGACGATGCCAAGAAAAACCTTGTAAAGGTTCCGGTTCTTAAGGGTACCATTCCCCACGAACAATTGGGTAAATACGGCGGCGCCCTGGTGTTTCTCAAACCCGCTACACCCGGTACCGGAGTTATTGCCGGCGGTGCTATGCGTGCTGTTCTTGAGAGTGTCGGCGTGAGAGACGTTCTTGCTAAATCAAAAGGTTCCTCAAATCCCCACAGTGTGGTAAAAGCTACCATTGATGCACTCGTAAATATGCGTGATGCCTATGCAGTAGCCCAGCTTCGCGGCGTTGACCTCAACAAAGTTTTCAATGGTTAGGCATAACCAATAATAACAATACCAGAAAATGAAAAAACTGAGAGTTACCCAGATAAAGAGTGGCATAAAACAGCCCGAGCGTCAGAAACTTACCCTTAAGGCTTTAGGCATTAAGCGGATGAACAGGCCCATCGAGGTGGTAGCAACCCCTCAGATTGAAGGTATGATTGCAAAAATCAACCACCTGTTGAAAGTTGAAGAAATCTAATCGTACACAACTAATTGACAAGATATTATGGATTTGAGTAATCTTAAACCGGCACAGGGATCTGTAAAAGCCAGCAAAAGAATCGGCCGTGGTCAGGGCTCCGGACGTGGAGGTACTTCTACCCGCGGACACAAAGGAGCTAAATCACGCTCAGGTTACAGCCAGAAAATCGGTTTCGAAGGCGGTCAGATGCCTCTTTACAGGAGGGTTCCCAAATATGGCTTCAGAAACATTAACCGTATCGAATACCGCAGTATTAACCTTGACGTAATTCAAGCGCTGGTCTCTGCAAAGAATGTTGACGCCGTAGATATTGATCTGCTTATCGAAAGTGGCCTCGCTGCAAAAAATGACAGGATCAAAATTCTCGGTCGCGGTGAACTCACGGCTAAAGTTGATATTAAGGCCAATGCTTTTTCTGCATCTGCCGTCAAAGCAATCGAATCAAAGGGTGGTCAGGCTATAAAAATCTAAACTGTAGATGAAACGTTTCATACAGACTATAAGGAACATTTATAAGATCGAGGATCTGCGCAAACGCATTGGTTATACCATTGGTATTGTTTTGCTTTACAGGTTAGGCTCTTATGTTGTTCTGCCGGGAGTGGATCCCAACCAGCTGGCAAATCTTCAGAATCAGACCAGCGGAGGACTGCTCGGATTGTTGAATATGTTCTCGGGGGGCGCATTTTCAAACGCCTCCATTTTCGCGCTTGGAATTATGCCTTACATCTCCGCATCCATCGTGGTGCAGTTGCTTGGTATGGCAATTCCTTACTTCCAGAAATTACAGAAAGAGGGAGAAAGCGGACGTAAAAAAATCAATCAGATTACCCGTTATCTCACCGTGCTGATCACTGGTTTTCAGGCTCCGGGTTATATTGCGAACCTTGTTTCGCAGCTTCCCGCCCAGGCCATTACACCTTTTGATCCTGCGGTTACTTCGCCCACCACTTTCTTCTGGGTCTCTTCTGTAATTATTCTGATTTCAGGAACCCTGTTTGTAATGTGGCTTGGTGAAAGGATTACCGATAAAGGTATCGGAAACGGTATTTCACTGATCATTATGATCGGGATTATTGCCCGCTTGCCCTTCGCGCTGTTTGGTGAACTTGTTTCACGTATGGAGCAGAAAGGTGGCGGACTGGTAATCTTTATCGTTGAGCTTGCCGTCCTGATCGGTGTAATCCTGATCAGTATACTGTTGGTTCAGGGAACCCGCAAAATTCCTGTACAATATGCGAAGCGCATTGTTGGTAATAAACAGTACGGTGGAGTAAGACAGTATATCCCCCTGAAGGTGAATGCTGCCGGTGTTATGCCGATTATTTTCGCCCAGGCAATTATGTTTCTGCCGCTGACTTTGGCCGGATTCGCCGAATCAGAAACCTTAACGGGATTTGCATCCGCTTTCACCAACATCAACGGATTCTGGTACAACTTTGTATTCGCCCTGCTGATCGTTGTATTTACCTACTTCTATACCGCCATCACCATTAATCCGAATCAGATGGCAGAGGATATGAAGAAGAATAACGGTTTTATTCCCGGTGTTAAACCCGGAAAGAAAACAGCGGAGTTTATTGACCAGATCATGTCGCGTATAACCCTTCCGGGTTCTCTTTTCCTGGCTTTTGTGGCTATTATGCCTGCACTGGTCAGTAAAATAGGTATCACTGCGCAATTTGCCCAGTTTTATGGCGGTACTTCGCTGCTGATTCTGGTGGGCGTGGTGCTGGATACGCTGCAGCAAATTGAAAGCCATTTGCTGATGAGGCATTACGATGGTCTGACCAAGTCAGGCCGTATCAAAGGCCGCTCATCAATCAATATGGGCTAGTTTGACAGACTTGAGTGCTGACAGATGATTTATTACAAGACTGACGAAGAAATTGAATTAATAAGATTAAGTTCTTTACTTGTTGGTAAGACCCTTGCTGAAGTTGCATGGCATATCAGACCAGGCGTAACTACCGCTTCGCTCGATAAGGTGGCAGAGACATTTATCCGTGATCATGGGGCTGTGCCCGGATTTAAAGGTTACGGAGGTTTCCCCGGCACTTTGTGTGTATCGGTTAACGATGTGGTGGTGCATGGAATTCCGGGAAATCAGGTGCTGAAGGATGGTGATCTTGTTTCGGTTGACTGTGGTGTAGTCCTGAACGGATTTTACGGCGATTCCGCATATTCCTTTGCCGTCGGTGATGTTACTGAAGAAGTACAGCTGCTGATGGAGCGAACCAAAAGATCGCTTTATCTGGGAATTGAAGCCGCAAAAGCAGGCAAACGGACCGGAGATATAGGTTTTGAAATTCAAACTTATGTGGAACAATTCGGCTATTCAGTGGTACGTGACCTGGTTGGACACGGACTTGGCAGGCATCTGCACGAAAAACCGGAAGTGCCGAATTTCGGCAAGCGTGGCGTTGGAACCATGCTTCAACCGGGACTGGTGATCTGCATTGAGCCCATGATTAACCTTGGACGCCGGCAGGTATCGCAGGACAAAGATGGCTGGACAATCAGGACTGCTGACCGTAAGCCATCGGCGCACTATGAGCATGCGATTGCCATCAGAGAGGGGGGCACTGACATTTTATCGTCTTTTGATGAAATTGAAAAAGTACTTGAGTCAAAAAAATAACTTGAAATTACATGGCAAAACAGATTTCGATAGAACAGGACGGAACGGTTACTGAATCGCTGGGAAACGCGATGTTCCGTGTTGAGCTTGAGAACGGGCACATCATTACAGCCCACATTTCGGGAAAAATGAGGATGCACTACATCAAGATTTTGCCCGGTGATAAGGTGAAGCTTGAAATGTCGCCCTATGACCTGACCAAGGGAAGAATAATTTTCAGATACAAATAAACAAACCATCTTGTAAAATGAAAGTAAGAGCATCAGTCAAGAAGAGAACACCTGACTGTAAAATTGTCAGAAGGAAAGGGCGGTTGTACATTATCAACAAAAAGAACCCCAAGTACAAACAAAGACAAGGTTAAGCGTTTAACAAACAACAAAACAATATATGGCACGTATTGCTGGTATTGATATACCCAAAAACAAAAGAGGTGAGATTGGTCTTACCTATATTTACGGAATCGGCCGCAGCACGGCTCAGAAGATTCTGCAGGCTGCCGGTGTTGATCTGAACAAGAAGGTTCAGGACTGGAATGACGACGAACAGAATGCCATTCGTACCATCATCAACGATAAGTACAAAGTGGAAGGTGCGCTGAGGTCAGAAGTACAGACCAACATCAAGCGATTGATGGATATTGGCTGTTACCGTGGGGTAAGGCATCGTCTGGGTCTTCCGCTCCGCGGACAGAGTACCAAGAACAATGCGCGTACCCGTAAAGGAAGAAAGAAAACTGTTGCCAACAAGAAGAAAGCAACGAAAGGTTAATCGTTGATTTAACCTTATCATAAACCAAACGAATTGTCGAAAAAACATTGTTATGGCAAAAACTGCTAAAACATCAAAGAAAAAAGTTGTTAAGGTTGATCCCATTGGAAGAGCCTATGTGAGTGCATCTTTCAACAACATCATAATCTCGCTCACCAACAATGCCGGACAGGTAATCAGTTGGGCTTCTGCTGGTAAGATGGGGTTCAGGGGTTCGAAGAAAAACACCCCGTACGCTGCACAGATGGCTGCTACCGAGTGCTCAAAGGTTGCATACGATATGGGCCTGCGCAAGGTAAAAGTGTTTGTGAAGGGGCCTGGTTCTGGAAGGGAATCAGCCATCCGTACCATTCATTCTTCAGGCATTGAGGTTATGGAAATCATGGATGTGACCCCACTGCCGCACAACGGTTGTCGTCCTCCCAAGAGGAGAAGGGTATAATTTTTTTAATTCCGGTACTTGTCTAGCCCTTCATGATGGTTTGTAATGCGGCTACCGGAGTGATCACTGAAAACAAATTGACATCAAATAACAAGTAACTATGGCCAGGTATACAGGTCCAAGAACCAAAATTGCACGAAAATTCAAAGATCCGATCTACGGTCCGGACAAGTATTTCGAGAAGAAAAACTATGCCCCGGGTATGCACGGAAATTCGAAGAGGCGTAAAAAACTTTCTGAGTACGGAACACAGCTTCAGGAGAAGCAGAAAGCCAAATATACATACGGAATTCTCGAGAAACAGTTTAAGAATACTTTCCATAAGGCAAGCCGCAAAAAAGGTATGCCGGGTGAGGTACTGCTTCAGTTGATTGAATCACGTCTCGACAATGTGGTCTATCGTCTGGGTATTGCACCCACACGGAGTGCCGCACGCCAGCTGGTAACTCACCGTCACATCATGGTAAACGGTTCAGTGGTGAATGTGCCTTCTTATGAGCTGAAGCTGGGAGATGTTGTTGCAGTCCGGGAGAAATCCAAATCTCTGGAAGTGATCCAGAATGCCCTGGCTTCAAAACGGAATACCTACCCCTGGCTTGAATGGGACAGTACGCTTTTGACAGGAAAATTGGCCAGCCTTCCGGCTCGTGAAGATATTCCCGAAAACATTAAGGAACAGCTCATCGTTGAGTTGTACTCCAAATAACGATTTCACGGTTTATAAATTCATTACACTAGAGGAAGATAATATGGCAATATTAGCATTTCAAAAGCCTGAAAAGGTTATCATGGTCGAAGCTGATGATTCAAAAGGCGTTTTTGAATTCAGGCCTCTTGAACCAGGATTCGGAATTACCATCGGCAATGCACTCAGAAGGATACTGCTCTCTTCATTGGAAGGTTATGCGATCACTTCTGTACGGATTGATGGAGTTGATATGGAATTCTCCTCAATCAAAGGCGTTGTGGAAGATGTTACCGACATTATCCTCAATCTGAAGAAAATCCGGTTCAAACGCTTGCTTGATTCCGAAACCAGCGAAAAGATCCGCCTGGTCATTTCCGGTCAGGATACTTTTATGGCCGGTGACATCAATAAGTTCCTCTCGGTATTTCAGGTTTTGAATCCTGAAGTGGAAATCTGCCATATGGAACCTTCAGTAAAACTTGTTATCGATCTGACGATTGACAAGGGCCGCGGTTATGTGCCCGCTGAGGAAAACAAACAGGCCGGCGCCCCTGTCGGAACCATCGCGATTGACTCGATTCACACACCCGTTAAGAATGTGAAATATACCATCGAGAATTTCCGCGTGGAGCAGAAAACCGACTATGAAAAACTCATACTGGAACTGATCACCGATGGCTCCATTCATCCAAAAGAAGCGCTGAAAGAGTCCGCCAGGATACTCATTCATCACTTTATGCTTTTTTCGGATGAAAAGATTACCATTGATACTGAAGAAAAAGCCGTTGCTGAAGAATTTGATGAAACCTCACTGCACATTCGTCAGCTGCTGAAGACCAAACTTGTTGACATGGATCTTTCCGTAAGGGCCCTTAACTGCCTGAAGGCAGCTGATGTTGAAACCCTGGGTGAACTTGTGTCATACAACAAGAATGACCTTTTAAAATTCCGCAATTTTGGCAAGAAATCGCTTACCGAACTTGAAGAGCTTGTGAAGTCGAAAAACCTGGAATTCGGAATGAATATTGCAAAATATAAACTTGATAAGGATTAATTGAAATGAGACACGGAAAGAAAGTCAATCATCTGGGGAGGACAAGTGCCCATCGTAAGGCAATGCTTTCGAACATGGCATCTTCGCTTATCCTTCATAAACGCATCAACACCACGCTTGCAAAAGCAAAGGCGTTGAGGGGATATGTAGAGCCGTTGATTACCCGTTCCAAAGAAGATTCTACACATTCGCGCAGGATGGTTTTCAGCTACCTTCAGAATAAAGAGGCTGTTGTCGCACTTTTCAGGGAAGTATCTGTTAAAGTTGCCAATCGCCCCGGAGGCTATACAAGGATTCTGAAAACCGGTAACCGCCTGGGTGACAATGCCGAGATGTGCATGATGGAACTGGTTGATTTCAACGAAAACATGCTGGCTGCCAAAGAAGCGCCCAAAGCTAAAACTACCCGCCGCAGCCGTGGCGCCAAGGATAAAACCGCGGTGGCCAAACCGGAAAAGGTGGTAGCCAAAACCGAAGAGGCTCCCAAAGCAGAAAATGTTTCTGAAGAACCGGCTGCCGAAAATACCGAAAACAAAGAATAAAATTTTACTGTTTTTAAGGGATGAGGATAAGGTAGCTGTTACTTTGTCCTCATTTTATTTGTCAGGGAACTGCTGTTTCCTGCGTTCGGATCAAAGAACCTGAGTTAACCCGATTAATAATTCAAAAAAGAAAGAAAATGAGTGCAATAGCCAACATCTTTGCCCGCCAGATACTCGACTCACGCGGAAATCCCACCATTGAAGTCGATGTATATACTACCAACGGAATTATGGGAAGGGCTGCTGTTCCTTCAGGAGCCTCAACCGGTATCCATGAAGCAGTTGAGCTTCGCGACGGAGACAAAAGTATCTACCTCGGGAAGAGTGTTCAGAAAGCCGTCCAGAATGTGAACAAAGTACTTGCCGATGAACTGAAAGGCTATCTGGTTTCAGAGCAGAATGAGATTGATCACCGCATGATTGAAATTGATGGTACACCCAACAAGGGTAATCTCGGTGCAAACGCAATTCTCGGCGTTTCACTGGCCGTGGCCAATGCAGCGGCCCAGGAGTCGAATCAATTCCTCTTTCGCTATGTGGGAGGGGTAAATGCCAATACCCTGCCTATTCCGATGATGAACATCATCAACGGCGGCTCACATGCTGACAATGCCATCGACTTTCAGGAATTCATGATCATGCCTGTAGGTGCGCCGAACTTCACCGAAGCCCTTCGCATGGGTGCTGAGGTTTTTCATAACCTTAAATCCGTGCTTAAAAACGCCGGTTATTCAACCAATGTTGGCGATGAAGGCGGGTTTGCCCCGAACCTCAAATCAAATGAGGAGGCCGTTACCGTTATTCTGCAGGCGATAGAAAAAGCCGGCTACAAGCCCGGTGAGGATGTGTTCCTTGCCCTTGACCCGGCTTCATCGGAATACTGGCTCGAAGAGGAAAAGGTATATCATCTGAAAAAATCAACCGGTGATAAGCTGACCCCGGCTCAGATGGTAGACTACTGGAAAACGTGGATTGATAAATATCCCATTATTTCAATAGAGGATGGTATGGCAGAGGATGACTGGGACGGATGGAAACTGATGACCGATGTAATGGGCAAAAAGATTCAGCTTGTGGGCGATGATTTGTTCGTTACCAATTCAAAACGCCTTCAGATGGGTATCGACAGGGGCGTGGCCAATAGCATTCTGGTGAAGGTTAACCAGATCGGGAGCCTTACCGAAACCATCGACGCCGTGAACCTTGCCTACCGCAATGGCTACACCGCCGTAATGAGCCACCGCTCCGGAGAAACCGAAGATACTACCATTGCCGACCTGGCTGTAGCATTAAATACCGGTCTGATCAAAACGGGATCGGCCAGTCGCACTGACCGGATTGCCAAGTACAACCAGTTGCTCAGGATTGAAGAAATTCTGGGGACTTCTGCCCGCTATTTAGGGAAAGAATTCAAATACGCAAAATAGCGTTTGTGATTTAAACAGTTTTCCCCGGGAATGTTTAGTTTCCGGGGATTTTTTTTGTAAAAACCCTGAAGCGTTTAACTACCGGGGCATTGATGCGTTCAATCACCGCCCGCATGCGCTGATTCGACTCCAGTATAAGATGGGTCTCAATGGTCTTGATGCCTGCGGTTCTTGCCGATTCCAGCAGACGGAGGCCCATGCTGATCTCCAGCCCGAGTCCCTGGTGTTCAGGCTTAACCGCTCCGAGCATCAGATCGAGTTGAGCTGACTTCTTCATCGACTGCAGAATAAAATACCATCCAAAAGGGAATAGTTTTCCTCTGGCGCGCATAATCCCTTTCGACATATTCGGGAGACCTACCACGAAGGCCACCAGGTCCCCGTCGAGGGTGATGATCTTGACAAAACGCGGATCCAGCACCGGCATATACCGGCTGGCCAGGTCTTCCATTTCGGTTTCATCCATTGGGAAAAAACCATACAGATTACGGTAGGTTTCGTTTACCAGCCTGAGTACCGGAATAATAAACGGCTTAAGTGCTTTTTTATGCTGAAACTCATGGATTGTATACCTGCGCGTATTCATCATACGCTGCTGTACACGCTGATAAATGTCCGGCATTACAAAATCGATGTCAAACCGGTAAGTAAGACAATCTACAAGTTTCGAATAGCCATTCTTCACGGTATAGTCAACCATATAGGGAAGGTTGCATGAGGTGTCTATCAAAGGGGTATCATCATATCCTTCAATCAGAAAGCCTTGTGGGTCTTTGTCTGAGAATCCGTAAGGGCCTGTCACCTGATCCATTCCTTTTTCTTTTGCCCAGTTTTCTATGAATTTCAGCAGGGCTGAAGCTGCTTCAGGATTGTCTTTGCAATCAAAATGGCTGAAGCGGGCAGATTTTTCCCCTTTGAGTTCATTATAAGGATGATGAATAATGCCCATGATGCGCCCCACAGCAATGCCCTGGCTGAAAGCGAGCGCCAGTATGGTTTCGCAATAGATGAAGGCCTTGTTCCGGCGGGGATTGAAAAAAAGCCATTCATCATGGTAAATGGGTGGCAACCAGTTTTTGTGCCCCTGGTGTATCCGGGCAGGAAGATTTATAAAAACAGACAGAAGTTTCCTGCTGTTAACAATCCTGACATCAATTAGCATAAATGTTGTCTGTGCATTTGACTGATAAGGGAATTGTAAAAGGGATAATAGATCTTGCTTTACAAAGATGATTTTTTTCTTGCTGAAAAACAAAGGAAAGTGTTGTATTTTAGTGCTTCATTTCACATGTATCCATCTGACAGCGGAAAGTCCGCTGCTTTTTTTGCTTAATCATTGATAAATATCTACTTATGAATGAAATTGCATATATCGGCGAACACCTTGCGCCAGCCATTACCGGCAGGGCTTTGATCTATCTTTCGCTCATTGCCGGTATTTTTTCACTGTTCTTTTATTTCCGGTCCCTTAAATCAGGCTCCCTGGATGATCTGAAACAGCGCAACTTCGGCAGGCTGTTTTACCTGATACAGACTTTCTCCATAGTCGGGGTGAGTGTTGCTTTGTTTTACATCATTGTCAATCATTATTTTGAATACGCCTATGCCTTCAAGCATTCCTCTTCGCTGATGCCTGGCAAGTATATAATTTCCAGTTTCTGGGCCGGGCAGGAGGGTAGCTTTCTGCTCTGGGCTTTGTTTATCGGGCTTTTTGGAATCGGGGCTATGCTGACAGCCCGTAAACTGGAAAGTGGTGTTATGTCAATCGTTGTAATTGCCCAGCTGATTCTGGTAACCATGGTTTTGGGGCTGAATTTCTTCGGAATTTCCATCGGCAGTGATCCTTTCATGCTTTTAAGGGAAGTGCCTGAGAATGCAGGGCTTGATTTTTTCAGGAATCCGGATTACCTGAGATTTATCCGGGATGGGAACGGGCTGAATCCACTGCTGGAGAATCCCTGGATGGTCATACATCCGCCCCTGCTTTTTATGGGATATGCTACTGCGATTTTTCCTTACGCTTTTGCTTTCGCCTCGCTGGTTCAGGGGGATAAGCGCTACTGGCTGAAACCGGTATTGCCCTGGATGCTGCTGGCCATTGGCCTGCTTGGTACCGGTCTTTTACTCGGCGGAGCCTGGGCGTATCAGTCGCTGACTTTTGGCGGATTCTGGGCATGGGATCCGGTTGAGAATGCCTCACTGGTGCCCTGGATGGTGTTGGTCGCTGCATTGCATTATATGCTGCTGTCCTATAAGCGGGATAAGTACTATTATGGCACTTATATTTTCACTTTCCTTGGTTTTATCATGGTGGTTTATGCCAGTTATCTAACCCGTTCGGGCGTGCTCGGCGAAACATCGGTGCATGCGTTCGGCGATGACGGTAGGAGTTTTCAACTGATACTGTTTACAGTTATTTTTATATTGCTTCCGGTATGGCAGTTGATCAAAAACCGGAAGAACATCAAAGCTAATGACCTGCCTGAACTTTTTACCAGGGAATTCCTGATGATGTACGGAGCTATTGTGATGTTACTGGCAGCATTTCAGGTGATCAGCACTACCTCGGTTCCGGTGATCAACAAAGTTTTCGGTACGAATATGGCACCACCCTCCGATGTGGTCAACTTCTACAACACCTGGCAGCTGCCTTTTGCCATTATGATGACACTGCTCCTGAGTGTCGGGCAATATCTGAGCTATGGAAAGAATCACTTTAAAGCTTTTCTCCGGAATATTATTTATCCGTTTGTGCTTGCCCTGATTGTTGCCATCTGGGGCTTTGTTTCAGATAATGATATGAGTATAGTGCACGGGGTGTTTCTTTTCTGTATTGTATTTACCATCCTCACTTCCGTAGCCTACCTGTTCAGGTTTGCTTCCGGAAGGGGGAATTCGGCTGCCGGCATCACCCATGTCGGATTCGGGATTTTTCTGCTGGGTGTGCTGATTACTTTCTCAAATACAGAAACGCTTTCGAAGGGGGGGGCTCCGGGTATGCCGGGAGGCGGAGATAACCTGATGTTGTTTAAAGGGATGATGAAGCCACTGGGAAAATACAAGATCAACTATTCGGGCAGCAAGGACGTTCGGGATGAGACCTTCCATCAGATTGACTTTCTTGAAGAGGACAAAGACGGTGAACTTTATCATAGTTTTTCCCTTTATCCCTCAGTAAAGTATAATTCCATGATGGGAAATGTACATAACCCTGACACGCGGAATATGCTGAGCGGTGATATTTACATGTATATAACCTTTGCCGAGGACAGGGCCAAACGCATGCCCGATGGATTTGTATACTCGGGAAGCATGGACTTTGCACTTGGCGATACGCTCAGGGCAGGGAATGTGCCGGTGGTGTTCGACTCACTGTATATCAGTAACATGAGCGCAAATGCTGAACAGATTTCGATTGTGGCCATGCTGAAGGCTACGGACAGCCTTGGTGTGGAACAGACTTACCCGCTTAAATATACCGTGAATGGCGGTATGGCCGAAAGCGGCGTTGCGGAGATTCCGGGTTCGGGGTTGAAACTGAGGTTCGATAAGGTGTCGGAGATTGCCAAAACCATCAATGTGGGGATATTCGAGCAAAAGCCTGAATTTGTGGTTGTAAAGATTCTGCATTTTCCCTGGATATTTATCCTTTGGGCAGGTTCAATCATTATGTTTACCGGTATAACGGTCGGAATCTGGAAAAGGGCTGTCAAGGCCAGGAATGCAGCGGAATAGAGTTGCCGGAACTGTTTGCGGTTTTTGTATCTTTACACCGCGATGGCCGTAAAAAAGATCAGAAACATTTCATTTGCCGGAGCCGGAAATGTAGCAATCCACCTGGCTCCGGCCATGGCGGGTGCGGGCTTCCGCATCCGGCATATTTTCAGCCGTACTGCAGCGCATGCCCAGTCACTGGCTGACTTTACAGGCTCCATTGCGTCCACCGACCCGGGGATTATTGATGATACCACTGATCTGCTTTTACTGGCAATTCCCGATCAGGCCATCGGAGAATTTGCTTCCGGACTTAAAAAAGCTGGTCGTTATAACGGATTGATTGCCCATACTTCGGGTACCTGCCCGTTGTCAGCAATATCTGAGCACTTTGGCGCAGCAGGAGTGTTTTATCCGCTTCAGACATTCAGCAGGTTCAGCACACCTGAAATCAGAAAAGTACCGGTATGTATTGAAGCGGATTCAGTTGAAACCGAGACCTTGCTGCGTCAGGTGGCTACCGGTATTTCTGACGATGTAAGGGTAATAGATTCGGAACACCGGGCGTTGCTTCACCTCTCTGCAGTGTTTGCATGTAATTTCCCCAATCATTTATACGTCATTGCTTCCCGCATATTGAAGCAGGCCGGTATCGGGGAGGATATATTGCTGCCTTTGATCAGGGAAACGGCCCTGAGGCTGGGCGACACCGACCCTTTGCTGTTGCAGACAGGGCCGGCTGTACGGGGCGATCTCACAACCATGCAGCGGCACCTTCACCTGCTTGAGGATCAGCCATCGATTCTTCAGATTTACAAAATACTCAGCGAGAGTATTCAGGAATTTGAAAAGTATAACAAAACTTCAGATATTTCATGACAAATTACAAAGAAGATCTTTCAGGGATTACCACTTTTATCTTTGATTATGATGGTGTTCTTACCAACGGTGTGGTGCTGATTACCAACTCGGGCGACCAGTTGAGGACCGGACATGTGAAGGATGGTTATGCCCTGCAACTGGCCATTAAGAGTGGTTACCGGGTGGCTGTGATTTCGGGAGGGTATTCTGAATCGATGCGCCACCGCTGCAACGCGCTGAAACTTACGGATGTTTTCCTTGGAGTAGAGAATAAGATCAGGGTTTTTGAAGACTATATCCAAAGTATTGGGGTGTCACCGAAAGAGGTATTGTATATGGGGGATGATATTCCCGACTACCAGGTTATGCTCAGGGTTGGCATGCCGGTATGCCCGGCTGATGCCGCCGAAGAAATCAGAAAGATCAGCCGTTACATTTCTCACTTCAATGGGGGAGAGGGATGCGTAAGGGATATCATTGAGCAGGTAATGAAGATACAGGGAAAGTGGATGAATGGAAATGCATTTCACTGGTAAATAAAACATTGTAATGAATAAAATTTTAAGTCAGGGGCTTCTGCCCTTTGTCAGGCTTATCCGCTGGCCCAACCTGATTATCATTATAATTACACAGTACCTGTTACGGCATGCCATTGTTGGTCGAATATACGAGGCTGCAGGATTGACGCCGGCTATGAGCAGTTTTTTATTTGCCGTGCTGGTGGCTGCAACAGTGTTGATTGCTGCAGCAGGGTATGTTATCAATGATTATTTTGATCTGAGGACAGATGCTGTAAATCACCCGGATTCACAGGTGCTTGGCAGAAGTATACGGCAACGCAGGGCGATTATTTATCACATTTCGCTGAACGCCGTTGCACTGGTTGCAGGCGTTTTTCTGGCCTGGAAAGCAGGCTCGCTGAAACTTTTCTTTGTTTTTGTAATGATTATGATCTTATTGTGGCTCTATTCAGTAAGGTACAAAAAAACGGTTTTATGGGGAAATCTCGCGGTGGCATTTATGTCGGCAATGGTTGTCCTGATAGTATGGTTATTCGAATTCTTTATGCTCAGGCAACAGCCGGATCAGTTTATTGCGATCTACGGAAGTATGAAAATGATCAGTCGTTTTTTCTTTGCTTATGCAATTTTTGCCTTTCTGGTCAGCCTGATGCGTGAAATTGTAAAAGATATGGAAGATGTAAAAGGGGATCAGTTGACCGGATGTAATACCCTGCCTGTGGTTCACGGAATAAAGTCAGCAAAAATTATTTCGCTCGTTACAGGACTTTTTGCCGGGATACTTATCATGATTGCTGCCCTCAGATTACATTCTGCAGGGATGATGTTGCCGGCCGTTTACTTTGCGACAGCGGTATTTATCCCTTTGCTTTTTATCTGTTACCGGATTATACCCGCCAGTAATAAATCAGATTTTCACCTGATCAGCAATCTGCTGAAGCTGCTTATGCTTGCCGGAGTGCTGGGCCTGCAACCTCTGGCAATGTCGCTTTAATGATGTAAAGTCAAACAATTGCTTACGGTAAACTTCTGTTTAGCACAAATTCTGAAATCCTGATATGATAGATCTTAATAGCTCCGGTTTTCATTTTATTCTGGCCTCCCGGTCGCCGCGGCGGCAGTTTCTTTTGGGTGAAACCGGCCTCATATTCGAAGTGCGGGTAATTGAAACTGAGGAGAACTACCCTGAGAATCTGTTTTGTGAAGAGATTGCCCTTTATGTGAGCAGGAAAAAGGCGCTGGCTTTCGATATGCATGCATTGCCGGCCACCGCCCTGCTGATTGCCGCGGATACAATCGTATGGCTTGATGGGGAGTGCATCGGTAAACCGCTTGATGAGCAGGACGCAAAGATTATGCTTCGGAAATTATCTGGCAAACGCCATACGGTTGCAACCGGAGTATGCCTCAGAACCCGTGACCGGCTGCACTCTTTTTTTGTTAATACTGAAGTTTTTTTCAGACAATTGGAGTCCGATGAAATTGATTATTATGTTACGCATTATCAGCCACTTGATAAAGCAGGTGCTTATGGCATTCAGGAGTGGATCGGTTACATCGGTGTTGAAAGAATAGAAGGTTCTTATTTCAATGTGATGGGACTTCCGGTGCAAAGATTGTACTCAGAGTTGAAACAGTTTATACAATATCGTTAGCTTTTCAACGCTTTCCTCCATTTTCTGAAACGGCAAAATGTCTGAATTTTTGGATTGCCGGGTGTTATTTTATTTTTTTACGGATCGAAGTGCTCCGGATTTTCCCGGAGTTTTTGTTTTTACATATATGCCGAACCTGTTCCTGGTGGTTAAATATTTAACTTGACAAAATGTATGGAATTCACTAAATTTGTTAGTTAACTGGTTATTAACCGAAAAAAAACAACGCCATGAAAAAGATCCTGTTTTTAATTGCGGTTTTACTCGCCGGCAATCTGATGGTTGCGCAGGCGCAGACAGAAAAAGGTAAATGGCTTCTCAATGGCTCAAGCAGGCTGAGCTTTGATTCCGGTAAGGAAAAATACAAATCCGGAAGCACAACCAGCGACAGTTACAAGTTTACACGATTGACCTTTGAACCTCAGGTCGGGTATTTTGTCATTGATAAATTACCGGTAGGGCTTTTGATTGAATTATCGCGTGAAAGTTGGAAAGACCCTGAGGATGATGACAAATCAGTTTACTCTTCATTTATTGTTGGTCCATTTGTCCGGTATTACATCACAGACCTGGATGGTTTATGGCCTTACGCACAGGCTGCAGTTGGCATAGGTTCCTATAAGGAGCGTTGGATTCCGGGCGAGGGTGATTCACAGGATGATAAAAGTTCTTTGTTTGGCTATCGGTTGGGTGTCGGAGCTACTTATTTTGTAAATGACAGGGTGGGTTTTGATGTTTATCTCGGATATGGCAATGATACTGAAAAATATACTTATGAAGATGAAGTATCCCGCGATACAGATTATAAGTATATCTATGGCTTTGTCCAGTTTAATCTTGGCATTGTAGTTTCATTGGGCCAATAATTGCTTTGCCTTAACTGTTTGTTCAGATCATTGTAAACCAGCAGTTTGCCTTAAATTGACTGCTGGTTTATTTTATTTCTTGTTGTTACATGCATTGGTTTTATGGTTTCATATAGGAGTCCGGTGCTGAATTCCGAAAAGTGTATATAAAAACAAAGTTGTTTGATGCAGGCTAATATCCCTGACTTTTGATTTCTGAATCACCACGGCGGAATTAATCAGGCTGAAAAACCGTTAGACGCCTGCACCTTCGGGTGTGATCGGAATTGTGAGTTAACACGTGTGGATTTCCATTTACTGGCTATTGCCAAAAGAGTCAGGATTTTTCTATCACTGTTTCTTCTTATCAATTATTTGTTGATCTTTTAGCTGGATGCCTTCCACTGTTTTAGCATTCACATGCGATCATTGCCTAACTTTGCACTTCCATCCGGAAATTCCGGTAACATTCAGGTTTGTATATTGCTAACAGCTATTTACATGAAGAATCAGAACAGGGTTTCAAAAAAACTGCTGACATGGTTTCTGCAGGGGTTGTTATTTACAGCTCCGGTAGCACTGACTATTTACATCATTGTCGTATCATTTACTTTTATTGATGGGATACTGACTGATGTAATTTTTAATATTCTTGGTTTCAGAATCCCCGGGCTTGGTTTGGTGGTTATCCTTGCCATGATTACCCTGATAGGATTTCTGGGTTCTTCAATTGTCTTTAAACCCCTGTTGTCATACCTCGACAAGCTGATCAGTCAGGCGCCCCTTGTTAAGATCATCTATACCTCTATAAAGGATTTTATGTCAGCATTTGTAGGTAAAGAGCGCAGGTTTACCGAGCCGGTGCTGGTTAAGGTCAGCAGGGAAGCAAACCTGGAAAAAATGGGATTCATCACCCAAAAGGATTTATCGAATCTTGGCATTCCGGATACAAAGGTGGCCGTTTATCTGCCACACTCTTATAATTTTTCAGGCAACCTGTTTATTGTGCCCGTTGAGAATATCACACCGCTCAATGCGCCTTCGGCTGAGGTGATGAAATTTATTGTTACTGCGGGCGTTACCAGCTTTGAGAACAAGACTGCCAAACAGCCAGAATGAACCAATTGGCATATAATTAAGTTTATTAATCAGAAATCTTGATAGAATGAGTAAACCATTGATTTTTATTACCAATGATGACGGGATTCATGCGCCGGGTCTCCGTACCCTGATCGGAGTTATGAAGCAACTCGGTGATTTGCTGGTTGTTGCCCCTGATAAACCGATGTCGGGCATGGGGCATGCTGTTACAATCACATCTCCGCTGCGCGTAAACAAACTCAAAGACGAACCGGGCCATATTGAATACTCATGCAACGGTACGCCTGCCGACTGCGTTAAATTAGGCCAGAAAGCGATTCTCGGGCGAAACCCGGATCTTATTGTATCCGGTATTAATCATGGCTCAAATTCATCGGTGAATGTGATTTATTCGGGAACCATGGCTGCTGTGCTTGAAGGAGCTATGGAAAACATTCCTTCAATTGGTTTTTCGCTGAATGACTACTCATTTCACGCAGATTTCAGCAAATGTGAACCCTACATTTTGTCAATTGCCGGTAATGTGCTTGAGAAAGGACTGCCGGCCTACACTTGTCTGAATGTAAATATTCCGGCAGCAAACGGTTCGCCGATTAAAGGAATAAAAATTGTACGTCAGGCCATGGCTTTCTGGGATGAAAAGTTTGAGCACCGGAAAGATCCGCATGAGCGGGACTATTTCTGGCTTACCGGCGTGTTCCGCAACCGTGACGAAGGTGTGGATACCGACGAATGGGCGCTGAAAAATAATTATGTTTCAGTGGTGCCGGTGCACTTCGACCTTACATCGCATAAAACCATACCTTTGCTCAGGGACTGGGAAACAGGAAATCTTAACTGACCCTTCCGGAAGGATATGTGGAAAAACAATAATTTCTTTATCGGCATGCTGGCTTCACTGTTGCTGACGCTTGCTTCTGCTGCCCTTGTTTTACTGGCCGGTCCACCGGTTTACCGTTTGTTGTCACTCAGCGGACCTGAAAATAAACTACTGCTGCTGGCTTTCCTGCCCGGGGTGCTATTGATGCGCTGGTACATGCGGAAACTAAGGTTCGACAAAGCCGGAATGGGGGCCTTGCTGATCGTTTTTGTGTCAATTATACTGTATTTTGTGCTTATAGAAGGTGGCGAATTCAGTATTTACATCTTCTGATTTGGTTCCAGGCGGCGATTTCATCCGGTTTTTGCCCGTATCCCATCGACAAACTGACAGATCATGAAATATTATATCATTGCCGGTGAAGCCTCGGGAGATCTTCATGCCTCTAACCTGATCAGGGAGCTGAAGCTGAAAGATCCGCAAGCTGATTTCCGTTGTTGGGGAGGTGACCTGATGCAGCAACAGGGAGCCGTGATCGTGAAACATTACCGGGAGCTGGCATTTATGGGGTTTGCCGAGGTGCTTTTGAATCTGGGGACAATTCTTCGAAACCTCAGCTTCTGTAAGCAGGATATCCTGAATTACAACCCCGACGCAGCAATACTTGTTGATTATCCGGGTTTCAATCTCCGTATCGCCGGATTTTTCCATCAGAAAAGGATCCCTGTTGTTTATTACATTTCACCCCAGGTATGGGCCTGGAAGCAGTCGCGTGTAAAGACCATCCGTAGGGTAGTGGACAAAATGCTGGTCATACTTCCTTTTGAGAAGGATTTTTATTCCGGACATGGGATGGAGGTTGAATTTGTCGGGCATCCGCTACTTGATGCAATGTCAGGAAAGTCTTTTGCTCAGGTTGCTGAGGAAGCACACCGGCCCTTGGTTGCACTGTTGCCCGGCAGCCGTAAGCAGGAAATCCGGGCTGTTTTGCCTGAAATGCTGAAAATGATTCCCCGGTTCCCGGAAGTGGATTTTGTTATTGCAGGAGTTACCTCGGTAGATGATGCATTTTATGCAAAACTTACCAGGCAGCAAAAAGTTCCAGTAATGAAAGGCCGGACCTACGAACTGCTGCAGCAATCTTCCGCCGCCCTGGTCACCTCTGGCACAGCTACACTGGAAACGGCCCTGATTGGTGCTCCCGAAGTGGTCTGCTACAAAGGCGGGGCTATCTCTTTTATGATTGCAAAAAGGCTTGTGAAAGTAAAATTTATCTCGCTGGTAAATTTAATCATGGACCGTGAAGTGGTGAAGGAGCTGATACAGCAGGATCTTTCAACGGATAACCTTGAAAAGGAACTGAGGCTTTTGCTGTACGATAAAGGACGCAAGAAGGCGATAGTTAATGACTATGCTGATTTGCGGCAGAAACTGGGCGGGCCGGGGGCTTCCGCCAGGGCTGCGGCAACAATCGAAGGGTTTGTACGGCTACGGTCGGCAGAATCAGCATAATTCCAATGATTACACTAAATTTGTGCGTTAAATATTTAATTGTATGAAATTGATTAATAATGTTTTAAGTGTTTGTTTTCTGGTAATGATGCTCTTATCCGCCTGTAACGGAAGCAGGGGAAAGGAACAGGCCGCTCCGGCTGACAGTCCCGCAATGGCTCAGCAGCCGGACACAACCACCCCTCAACAGGAAGAAGGTATTTTTGACCGCATACCCTTGCAGTCAGGGATTGAATCCGGAAAACCCTCGCTGAAATCACCGGAGAACAAGGATGCGCAGATGTTTGAAGCAATCGTTTTTAAAGGGAAAGGGGCTGAAGAACGTCGCAAGGGGGTAAGCCTTGCTTCTGCCGGAGACCTGCAGGGGGCCATCAGGGAATTTACAAAGTCTATTGAGATCCATGATAGGAATCCTGATGCTTATTTTTACCGTGGAAAGGCGAAATGGGAGTTGAAGGACTATACAGGCGCCGATCAGGACTTCTCCAAAGCCATCGGGATCAGGCCGTCACAGGCACCTTACTTTTATTATCGCGGGCAGATGTACAACGAGATGAAGCGATTCGCGGCTGCAATCGCTGACTTTGATTCAGCCATTGTGCGCGCGCCATACTTTACTGATGCTCTTAATTTCAAGGGGGTGGCATTGGCTAATACGGGAAAGCACGAAGATGCGATTGCTATTTATGATCAGGTAATTGATAAAGTACCCGATCATGCTCTTGCCTGGTTTAACAAAGGCACTTCGCTTGCTGCATTAAAGAGATTTGCTGAAGCCGATGAGGCACTTACCCGTGCCCTGGAACTGGATCCCGGCTACAACCAGGCATACACAAACCGGGGTAATTGCAGATTTATGCTTGAAAAATTCGCGGAAGCCGCTGATGACTATACACGGGCCATTGCCCTTCAGCCCGGTAATACTGATGCGTATTACAACCGTGCATTTGCTTACCAGAGAACGGGAAAACAACATGAAGCCTGCGAAGACTGGAAAAAGGCAGTTTCGTTGGGGCATAAATCTGCAGGGCAGATGTTGTCAAAATTCTGTAATTAATCTTCTGAATATCAGGTTCTGTTCCGAATTTGATTCCGGGATTCTCCTGCAGCATTACTTCCGCGCATTCACTATTAGTTCGGATGGGTCTGTCTGGCTTTTGTCTTTCCTGCGGCGAAATCACTTGGGTTGCCTTTATGAGCAAAAGCATACCACTGGTTTCCCTGATTTATGGAAGAACCAGTCATTTGCAGCATGTGCGATACGTCCGTTAATTTTCTCATTCGGGGGATTGTTAAATTATTGCAAACGCTTGCTTTATCTTATTTTAATATATATCTTTATAACGCGAATTAATATAAATATTTATAACGATAGAATTAAACTATGTTTAGGTGAAGATCTGGCCCGGATTTCCATTTGTTAGAATTGTACTGCCTTTGATTTCCGGCATATTGGTGTATCGTTACCTGTCTGACTGGCTGACCCTTCCATTTTACAGTATTGCGATCCCGGTTCTTGTACTGATAATGGCACGATTTTCCGGCAGAATCATTACGGGTTATGGCAGCCGCTGGGTTTTTGGCTTGCTGTTGAATCTGGTCTTTATCATGCTGGGTTTTCAATTGGCGTCATTGCAACATGAACTTGATTCCGCGGATCATTTCTCCGTTTTGATGAATGAAGAAAAGTCGCTTTTTTCCGGGATACTTGCTGAGCCTCCGGCTGAGAGGGCTAATTCATTCCGTGCAGTAGCCAATATTGACAGGATTTATCAGGGTCAGGGCGCGAAAACCTGCAAAGGCAGGGTAATGGTTTATTTTTCGAAGGATACGGTTGTTACCGGCCTTAAATATGGTAGCCGTATAATTTTCTCAACTGCTCCTGTCAGGGTGAATCCGCCTGCTAATCCCGGAGAGTTTGATTATGCCGGATATCTGGCAAATAAAGTCATATACCATCAGGTTTATCTTAAGCCGGTAGCGTATAGAGTAGTTAAGGGGAATGAGGGACATTGGCTAAAGGCCCTGGCTTTTGGTGTTCGGGATAGATTTTTACAGACATTCTCCCGGTACGGTATCGGCGGCCGGGAGTTTGCCGTGGCAGCCGCCCTGATGATCGGGTACGACGACCGTCTGGATCCTGAGCAACGGCGGGAATTCTCAGGCGCCGGCGCCATGCATGTCCTGTGCGTTTCCGGACTGCATGTAGGGATAGTTTTCCTGATGGCCGATAAACTTTTCTTCTTTCTTGGAAGAAGGAAAAAAGGAAAGGTGCTGAAACCGATGATGATAATTCTGGTTATCTGGCTGTATGCCCTTATAACCGGTTTAGCTCCTTCAGTCATGCGTGCCTCCCTGATGTTTTCACTGGTAACTGTGGGCAATGCACTCAACAGAAAATCGCACATATACAATACCCTGGCTACTTCAGCTTTTATTCTCCTTATTATAAATCCGGCCATTCTTTTTGAGGTCGGATTTCAGCTTTCCTATGCAGCCGTTATCGGAATTGTAACCTTTCAGCCATACTTTAAGAAAATATGGGTGCCTCCGTCAGGAATGCTTAAGTATTTTTGGGATATTCTTTTGGTTTCGCTGGCCGCACAACTTGCTACCGGCCCTCTGTCGGTAATGTATTTTCACCAGTTTCCGAACTATTTTCTCTTAACCAATTTGCTGGTTATTCCGTTTGCCGGAATATTAATATACACCGGAGTGGTTTTTCTAGTATTTGCCGTGGTGCCGGCTTTCGGAAAGATTGCTGCGTTGGTGCTGGTCTCCGAGATTAAGGCGCTGAATTGGTTGATTGCACTGATCGAAGGATTGCCGGGGGCAGTAAGCCGGAACCTCTTTCTTCCGGGATTCTCAACATTATTGCTGTATATGCTGGTTCTTGCCCTGTTTGCTTTGTATCTGAGCAACAAAAGGATATGGTTCAGCATCGCTCTTGCCACCATGCTTCTGCTGGCTGCCGATTACGCAAGGCTTAACGTGCTGCGGGCCAGACAGCAAATGTTGATTGTGCACAGCATGAACCGGCATACTGTCATCAGCCTTGTTCAGGGTAGAGTTCACAACGTTCTTGCTGATTCGGCCGTTATCAGCGAACCTGGTTTGCTTAACTATCCCCTTGAAGGCTTAAGGATTAAATCCGGACTCAGACCTCCGGTGTTGGTTGGATTTGGTGCAGAAATCCCTGCCGGAGAGCAGGTACATTTTTACAAAAAAGGATTTTTGAGCTTTAACGGATCCCGCTTTGCAGTTATATCAGGCGGATTCAGGAAGCCGCCCCCGGGCCGGACGATAGATGTGGATTATGTGATCCTCACTTCAAATGCGAAAATCAATGCCGATGACCTGACTGCCTGTTTTCCCGGGGCTGAGTTTATTGCCGATGCATCAAATGCCTATCGAAGGATAATGGATTGGAAAGCCGGTTTCGATAAAGCCGGGGTGAAGTTTCATCCCGTTAAGGATGAAGGAGCGTGGATTTTATCCTTTCCCCGATAATCAGCAAGTGTTTAACTGAATGCCTCTTAACTTCAGAACTCAAGATGGAGCATGATGGGAAGGTGGTCGCTGAATCCCCCCTGATAGCGCATCCCGTTATAGGTTCTGAATGGTTTCGTGCCGTTGTGGATTCTGTCTTCTTCCAGCAGGAATGGAAGTCGCAGGATCTCGGCCCTTTTCGCAGCAAGCCTGAGGCCCTCTGTTTTATAAAGCAGGGGAGAGGAAACGATAAACTGATCAATGATGCTCCATTCTTCCCTGAATTTGTGCGTGCCAATGTCCCATTTACCCATCAACGGATGCATCAGGTTGAGCAGAAAAAATCCGGGGTCGTCCTGTTGCCGGTCTTTTGCATCGAGATGCACCAAAACGCTTTCATCCGATGGCTGATCGTTGAAATCCCCGGTAATAACTATCAATGCGGTGCTGTCTTTTTTCTGCAGTGAGTCAACCGCAGCCCTGAGGGTGAGCGCAGCATCGCGCCTGCGCGAAATTGTGGCCGTGGCTCCGCCGTATTTTGACGGCCAGTGGTTGACAAACAAGTGCAAAGTGTCCTGCCCGCCCACAAGTCCTTTCATATAGAGTATGTCTCGGGTAGCACTGGCGCTGTCTCCTTCAAAAATAACAGGTATAGCTCTGTGATACAAATGTTTAACCTTGTCGGGACGATAGATCAGTGCCACATCAATCCCCCTGGAATCGGGAGATTCTTCATGCACTATCTGATAACCAAAACGCTCAAGCGGTGTTCTTTTAAGCAGCTGAATCAATGAAAACCGGTTTTCGACTTCACAGAAGCCAATGATTTCAGGTGGTCTCCAGCCACCAGCACTGATGATGACCTTAGCGGTGTGCTGCAGCTTTTTCTCGAATTTCTTCCACGTCCAGGCGCGCATGCCACCGGGAAGGAATTCATTGTCATTTTTCAGGGAGTCATCAAAAGGATCGAACAGGTTCTCTACATTATAGAACATAATCCTGAATTCCTCAGGCTTGTGCTCTTTTTCCTGGGGTATAGCTAAAAGCGGGAAAAACAGAACAAGTGCAATTGACAAAATGTATCCGGTTGATTGATTCTGAAGATTGAACATGACATGGCAGTTTCTCTTACAAACATAAATATTTTTGAGTTCAGTTCTTTGGGGCAACTGCCTGAAGCATGCTCATAAGCTTGTTTAAACTGAGTATGAATAAGGCAATTGTGCAGAATCATCTTCTTAACTCATTATTTTTGACCCGCAAACCAAATGCAAACGGGAAATGGCACGCACCAGAAAAAAGAATTATTACCGGCTCACCCTTCAGTGGATTATTGTTACTTTGCTGGCTTATATGCTCGTGAGGCCATTTGTTGACAGGTCGTATGTGGCAGATTTTGAAGCATATTGCCCGTTCGGCGGATTGCAGGCATTGTCGTCATTTCTGGCTAACAACTCTCTGGCCTGCTCCATGACTACCACCCAGATTGCCATGGGACTTGCCTTGCTTGCCGGCGTATTCCTGTTCAGTAAGCTTTTTTGCAGTTATATCTGCCCCATCGGAACTTTTACCGAATGGCTAAGCAAACAGGGTAAGCGGTTTAAAATGAATATTGTGATTTCCGGAATTGCAGACCGCTTGCTCCGTTTGCTGAAATATGCCCTGCTGTTTGTAACTTTTTACTATTCGGTGAGCAGCAGCGAACTTTTCTGCAAGACTTTTGATCCCTATTATGCAGTTTTTTCCGGTTTCAGTTCCGATGTTGTGATGAGCTATGCGGTGATGGCGCTTTTACTTGCCATCCCCGGTTCCTTCTTTGTAAGGCAGTTCTGGTGTAAATACATTTGCCCGCTCAGTGCCGCATCCAATATTTTTAGTTTTGGTTTTGTATTTCTGGGAATTGTTGCACTTTATGCTGTCTTAACTGCCGGATTCGGGCTTTCCATCGGTTGGATATGGCTACTGGGCGCCCTCTGTCTGGCCGGCGTAATTCTGGAAACCACCCGGTTGAAGTTCGGAATTTTTCCGGTGGTTAAGGTTACCCGCAATGCGGATACCTGCACTTCGTGCCGCTTGTGTGATAAAGCCTGTCCCATGGCTATTAAAATATCCGATATCCCAAAGGTCCAGCATATTGACTGCCATTTGTGCGGAGACTGCGTAACCAGTTGCCCTGAGCCGGAAACGCTGCAGTTCAGCAAACGAAGAATCAACTGGTTGCCGGCTGCCGCAACTGTAGCACTTGTGGCACTTGGTCTGGCATTTGCTTCGGTTACGGATATTCCTACCATCAGCCAGAAATGGGGCGACGCGGAGCAAATGGAGAATGCCGCTGTTTACCGGCAGTCGGGAATTAAAAGCGTGAAATGCTTCGGCAGTTCAATGTCGTTTGCCAATCATATGAGGGAATTGCCCGGCGTGCTGGGTGTGGAAGCATTTGTGTCTGACAACAGCGTGAAAATTTATTATGATCCGGCTGTTACAAACGAAACAGCGATCAAAGAATTTATGTTTACGCCTGTTACAAAGGTGATCGCTGCTCCGGCAGAAAGCCTGAGACGGGTTGCCATGGCCGAATTTGCCGTGGATAAATTTTTCGATCCTTCCGATGCCGGGTTACTGGCCATCAAGGCATCGCAGCAACCGGGCATCCTGGCTTTCGAAACCATGTTCGGTGAACCGGTTCACACCCTGGTTTATTTTGATTCCACCCTTGTTTCAGCTGACGAGATCAGCAGGATTATTGAAGAAAAGAAGGTTAAGTGGGAAGTCGACGGAGATCCACGTGAAGCAACCACCGGCTTTAAGGTGGCTTCGGTTGAACCGAAGCGTGCGCTGAATCTGAAGAGTTATCTCGAAAAGATGTATGAGCCGGTTGTACTGACTTTCAATGGCTTCGAAAACTTCGATTCAACCCGGACAGCCGGTGTTTTGCTGCCCTTTCCGGCAGCAGCCGATCCTTCGCTGAACGATATGCCCTGGTGCCTGCTCAGTCACATCAGCAACAACCGTGGTGTGGTAAAATTTGAGGTAATCCCATCAGATACCGGTTTTGTGCTTGGCCTGGTTTATATACCTGAGATGACCGGCAGGGATGAAATAATCAGGCAACTGAATGAACCTGAACTGAAGGTACACCTGAGCGACGGGAGTTCACAGACATTTAAAAATCCCTATAAATTCTGAATATTCCGGGATTGTCCGTCAACTCAAAAAGTGATGGGTGATTACTGGCACTTAAGGTTATCTCACGATGATTTTTTGAGCTGCTGAATATACATTTCCCGATTCAATCGTGCAGAAGTAAATGCCGGCAGGCAGATCATTGGTTGGAATTGTTAGTTCTGGTTGCATTATCGAAACATTGTAAGTGCGGATTTCCTGACCTGCGGCATTCATCAAATGCACCACACCATCCGGATTTCCTTCCGGTAAACGGATTGGAATCGTTATCCATGAAGAAGCCGGGTTCGGAAAAGGACGAAAGTAGGTTTCGTTTTGATCTTCCTGATTTATATCTGTCCCGGTAAGTTGTCCGGGTAGATTGTAAACTCTTGTGGTGGTTGTGTACAGCAGGAGTGAGTAGTCATAGCTGTAGGCAAGCAGCTTCGTAACGCCATTATCAGTGGTGTAAATGCTGAATGTCTGGCATCCCGGAATACTGAGCAGTTCGGTGCCGTTTTCCAGGATGATTTTTGCCGTAAAGGTATAATACTGGTTTATTTCGTCATAGTAGTAATAAACATAAGCCAGGCATAGTGCATTGTCTGTGGTAAACAGGTTTTCACTCACATATCTGATGTCGTAAAGGTAATTACCGGCGGGTACATTCAGGTTAATCGTTTTCCACAAACTGTGGTCAGTATTGTAAATCCTGCATTGGTTCTGTCCGATATCCATCAGAAAAAACTTGTCGCCGGAATGTTGCAGGTGGGTATAAGTCCCGGAATAGTTATAAGTGTTTTCAAGAGTAATCTGAGCGAAGAGATTAATTGTCAGCAAAGTCTGAATAAGGATCAGGAGATTTCTTCTCATGTTTCTGAAGGAAGTTTTTAGGTAATGAATATGGCTCACTCAATAAATGATTGCGGCAAATTTATGCGAACCTGCCTCAGCACGGTTATGTTATTCATACAATATCTTATAAGATTTTAATTGAAACGGATTGGTGTTTCTATTTAAGGTATGTTTGCTTTTTCAAGCGCTACTTATAAATAACTGAATTGCTGAAATATTGGGAATAATTTCAGATTATGAAAAGTAAAATACCGGCCCGGATGGCTTTGCCCGATTTGCTGAAAGGAGTCGCTGTTCTGCTGATGATCCAGGTTCATCTTACTGAGTTGTTTGCTGTCAGTGAATTTTCGGAAAACCTGGCCGGAAGGATTTCGCTTTTTCTGGGTGGTGTTCCTGCAGCGCCTTTGTTTATGGCGGTGATGGGCTGGTTTGTTGGCGCCAGTCAGGCCGGTTTCGGCAGGCAGACCTTAAGGGGGCTGAAACTGATTGGCTGGGGCTTTCTGCTGAATATCGGCATGAATCTTCATCTTTTCCTGAGAATTTTCAACGGAACTTCTGCCATTGACCCTTTGCCTTATCTCTTTGGGGTGGACATCCTTTTCCTGGCTGGTTTAAGTGTAATTATTATCGCAGTTTTAAGAATCTTTCTGAAGAACCGGATTGCAGCATGGCTGGCTGTTGCCGTTATTGCAGCTGCAGCCGGAAAGTATCTCCCGTCCTTTGAAGGAGGGCAACCCTGGCTGGTCTATTTATTTTCCTATTTTTACGGCTTAAGCTGGTGGTCTTACTTTCCTGTGTTACCCTGGCTGGCTTATCCCGTCTTCGGATTTGTATTTTTTCTGATTTATGAAGAATTCAATTTGTCACTTGTGTCCATGAAGTTGAAACTGAAACTTGTGGCTGTCTTGCTGGTAATAATCCTTATTACTTTTAAATATGGTTTTTCTGTTGTGACGGATCTTGAGGCCTTTTATCACCACGGGATCATTTTCGCATTGTGGACCATTATATTTCTGCTGCTTTTAACCTTGATTTTCAGTTTGATCGCTTCCCGGGCAGAAGATTTGCTGCCACTTAAGTATTTGAAATGGGTCGGGAAGCACGTGACTTCATTTTATGTAATTCAATGGCTGATAATCGGAAATACAGCCACATTGGTTTATAAGAGTGTTCAATTGCCTGCCCTTATACTTTCCTTTATTTCTATTACCGCGGCTACCAGCCTGTTGGTCTGGCTCTGGTCAAAAAGGTCAGCCTTCAGATATCTTGGTTGAATCTGGCATCATTTATTGTTGATGAAGATGGATTCAGTTTATAAATCATGAATGCTCAATAGCTTGTTCTTTAAGGCAAACAGGATCAGGTTAAGCGTATTCGGAACTCCTGCTTTTTCAATCATTCTTGCTTTGTGTCCTTCTATGGTGCGGATTTTCAGATTCATCAACCTCGAAATCTCATCGTTATGATACCCTTTTCCGATATAACGAAGAATCCTGATTTCTTTTTCCGTCCATTTATAGTTTACGGGGTCATCGTCAACCGGAAAATGAGTAACTCTTCTTTTCGACAGGTAGGTATTTATTGCCGGGGAAGTATAAGTGGATCCTGTGCGGATGATTTCCAATGCATGAAGAAACTCTTTCTCTGACGTTGCTTTGTGAATAATACCTGAGAAGCCGTTATCCATGGCTGAAAAAAGATCAGGATGCCTGGATGTGTTGGTGAGCAGCACGCATCTCAGATCCGGATGCTTCTGCCTAAGTAAAAGCGCAACTTCAATGCCTGTCTTCAACGGAATGGTGAAAATCATCAGCATGTCAGCTCCGGATGTTTGAAAAAAGGTATCCGCACTGCTCCAGTTGTCTGACTCCCCGGCAATGACATAACCGTGATTTTCATTGATAATCTTTTTAATGCCCTCACGGAAGATGACATGCGGGTCGGAAATATATATTCGGTACGGGGCGCTCATCCGGGATGGTTTTTTTATCGTCAGGGTTTTGCCGTATAGTACTTTTTTTTCATTCCATAAGCTGAGCATTTCAGGTGCCTGAGAAAAGATCGGCCTGTTTTGAGTTGGTTTCATAAAGCCTGTATGTGCCGGATCTGTATGCAATTTTTTCCGGCGTGATAAGCTGGCTTTTTATTGCGAAAAGCACCAGATCAAGGGTCGATTTCTTTTTGGCCTTCGCCAGCATATTTGAGCGGTGCTTTTCAACTGTCCGGGAACTGATATAGAGTTGTAATGCGATCTCATGCAGGCTGTAACCTTTACACAACAATCCGAGGATTTCGGTTTCGCGGCGCGAGAATTGAACAGGCCTGGGCTTATTTCTGCTGTGATTTACAACATAGCCAACCAGTTCGGGAGAGAAGTAGGGGATTCCGCTGGCCGCATTGGTCAACGCCCTGATGGTTTGATCGAATCCTTCTGTTTTCAGTATAAACCCGAAGATGCCAATGTCAAGCAATTCGTACAACTCCTCCTGCGAAGCTTCGGCGCTGCATATGAGAATTTTAAGTGACGGGTTGATTTCCATTGCCCTGCGCGCAACTTCCGACCCGTGAAGTCCCGGCATAAGCAGGTCCAGCAAGACGATTTCAGTCTCAATACTTACAAGCATCTTTAAAAATTCTTCTCCATTGGAAGATTCCCCGGCTATCTCAAATAATCCCGTATGCCTGATGATCCCGTTTAAGCCGGTCCTGATCACTGCATCATCATCAACGATGAAAATTTTTTTTAATGATCCCATAACGCCCTATCCGGTTATTTCCATTTTCAAGTATGCTTGGATAATGCTAAGGTTGCGCATTCGCTGCTGCGTAATTTACTTCTTTGATTTATGGTCTGAAATAACAAATATAATTCAATTTAATGTGAAATGCAACTATTTACTGCGTAATTTAACGTACATGAAATATACTTTTTTACCCTATCGCATTTTTAATAAATGAATTATCTTTCGACAAGATTCAGGAAAGCAAATATTTAGGGTAATTTATGGGAATTTATAATGTGATGCATTCATCCTGATGCCGGATTTCTGCATGTGCTATCTAATCCTGCTACATATATGTAATATGCCTCAGGTACTTGAAATACTACACTAAACTGACCTGACAGGAAACCTTCAATTCAGGGTATTACCTTTTCAAACCCCAACTGCGATTTCCGGGCAGATTTTCCGGATGAGATGTGCGCTGTACATCTTGAATGCATGGTTTCATCCGCTGCATTGCATAATGCAGCGATGAGCAATTGTTAATGGTCCCTTTTCGCCTGCTTGGCCTGATGGGGATCATTTGGTCATTCAGGGAAGTGTCAGGTATGCCAGCCTGATGCTTTAAATTATTGATATCGTGTTTGAACTGAAGAATAACCAATTATAACCACAATTTTTAATGCCAAAACAACACCGTTATGAAAAATCTGAACACATCCCGGCAACCCCGGGCTGAACGCGCTTACGGACTCTCCGGCGCAGCATGGCTTCTGGGGTTAATGTTGCTGATACTCACAGCAGGGCTGCAAGCCCAGACGCTGCAGCAACTCGACAACCAGATTGCTGTCATGCTTTCTTCACCCAATGCGGCCATTGTCGATGAAGGGCAGCACCTGCAGAGCCTTATAGAGGACCTGCATCCAACCCTTTACATCACCAAAGGCGAGTTTGCTTATTATGGAGGAGACTATCCTGTAAGGGTGGAGTGTGATGTCGC
Source organism: Bacteroidales bacterium UBA5833 (assembly GCA_002433025.1). Lineage (GTDB taxonomy): Bacteria > Bacteroidota > Bacteroidia > Bacteroidales > Lentimicrobiaceae > Lentimicrobium. The sequence continues at coordinate 62,628 of DJGZ01000061.1, forward strand.
ATCCGTTACAAGTCTTTATCAGCCGCTGCCGTCCTATTCAGGCGTTGAAATTATTATCATCAAGGTGAACAGCCCGGCGGAACTGGGTGCACAGTTAGATCTTACCCGGCTCGCGGCTTTTACGCAGCTGAAGTACATCTGTTTCCTCTGCACTTTCGACGTATGTCCTGAATTCAACCAGAGCCGCACCTGCGTGGAAGAACGGCTGAGTCCGATGCTCTCAGGGCCCGGTGATGGGGCGTTGATGTTGCTTTACAAAGTCTCAATTCCTTCCTGATTCAACAACATAAAAACCAGAAGCCATGAAAAAGAACTTGAATTCTGTATTCACCCGTGTGAATACGATGGTGGGTGTCATCATGTTGTTGATGCTCACAGGATTGATGTTACAGTCCGCTTATGCCCAGATAAGGGTCGGTTTTGAACCCAGAACATCTGTTTTTACGCCAACCAAAACCATTTACAACGTCAGGGGCGACTTTACCATGATCGGTAACACCAATATGACATTGCAAAATTATACTGTGGGAGGCCAAAATGGTCTCAGCACAATGATTTATGTTGATATTGACGGTGATCCGAATACGCTGAATTCATCTTCAGCAACTTTGCAGCTTTCTGACGAAAACGGTGCAAACCCGGCATGTTCAAATATAATATATGCGGGTTTATATTGGACTGGAAGGGCGCATAATAGTAGTTCCGTAAATACATTTACCGTAACCAAAGGTTCAGTCACAAAGAATTACGATAAAAGTGTTGTTTATCTAAAGCATGAAAGCCAATCGGATTATACTATGATAAGCGCTTCAGATGCTGGTTTTAGTGAAAATATATACTACCCAAACGGAAGTTCCGGAAATATGTATTCAGCCTATGCTGAAGTAACAAGTTATGTTCAACAGCATGGATTGGGTAATTACTTTTGTGCTGATATCGCCTTAAGAGAAGGTGGAAGTTCTTCTGATGGTACAGGTTACTACGGTGGCTGGGGTCTGGTGGTCATTTACGAGAATTCGAAAATGAGCTGGCGTGACATTACTTTATTTGACGGACATGCTTATGTGGAAGGCGGTACTGCGAACTATGACCTTCCGGTTTCCGGTTTCAGCACTACCCAAAGCGGACAAGTGAATATGAAGCTTGGCATTATGGCCGGCGAAGGTGACCGCCCTATTGAAGGCGACTATTTTCAGATTATCAATCAGGCAAGCAACTGGGTTTCGCTCAATCATGCAGGCAATGCAACCAATAATTTCTTCAACAGCTCCATCTTTACCGGGGGCAATGCCCGCAATCCGAACCTGCTGAACAATACGGGGATGGATATTTCCATGTTTGCAATCCCGAACACGGGAAACAGCATTATTACCAATAACCAGAGTTCAACCACGTTCAGATATGGCTCAACGCAGGATACCTATATTATATTCTGTATTGCCATGGCGGTGGATGCTTACCGGCCGGAACCCGAAGGCCTCAATACCCTTGCCACGATTAACGGGGTGCCTTATAACCCCGGGATGCAGGCGTTGCCCGGGCAGACGATAGTTTATCAGCTTGAAGTCAGAAACAAGGGGACCGAACCCATCAACAATGCCCAGGTGGTCATTCCGATGCCTTATTCCGCTTCGTATGTCAGCAGTTCGGCCAGCTTCACCTATACCCCGGTTGGAAATTCCGCCCCTATTTATGATGCAGGTGCAGGCGCAACAGGCTCTATTGTCTGGGATTTGGGTACTCTTCCGCTTCCGGCCGATCCGGATGACCTGCTCGCCACCCTTACCTATACGCTTCAGGTAACGACAAACTGTGTAATTCTCAGCAACGCCAACTGTGAGGTTGCGGTGACTGTGGATGGAATTATAGAAGGAACCGGGGCCACCTCCCTTATTGAAGTTTCTGATGTTCCTTTTATACAGGGTTATACAACCATCGGCGAGTGTGAAGGAGAGCCCATTTACGATCCTGTAAATGTACTGATTGATGCTGCAGACTATGTAAACCAGAATTGTCAGGGAACCCCGGCAATTCCGGATTTTGCCTATTGCAATTTCCCCGGTGGGGTGATCCCCGTTACCGAAGTGCTTGGTAATTTTCCGGTAGGGTCAAGGTTCTACAATGCATATCCTCCGGTTCAGGGTACTACTGAATATACAATCAATAATCCTTTCCCGGCAACATCGGGAACAACAACCTATTATGCTGTTCCACCGGGGATCACGGATTGTTATTACACATTTACCATTACAGTAACAAATATAACGTCCTCGCCAGGTCCGGTGAGTCCGGTATATTGTCAGGATGATACCGCCGTGCCGCTTACAGCTACACCGACAAATCCAACGTATACCTTATATTATTACACAACAGCATCAGGAGGAAGTTCCCAGCTAAGCATTACTCCTTCCACGGCAACTCCAGGAGTAACTACCTATTGGGTAGCTGAAGGAGTGTCAACCAGCTGCGTTGGGCCCAGGGTTCCCCTTACGGTTACCGTTCACCCCCGTCCTGACTGCCTGATCACAGGTCCGGCTGGTCCGGTCTGTCCGCTGACTGCTGGAATGGACTACTCTGCCCCGGCCGGCATGAGCTTCTATGCATGGTCGGTTACCGGAAATGCAACCATCGTGGGTGCTGACAATGCCCAAACGGTCAGTGTAACCGCAGGTTCGGGATGTAACCAGTCATTTACCCTGAGCCTGACGGTAACCAACAGTCATGGTTGCTGGAGGACGTGTGAGAAGGAGGTGAGTGTGGTGGCTCCTGAAGTTGAAGTCACCTGCGCAACAGCTGTTAGTCTGCCCGCATGTACTCCTGCCGCCGATATCCAGGCTGCCTATACTTCATGGGTTGCCGGTTTCAGCTTCACAGGTGGTTGCGGTGCAACAAGTAACATTGCCCAGATCCCGACTCTTCCAGCAAACTTCTGCGACGGCGTTGACCTGAGCTTTACTTATACTGCAAGCGATAACTGCTCCAGCGATGAGTGCACTTCTACCTTCTATGTAGCTCCGGCTCCTCCAGTAGTAGTTACCTGCGCTACAGCCATTAGTCTGCCCGCATGTACTCCTGCTGCCGATATCCAGGCTGCCTATACTTCATGGGTTGCTGGATTCAGCTTCACAGGTGGTTGCGGTGCAACAAGTAACATTGGCCAGATCCCGACTCTGCCTGCAAACTTCTGCGACGGGGTGAACCTGAGCTTTACTTATACCGCCAGCGATGACTGCTC
>DJGZ01000025.1:0-201 GCA_002433025.1 Bacteroidales bacterium UBA5833
CTAATGTGTTCTAATGTGCCTACTGTGGTTATTTTTTAATAGATTCGGAAGAAAATGGTAAGTTGCTTTTCACCACATTAGGCACAATAGGGCACAATAGGGCACAATAGGGCACAATTTCCCCAGGCTACTTTGCCGGGAATAGAATGTGTTCAGGAAATTCAGCATTCAATGATTCAAAACTATGAAATCTCATCAACC
>DJGZ01000025.1:238-502 GCA_002433025.1 Bacteroidales bacterium UBA5833
CATTAGGCACAATAGGGCACAATTTCCCCAGGCTACTTTGCCGGGAATAGAATGTGTTCAGGAAATTCAGCATTCAATGATTCAAGACTATGAAATCTAATAAACCTTAAATTAATGCATGAACCTAATGTGTTCTAATGTGCCTGCTGTGGTTATTTTTTAATAGATTCGGAAGAAAATGGTAAGTTTCTTTTCACCACAATAGGCACAACTTGTCCCGGCTATTTTGCCGGGAATAGGCCACAATAGGGTACAATTTCCCCC
>DJGZ01000025.1:539-49422 GCA_002433025.1 Bacteroidales bacterium UBA5833
CCGGCTACTTTACCGGGAATAGAATGGGTTTAGAAAATTCAGAATTTAATGATTCAAGACTATGAAACCTAATCAACTTTATGTTAATGCATGAATCTAATGTGTTCTAATGTGCCTACTGTGGTTATTTTTTAGTAGATTAAAAGAATGTGGTAAGTTGCTTTTCACCACAATAGGCACAATAGGGCACAATAGGGTACAATTTCCCCCGGCTACTTTACCGGGAATAGAGCACATCAGATTTACTTCATTTCCATATTGGCACATTCCAACATTTACAAATTCGCACAATTACATTCAATGGTTTCTGTTTTTACAATTACTGCCTGAAATGAGTCAATTTTAACATAAAAATCCCTCCGACATCCGTCAGCGGACCATCGTATAATTCCTGTACCGAATATCCGGCCAATTGGATAAAAGCGCTGATTTCTTCCCCCTGCGGATGAAATTTCAGACTTCCGGCAATAAGGACTTCACGATCCAGTATTCCGCAGCAACCCGGGAAAAATCCGTGTTTTTGCCCATGCAGCCTGACCGGAGCAGGATCAATATTAAATACTGTTTTCCCTTCCTGTAACAACACTTTTTCTATACCCCGGTCGGAGGTTATAAAGCGATCATTATCCAGGGCAAGCAGGTTACATCTGGTATATCCCTGGTTTACATGCAGTTGTTTACGTCCTTTAAAGGTTTCCGAAATTCCCGGGTCAGTGATTTTCAGGTTGTGGATAATGTATTCCGGTGTGATTACCGCGTTGTAGCGGGCCGATGCGGGATAGGTTTTCCCCGGATCTGCGCTGCCCCGGATTACCGGTATGCCATACTCTGACAGGGCTTTTTTGATTTCTTCCGGCAGACCCGGGGCCATAACAACGGCTTCCTGTCCGGCGCAAATAAAAATATCCGGATGCCCGCTGATGGACTTATACACCATGTTCTCCGTGCTTAACAATACCAGCCTGCCACGGTTCCTCAGTGCATTTTTAACCGGCAGGGGCGTCCTTTTATCAGTAATAATCAGCGGTTTTTCATGAACGTCAGATTCCATTTCATAAAATTCCACCAGGCTGAAATGTGTTTCGAGCATTTTACGGTTTGAAGAGGAAAACCCGGTTGCATAGGGCATTTCACCTGCAGGGACGGGAATGCGGATGCTGCCGCCGGCAGGGTGCAGCTCAGGCAGAGGCTGAAGTTTCCGTTTCCAGATCAAGGTTTCGGCCAGTTCCCGGAAATTGGGGTGAAAAGGACCGGCCAGCAGGTCGTTTCCTACCAGCAGATCCTCCGAAGGGTGCAATCCCACACGGATTACCTCCACGCCGGCTTCGCGGAAGATCTCCAGTAAACGGGCGGCCAACACTACGGCTTCATCCAGGGACTGTGGACTATAAACTCCCGCTCGCCATCGCTTTTCCAGTTCTGTCCCCCTGATGACCAGAGTTGGATATATGCGCGTGCAGACGGCTCCAAGCTCAACAATGCGGCGGGCCGTCTCCAGGGCCTTTTCAGGGGTATCGCCGGGAAGGCCGGTCATCATCTGAAGGCCCAGCTTAAATCCGGCTTCGCGGATCAAGGCGGTTGCTTTCTCCACATCCCGGACCGTATGCCCGCGCCCCGAAAGCATCAGCACTTCATCGTCGAGCGACTGTGCCCCAAGCTCAATGGTGGTGACTCCGTATGACTTCAGCAACTTCAATGCATCTGTGTCAATATAGTCGGGCCGGGTACTGAGGCGGATACCGTGGATGCGGCCGGCATACAGGAAACTTCGGGCAACATCCAGATACAATGCCTGCAACTCCGGCTCAATCCCGGTGAAGCTACCACCAAAGAATCCGATTTCGATGTGCGAATCCTTTTCAGGGATTGTTTTCAGATGCTGCAGAATGATTTCACGCACCTCATCCGGTTCCGGCTGCTGGTGGCAGCCCGAAATGCTGTGCTGATTGCAGAACACGCAGCGGTTGGGGCAGGCCAGCTCAGGTACGAAGATGGGGATGGTGAAATGCTTCTTCTTCATTGCGGATTGCAGATTGCGCTTGTCTCGTGAGACGGCGATAGCCGGATAACGAGAGATTTCGGATTTTAGATTGCGGACCCCCATATATCCGGTGGATTTTCCTGTTCAAGTAGAACTGTGGATGTCCGCGTCAGAAAATAAGACGCGGACCAACTCACGGATGTCCGCGTCAGAAAATAAGACGCGGACCAACTCACAGAAATGAACTCACCGTAAGTAATGTCTACTCCCCTTGTCTCCCCGTCTCCTTGTCAGTTGCTTCGAAAACTAATGAATCCGGCACAACCCCTCGTCCCTCGCCCCTTTTAAGCGTCCCTCGTCCCTCCTTCAGGCATTTAGCTCCACAATCTTCAGAATCACCTCGGTTGCTTTTTCCATGGATTCGAGCGGGACAAATTCAAACTTGCCGTGGAAGTTATGACCACCTGCAAAGATGTTGGGACAAAGCAGGCCCATATAACTGAGGCGGGATCCGTCGGTGCCACCGCGGATGGGCTTGATTTTGGGTTTTACCCCCACGGCCTCCATCGCCAGGCGGGCGGTTTCCACAATATGATACTCAGGTTCCACCTTTTCGCGCATATTGTAGTACTGATCCTTCATTTCAAGGGTGAAGCAACCTGCTCCGTAACGCTGGTTCATAAAGTCAGCGCATTGCTTCATGGTTACCTTGCGCTGCTCAAACAGGGCCCTGTCATGATCGCGGATAATGTACTGGATCATGGACTTCTCCACCGATCCTTCCATTTTCATCAGGTGGAAGAAGCCCTCGTAATCCTGCGTAAACTCAGGCCGGTCGAAAACGGGAAGCAAAGCATTGAATTCCGCAGCCATCAGCAGGGCATTCTGCATTTTACCTTTGGCATATCCCGGATGGATATTCCGACCCTGGATGGAAATTTTTGCATAAGCGGCGTTGAAGTTCTCAAACTCCAGTTCCCCGATTTCACCTCCGTCAAGTGTATAGGCCCAGTTGGCAGCAAACTTCTTTACATCAAAATGATCCACACCGCGTCCTATTTCCTCATCAGGCGTAAAACCGATTTTTACGGGCCCATGCTTTATTTCGGGATGATTCACCAGGTACTCCACCGCGGTCATGATTTCCGCGATTCCGGCTTTGTCGTCGGCACCCAACAGGGTAGTCCCGTCGGTCACAATCAGCGTTTGCCCGGCATATTGCTTCATCTCGGGAAAATCAGCGGGAGAGAGCACAATGCCCAGCCCGCTGTTGAGGACGATATCCTTCCCGTCCCAGTTTTCTATAATGCCGGGTTTGATGTTATCACCAGGCATGTCGGGACTGGTATCCACGTGGGCGATAAAACCAATGGCAGGGCCTGTTTTGCCGTTATTGGCAGGCAGGGTGGCCATCACGTAGCCATTTTCATCCATGGAAACATCCTCCAGGCCGAATGATTTAAGCTCGTCATGCAAAATTCTGAGTAAAACCAGTTGTTTGGCGGTACTCGGGCAGCTTGACGAGTTGTCATCGCTCTGGGTATCGACGCCTACATACCGCAGGAAGCGTTCTTTTATAACTTCTTTCATAGTAAAGTTTATATTTCATTAAAATTAACAAATTGGCAGGGAATGCAGGATGAAATGCATTCCGTCGGGCCTTCACCGCCACTCACTTTCCGGATTATGCTTCTGTCTCCGGTTTGGCCCTGAGCGACTCCCAGACCACATAACCGCAGATCACAGCAAACATAAGCAGGGCAAGGGCTTCCGCAGCATTTGATTCAAACCATTCAGCATTCACATAATTGATGCCTCCGAATTTTAGCATGGCGCTTACCACGCCCATCAGTGCACCGCCGGCGATAAATCCGGAGGCGATGAGGGTACCGCGTTCCTTGCGCGCCTGATTGAGTTTTGCGTCCTTCGAACGGGTAGTCACAACCCAGGCGATGATGCCGCCCACCAGCAGGGGTGTATTGAGTTCGAGCGGGATAAACATTCCAAGGGCAAAGGCCAGGGCCGGAACGCCGATCATGGTAAGGATCAGCGAAAGGAAAGCGCCGGCCGCATAAAGCATCCAGGGTGCTGCCTTACCCGACATCATCGGCTCGATTACGGCGGCCATGGCATTGGCCTGGGGGGCAACCAGCGCATTTTCACCGGTAAAGCCGTAGGTTTCGTTCAAAATCATAATAACACCGCCAACGGTAGCCGCCGACACCAGGGTTCCCATAAACTTCCAGCTCTGCTGTTTGTAGGGCGATGAGCCAAGCCAGTAACCGATTTTCAGGTCGGTGATAAAGCCCCCGGCCATGGAAAGCGCCGTACAAACAACCCCTCCGATGATCAGCGCAGCCACCATACCGGCGGTTCCCGACAAGCCGGCCCAGACAAGCACCAGCGAGGTGATGATCAGCGTCATCAGCGTCATGCCCGAAACCGGGTTGGTTCCCACAATGGCAATGGCATTGGCTGCAACGGTGGTAAACAAAAAGGCAATCACCATCACGATAGCAAGGGCGATCAGCGCCTGTGTGAGGTTATTGACCACTCCGAACATAAAAAAGACAAATATTACCAAGGTGGTGAGCAGAATACCGCCGAGAATGATTTTCATCGGCAGGTCGCGCTGGGTGCGTTTATTGTTGGCGCTTACAGCCTGTTTGCCCGACAGTTCCTTCACCGCGAGTCCGAAAGCACTTTTAATAATCCCGCTGGAGCGGATAATGCCGATGATGCCGGCCATGGCAATCCCGCCTATGCCTATATGCCTGACGTAATTGCGGAATATCTCTTCGGGCGACATCTGGCTGATCAGCGCGGTGACATTGGCGCCTACGGCCAGGGTTTGACCCTCGGCAAAATGCGAAATCACCGGGATAATCACATACCATCCCACAAAAGACCCGGCGGTGATGATGGCGGCATACTTCAGTCCGATGATGTAGCCAAGGCCCATAACGGCGGCTCCTACATTCATTTTAAATACAATCTTGAACTTATCCGCGATCATCTCGCCGGCCGGAATCACGCGGGTGGTAAACACTTCGCTCCACCATCCGAAGGTGGCAATGATAAAATCGTAGATTCCGCCGATCAGCCCCGCAACAAGCAGCAGCCGGGCCTGGCTTCCCCCCTTTTCGCCCGAAACAAGCACCTCGGTGGTGGCGGTAGCTTCCGGAAAGGGATACTTGCCATGCATATCCGAAACAAAATATTTACGGAAAGGGATCAGGAACAGAATTCCCAGGAATCCGCCAAGCAGCGATGAGAGAAATACCTGGTAAAAGTGGGCTTCCAGATTAAGGATATATAGCGCCGGCAGCGTAAAGATGGCACCGGCAACAATTACGCCCGAACTGGCGCCTATCGACTGGATAATCACATTTTCGCCCAGCGCATTTTTCCTTTTGGATGCGGCGGATAAACCCACCGCAATAATGGCAATGGGGATTGCTGCTTCGAACACCTGCCCGATTTTCAGCCCCAGGTAAGCGGCAGCGGCCGAAAAGATCACGGCCATCAGCAGGCCAAGCAATACCGAACGCAGGTTTACTTCAGGGTAGACCTTCTGAGGAGACATCACCGGTTTGTACTCTTCGCCCGGCTTTAATTCGCTGTAGGCATTTTCAGGTAATCCTTTGATTTCTGCTTTGTGCTCGTCCATATCCGATAGTTTACAGGTTTGCTGAAAGAATAAGTCGCAAATTTAAGGATTTCGGTTTGTGAAATCATTATTCAGATAACAGAAACCGTTTCCGGTTCCAGAACATTTTCTCCGGTGCAATTCGTCAGATAATGAATCCGGCTCACAACGTTTTGTCACGGATACTTTATCTCAATATTTTGTTGAAAATTTTTAATGAGTTGATTTACAGCGGATTATGAAAACTTGCTTAGTGATAGCAAATTATTCATAATCAATTCATTGCTGCCTGCCCCGCCACTTTTGCGGGAGCTTTGCAGCTTGTCCCGCTATGGCGGGGTCCTTGCGCGATTCTTAAATTTACGGACTATTATTATCTGAAATGAAATATAAACTCTGGTTCCGTTAACACATGTGAATTGCTCAGCAACCGGAAATGTGATGCGGTAAACACGCTGAATGGATATTTCGCATGAACAAAATATAAAAATGATTTAAGAATTAAATATATTTTACATGCATAAAATTCACCTGAAAACTTTATATATTTGCCGGAAGCTGTAAATGATGCAATTTTATGGTATCAGCAACGGATTAACAATTTATAATTACTTAATACATATCTATTTATGAAAAGAATTCTTTTAACCTTTCTGGTATTAGCGTTTGCAATGATCTCATGCAAAAAAGATGATAAAGACCCTGTCGAAAAAGGAGACCTGAATGTTATCGTAACCATCAACGGGTATCAGTTATCAGCAGGCGCAGAGATCTATACAAATCCTGCATCAAAACAGGGTGTTACCGATGAATTTGGCTCGGTGCTTCTTACCGGACTCGATGCAGGGAGTTACGAGGTTTATGCAAGCCTGGAGAATGTCGGCTCGGGAAAATCCGTAGTGAAAATAAAAGCCGATGAACTTGCTGAAATAAGAATCAATATAATCGCGGGGATTTATGTCGGACTGGCCCCGAGTATAAATATTATTCTGCCCGGTGTGCCCGCAGAATTCATGCAGGGCGAAGCAATCACCTTTAGTGCCGTGATTGAGGATGATAAAACGCCTCACGCAGAAATCGATGTAAAATGGGAAAGTAATCTGGATGGCATCCTCAATTCCGATTCCCCGGATGAGAATGGGAATGTCTCATTCTCAACAGCTTCACTTTCGAGGGGGCTGCACAAGATTACCCTTACCGCAACGGATTCGGAAGGTTATACTTCAACCGCAACAGTAAACGTCAGCACCCTGGCTCCGGGAGCTGTCACCCTGCTGCAACCCGTTAAAAATGAAGGAACGGTTATACTTACTTGGACTGAATATCAGCAATCTGATTTTCTGAAATATGAAGTGTACCGGTCACAAAGCAATTATTCGGGCGAAAATTTCGAACTTATCAGTACCCTGACGGACAAAAACCAGACAACCTTCACTGACCTGACCCCTCCCCTTGAATTTCAGGTAAGGTACTATGTCAGGGTAACCAATACGGATGACAACTCAAGAAACAGCAATATTGAGGTGGTGGATTCACCCAGTGGATACATATTCAACTTTCAGGCTTCCGATATGCTGAAGCACCCGACACAACCATACATATACCTTGTAAACCAGGGTGGGCAGAAACTCATAAAATTCGATTATATCAATATGCAGGTGGTTACGGAGACCACCCTGCAGGGAAACATCGGATATTGCGATATCGGAGACAACGGATTCGGCGTGGAAATTTATGCCCCCAGCAGTGATGGCTGGATTTATGTCTACAGTGCCGATGATCTAAGACAGACCACATCCATCAGTACCGGACTTTCAACAAAAAGTGTTGTGATCAACGGACTGGGCCATGTAATTGCCTCTGTTTTACCCTCTCCGTGGTGGGAACAACCCGTCAGGACCTACATGAGAAGTACCGGCATCAATATTGACGGGAATGGCGATTTTGATGGGGACCGCTTAAGAATGATCCCGGGTAAAAATGAAATAATATCCATATCCACCAGCGTCAGCCCGATTGACATGGAATATTTTAAACTGACGGACAACGGCATGTTTGAAATGCATCAGGATGATCCCTACCATGGAGATTACCCCCTGAATCCGAATATTTTCAGGATTTCGCCAAGCGGGGAATATTCCATTACATCAAATTCGGGTGCTGTGTATTATGCAAACAGTTCGATGGAGTATAAAGGACAGCTTCAGCACGGAACGCTGAAGTTTTCGGATTTTGCCTTCAGTGATGACGGTTCCGTGATTTATGCCGCCACCAGCAACCGTAAATCAATCCAGATCGGGTACTATCCTTCATTGATACGAGACAATGAAATCCTGACCCGCGGGTTTCCGGTTTTTATCCTCAGAGACGGGAATAAGATCATCTCACTGAGTAAATCGAACGAAAACGCTGTCAATACGGGCATCGAAATTATCAGTCTGCCGTAGCTCTGACGTCTTTAGAAAAGTCGGGGTGCTTCTCTTCAGGATATATCCTGTGAAACAGCACATGCTGATCTGTGCTGATGATTGCAGCATCCTGAAATGGTACCCGGAAAGTTTTCCTGGCTGATCTAAAATTCAGGATCATTGCTATTATTTTGCCATATACCTGCTGGTAATGACAATCTCGGCCTTGTCCGGTTGATCAGGTTATTCGTTTAAGGTTATCCCTGTTTTCCGCCATCCCGAATGTCTTCAGGACGTACAAAATCCAATAATTATATTGAAAAAACAATCATTATGGGTCAAAGACTAATCCCTCAAAATGTATCTCTTTAAGTTTTTGTAAAATAAGCATTTACACGGAGCTCGCCGGGGCATCACGGATTAACGCAAAGAAACACATAACCCTCTGTGAAACTCTGTGACTTCTCTGTGAATCTCTGTGTAACTATTCTATAAATTACACTTCGGATTACAAAGTACATCTTAGCTACTGCATATCAAATAACGAAATACCCGTTGATTGCCTTTGTCTTTCAAAATAAAACCATTCATCCGCTTTAATATCAGGATTTTTCCTAATTTTGCCCCTCTTTTGGGAATAGCCTGTAATTACTTTTAAATTAATGAAGAAATATCCTGAATACAAGCAACTTAACCTCACCTCCATCAGCAAGGAAGTGCTGAGCAGGTGGGAAGAAGAAAATGTGTTTAAGCAAAGCCTGGAAATCCGCAAAGAGAGCCGTCCGTACATTTTTTACGAAGGACCGCCCTCTGCCAACGGAACTCCCGGCATTCACCATGTGATGGCCCGTGCCATTAAGGATATTTTCTGCCGTTACAAAACCATGAAGGGTTTCCTGGTGAACCGCAAAGCCGGCTGGGACACCCACGGGCTGCCCATCGAGATTGCCGTTGAAAAAACCCTGGGCATCACCAAGGAAGATATCGGGAAAAAGATTTCGGTTGACGAATACAACAAAGCCTGCCGCAAGGAGGTGATGAAGTACAAGGATATGTGGGACGACCTTACCCGCCGCATCGGCTATTGGGTGGACCTGGATCATCCGTACATCACCTTCGACAACAAGTATATTGAATCGGTATGGTACCTGCTTTCGAAGCTTTATGAAAAAGGCCTGCTTTACAAGGGCTATACCATACAGCCATTCTCCCCGGCCGCAGGTACAGGCCTCAGCACCCACGAGCTGAACCAGCCCGGCTGCTACCGCAACGTGAAAGACAACACGGTAGTGGCTCAGTTCAAAGTAATCAGCAACGCCCGGTCAGAAAAGCTGTTCAGCGATATTCACGGGGAGCTCTTCTTCCTGGCATGGACCACCACCCCCTGGACCCTGCCCAGCAATACCGCCCTTGCCGTCGGCAAAGACATTGAGTACCTGAAGGTGAAAACCTTCAATCCCTATACCGGCCTGCCGATCACGGTAATCCTTGCAAAAGACCTTTTCGGGAAATACTTCCCCGAAAAAAATGCGGAACTGAAGCTGGCAGATTATGAAGCCGGGCAAAAAGCCATCCCGTTTGAAGTCTGCGGCAGCCACAAAGGCAGTGAGCTTGAGGGCATCCGCTATGAGCAGCTGCTTCCTTATGCCCAGCCTGCCGAAGGCGATGCCTTCCGCGTAGTTACCGGCGATTTCGTTACCACCGAGGACGGTACCGGTATCGTGCACATTGCACCCAGCTTTGGCGCCGATGACTTTAAAGTGGGCAAACAAAACGGAATCGGAGCGCTTACGCTGGTCGACCGTCAGGGCCGTTTTACGGAAGAGATGGGCGAATTTGCAGGTCGTTACGTCAAGGCTGAATACGCGCCCGATTACGATCCCGCCAAAGAAGACAACGTTGATATCGACATCATCGTCAAGCTGAAAAAAGAAAACCGGGCTTTCAAAACGGAAAAATACGAGCACTCTTATCCGCATTGCTGGAGGACGGACAAGCCCATCCTCTATTACCCGCTCGACAGCTGGTTTATCCGCACCACCGCTTACCGCGACGAGATGCTATCGCTGAACAAAACCATTAACTGGAAGCCTGAGGCTACCGGCACCGGCCGCTTTGGCAACTGGCTCGAAAATCTGGTTGACTGGAACCTCAGCCGTTCGCGCTACTGGGGAACGCCACTGCCCATCTGGGTGAGTGAAGACAAAACGGAAGAGCGCTGCATTGCATCGGTGGCACAACTCAAGGCGGAGATAGAGAAATCGGTGGCTGCCGGATTTATGAAGGAAAACCCGCTGTCAGCCTATATTCCCGGCGACAACTCGGAAGAAAACTACAACACCTTCGACCTGCACCGGCCTTATGCCGACGACATCGTGCTGGTTTCTCCATCAGGAAAGCCCATGCACCGCGAAACCGACCTGATTGATGTATGGTTCGATTCCGGCGCCATGCCATTCGCGCAGTTTCACTATCCTTTCGAAAACAAGGAAACCCTCGACCGTTATTTCCCGGCCGATTTTATCGCGGAAGGCGTTGACCAGACCCGCGGATGGTTCTTTACCCTCCACGCCATTGCAACCATGGTATTCGATTCGGTATCGTTCAAAACGGTGGTTTCAAACGGACTGGTGCTCGACAAAAGCGGAAACAAGATGTCGAAACGCCTGGGCAATGCCATCGATCCCTTCGACACCATCGAGAAATACGGCCCCGATGCCACCCGCTGGTACATGATCACCAATGCCCAGCCCTGGGACAACCTGAAATTCGACCTGGAAGGCGTGGCCGAAGTTCAGCGGAAATTCTTCGGAACGCTTTACAACACCTACAGCTTCTTTGCGCTCTATGCCAACATCGACGGCTTTACCTATGCCGAGCCGGAAGTTGAGCTGCACGAACGCCCCGAAATTGACCGCTGGATACTGTCGGAACTGAACAGCCTGATCAGTGCTGTTGACGGGTATTACGACGACTATGAGCCGACCAAGGCCGGACGCGCCATTGCCGATTTTGTGGATGAGCACCTCAGCAACTGGTACGTAAGGCTTTCGCGCCGCCGTTTCTGGAAAGGCGAGTATTCGACCGACAAGATTTCGGCATACCAGACGCTGTATAAGTGCCTCGAAACCGTGGCAAATCTATCGGCACCCATTGCACCTTTCTTCAGCGAGCGGCTGTTTACCGACCTTAACGGCATCACCGGGCGGAACCGGGCCACTTCGGTTCATCTGGCTGACTTCAGCACTGCCGACCACAGCCAGATCGACAAGGGACTGGAAGAGCGCATGCAGCTGGCCCAGCGCATCTCGAGCATGGTGCTCTCGCTCCGGAAGCAGCACCGCATCAGGGTCCGTCAGCCACTCAGCCGGATTATGATCCCCGTGAGCGGCGCGCATCAGCAAGCGCAGATCGACGCCGTGAAAAACCTGATCCTTTCCGAAGTTAACATCAAGGATATAGAATACATCTCCGGAAGCGGCATCCTGGTAAAGAAAATAAAGCCCAACTTCAAGGCGCTGGGACCCCGTTACGGCAAACTGATGAAACAGATTGCCGCGGCGCTTTCCGTTGCCGGACAGGATGAAATCAATGCCTATGAAACGCATCAGGCCCTGACCCTGAGCATTGAAGGTGAACAGGTCAGCCTGATTGCCGGAGATGCCGATGTAATCACCGAGGATATTCCCGGATGGGTGGTGGCCACCGAAGGCAATTTAACCGTGGCCCTCGACGTTACCATCACAGATCAGCTCAGGGACGAAGGATTGGCCCGTGAACTGGTCAACCGCATCCAGAATATCCGCAAGGAAAAAGACTTCGAGGTAACCGATAAAATCAGGCTCGAAATCGAGAAAAACAACGGGCTTGCCACAGCCCTGAGTAATAATTATTCGTATATTTGTTCAGAGACCCTGGCGGACTCACTTGTACATGTTGTTTCGATTGACAAAGAGAAACGCATTGTTGTTGAACTCGCCGACGACCTGCAGGCAGCAATCAGCGTGGAACGCATCAGCTGAAAGGCAGACAACAGGACTTTGAACCAAAAACCACCAAGGCCATGAAAAAGCAAGAAACACAGGATGAAAATGTAAAAAACCGGTATTCAGACGAAGAACTGGAGGAATTCCGCCAGATCATCCTGGCTAAACTGGAAAAAGCCCGTAAAGACCTCAAAATGCTGACTGAAGCCTTTGCCAACAGCAATGAGCACGACATCAGCGATACCTCCCCTACCTTCAAGGTGCTGGAAGAAGGATACCAGGTGAATTCAAAGGAAGAAAACAGCAAGCTGGCTGCCCGTCAGGATAAGTTTATCAAGGCGCTGGAAAACGCGCTAATCCGTATCGAAAACAAGACCTACGGCATCTGCAGGGTCACCGGGAAGCTGATTTCCAAAGAACGCCTGCGCATTGTTCCGCATGCCACCCTGAGCATCGAAGCCAAACTGAACCAGCCCAAGTAAGTTGCGCATTTCATGTTTTCCGGCATTTACTTCAGCAAAATAACCTGCCCGGGATTGGGTTTGCCGGTAAACGCCGGAAGCCACCAACCTGTCAGCATGAAAATCCGTTAAGCCTTGAAAAAACCGCTGACCATCGTAGGGATCATCCTGCTTATTGACCAGTCTGTAAAATTCTGGATAAAAACCAACATGAGCCTTGGCCAGGAGTATAAAGTCCTGGGAGATTGGTTTATTATCCATTTTACCGAAAACCCCGGCATGGCGTTCGGACTGGAATTTGCCGGCGAATACGGCAAGCTGGCCCTGAGCATCTTCCGGATCATCGCCATTATCGGCATCTTTTATTACCTCTGGAAAATCACCCGCAAGGAGGTCCACACCGGATTGCTGGTCAGTCTATCGCTGGTATTGGCCGGCGCCATGGGCAATATGATCGACAGTGCTTTCTACGGCATGCTCTTCAGCAGCAGCAACTATTTTGAGGTAGCGCGCTTCCTGCCCGCCGAAGGCGGATATGCCACATTCCTGCATGGCAAAGTAGTGGACATGCTTTACTTTCCGGTTATTCAGGGATATTATCCATCCTGGGTCCCCTGGCTGGGCGGTAACGAGTTTGTTTTCTTCAGACCGGTGTTCAACATTGCCGACTCATCCATCACCATCGGCGTGCTGCTGTTGATTATCTTTCAGAACAAATTCTTCCATACCGCTGAAAAACCCGCAGTGGCTGAGGCAGAGGAAAGTGCTGAGAGCGCTGGGATTCAGCAGTAATCTGTGATGCATCCGGGAACGGACCTGAATAACTAAGCCCGATACCCTTCAGCATAATCGCTTGCAGGATTCCTGAAAGCGTCTCCATTCATTCTGAAACAACTCCCGGATTTTGATTTAGCTTACATCCACCGCTTCCGCTTGAAGAGGAAAATCATTGAGCCTGCCAGCAACACCATAAAAAACATCAGCAGCCAGAAAGAATTGGGATCATCCTGAAAGGGCAGCCCCACATTCATGCCATAGAGGCTGGCGATAAACGTCAGGGGCAGCAATATGGATGAGATCAGCGTGAGCACCTTCATAATTTCGTTGGTGCGGTTGGTCTGCAGCGAATCAAAGGTCTTCGACAGCCCTTCCACGATCTCCTGGTAGTCTTCCGTCATATCCCACATCTTCTGGTAATAATCGAGGATATTGCCCCAGTAATCTTCCATATCTTCGGCAAATCCGGCGATATCGCCCGATTCAAACTTGTGGAACAACCTCAGCTGTGGCTTGAACACCGTGTTTACCAGGATAATGTTTTTCCGGGTGAGCGAGATCCGCTCGATGGTGCGCTCGGCTTTTTTGTTGAAAAGGTCACGGTTGATCAGCTCCACTTCCACCCCCAGCTTGCTCAGCAGAGAGAGCGACTCCAGCATCAGGTGTTCGAGGATTTTGTAGAGCAGCGCATCGCTGGTACCAACCTGCCGCACCTGGTAGGTATCGTCGGGTTCGCGTCCGCTGTTGAAGAGGTTTTTCACCACCCAGTGCGACTTGCCGATGGTAATGATGTAATCCTTTCCCCAGAAAATTTTCACCTCTTTTACCTTCAGAAAACGGTTCCAGCGGTCGAAATAGGGGAAATGAAGAATCAGGAAGTAATAATCGTCGTAAATGTCGATTTTGGGGCGCTGGTTGGTCTTGCTGCGGCAATCCTCGATATCGAGGGGATGAAAGTGAAAATTGTCCTTCAGGAACTGCAGGTCCTGGTCGGAAGGGTCAAGTATATGGTGCCACTTAACGGTCCCTGTTGTGATGGTTTCAATCATAAGCCCTCCCGCTTTGATATCAATGATTATTATCTACATTCCCGATGGATTTGGAGGGGTAAAAGTAAGGAAATTGAGTCATAAAGGGGAAAGACAAGTGAAATTTAATTGGATGAATATAAAGGAAACTTTGATTGACAGTCCCTTAATAAAGCAGGCAAAAAATACCGGGATGTTTTCCGTCTTCATTGCAACGAATAAAAAAAGTATTCCGGGGTAAGGAATTAACAGGAAAATAACTTACATTTAATAACTTTTTTCTTGCAGGTATGCAAATCAACCAGTCAAAAAAAATCATTGATCTGCTGCTTCACCCTGCTTTGCTGGCATTGCCGGTAGCCCTTGCATTCATTTTTCTGATTCCGGATGTATTCAAAAAGTATAAAATTGAGGTACTTTACGAACGTATCATGAATCCCGGGTCAAGGATCGAATATCACGATCTAAACAATGATGGAATCTCCGAGTGGTTCATCACGGGGGTGAATGATTCATCAAGTTCAAATATAACGATTCATAACAGGGATGGAATCATCGATCAATGGAACATACCGGATTTTCAGTCTGATCTTGCAGAACATATCATCACAGGTGATTTTGACGGCGATCGGCACCTTGAAATTTACCCCTTGCTTTATCGCAATGACTCACTTTTTGTAAGTTCAATTGATTACCGCCAAAAAGGTCGGTTTATCTTTCGTGACCGGTTTATAACCGTTGTCAAAGAGTCATTTAAACAGCCTTTTGCTGTCAGATCTGGCTATCTGACAGATCTGAATTCGGATGGGGCTAAAGAATTGATTATTCCGGTAAGCGCCGGTTTCACGCTTACTCCGAGAAAAATTTTTGTTTGTGATATCGTTGGCGATACTGTCATTGAGTCTATTGACTTAGGGGTGAGCATCGGTAAAGTCAAGTACTTCGATCTGGACGCTGATGGTATTGATGAGCTGATTCTCGGAACGACTGCATCGGCAAACAGCCGTGACTCAGGTTCTGGCATGAATGATCATTCCGCCTACATCGCTGCCATGAACCATAACCTTGAATTTCTTTTCAAGCCGGTAGCATTTCCGGGTGATTATCATACAAGTTACAATTTCCCCTATGTCGAAAATGGGAAGGCTTTTATCGGGAGTTTTTTACAACAATATGGATCAGAAAAGCACATAAAACCTCAGATTCAAATCAGGGATATTCATGGTAAGCTGATTCGGTACAGAGAATCAGATGAAAACTTTAGAGGCCCCCAATTCAGCGTAATTAACCTTCAGCAAAAAAACGGGAATACATGCCTGTTGAAGGTTATGACGGAGAAGGGGATTATCTTACTCGACCAGCACCTTAGGGATCAGCGATCGATTGATTTAAAGAGTTCAGAATTCACAGAAAATGTGGTATTTGATGCAGATAACGATGGCAATGATGAGTTGCTGCTGCAATCCAATCAAACGGACAGATACCATATTGTAAGCCATGATTTGCGAAATATTTCAACTTTTACTGTTGAGAAGGGAGAGGGGTTGATCTCTCTCTCAATGATATTGAACGGAGATGATCCACCCTTATTTTCGCTAAGCAGGGGAATTTATAACTACCAGTTTTCTTATAGTTTTAACATTTACTATTATTGGAAGTATCCGTTTTTCATATCCATATATCTGTCAGTATTTCTGTTATTGCTGTTAATCCGAAACCACCAGCGTAACCTGCTGAGAAAGAAATTCGAAACTGAGAAAAAACTTGCCGAATTACAACTGCTTTCCCTACGCAACCAGATGGATCCGCATTTTACCTTTAATGTGCTGAACACCATCGGGGCGGCCATTCTTCAGAATAAAAATGAAGAATCGTATAACCTGCTGCTGAAGTTCTCAAGAATGATCCGTACCACGGTGAGTTCGTCTGATCAGATTTATCGTTCCCTGCAGGAAGAACTGGACTTTGTGAAAAATTATCTGGATCTGCAGATAATCCGTTGTAACGGGAGTTTCAGCTACACTGTTGAAATGGACCAAACCATAGATCCGGTGCAACCGGTTCCAAAAATGATTCTGCAGACTTATGTTGAAAATGCACTGAAACATGGACTGATACCAAAAAAAAGCGGGGGATTACTGAAAATTTCGGCTGTCAGAGAAGAGCAGAGGATCAGCCTCACGATTGAAGATAACGGAATCGGCCGTCAACAGGCCCAGATTAACGGGACGCTTTCAACCGGTGTGGGTCTGAAAATCATGAGACAGTATTACGAATTACTTAACCGGAACAATCAATTTCATATTACCGAAGAATTTTCCGATCTTTATGATGAAAATGGCAAGGCGGCGGGGACCCGGGTGGTGATATGTATCCCTGAAGGGTATATATTTGCCGGCTCACCATTACGATCGGAATAAGCGCTTTATTGAAAAAAACAACCGTTTTGCCCGGTAAAAAGATAATAGTTTGAGTTTGCAGATTACTATTTAATCCGGATTAGAATTCTCAGCATCCATACTCTGCATTACTATTGCTACTTCCTATATCTGCTTAAACAAAAGGCTTTAATCCGGACAGCATTGACATCCTGAGGATGATTGCATTATATTATTAAATTTTTTAACCTTCAGGTCTGTATCATGAAGTCATCAGCCCTTACAGCAGTGATCATCGACGATGAACAGGAGGCCATCAACGGGCTGCTGGCATTGGTAAAAGATATAAAAAACCTGGAAATAGCCGGTACAACCACCCAGCCCGAAAAAGCCGTAAACCTTTGTCTGAAAGCCCGGCCCGACATCCTTTTGCTGGACATTTCCATGCCCGGGATGGATGGATTCGCGGTGCTGTCAGCGCTGCATGAACTTAATTTTTACCCTTATCCGATTTTTACCACTGCCTATGACCACTTTACCCTTCAGGCGATCAAAGCGGGGGCCCTGGATTACCTGCTTAAACCGATTGACAGAAAGGAACTAGTTGAAGCCCTCCGGAAAGCAGAGGCAAACAAGGCGTCTCACGATATAGAACAACGCATAGAATCTCTGGAGAAAGCCGTGAAAAACCACCGCAAACTCCGCTTCAACACCCGATCCGGATTTATCATGATTCACCCAGATGAAATCTTTTACATTGAGGCCGATGCCAACTATTCCGAAATCTTTCTCAGCCTGAAGCAGCGCGAGGTGGTCTCCATGAACCTTGGAGCAGTAGAAGCCCTGCTACCTGAACAGTTTATACGCATCAGCCGGTCGATTATCATAAACTCTACCTGGCTGACCAAACTATCCGGGGTGCAGAAGAAATGCTGGCTGCGCAAGGAGAATGAAGAAAAGGAATTTTCTGTGCCAGAGAAGCAGATGGGGGAGTTGAAGAGGAAAATAGGAGAGTTATAAATGCTCTATAGCCCTACGCGGTTTGCAGATGCAATCCAAACTACTACTGAATCTTATTTACTAATTCTCTACACTAGTGTCCACTAAAAGTTAATCGACGTTCTTTGAAATCCTTGTAATCCTTGCCTTTCAGCTCATTTTACCTGCGTGACGATTTGAATTGGTATGTTCGTGGAGTAATAAACTTCACGACTATGAACACTGGCAAATATGTTTTTGCACAATTAACTGAGTTCTTACCACAACGGGTCTTCGATGGAATAGTTACGACTTATACTGGCAATAAATACGTCAAGCATTTTACATGTTGGAACCAATTGCTTTGTATGGTTTTTGGCCAGATCACTAATCGGGAAAGTCTCCGGGATTTAATCGTAATACTTGAAGCTCATTACCAAAAATACTATCATCTTGGATTTGGCAAAAGCGTAACCAGAAGTAATCTTGCAAAAGCAAACGAAAAGCGTAACAGTAAAATTTTCGAAGATTATGCTTATCATATGATCGACATTGCCCGTCGCAAATGCGCCAATGATGACTTTGAGATCAAAGGAAAGGTTTACGCATTCGACTTCACAACAATAGATTTGTGCCTAAACATATTTTGGTGGGCCAAGTTCCGTAAAGCCAAAGCAGGTATAAAGCTGCATACGCTATACGATGTTGTTAAACAGATCCCGGCATTCATCCACATAACACCTGCGACGGTTAATGATGTAAACGCAATGGATGTCATACCCTATGAAAAAGGTGCCTATTATGTTTTTGACAGAGGATACGTCGATTACACGCGATTATACAAAATCGATCAACTATCAGCCTTTTTCGTCGTTCGTGCCAAATCCAACCTGAAGTTTCGCAGAATGTACTCCAATAAGGTTGATGAAAAGACAGGTGTACAGTGCGATCAAATCGATAAGTTAACAGGTTTCTATGTTTCAAAAGAGTATCCTGACAAAATACGGAGAGTCAAATTCTAAGATGAAGAAACCAAGCGAACCTTCATTTATCTGACCAACAATATGGAATTATTAGCTAAATAAATCGCATTACTTTATAAAAATCGCTGGCAGGTGGAGTTATTTTTTAAACGGATAAAGCAGCATTTAAAGATCAAGTCCTTTTGGGGAACTACTGAAAATGCAGTCCGAATCCAGGTTTTTTCGGCAATCATTGCATATTGCCTCGTTTCAATAGCTGGCCGAGAACTGAAAAGTAACCGCTCAACCTACGAAATATTACAAGTTCTTGGGATTTCTCTACTGGACAAAACGCCTGTAAAAGAGCTACTTGCAAATTTGGATTACAATAATGTCAAAGAACGAGATTATAATCAATTGATTTTCAATCTAATTTAAGTGGACAGTAGTGAATTCTCTAAGGAAGTTGGCCTCCAAGGATTTGGGGGCGTTAGAAACCCTGTTACCTGAGCTGTTTATTTATAACTGCAGCTCCATTAACATCAACTCAACCAAGCTTACAAGAAAGAAATGTTTGCTAAGCTATGAATATGAAGAAAAGGAATTGTATTTACCGGAGAAATAGGTAGCAGCTTTTAAAATGAGTTTTAGAAAAAAATGGGAATCAATACCAGTTACATCAAGAATTTTAGAGTCTGAAAAAGATAAAGGTTTTATTAATGGAAAATTTTGGGAATATCGTATTGGCAACTTACCTTTTTTTACAAAATGAGGTTACTTAAGTGTAAATAATAGTATTTAATACAATAATCTAGCACTATTATTAAAATACGCCATATGTTCATTAATATTGAATGATTATTTGAATATCGGCCTTTTGCTGTTACTCTTTTGATGTGTTTAACATGATCCAAATCATGACGCTGCATTAAAATAGTGGGAATCTTTTTTGAAGGTTAATTCGTTCAATATTTATTGTTGCATAATATCCTTACCCGGATTATTATCACCTACTCTTATTAAACTAACTCCAATGAAAATAGATTCTTAAGATCTGGGCTGATCATAGCAAGATGCTTGGTAAAAATAATCGGCACAACAAGTTGAAAGTATTTCTATTTAAATTGAGGGTGGTATTTTTGGACGAATAGTAAAAATTAGAAACCTGAAATTTCAATTAATCCTTTTTAAGGCCTGCAATCAAACATTAATTGATACTATAATGAAGAAGATTTTATTGATCAGAATGATTGGTTTGTCAACTTTTATATTATTGACAATATCTGGAAGAACACAGGATGAGCCAGTTCACCCAACGATTATAGGTACAGGTGTTTATTTAGGTGAGACGCCTCCATTAATTGATATTCCTCCACTAACACAAGATCAAATTGAGGTCATGAAACAAATGGCTTTGGAAAGGGCTGCAAAAAAAAAGATTGAAACTCGAATGTATCCATATTCAGAAACAGCCCTTCCTTATGGATCTGATGAAGCATGGCAGAAAACAATGGGAAAATCAGCTGGCTCTCGAGCACCAGAAATAAATTTTGAAGGACAAACCTCTTGGTATGATCCACCTGATTGTAATGGTGCTTCAGGACCAAATCATTTTGTTCAAACTGTAAATCTTACGTATGCAATCTATGATAAGATGGGAGCATTATTGGCCGGTCCAACAGCCATTAATACTTTATTTACAGGATTGCCTGGATCCCAATATAATGATGGAGATCCTATTGTGCTTTATGATGAATTAGCCGATCGGTGGCTGATAGCAGAGTTTAGCAAAAGTGGATCAAATGATTATATGTTGATTGCTGTTTCCTCAACAAGTAATCCCACTGAAACTTGGTATAAATATTCATTTGATGTCGATGACATGCCAGATTATCCAAAATTTGGAGTTTGGCAGGATGGGTATTACATGGGAGTTAATAATAATTTAGGTGAGGATACATATGTATTCCAGCGATCAGTAATGTTAACTGGAGGGACAACTCCCCAAATGGTTGGATTTAATAACTTATGGAGGCCTGGATGGACTGGTCTAAGTTTCAGGTGTGTCCCTCCGGTAGATAACGATGGTCAAGCAGCTCCAGATGGAGCACCGGGTATGTTTATTGCTTTTAATGATGATGCATGGCTGGGGTCTGATCAATTATGGTTATATGAATTAGATGTTGACTGGTCAACCCCATCAAATTCAACATTTCAAAGAATACAGCAATTGGGCGTTACTTCATTTGACAGCAATTTCGGTATTAGTTGGGACAACATCACTCAGCCAAATTCGCAAAAACTTGATGCTGTACCTCAAGTTATTATGAATGTACCACAATACAGAAATTTTGGAACGTATCAGTCTATTATCTGCTGTCATACTGTTGATGTTGACGCAACAAATCATGCCGGAATTCGTTGGTATGAATTGAGAAAGACAGCAGGAAGTTCTGTCTGGATAATTCGTCAACAGGGGACTTATGCTCCTGATGAGAAATCAAGATGGATGGGAAGTATTATGCTGAATGGAAATGCTCAAATAGCCTTAGGGTACTCCATTTCCAGTTCAACTACCTATCCTGGTATTCGATATTGTGGTCAATCTACCAGTGCTTATAATAGCGCAAACGGAATAATGGATATCCCGGAAGATATTATTCACGCCGGATCCTTTGCACAAATTACAGAGAACCGTTGGGGGGATTATGCCCTTATGTCTGTTGATCCAATAGATGATAGAACATTTTGGTTTACAAGTGAATATGTCAAAAGTGGAGGCCGGCAAAAAGGAACTAAAATAGCCTCTTTTAAATTCTATCCTGATTTATCAATAATAAATCAATCCATTAGTCCGAATTCAGTGGCACCAGGATCTACAATTACAGCAATATGCACTATTAAAAACTTAGGGCCTGGAAACGATGAAACAGGAAGTATTTTAAGATATTATTTATCAAATGATCAAACACATGATAATGGTGATCAACTTCTTTACTCATATGCTATTCAATCACTGTCAGCAAATACACAAACGATTAAGTCTGTTAACTTAACAATTCCATCAAATGCTTCATTGGGAAACCAATACATCTTGTTTTACATCGATCCGGAAAACCTGGTTGAAGAAGGGGATGAGAATAATAATATGGTTACTCAACCTTTGACAATAATAGCATATGATCATGATTATTCAATAACAAATGTTAGTTTCTTACCCACAAATCCAATTCAAGGTCAAACGGTCACTGTGAATGCTACCTTGAAGAATGTTGGACTAAATACAGAAGCCTCTGGGCAGCAAGTTAAATTTTTTGTGGATGGTGCTTTTAATAACTCCACAACAACCATTCCCAGCCTGGCACCAAATGCAACCACTCCGGTAAATTTCAGCTGGATAGCTACCAATGGAGCTCATAACTTAAAAGTTCAAAGTTTCTTAAATGGTGATCAGAATCCAATAAATGATTACAAGGAAATTCCAATATATGTTGGTGTAGTTGGAAACTTGATAATTGATGGAGCTACAAATCCGGTTAAGAATTTGGCTCTTAGCCCC
Source organism: Bacteroidales bacterium UBA5833 (assembly GCA_002433025.1). Classification (GTDB taxonomy): domain Bacteria; phylum Bacteroidota; class Bacteroidia; order Bacteroidales; family Lentimicrobiaceae; genus Lentimicrobium. The sequence continues at coordinate 22,707 of DJGZ01000025.1, forward strand.
GCAACTTATAGTGACTTGACACTGCAATTACAAAATACCGGTTCTGCTGCTATTAATGGGACGGTAACAAGGGGGGGGGCTCAAAGTGCCTGGGTCACCCTGACCAGTGGAACAACTTTTTCATTAAATCCAATGCAAACCTCCTCTTATAATTATAGAGTTACCATCCCATCGGGAACGGCAATAGGAAATTACAATGCCACTATTACTTTTAACTACAATGGAGGGAGTAATGTTGTTACTTTAAATATTAGTGTTGTTCAATATAGTCCTGGAAACTATGAACACAATTTTACAACTTCAAACACCTTAATTAATGGGAGTGTTCAAAGCACAACAATTTTAACGCATTATTACAATAATCTCAATTTCTTCAATCTTGATAATGATCCGGCAACCAATTATCCAACATCGCTTGATAATACAAAAACCTTGACTACTGATGAGTACAATCGAGTTAACGCTTCAAATTGGACTATTTCTTCTGCTGTTGAACTGGAATCCTGGGGAACTACTTCTCATTTGGATATGAGAATTCCGGAAACTAGTTTTACAAATCAGGTCAGCAATACAACATATAATATCAACATAAATACAATTGAAAAATTAAGCAATGGACTAAATACATTCAGGCTTGCACTCGACAATTTTGTACAGAATGCTGGAGATGTAACATGGGATATTGGTAACTCTCAGGTGTCTTTACGTTTTTCTCAGGCTGCATGGGCCTCAAGCCATAATATACCTCAAACCACGTATAATCAAATGCAAGCAGGCCTTGATTATTGCAGGTTATACTTTGATGTGGTTTCTGTCAATGCAGCAGGAGATATTTTGCTATTTAATAATGGGAAGCAAGTTGACTATGAAGCTGTTTCAAACACAGGAAATAATCGATACTTTACATTATCATCAAATGAGTTTTTTACAAATAATTATTTTAATATCAAGGGAGATGCTAGTGACAATACTAGAGTAACCATTAGTAATATCAGACTGGTCATACACTACTTTATGGGTGATCCTAACCTTGTCTGCACGAAAACTTTAAATTTAAATAGTTCAGAGATTAACCAGAATGTAACGGTTAATTTATCTTTTCAAAATATTGGAACCAACATTGCAGATGAACCATTTTATAATGATTCACCTTTGCCATCCGGACTTACCTTGGTTTCTGGTTCACTTTCAGGAGACCCTGGGGATGTGGATCCTGGGCTTACTGAAACGACCAGCTATATAATTAAAGGATCAGCTGTTGGTAATTATACTTTTGGTGCTACAAATGTAGTTTATGAAAATCCCAGTGGTAGTCAATTTTCCTCAACATTCAATGCGGTTAATTTGACGGTTAACGGCGGAAATCTTGTATTAAATGGGCAGCTTGATAATTCGACCATTGGAATTGGCGGGCAAATAAATATTTCTACATCTGTTGTCGGCAGTATATTAAATAATAACGTTAGCGATGCACAGGTCTTATGCACAATATTTAAACCTGACAATACACAAATTCAATTTTACTTACTTTACAACCAGGCTTCGCAGTTATATACTGGAACTTACAACCAGACTGATCTTTACGGATCATATCAGATTGGTATATCAGCCGTAAGACAATTTTACAATGATGGGATCCTAACGCCTGAACTAACTTTTGAGGTTATTGATCAAAGCATTTATTTAATTCCAGATTTCACTGCCGATAACATATCAGGGAATGCCCCTTTCGCTGTATATTTTACAGATTTTTCGTTTGCTCAGAATACAACCATTACGAGTTGGTACTGGAATTTTGGAGATGGGTCAAATAGCATTTTACAAAACCCTCAGCATATTTTCGAAAATCCTGGTTCTTATAGTATCACCTTAACTATTTCCGATGGTACAATAACTGAGAGTATTTCCAAACAAAATTATATAACAGTTAATGGGCCTCCAATTATAACAATTAATCCATCAACACTCTCGTTTGGAAGTATTACTGTGGGATCCAGTTCAGTTTCACAGTCATATACAGTAGCCGGAAGCAATCTTACGACATCCATCACGGTAAACGCACCAACAGGATTCGCAGTATCAGACGCCAGTACCGGCCCCTGGACAAGCACTATCACTCTACCGCAGACTGGAGGGAATGTAAATACAACGGTTTATGCACGTTTCAGCCCAACAGTTGCAACTGCCTATTCAGGTAATATAACCAATGCCAGCGCAGGTGCAACAACTCAGAATGTGATGGTTAATGGGACAGGTATAGACCCTTGCCCGGTAAGTATAATGATTGCTCCCTCCGCCAACCCGGTTTGTTCAGGGACTTCAGTTACTTTCACCGCAACTCCTACCAATGGAGGCGCCTCACCAACCTATCAATGGAAGCGAAATGGGACAAATGTGGGGACAAACAGTCCGACTTATGTCCTTTCTCCGAATAACAATGATTTGATTACCTGTGTATTAACTTCCGATTTGAGTTGTGCAACAGGAAACCCGGCCACATCGAATGCTATTACAATGACGGTTAATCCTTTGTTACCTGTCAGTGTGGTGATAACCGCTTCGGCCAACCTGGTTTGCTCAGGTACTTCGGTTACTTTCACCGCAACTCCGACAAATGGTGGCACTTCTCCAGTTTATCAATGGAAGCGAAATGGTACAAATATGGGAACGAATAGTCCGACTTATATCCTTTCTCCAAACAATAATGATGTGATTACCTGTGTATTAACTTCCGATTTGAGTTGTCCAACAGGAAACCCGGCCACGTCAAATATAATAACAATGACGGTTAATCCTCAACCATCGCAACCTGGTGCCATCACAGGTAATACCAGTCCAGGTCAGGGAACAATCGAAATCTACAGCATTTTACCTGTTGCCGGGGCGAACACATATACCTGGACTTTGCCAATTGGCTGGAGCGGTAGCTCAACTACAAATTCAATAACCGCAACTGTTGGGGCAAATAGCGGCACAATTTCAGTTACGGCCACCAATGCTTGTGGAACCAGTCCTGCCAGCACACTTAATGTTAATGTTACCGGCACTCCGACAATAATTGTTTCACCGCAGACTTTAGCATTTGGTAATGTGATTTTAGGATCAGATTCACCTGCTCAATCGTACAATGTTCAGGGAAGCAACCTGACAACCGATATTTTAGTTACTGCTCCGGCAGGTTTTTCAGTATCATTAAGCGAAACCGGCCCATGGACCGGATCACTTCCACTTTCGATGACGGAAGGTATAGTCAATGCAATTGTTTTTGTCCGTTTCAGTCCAACCGTAGCAACTGCCTATTCAGGTAATATAACCAATGCCAGTGCTGGCGCAACAACTCAGAATGTTGCTGTTTCCGGCACCGGAACGGAAGTCGGGGAACCTACTATTACCGTTGATCCCCCGCTACTTTCTCAAACATTAACCTTTACCGGAAATTGCCCTCCGGCACAAACCTATACTGTTTCGGCAAGCAATTTGATTGAAGATTTGACCATTTATGTTCATCCTGAAGTTGGAAATGCAGAGATATCGCTGACAGGAGAAGAAGGCGATTATCATCTTACACTTACACTTGTGCCGGAAAATGGAGCAATTCCTCCCACAGTAATTTATGTCCGAAATTGTCCGTTTGATTATGCATTAACCGATTATTATTCAGCAATTCTCAACTCCAGTTCCGGTATAACTCAATTTGTGGATGTATATACATATCCGGTTTCAGGTAACGCTCCGATTACTACAATTGCCAATGTAACTGCTGAACCCGGAGAATTGGTGAATGTGCCTGTAACCGTTTCCGATTTTAATTATTTAGGTCAGGTTCAGTATATTATTGAATTTGATCCAACGGTCTTAACATTCCAGGATCTGGCAAATATATATGCACCATACAATAATTGGACGACTGTTCAGCCCGTTAACTCAAACCTTGCGCAATTATACATCAACCTCGAATATCAAAGTGATTTATGGATGACCATTCCTGATAATGAAAAGCTGTTTGATCTTGTATTTTTATATGCCGGTGGCTCTTCCTCCCTGAACTTTGGTGATTGCTCGTTTTATGACTCCTGGAATCACCTGCTGAATGATGAACCGGCTTCAACTTATTATGTAAGTGGCTCCGTTAGTCAGGCTATCCCCCCTCCGGTTATTACAAATTCTGTAAATGGGATCATCAATGAGTACTATTCACAAATGAATACTCCTGCAACTTCCTATCAGGTGGTTGCGTCCAATCTGACCGGCGACCTTACTATACAGGCTTTTTCGTCAAGTCCAACTCCGGAAAATTGTCAGATTGAAGTTTCCCTGTTTCCAGATCAGGGATTCGACACTCAACTCATCTTAAGTCCCAATAACGGGGTCATTAATACGACAATCTTTGTCAAGCCGGCGTGTACTGACGTTCCTGTATTCTGCATGGGTTCAATTATACAGAGTAGTGAAGGCGCTGTGTCCGACATAATATATGTGACCATTGAGAATGAATACTGGATTCAGTATGCACCTGTAGTAACCATTCATGAGGTTATGGCGACTCCGGGAACTACTGTTTATGTACCGATGACCGGAGTTAATTTTAACAGTGTAGGTGTTGCTGAGTATTATATTGATTACGATCCCGAAGTGCTGTCCTACTCTGGACTCGAGAATATCCATCCAAGTTTACCATATTACTTCATCTGCAATAATTGCCCCGATCCAAATAATTGTTGCAATGGCATGATTGATTATATGCTTTCATATGTTTCAATTATCAATCCTGACATTAACAGATTGTATATCAAAGTCAAATGGGAAGTCAATCATTTCAATGTACCTGATGGAGAAAAAGTCTTCGATATAGTTTTTAACTATTCAGCGGGCTATTCTGATTTGATATTTACAGGAGGATCTTATGCTTATTCCGGGAATATGGGTCCATATGATCCCGAAATCATAAATGAACCCTTCGAAGATTATTATTTCAATGGTTCTGTTAGTCAGGCCAATCCTCCTACCATTTATGTTTCTGTTGATACGCTGGTTTTTCAGGATGTGTTTTACAACACAACATCACCTCCGCTGAGATATATGGTATCAGGTATTAACCTTACAGCCGACCTGGAAATAGATGCTGTTTCTGATGCTTCCGACTTTCCTTGCTTGGAAATTTCCCGGTTTAATGAATCGGGCTATGCAAATTCACTTTCAATTCCTCAAGTAAATGGGACAGTTGAAAATACTGAAATTTATGTGAAATGGAGTGCCGGAGGGGCTTGCTATATCTATCCATACAGTGCTGTCTTGAATTCAAGTACCGGTGCTCCTTCTAAACCTGTTTTAATCCTGGAGGGATCCAGTGGTCCTCAGGTACAAGATGCTCCCACAATTATCATCGGAGATGTCGGAGCCGATCCGGGCAGTCTGGTTATTGTTCCGGTCACCGTCCGGAATTTCAGCTTCCTGAGAAATTTAACGCTGGTTATTGATTACAACCCACAGGTTATTACTTTTCAGAACTGCCTCTGTAACATCGATCCATATTATACATTGAATACAATTCAAGTGTCTCCTGAACTTTATCGTTTGCAAATTAGTATTCAAAGCTGGAACTTTGATCAGACATTGAACCTGCCCGATTTCAGTAAACTTCTTGATCTTGAATTTTTATACATCTCAGGATCAACCTCATTAACACTTAGTCCGGAAAGTTACTTTACAGGCCAAAACAATCAGGTCCTTAATGATGAGCCTTATTCAGCACATTATTTTAACGGTTCTGTTGGTCCCTTCACGAAAAATATAAACCTGACAATTTGTTTGGAAGGACTTTATAATGAAGCTACCGGCTTCATGAATAAAGCTCAGCATGAAAGCGGAAATATGTTTCCCGGAACTATTGCAGACAGAATTACTGTTAAACTTGCAAAATCAACATTCCCATACAATTTTATTTCGGTTTATGAAAATCTGGAGCTAAACCAGGATAAAACCTGTACTTTGCAACTCCCCGCCAATATGGACGATGAGTATTACCTGGTTATCAATCACCGAAACAGCATTGAAACATGGTCTGCCAATCCGGTTGCGTTCGGAAGTGATAATGTTTATTACAGCTTTACGCAGGATCCGCAATTCTCTTATAACAGCAATGTCAAGCTATTGGGAAATTCCTGGTGTATATACGGAGGTGATGTCAATCAGGACGATGTGATTGATACAGGGGATATGACTCCTGTTGACAATGATGCTTCCACATTCGCTACAGGTTACCTTTCAACCGATGTAAATGGTGATGGTGTTATTGACACGGGCGATATGACGATAGTTGACAACAATACCAGTGGTTTTATCAGTGCTTCCTATCCGCTTGTCCCACCGACTGCCGTTGTGGAAACAACACAAATTACACCGCTATCAGGAAACTCGGTTATCTGCAGCGGAAATGTTACTTATCAGGGCTCTACGATGGTAACTCAACGCGGAGTTTGCTGGAGTACTTCGCCCGAACCGGATTTTTATGACAATCACGCATCCAATGGAATTGGTCTGGGCACTTACAACTGCCAGATCAATGGATTGACTCCCGATACACAATACTATTTCAGGGCTTATGCCTACAATGGGACCGGGTTTTCATATGGCAATGAATTAAGTTGCATTACTCCTCTTTTTACTTTAGGAGAAGGGGTAAATGATTTTGACGGAAATTCATACACATCGGTGATCATTGGCACTCAGGAGTGGATGGCAGAAAACCTGAAGGTAACACACTACAACAACGGTGACATTATTCCTATTATCACCGATAATACATGGATAAACCTGACAACCGGAGCCATGTGCTGGTATGAAAATGATGAAGCCACCTATACCAACCCTTATGGCGCACTCTACAACTATTATACGGTCGCTGATTCCCGCAATTTATGCCCTGCAGGCTGGCATGTTCCCTCTGATACTGAATGGGCTGAATTAATTGAGTTTCTTGGCGGTGCCAACAATGCCGATGAAAAACTGAAAGAAGCGGGTTTCGAACACTGGAACCCCCTGGGTTTCGATGCAGACAACAGCAGTGGCTTTACAGGATTACCGGGAGGCAGGCGGACTTCAAATGGTGCATTCTCGTCTATAGTAGATCAGGGTTTCTGGTGGAGCACAAATGAAGCAACATCCGCAACAGCATGGGGAAGAAGTCTTGGTTATAACTTTATAGGGATAGTCCGAAATGATTACAACAAAAAGAATGGAAATTCCGTAAGATGCTTAAAAACTGTAAATTGAACCGGTAATATTTACACTGCATTGGATTTTAGGAGGGGGGCTTGCGCAATGTCCCCCTCTTTCTATTAATCCGGCTTTTATTCACAAAACAGAACTTTCCTTACCTTTAACCCCGCAAATCCTCTGATCATAATTATCGGGAAACAAACTACTTATGCAACCCCACAAAAAATCCAGCCGCTACCAGCGCCTCTATACCCAGATAGAACAACTGCTTCAGAAAAGCCCGGACCAGACGGCGGCCATGGCGACCATTGCCGCGGTATTGTATCACAAGATGGAATACTTTTTCTGGTGCGGGTTTTACCGGGTGGATGGACAGCGGTTGATTGTGGGCCCATACCAGGGTCCGGCGGCCTGCCAGGTGCTGGAAGGCAGGGGTGTCTGCCTGGCTGCCGCGGAGCAGAAGCAGACGCTGGTGGTGCCCGATGTGCATCAGTTTCCCGGACATATCGCCTGCGACTCCCGCTCGCAAAGCGAAATCGTTGTGCCGGTAAGGGATGCCAGCGGCAGGATCACCGCCGTGCTGGATGTCGACAGCAAAGAGCTGAACTCCTTTGATGAAATAGATGCCGCTTCTCTTGAGCAGATTACCGCGCTGCTGAGCCGGTTTTAATTAACACCTGATGTTTCGGGCCTGCAATTGAATATTATACACTTCCAAATCTCAAAGTATAAGAATGGTCAGGCTGGCCCATTCCTTTTGTGGCATGCCTGAAATCAAACGAATATAGAGTTACGTTCTATCATAAACCGGAGGTTGAATCCATTCAGCTTTTCGTAGTCAGCTAACCTTCGCTCATTACCCTGACTTCAGGACCATTCACTGTTTTCTCCATTTTTTGCCTGATCAGAAAGTACAGAAAGATCCAGACACGCAAAAAAATATTCTTTGTGTTTTTGTGCTTTTGTGGCATCTTTCTTAAGGTAAAGTCTCAAAGTAAATTTCAGCACATTTAATAACGAATTGGTTCTGTTTTCTCGGTCGGAATTTTCTTTCAAATAAATTACCCCGGTTAATTATTAAACAAAGCGCGCCAACGGCTGTTTTTGTTAACAAACTTCGCTAACTTTACACCTGAAATCAACAAATACGACCGTTATGACACTTGGCATTATCCTGGTTATCAATCCCAAGAACACTTCTTCGAAAATCGCGGTTTACAAAGATTCCAAGCTTTGTTTCCTGAAGACCATCAAATACACCGACGAGCAGATTGCGGCCTGCGGAACCATTCCCGGGCAGCTCGAGATGCGGAAAAATGCCATACTGCAAGAGCTGAAGGACAACGACATCAACATCAACAAGCTGAAAATCGTGATCGCGCGGGGCGGGCTGGTCAAACCGGTGAAATCGGGGGTTTACGAGGTCAATGACAGGATGCGCGAGGACCTGTTGAAAGGGGTGATGGGCATGCATGCCACCAACCTGGGGGGCATCATTGCCGCCGATATCGCCGCATTAAACAACGCGAAGGCCATCATCGCCGATCCGGTGGTGGTGGATGAGCTCGAAGAGGTTGCCCGTATTTCGGGACATCCTTTGTTTGAACGGAAATCAATATTCCATGCCCTGAACCAGAAAGTGGTTGCCCGTAAGTATGCCAAATCCATCAACCGGAAATACGACGAACTGGGATTGCTGGTGGTACATGCCGGAGGCGGCGGCATTTCGGTGGGCGTGCACAAAAACGGAAAAGTGGTGGATACCAATCAGGCTTTCGACGGCGACGGCCCCTTCTCCATTGAACGTGCCGGAACCCTGCCTGCAGGCGATCTGGTAAAACTCTGCTTTTCGGGCAAATTTTCCGAAAAGGAGGTTATGGAAATGATTACCGCTAAGGGCGGCCTTTACGGATACCTCGGCACTACCAGCCTGAGCGCCATTGAAAAACGCATTGCCGAAGGCGACGAAAAAGCGGCTTTCATCATGTATGCCATGGCTTACCAGCTTGCGAAGGAAATCGGTGGCATGTGCACGGTGCTTGATGGTAAACCCGATGCCATCATCCTGTCGGGAGAGTTGTTCAACAACAGCAACTTTACCCGTGACCTCAGCCGCAAGATTGAGAAAATCGCCCCCATCGCGTTGTATCCCGATGAAAATGAAGTGGACGCCCTGGCGATGAATGCCATTGGCGTGATGAAAGGCGAAATTGAAGTGCTGCAGTACAGCTAGCGGATTATGATCGGGGCGAATGCTTCCCTTTTTAATCGCTCCCGGTCCAAAACAACGGAAGGCGCGGATGTCCCGTCCGTGCTTAAATTGCAACTCATCAAAGTTTAATCGTCTTTTTCACACCTAACAGGTTAGAAGAAAACCTGTTAGGTGGATCCTTGTCCCCTTTCTCCCCCTCACGGCAGGCGCGGACGTCCCGTCCGTGCACAGCGTTCAATTTATCAAGGTTTAATCGTCTCTTCTACGCCTAACAGGTTAGAAAAAAACCTGTTAGGTGGTTCCTGAGATTGTATTTTTATCATGATGAAAATTATCAAATAAGTTCCTGTATTTTTATATCATGATGAAATTTAATGGTATATTTGTGTATTTATTTAACATAATGAAAATATGGAGCTCCAAAGTTATATTTCACGGCCGGCCTATCTGACTAAGGTTGTTCCCTTTATTAATAAACCGGTTATAAAGGTTTTCACCGGTCAGCGCAGATCAGGGAAAAGTTATCTTTTGCTTCAAACCATCGATTACATCCGGAAAAAATATCCTGACAGTAATTTGATCTACATTAACAAAGAACTTCCTGATTTTAACTTTATCAAAGATGATGAAACCCTCTGGTCATATATCCGGAGTCAGCACCCTGAGGGACAAAAAGCCTTTGTATTTATTGATGAAGTTCAGGAAATATTCCAGTTTGAAAAAAGCCTCAGGGGATTACTGGCCGCAGGAGATTTTGACATTTACTGTACAGGCAGCAATGCCACACTGTTATCGGGAGAACTGGCCACACTGTTATCCGGCAGGTATGTAGAAATCAATGTTCATACCTTGTCTTTCAGCGAATTTCTCCGCTTTCACCAACTCGACAATTCAGTTACTTCGCTAACCAAATACATGGTTCAGGGAGGAATGCCCTTTCTGGTTCATCTTGAAGACAACGACCTGGTCAGGCAGGAATACCTTCGCAATGTTTTGAACACCATCCTGTATAAAGACATTGTACAGCGGTTCAATGTGAGGAACTTTACATTCCTTCACAACCTGATGGTTTATGTTGCGGACAACACGGGAAGCCTGCTTTCAGCAAACCGGATCAATGAATACCTGAAATCACAGAAACTTAATGTATCAACCGTAACCATACTCGATTACCTCCATTTTCTTGAATCCTCCTACCTGGTTCACCGGCTAAAGCGTTACGATATCACTGGGCATAAAATATTTGAAATCAATGACAAGTATTACTTTGAAGATCTTGGTTTGCGTCACACGCTCCGGCCTTATAACCCGAAAGAAACCAATAAATACATCGAAAATCTTGTATTTAAACACTTACTCAACAATGAATACCAGGTATTTGTCGGCAAACTCGGCGATCGCGAAATTGATTTTATCGGGCGAAAAGGCGATGCAGTTATCTATGTACAGGTGGCCCTGTCTGTTTCCGAACCGAAAACCTTTGAACGGGAATTCGGGAATCTTTTGCTGATCCGGGACAATCACCCTAAATATGTTGTAACGCTCGATGAATATGCAACAGGTAATCATGAGGGAATTAAACATTTAAACCTGAGAGATTTTCTGATGATGGAACTATAGGGTACCTTTTACTTTTGCTGATTCTTCTTTTTTACACCTGACAGGTTAAAAAAAACCTGTTGGGTGAATCCTGGAAACCGCAGGCGCGGACGTCACGTCCGTGCTTAAAGTGTATCTTACCAAAGTTTAATAGTCTTTTACACACCTAACAGGTTAGAAAAAAACCTGTTAGGTGGATCCTTGTCCCCTTTCTCCCTTTCTCCCCATTTCCCCCTCTCCCTTTCTCCCTTTCTCCCTTTCCCTCTCTCCCTTTCTCTGCGGCCCGCTGCGGTTCAGAAAAATAACTTTCACAATTAAGAATTATGGTTAATTACCTCATCAAAAAATTGCCATATTCTCAAAATCTGCTATGCTGCATTGGAAATGAGACAAATTTCAGCATCCCCCCTGATAACCATTTTTAAATTCTCCATGAATTTTATTAATTTTGCAGCACTGATCGACAAATCAGTCATTTAAATACACAAGCATTGGAAGATCCTGATATTGATCCTTCATTACAGGCGTTTACCTTATTACTCAGCGCTTTTCAAGGCCCTATAAGTCCCGGCATCATCGCCGGACTCATCCTCATCATCCTGCTTCTTATCCTGTCCGCCGCCATCAGCGGATCTGAAATTGCATTTTTCTCCCTCAGCCCCAATCAGCTGAACGACCTGAGAGCAGATTCGGGAAAGAAAAGCCGCATCATCAGGGAATTGCTGGAAAAGCCCAAACGCCTGCTGGCTACCATCCTGATAGCCAATAATTTTGTAAATGTTGCCATCATCATCATCTCCTCCTACCTGATGATCGGCCTGTTCGATTTCAGTGATTCCCCGGTATTGGGGTTTCTGGTTCAGGTAGTCGTTGTTACGGCGCTGATCCTGATGTTTGGCGAAATTATGCCCAAAATCTTCGCTACACAACATGCTGTTGGAATGGCATATTTTATGGCTCAGCCGATGCTGGTCCTGAGGGGCATTTTTTCTCCCCTGAGTACCCTTCTGGTGAAATCGACCAACCTGATCGACAAACGGATTGAACGCAAAGGACACGAAATCACCATTGATGACCTTTCGGAGGCCCTCGACATTACCTCTGCCGATGATCAGACCCCCGAAGAAGAAAAGAAAATCCTGAAAGGCATCGTAAAATTCGGCGACATCGCGGTAAGGGAAATCATGCGTTCACGCCTGGATGTCACTGCCGTGGATGAAAAAACGCCCTTCGACCGGCTGATCTCCATCATCCTCGACGCCGGCTACTCGCGGGTGCCGGTCTTCCGCGAAAGTTTCGACAATGTTACCGGTATCCTGTATATTAAAGACCTGCTGCCCCATCTGAAAAAAAACAACGGCTTCGGCTGGCAGGAATTGCAGCGCCCGGCTATCTTCGTACCTGAAAACAAGCGGATCAGCGACCTGCTGCATGAATTTCAGTCACGCAAAATCCATATGGCCATTGTAGTGGATGAATACGGAGGGACCTCCGGACTGGTAACGATGGAAGATATCCTCGAAGAAATCGTGGGCGAAATCAACGATGAATTCGACAGCGAAAGCGATGCCATCCATTACACGAAAGTGGATGACTCCACCTATATCTTTGAGGGAAAAACCCTGCTTAACGATTTTTGCAAAGCGATGGGCATCGAAGACCGGATTTTTGACGAAGCCAAGGGAGAATCGGATACCCTGGCCGGGCTGATGCTTGAGCTGGCCGGGAAAATCCCTGAAACCAGCGAAACTTTCCCCTTCGACAAATACGTTTTTCAGGCCGAAACCGTTGATAAAAGACGGATCAAGAAGGTTAAGGTAATCATTACCGGATTGCCGGTTACAGATTAAAACCAAAGAACAGCACGATGCATAAAACCGGAATAACCCTTCAGTTGCTGGTTGCGGTACTGCTCGCAACCATGATGACCGCCTGCGGCGACCCGCCGGTCCCCAAGCCCAGGGGCTACTTCCGCATCGACCTCCCCCAAAGGGAATACCGCCTGCTCGACAGCATCTATCCCTATACTTTTGAAATCCCTGTTTACGCGAAAATCACCGGTGATCCCCATGCCGGTGGCGAACCCTACTGGATCAACATCGACTTTCCTGCCTATAAAGGCCGCCTTCACATGAGTTATAAAGCCGTTGACAATAACCTCAGCACATACACTGAAGATGCCCACCAGCTGGTGATGAAGCACATCCCGAAAGCCAGCGCCATTGACGAAATACGGATTGACCATGAAGCCGTGAATGTTCACGGCCTGATTTACGACATCAAAGGGGCCGGAGCGGCCTCCCCCTACCAGTTTTTTGCCACCGACAGCACCCGCCACTTTATCCGTGGAGCCCTCTACTTTAACGTGCTGCCCAACAACGACTCCCTGGCGCCGGTCATTGAATTCCTTAAAGGCGATATCCGGCATATGCTCGAAACCCTCAAATGGAAATAACCCGGAAGGTTAACATCTGAATAAATCGTTCATTCACAGATTATTCCTTATTTTTGAAAGAATTCCGACCCCGATCGAATCAGAAGGGATTTTTAGTACATTTGCTACTTAATAAAATATTTTATGAAGAAGCACGACAACAGCCGCCGCGAATTTCTCCGCCTTGCCGCACTGGGCACTGCCGCACTGGGACTTGGAACCACGGGAAAACTTTTTGCCGGAAATGCAGAAGGATATACTGAAATAAGACCTTCGGGAAATAAATCCGTGATGGATCTTGCCTGCGAACCGCTCGAAACGGTGCGTATCGCCGTAATCGGCCTGGGCATGCGCGGCGAGGATGCGGTGAGGCGCCTGCTTCAGCTGGAAGGCGTGAAAATCAACGCCGTGTGCGACCTGGTGCCGGCCTTTGTACAGGAAGCCAACAATAAAATCACTAAAGCAGGACATAAACCCGCCGCGGAATATACCGGCGAAACCGACTGGATGAAAGTGTGCGAACGCGACGACATCGACCTGGTTTACAACTGTACACCCTGGTACCTGCATACCCCCATTGCCGTTCACGCCATGAAACACGGCAAACACACGGCCCTGGAAGTGCCCGCCGCCATGACCATGGAAGAGTGCTGGCAGCTGGTCGACACTGCCGAGGAAACACAGCGCCACTGCATGATGCTCGAAAACTGCTGCTACGACTTTTTTGAGCTGGCCACCCTCAATATGGCGCGCAATGATGTTTTCGGTGAAATCCTCCATGCCGAAGGCGCCTATATCCACGACCTCAGGTCACTGAAATTCATGAAACAAAGCGAGGGCGGCTATTACAACTTCTGGCGGCTGGAATACAGCAAAAAGCACAACGGAAACCTCTACCCTACGCACGGGCTGGGACCCATTGCCCAGATTATGGGCATCAACCGTGGCGACCGTTTCGATTACCTTACCTCCATGTCGACCAAACAGGCCGGGCTGAGCCTTTATGCTGAAGATAAGTTCGGCGCCGGTTCACCCGAAGCACTGGCTGAATACAAGCTCGGCGATATGAACACCACCCTGATCCGCACGGTAAACGGCCGCACCCTGATGGTTCAGCACGACACCACCAGTCCCAGGCCCTACGACCGCCTCCACCTGATCAGCGGCACCAGGGGCATGGCCCGCAAATGGCCCCGCCCCGCCATTGCCCTGGAACCCAACGCCCATCAGTTTCTGAAGCCCGAAGCATATGATCAGCTGATGACACAGTACGAACACCCGCTGGTAAAACAGATCGGCGAGAAAGCCAAAAAAGTCGGCGGCCACGGCGGCATGGACTTTATTATGGACTACCGGCTGATTTACTGCCTGCGCAACGGATTGCCCCTCGATCAGGATGTTTATGACGCGGCCGCCTGGTCGTGCATTGTGCCCCTGAGCGAACAATCGCTGAACCAGCGCAGCGGAAGCGTGGATATTCCCGACTTCACCCGGGGCGCCTGGAAAACCGCCAAACCCTGGCCGGTGGTGACGGTGGAGGGATAAGCAGAATCAACTCAGGTGCCTGATATATCTTCTCCTTTCGGGATACATTCCCATGCGGCAGGTGATTGACCCGCAATTAGCCGGTATTTCAATTTAAATTACCAGGGTGAAGTTTGTATTCTACTTGCCGGACAAAAACGGTATGCTGAAAATATAAAACCCGGCCCCGCGAGAGATGCTTGTCGTTTATCCCGGGGAGTAGTGGTTAAAAGTAAAAGATTTAGTGGATTAAAATTTTTTCTGCTGAAAATTATTCGCGGAAATATAATAATTGATTAAATTTGGCTTTCACTATCTATAAGGAAGCAATAGAGGAGATGTAATAATTACGGGAACTTCAGAAAGGACATTCTCTCCCGGGCTTGCCGATAAAAGGAATATAACAGAAAATTATAGTACTATCAACATGCGTATCCGCCTGATTATTAAAACTGACGAACCACACGGAAGTATAATTCCGGTCAACTACTCATACCCGTTGAGTGCCTGGATCTACCGTACCATTGCTTCGGGCAATCATGAATTTGCGGGTTTTTTACACGATTCGGGTTTTAAAACAGGTCTCAGGCAGTACAAGCTGTTTTGTTTCTCTCAGCTTCAGTTTCCTGAAAAAGGGTTTAAAGTTGATGGAGACAGGCTTACTATATTGAAGGGTGAATGCCGGCTTGAAATTTCGTTTATGGCTCCGCTTGCCCTGGAAACATTTATTGCAGGGCTGTTCAGGGGGCAGCGATTCCGTATTGGAGACAAGGTATCGGTGGCCGGTCTCAGGGTGGAATCGGTTGAAATTCTTCCGGATCCGGTATTTATCAGAACCATGAAATTCAAATGTATATCGCCGATTCTGGTATCAAAAGAGAGACACAATAGCCGGAATGCCGAATATCTTTCGCCTTTACACCAGGATTTTCAAAGAATATTTTTCGATAACCTGATAAATAAATACACCGCGGCTGTGACCTATGGATTTATGAAGGCCGGCGCGGATTCACTGACTGACAATTCAGACAGCACCATTAAACTTCTGAATACTTCAAAAAGTCATTTGATTACCATAAAAGCCGGCACGCCTCAGGAAACAAGGATAAAGGCATATAGCTTTGATTTTGAAATCAGTGCACCCCCCGACCTGATCTGTACAGGATATGTTGCCGGCTTTGGTGAAAAAAACTCACTGGGCCTGGGATGTGTGCAGTTAATCGCCAATTAACGGAAAAGCCAGCTAATCAAAAAACACCGGTAATCGCATGGACCAGCCCAAAGTGGACAGACTGCTCAGACTGATGATGCTGCTTACGGCAAACCGGGGCAACACGGTAAACGACCTGTCGGACAGGCTTGGTATTACCGTAAGATCGGTCTACAGGTACATAGATACGCTACGCGGAGCCGGGTTCGTGATCAAAAAGAACAACAATTTCTACAGAATAGATAAGTCATCGCCCTATTTAAAAGAGATCAGCAACCTGGTGCATTTTACCGAAGAAGAGGCGCTGGTGCTGAAAAGCGCCATCGAAAGTATTGACGAAAACAACCTGATAAAACAAAACCTGAAAAAGAAACTCTATACAGTCTACAATTACCGTATCCTGGCCGATACGGTTTCAAAGGGAAAAAATGCCAGAAACATCAATGCCCTGGTAGAAGCCATGGAAGAAGAAAAACAGGTAATTATCAGGGGATACAGTTCTGCCAACAGCAAAAGGGTGAACGACCGCCTGACAGAGCCATTTGCCTTTACCACCAATTACATTCAGGTGTGGGCATTCGATACGGTATCTGAAACCAATAAACTGTTTAAAATTTCGCGCATGAACGGTGTGGAAGTTTGTGAAACACATTGGCAATCAAAGGCGCGGCATGCAACTGCCCGTATTGATGTTTTCAGGATCAGCAGCACCGAATCACTTCCGGTTAAACTTACCATGAGTCTGAGGGCGGCCAGCCTGCTTACAGAAGAGTACCCTCTGGCCGAAAAGTATCTGCAATGTATAAATGACAATCACTGGGTATTTGAAGCCGGGGTATGCAGTTACGACGGCGTTGGCCGCTTTGTTTCGGGATTGCTGGGCGAAATTTTTCAGATTGAACCCGATGAATTTAAACAACACATCATCAGTAAATTGGAAAACAACCTGATGAATTTGAAAAATAATCTTAAAAAAGACAGTTCGTGACAGAAGTTGTCAAAATCAGGGTATTATTTTGTACCGTAATAAATGCCCTGATGTATGAACAGACTGGAATTTTTGAAACAGATTCTGGCAGGATTCGGCGGGTTTTGGCTGGCAGGAAAGCGTGCTGAGGCCATACCGGCGGAAAAACCGGAACCCGTTTCGCTCGGCATTATGCCGGTAGCCGGTTACCGGTACTATGATGGAAAAAAAATTGAAAACAGGATAAAACCAGGGGATAAAGCCCGGCTGAAGCGTGAACCCGAAAATAAATACGACCGCGATGCCATAGCTGTTTACATTATGGGGCACAAAATCGGATACATCCCGCGCCGGCATAATCCCGTGATTGCCTTAATGATGGATCAGAAAGCAAATGTAAACGCAACCATTGCTTACGTTAATAAAGAGGAAGTGGAAGAAGGAAGGGTTTGGGTGGAGGTGAGGATTGATAAATAAAAAGTGCCAGAACTACTTTAAGTAATTCTGGCAGCATAACAAACAAGCTTTTACTTTTTTCATGTATT
This sequence comes from Bacteroidales bacterium UBA5833, assembly GCA_002433025.1. Taxonomy (GTDB): domain Bacteria; phylum Bacteroidota; class Bacteroidia; order Bacteroidales; family Lentimicrobiaceae; genus Lentimicrobium. Next base: position 40,416 of record DJGZ01000025.1, read on the forward strand.
TCAATTCCAAAATGGTACGATTTGCATATACTATTTTTGTTATGATGCAAAGATAATAATTTTTAAATTTGTGCGTTATTTTAATTGATTAAGCTTTTTATTTTTTCATGTTGGGTCTTTTTTTTATTTTTGCAGAAAAATTCCAACCATGAAATCTAAACGATATATTTTTCAAAATTTTGAATCTCATTTAATGGATGAGGTAGATGTTAAACTATTTGTTAAAAAGAAGGTTGAGTTCTTAAACGGTAAAGGTTTCTCAAAAGAACAGATTTTCATTATTATCTTTGAAGATGAAAGTTTCTCAAGTTCTTTTATTGATGTTAAATCCTTTTATCTTTTGCACGAATATTTTAATACTTTAAATTATGATCAAAGAAATTTGTCAATTTGTGGAAACACTTGAAGAAGGTGCTCCTGATCTTTTTGAAGAAGGAGCTAAACTCAAGGAGGGTATTTACATTGCTCTGGATATAGGTCTGGTGGAGGGTAAATATGTACTAAAGAATGTTGATGAAAACGGAAACATCTTGAATGAAGATGCTGGACTCTACACAAAGAAGGATGAGCTTACTCCATTTTTCGAAAAATGCCGATTGATTCTTCAAGCTTCAAAGCCCGTTTCTGCAGCTAAGATTTTTAATCCAAACAAGAAAATCTTTAATGTTACATGCAATCCTTATGCTGTAGGTTGTACTAAAAAAATCATTGACAAGAATCTCGAAAACATTGGCAAAGAAGGGATTCTAAACGAATTGATTAAACAATATTTTAATAAGGCAGAAGAGTTTGTTGGAGAGGGTAATCCCAAAATTTGGTTTGACGGGTTTAAAACCTTTTTAAAAGATAACTTTTGGAATGTACTTGAAATGGTTGGTTATTCTGATCTCAAAGATGCATATTCGATTATAATTTTCTTGAAGAACCCAGCTGTTGAAGATTTTAAAATTCCATATCAAAAATATCTCGGTCAAAATGTATTCAACAAAGCTGATTACAATACGGTATATGCCGATATTACATTTGGAATCAGTGATAGCCTCAGTTCATTTAATGACAAGAAACGCTTTTTGCAGCATCAATCGGCAAGTTTTAAATATAATTATCGCGTTCATGGTGAAGATGCACAGTTAATTTGGAAATTTTACCAACTCAGCCAGAATAAACAACTACCAAACCCACTTCCAATTTTTGTTGACAAAGAAGAGGCAAACCTTAATACAGATGTAGCAAGGCTATTCAACAATGAAGGAGTTGCAGGGTATTCTGAAATCATTCGGTCACTTTTGAATCTTAGAAGAACCAATCTTCAAAATTTCTACCTCTTGTTTGTCCAGAAAGGACAAATAATTGATTTGGATTTTGTACCTGTTTTTAAATATACTTTAAAAGATAAAGCAGGAAATGATTTCACTTTAAAGGAGATATTTGGGTCCGATCCAATCGTCTATTTCGACAGTAAAGATCACAATATCTTTGACTTCCAGTTCATGGTTGTAAACCCTATCTTCAACAAACAACTGGCACAAGAAACCAAAGCGGGCACCATTTGGATAAAATATTTCGACGATATAGAGATAAAGCCGGATTATGGCTTAACTGATGCGATTTATAACCTCCTTTATAAATACCGTAAAGCATGGTACGACTTCATTTATAAATCGAAACATCAAACAATTACCATGAACATGATTGCTGAAATGTTCTTGGAATCGATTATCGATGATTTGCGACATGACGAAGAATTTAAAAAAACACCGCAATTACGAAAAAAGCTAAGCCTGTGGTTTGGTATACAACCTTTGTTTGATAACAACTTTAATTTGAATAATATGGCAAATAAAACCTTTGAACTACAAACGAAGATTCGGGAGATTGCCCAAACCGAATCATTACACATCACCAAAGATGATGAATTCGCTTTTGCGGCAGGGCAAATTATTTGGAAATTGCTGATCCAAAGTGAATCGGCAAACCGATCACATGCACTACTTGAACCATTCTTGCAAAAAACAGAGCCTGCTTTGTTTAAACAAACAATTGCAAGTACGTTTAATATGTACAAATACAAGTTTGTGCTATATCCCGCCAAATACGAATTTGATAAGCTGTTTAGTGAGGTAATGGGATATGAGCCTGAAACTTCAAATATGAAAGAACACTTACCAATGATTTTGGCAGGTTATTTTTCAGAATCGACTTTCAAGAAACAATAATTATTAAATCAAAACAATATGACTTATTCAAAACGAATTTTTGGCGCAGCAATAGTGAAAGCAATTAACGCAAACTATAACGCTGATTTCTCTGGACAACCAAGAACACTACCCAATGGAGTCGTTTATGCGACCGACAAAGCATTGAAATATGCAGTAAAAAATTTCTTAAAGGAAAACTATTCATCTGAAAAAGTTTTCTATTTCAAGCGTTTTAATGAAGATTTCATTCCATTTAGTTTGGATGATGCTTTTTCTAAAGCCTTCCCAGAGCATAAAGACGAGAAGGATAAGAAATTGATTGCCAAAGACTTGTTGAGCTGCATTGACATACGTTTGTTCGGGGCAACTTTTGCAAAAAAATCCAAAACAAACAATGTTGCTATTTCAGTGCATGGTCCTGTTCAAATTACTCATGGAATAAATATCTGGCACGAGAACAATTTTTATTCAGAACAGATCATGTCGCCCTTTAGAAATCCAAATGAAAATAGCGAGGATAATTCAGCCACCACTCTTGGGCGTCAAAGCCGTTTGCACGAAGGACACTATTTGCATCATTTTTCAGTGAACCCAAAAAACTTGGAAGATATAACGGAATTGGCAGGTAAGGATGCTAAAGCGCTTTCTGCTGAAGACATTTCCAAGTTAAAAGAAGCTTTGCAAAAGGGTGTAACCTATTACGATTCAGCTGCTAAAGCGGGCTGCGAGAATGAATTATTGATTTGGGTGACATTAAAATCCGAATCCAAACTCGTGCTCCCCAATTTTACTCAATTGTTGAAAATGAGCAAAGAAAAAGTAGACGGAAAAGTACAACTTGATTTGTCAGATTTGAAAACAGTTGTTGATGCCAATACTCCAGAAATTGAGACAATCGAAATTTACTTGAATAAAGCATCGATTGAGGTAAAGAATATGCCGGAAAACGCAACACTAAAAAGTTTGTAGAAAATAATTATCCCTGGCAGGACTTCGAATCCTGCCAGGGATTAACACTAAAAGTATGGAAAAATTAGTATCAATCAATATTAAGTCAGATTTTGGTTTTCTTAAGAAACCCGACACAAACGACCCTATTTATCTTACCTTTAATATGCTTCATAAACCATCCCTTTTGGGAATCCTTGGAGCTATTATCGGTGAAAAAGGATTCCAAAAACACGGTGAGATGCCCGAATATTACAAAAAGCTGAAAGATCTGAAAGTATCTATTGCTCCATTGGAAGAAAATGGCAAATCTTATCACGAAAATGGAAACTTTGCGAAAACTGTAATTAAATATAATAATACTACTGGCTTAGCGAGTGAAGAAGAAGGTGGAAATCTGATGGTTACAGAGCAAGCATTGGTTGCACCGGCTTTTAAATGTTGGATTCTGCTAAACCTTGAAAACGGAACAGAAAACAAGCTCTACAACTATCTGAAAGAAAATAAGGCTGAATATTTGCCCTATATGGGTAAAAATGAATTCTCTCTATGGTGGGACAATTTTGAAGAATATTCTTTTGAACCATTGACTCCCAGCGGAGAATTCCAGATAAATAGCTTGTTTTTTAAGGAAGAAAAAGTTAAAGATGGTAAAGTTAGCGCACGTTTCCGTCCAGGAGTTCTATCTATGACTGGTAGTAAATACTTGTATTTTGAAAGACTGCCTGTTGGTTATTTTGAGTCACCTTTGTTTCAATATGAATACAAAGAGTTTGCATTTACGAACTGGAATTTGAAGCAAGATTACGTATTACCAGAATCGTATCCATTGATTAAACTTTCAAATGATGAAATCATTCAATTGTTCTAATGAAGTTATTGCTGGTCTTCTGCCAATTTTCGGTGAACTTTCAAAAACTTATTATGCCCATTTATCGAAGGATAAATCGGATAAAGAGACCCTCTTCGAACACTCGGAACTGGTTTCAAAATACTGTTTGCGATTGATGGAGGCTCACAAAATTGATCATCTGCTCGACTCATTGATAGAAAAGCTCATACCTCTTTTACCAGTTAAAAGTAAAAAGGAATTCGGAAACTTATTCAAAAAGATATTCATTGCAGCTATTGTTTACCATGATTTGGGAAAAGTAAATCCCAATTTTCAGGTTCAGAAAATGGAGAATGATTTATTCTCTTTGAATAATAAATTGTCGTTTCATTCAAATCATTCATTGCTTGGGGCATACCTGTTTTCAAACATCTTTTTTAAGAAGACTGTTGAAAACACTCAGTTTGATGATGATGACGAAAAGCTTATTCTGTATTTCTCTATTCATCTGTTTGCAGGGGCTATCATTAAGCATCACAATCCAACAATTGATTTTTCATTAGAATTCGAAAACCAACAAATCGATGATTGTTATTCATATTTAGAAACGTATCGCATCTTTTGGGATGAAAAATTCTGTTCGAGTTTCTACTATGGAGCTACAGATATTTTTGAGGGATTTCGTGAGATGGTTGATAAACCAGAGGTATATTTTAATTTGTTCGCAACAACCAAACTGCTCTATTCATTATTAACAGCTTCCGATTTCTATGCAACCAACGAGTTCATGACGAAAATCGAAATCAATGAATTCGGTGTGTTAAACAAACCTGAGAAGGAAAAACTTATCGAACGGTTCAAAACCGTACAGCCCTATAACAAAAACTTATACACTAATTTTGAACACTACCATTCTATTCCTTTCGAAAAGTTGACCGAACGGAACAACCAAAACCTGAATGTCCTAAGGCAAAAGCTTACTGCCGAAATGATTTCGAATTTAAGAGAACATTCGGGGAAAAGATGCTTCTATCTGGAAGCCCCTACCGGGGCGGGAAAAACAAACTTATCGTTGGCATTTGCTACCGAGCTAATGAATGTCGATTCCTCGTTAAATAAAGTGTTCTATGTTTTTCCTTTTACCACCTTAATCACCCAAACATTTAAATCGATTAAGGATACCTTAGAGATTGACAACAATTCCATTATTCAACTCCACTCAAAAGCTGGGTTTCATGAAAAGGGAGATGGTACCTACGGCAATGAGAAACGGTTGTATCTGGACAATTTATTTGTGAATTACCCAATTGCGCTTCTATCGCATGTCCGGTTCTTTGATATTCTGAAAGGGAATGAAAAGGAGAGCAACTACCTTTTACATCGGTTGTGTAACTCGATTGTAATCATTGATGAGATTCAAACCTATAATCCCGACCATTGGGATAAGATTGTCTATTTTCTTGCCAACTATGCCGAGTTGTTCAATATTCGGGTTTTAATCATGTCTGCAACCCTTCCTAAAATAGATGCGTTGCATGAAGACTTGAAAGAATCCTTTATCTCATTGATTTCAAATCGGGATAAATATTTCTCGAATCAAAATTTTGCTGGCCGGGTTTCATTCGACTTTACGTTGGCAGACAAAAAGAGGCCAGAGAATGAGGAAAAAGAAAACTACCTTATAGAATTGTCTGATTTCATGATCGAGAAAGCAGAACTGTATGCAGGTTTAAATAGTGAAAACGTAAAAGTCCTGATTGAATTTATCACAAAAAAAACAGCCGCACTGTTTTTTAGCATTATTAATAACGACAACCGTTTTGAAGAGTACAAAATCCTTTTGCTTTCCGGCGATATTTTGGAGTTTAGGAGAAAGCAAATCATCAATTCAATAAAACAACAAGAATACCCCAAAGTAATAGTCGTATCAACACAGGTTGTTGAAGCGGGTGTTGATATAGATATGGATTTGGGATTTAAAGATCGTTCGCTTATCGATAGCGATGAACAATTGGCTGGGCGTATCAATCGAAATGCATCAAAAGTTAATTGCATTGTCTATTTGTTTGATTGCGACAAGACAAGCACCATTTATGGCTCAGATTCTCGCTTTAAAGTTCAGCAAACAGATAAAGATATTTTCGACGACTACAAAGATATTTTAGTGAAGAAACAATTTCATACTTTGTACGAAAAGGTATTTGAATTGAAATCAAAGACTATGAGAAATGTTTTTCATGCCGACAATGGTTATTATCAACATTTCAAAAACTTCAATTTCTCAAAACTTCATTCTGATTTCAAGTTAATTGAGGATAATGACAGCCAACAGCTATTTATTCCTATTCTAATTCCTGTTGCCTTTTTTGAAAATATTTCTGATTTAGAAAAGATCGGTGCTTTAACAGGTAATATGGAATATGTTGATGGGGAGAAGGTCTTTGAGTACTACGAAAAGGTTATAAGCATGAAATTTGAAGACTTTACATCGAGAAAAATCGAAATGAAAAAGCTGGGTAGCATTATGTCACAGTTTAGCATTTCGATTTATAGAAAGCAACGAGAAGCTATTGGAGATATGCTGCATCCTGATAAAAGTAAATATGGATTTGAATATCTATTAAATTGGGCTAATTGCTATTCGCCAGAATATGGATTTGATTCAATGAAAATAGACACCAGTATTTTTCTTTAAATAGTTTTTTATCAATACGGATTATATGCATCCTGTAAATCCTGTAAATCCTGTCAAATATTCCTTTAACTCAATCCCCATGCACCCCTACCTCCCCCACCTGTTGTCCGACATTGAGGCGTTAATCAATGATCCGCCTCCTGCGCCATATTATGAAGTGCCTCCTCATATGGAAGAGATGCCGGATATGGCGGAACTGGCGTTATCGCCCTTTACCACCCTGGAAGCGCTTACCGGGATTTCGTATGAAGAATTCCCGCCATCCTTTGAGTTAACCTATGAGGATTGGCCGGCGCTTGCCGATGCTTTTAAAAGGCTGTTTATAGCGCTGAATATAGATATTATCGATTTGCCGGATAATTTTCCGGATGATGCATTTATCGATCAGATTATATTCCATTGGGATGATACCATTCAGTATCTGCCGCTGGGCGGTTTTGAAATGGAGTGGTGTACCGGGGACAACGAAACCTGTCCTTATGGTGACGATTGCTTTCTTTGTGGTCCGGATGCCCCTGACCCGGATGATGAAGAAATACCGGAGCCATTTATTGGCGGACTTTTCAACGACGACGGCACACGCATTGATCCGCTGAAAGTTCCCATTCCCGACCTTTGCCTTCGTTGCCGCAATTACCTTTCTGATGACTGGGAAGACAATATACTGTGCACCCTTAACCGCAACGATCAGAAAGACAGCAATGAGTTTGAATGCGGCTCCTTTGAGGAAGGCCTTTCATGCGATGGATCATGAGTATATTAAAATGGGCTATCCAAACCTTCAGCCGCAAAATAATTATTCATGATATCCCTGCCAATGCAAAATGAATCCTGTCTAAAATGAACCCTCTGATCCTGTTAATCCTGTAAATCCTGTCTAAAAATAAACCCTCCAATCCTGTAAATCCTGTAAATCCTGTCAAAAAATAAACCCTCCAATCCTGTAAATCCTGTAAATCCTGTCAAAAATAAACCCTCCAATCCTGTTAATCCTGTAAATCCTGTCAAATAATGAACCCTCTGATCCCGTAAATCCTGTAAATCCTGTCTAAAATGAACCCTAAAAACCTGTTATAAAAGATGCGCATCACCGGTACCCACTTTAGCTATTACATCATCTGCCATCGCAAACTCTGGTTATTTTCCAATGGCATTCAAATGGAACATACCTCGGAGCTTGTTGAAACGGGTAAGCTAATTCATGAAACTTCCTATCCCGCCCGTAACGAGCGTTACGAGGAAGTTGAGATTGATGGGGTAAAAGTTGATTATTACGATGCCCGGCGAGGGATAATTCACGAAATCAAAAAATCTGACAAATTGGAAGATGCACATGAGCTTCAACTCAAATACTACCTGTGGGTGTTTGAACAGAACGGAATAAGGGCGGATTTCGGGATTCTTGAATACCCGAAACTGCGCAAAACCAGTGAGGTTTATCTGAGCAACATCGACCGTGAATCGTTTCCAGACATGATGGCTGATATTGAAGAAATCTGCCGGAACGAACACTGCCCCGAAAAGGAGAAGATGAGTATTTGCAAACATTGTTCGTACTTCGATTTCTGCTGGATAGGTGAAAACGATGGTGAATGCTGAAAGACGGCAGGATGAACAGGAAGAAAGGTGAATGTTGAAATAAGACAGGATGAACAGGATTAACAGGTGAATGCTGAAAGACGGCAGGATTAACAGGATGAAAGGCTAATGTTGAAATACGACAGGATTAACAGGATTGACAGGATAATCCTGAAATAAGACAGGATTAACAGGATTAACAGGTTAATGATGAAAGACGGCAGGATTAACAGAATGATTAAAAAACTAATAAATAAGAAAATAGAAAATGGAAAAAGAGAGCACAATAACAACATTAACAGAAAAAGTAATCCGTGCGGCATATACAGTGCACAATGCGCTGGGCCCCGGCTTCCTTGAGAAAGTATATGAAAATGCTATGTTGATTGAACTCAGGGAGGCCGGTCTTCGGGCTGAAAGTCAGTATCCTGTTCAGGTTTATTACAAAGGCAAGCTGATCGGCGACTATTATGCGGATTTGTTTGTTGAAAATGTCCTGATAGTTGAACTAAAAGCCGTTGAGAGGCTGTCGGTTACCCACGAAGTACAACTGGTAAACTACCTGAGCGGCACCAATATGGAACATGGTTTGCTTATTAACTTCGGAAGTTCGGTAACGATCCGTCATAAATACAAAACTTACCGGAAAACAGATAAAGAAACCAGAAGGAAGCAATAATTTCTTAGCCTCTCTGATCCTGTAAATCCTGTATATCCTGTCAAAAAAATGAACCCTCTGATCCTGTAAATCCTGTA
>DJGZ01000025.1:49518-52523 GCA_002433025.1 Bacteroidales bacterium UBA5833
TGTAAATCCTGTCTAAAAATGAACCCTAGAACCTGTAAATCGTGTCTAAAAACAGTGAACTCTGTCGTGTAACCAAAAATCACTCAAATTGAAAAAAACCTACTATTTATTTAACCCGGGCCGCTTGATGCGGAAAGACAACACCCTGAAATTTGTGCCTGTTGATGAAGACGGTACAGAAGGCCAGGCGCGGTATCTGCCGGTTGAAAATGTTGAAGAGTTTTACGTTTTCGGTTCTCTCGATGCCAACAGCAGCTTATTCAACTTTTTGGGAAAGAATCAGATCAGCGTACATTTCTTCGACTATTATGAGAACTACACAGGCTCCTTTATGCCGAAAGATTTTCTGTTGTCTGGAAGAATGTTGGTTTCTCAGGTTCAGTATTACACCAATAGCGCGAAGAGGGCCATTATTGCCCGCAGGTTTCTCGAAGGCGCGTCTTTTAACATGGTCAGGAACCTGAAGTACTACAACAACAGGGGGAAAGATTTGTCGGAAACAATTGAAAGTATTGAACGCCTTGCGGGAAGTTTGACAGAATATAATCAGACTGATCAGCTCATGGGGATAGAGGGCAACATCAGGCAACAGTACTACAATGCATTTAATCTGATAATCAACGATTTCGAGATGGGTGAACGTACAAAGCAGCCACCACAGAACGAGGTTAATGCACTGATTTCCTTTGGCAACATGATGTGCTATTCCCAATGTTTAAGGGCAATACATCAGACGCAATTAAATCCGACCATCAGTTATCTTCATTCGCCGGGCGACAGGCGTTATTCCCTGGCATTGGATGTGGCAGAAATCTTCAAGCCTTTACTGGTTGACCGGATTATATTTAAAGTATTGAACAAAAGGGAGATTCAGGCAACCGATTTTGAACAAAAGCTGAACCGGATAATCCTGAACGAAAAAGGGAAAAAAACCTTTATTGCCTCGTTTGAAGAGAAACTTAACGAAACGATACAACACCGCACTTTAAAACGGAGCGTAAGCTACCGGCATTTAATAAAGCTGGAATGTTACAAACTGAGCAAACACATTCTGGGTATTGAGGAATACAAACCATTTAAAGCCTGGTGGTAGAAAGGAAGCTAAGCTATGTATGTAATTTTGGTTTATGATGTTGGGGAAAAACGTGTCGGAAAAATGCTTAAATTGTGCCGCAAATACCTTAACTGGATTCAGAACAGTGTATTTGAAGGAGAGATCACCGAGGTTAAACTTGAAGAACTTAAACTAAAGGCAAAAGCGCTGATGAATACAGACTGTGATAGCCTGATATTTTTCAAATCGCGCGACAGCAAGTGGCTGTATAAGGAAATTGTTGGAAATGAGCGGAGTAAACTGGATAATATTATTTAAACGTCGTCGAATGCCCGAATATATTCAGTTTATTTTTATACAATATTGAAAACGATCAGCATAAATACTTTAATTCATTGATTTTCAATGTTGCAATTAAATCGTCGAACATAGTATAAAAGAGTATAATTCATGATCGACGACAAACGACGACAAAAAAACAGGAAACCATAAATCTAATCTGCTATATAACAGCTGTTTAGATTTGGTTTTCGAACGGCTATCAATCGCACCATCTTTGGAATTGAAACGTATGCTTAAAGCTGTAAAGTGTGAACCCTTCAGGCTATCAATCGCACCATCTTTGGAATTGAAACACTTGTGTTTACCATGCATGCATGTCTGAGCACTGTCTATCAATCGCACCATCTTTGGAATTGAAACAATGCCTTTCTTCCACGGGCTATTCAACTTTTTATGCTATCAATCGCACCATCTTTGGAATTGAAACTTGTACATTGGACACTTGAGCAATGCGGCGAGCCGCTATCAATCGCACCATCTTTGGAATTGAAACAGGGCAACATTTGTGCCGTAAGCATTCGTTTTGCCATACTATCAATCGCACCATCTTTGGAATTGAAACGATACTATTGTAGTTGAAATTGTTCCCGAAAATACTATCAATCGCACCATCTTTGGAATTGAAACGCATAAAATGAAAAAAATATACTTCTTCGACTGGCTCTATCAATCGCACCATCTTTGGAATTGAAACTTACGTGCAAATCACGAATAGCGTCAGGGTCAACACCCTATCAATCGCACCATCTTTGGAATTGAAACGGCGATTATTACCTTATGTCGCACAATCGCCAGCCCTATCAATCGCACCATCTTTGGAATTGAAACTCATTAAGCTCCCCGGCTGCTATTGCTGCAACTAACTATCAATCGCACCATCTTTGGAATTGAAACTAAAATAACGGTTAGGGTATTGACAATTAAAATATACTATCAATCGCACCATCTTTGGAATTGAAACTTGAACTGTACCCATTAACTTGTTTATTGATTTCTCTATCAATCGCACCATCTTTGGAATTGAAACTAGTATGTTAGGTTATATTGACAATGTTAAGATAAACTATCAATCGCACCATCTTTGGAATTGAAACTTGTTTTAAATATTAATAATCAATTCCGTGCGGTGCTATCAATCGCACCATCTTTGGAATTGAAACCAGAACGAAGCGGTTGAGGTTGAATTTGAGGACAATGCTATCAATCGCACCATCTTTGGAATTGAAACGTAATACAGGACATACAGCAGTATTGCTGCAGCGCAGCTATCAATCGCACCATCTTTGGAATTGAAACGGGTATGTGCGCTTCTACCCCAAGAATGACAACAACTCTATCAATCGCACCATCTTTGGAATTGAAACTTGGGTTTTCCATATAAACACAATTACTTTTTGCACTATCAATCGCACCATCTTTGGAATTGAAACGGATTTCAGCCAGGGGTGACAATACGCAACTGGAACTATCAATCGCACCATCTTTGGAATTGAAACCTCCGTCTCGGTCGTGTCATAATACTGCATTCGGCCTCTATCAATCGCACCATCTTTGGAATTGAAACTTGTTTTTTTAGTTTAGTTGTGTTAAACTCTAACCTGGAAAGAAT
>DJGZ01000037.1 GCA_002433025.1 Bacteroidales bacterium UBA5833
ACACGCAAATTGCAGTCTTTCTGAGCGTTAGCGAAGAACCGGTTCCTATACTATCAGGAGGGCTCACCGAAGGTAATCACATGCTTTTTCCCGGACAACAGTGATTTTTATGCAATAAAAAAGACCACTCATTTGTTAATATACACATAGATATATGTGATTAAGTGATCGTCACCGCTTTAATAAACCTGAAATTATGTTCAATACCACCCGGATGGGGAAGCGTAGGTCATACCTTGCATGGATACTGGTATTTATGCAGTTTTTGCTGATCGGACTGATTCTGCTGACCAGTCCTGTCACCAATCTGAAGTTGTGGGTCATTGGGTTTATCCTTGCCGGCATCGCGTTGGGGCTTTATGCCATTTATACCATCAGAATCGGAAATTTTAACATCAGCCCTCATGTTAAACCACACGGAAGGATGGTTGCCCACGGGCCTTACCGGCTAATGCGCCATCCGATGTACACGGCCATATTACTGACCATCTGGCCAATGGTAGCCGGGCATTTCAGCTATGCCAGGCTGGCGTTCGCCATTGCCCTCACCATCGTACTTGTTGTTAAACTGCATATAGAGGAGGATTACCTGAAAAAAGCCTTTATTCCTTATAGGGAATATACCCGAAAAACTTTTAAACTGATTCCTTTTATCTGGTAAAAAAGCGGAGCGTTCTAGTGGTCGCTTAAACCCCCGGCAGCCCCCCTTCCCCGGCAAAGGTTCTACCCGATTCATCGGTTAAGCAAATGTTTTCTCTCTGATGCGCAGGAAGAACTGTTCGATCAGTTTCGAAAGCAGGATGCCCGCAACAATTGTAACTGCCAGATAAAGCACACCCCCGGTTTTAAGGTTCAGTACTTTTTCGATGAAATCGCTGAGCAGCAGGTGCCACACATAGATGGAGTAAGAGTAAATGCCGATGGATGAAATCATCCGGATCAGCCAGCCGGCCGGTCTGAACTTCCCGATGCCTGCCGTCAGGTCACCTTTGGCAGCATAGGCGGTGAAGACGGCAAATCCTAAGTGAATAACGTTGAATCCCAGGGTGTTGAAAAACATGCTCCCTGCCCTGATATAAAACAGGGGGGTGATCAGCGCGAAACCGGCAATCAGCAAAACGGGCTTATACTTATGGGTAAATGCGTGAGAAATCTTTGAACAATATTTCAGACAAACCAACTTTATCCGCAAAATAAAGATAATCAACATAGTGACTCACCCCTGGACTTAAAAATCATTACCGGGGGCCGAATTTGTAATCGATTCCAAGAAGAACTGTGGGAACAAATGGCTCCCAATCAAGATATGCGCTTTGATCACCTATTGAATTTATCAGACTTGTCCCGAAACCCGAGAATAAATTTACAGACCGGCTTAATCCGTAATTTAAACCAATTGCTAAATTGAGCTCAGTAAAAATGAGTTTCTTATCAAAACTACGAGTACCCATGGATTGAAAAAATCTGCTTCGGATCTGATAGATTGAGTAATTAAACTGACAAAAGACTTTCAGATTACTACTGAATTCCCGTGAACTAATCCTGTATCCGAAATTCACTCCCCAGCCATTTTTGTTATATACAATTGAGCCTCCCGGCTCAGGGGGGAGGAAATAAGCATATTCCGGGCCAAGGTAAAAGCAGGAATTATTAAATTCAGCAGTAAACACCGGCATAAAGTGCACTGCTCCGTAGTTTTGATCTTTTTTTACCTGGGTCGTATAGCCGGTACTATAGCGAACTCCCCAGACCGGTTTTGATTTAGTTACTTCCTGAGCTGACAAATGGAATGAATGCCCGGATAAAAGCATAAAACAGAGAGGGGCAATCAGTAAATATCTCATAACAATAGTTTAAAAATGAACCAGGGTATAATATAAATAAACCATTGAATCCGGGTAGTTTAATCCCCGGCTTCAATGGTAAATATAATAAAATAAATCTATGTGTGGCTGATTATTTCAATTTATTGCCAGGCCGATTCAAACTGCTGCAGAAAACGTACATCGTTTTCGGAGAACATGCGCAGGTCTTTCACATTGAAAACCAGGTTGGTAATGCGTTCGATGCCGATGCCGAATGCAAAGCCTGAATAGACTTCCGGGTCGATGCCGCAGTTTTTCAGCACATTGGGATTCACCATTCCACAGCCGAGGATTTCCACCCAGCCGGTATATTTGCAGAAGCCGCAGCCTTTACCGCCGCAAAGGTTGCATGAAATATCCATTTCGGCCGATGGCTCGGTAAACGGGAAGTAAGACGGTCTCAGCCGGATACGGGTATCGGGACTGAACATCTCTTTGGCAAAATAGAGCAGGGTCTGGCGCAGGTCGGCAAAACTTACATTTTTATCCACATACAAACCTTCCACCTGGTGGAAGAAGCAGTGGGCGCGGGCCGAGATGGCCTCGTTGCGGTAAACCCTTCCGGGGAAGGTCATGCGGATGGGCGGCCGGGTATTTTCCATCACCCTCACCTGAACACTCGAGGTGTGCGTGCGCAGCACCACATCCGGGTCCTTTTCAACGAAAAAGGTGTCCTGCATGTCGCGGGCCGGGTGTTCCGGGGCAAAGTTCAGGGCTGAGAAGTTGTGCCAGTCGTCTTCAATCTCCGGTCCTTCGGCCACGGTATAACCAATGCGCGAAAAGATGTCGAGGATGCGGTTGCGGATGATCATCAAGGGGTGACGCGAACCGGCATCGCGGAAATTCACCGGCAGGGTAAGGTCCTGCTCCGGAGTGGAAGCAGCTTGCTGTTCTTCAAGACTTTCGCGCAGGCTGTCGATTTTTTGCTGGATGTTGCCTTTCAGTTCATTCAGCAGCACGCCCATTTCGCGGCGTTCCTCTGCAGCCACGTTTTTAAAGTCGGCGAACAAATCATTCAGGATGCCCTTCTTTCCGGAATACTTGATCCTGAACTGTTCCAGTTCATCTTTTGTTTTGGCTGTAAATAATTCAATTTCAGCCAGGTATTGATTGATTTTTTCTTTCATTCAGTTGAATATTTACCGCGAAGACAGCAGGATACGAAAGTTAGCGGCTTATCCGGGCCCAGCCGGATATATATTATTTGATTACAGTGATTTTCATTTTTACGTCTTTCACGGGCTTGTCGCCGGGGCCGGTCTGCACGGCGGCGATTTTATCAATCACTTCAAGGCCGGAGATTACTTCGCCGAATACGGTGTAATCATCGTCGAGGTGAGGGGTTCCGCCAACGGTTTTGTAAGCGGCACGCCTTTCGGCATTGATTACCCTGTTGGTTTGTTTCTGGTACATATCCAGTTGCTGATCGTTCAATTTCTGACCCTGGACAATGTAAAACTGCGAGCCGGAGGAAGCCTTTTTGGGGTTTACCTGATCGGGTTTGCGGGCGGCTGCCAGTGCTCCCTTTTTATGGAAATATTTAGAAACAAACTCTGCAGGAACGGTATAACCGGGGTCGTTCATCTTGCTTTCCTGGCCCCCGCCCTGTATCATAAACCGGTTGATCACCCGGTGAAAGATAGATCCGTTGTACCAGCCCTGCTTCACCAGTTTCAGGAAGTTGTCGCGGTGCTGCGGGGTTTCGTTGTAGAGAATGGCGGTCATATTGCCGTACTCGGTTTCAATCAGTATTTTCGTTTGTTGCTGCGAACCGGCTGCGGTCTTTGGGGCCTGGGCCATACACAGGGCAACGGAGAGCAGGGTGAAAGAAACAAGTAAACTCAGTTTTTTCATGGTTGTGTTTTTTTACGGGTAATAATTTTAACGGTCATCGGAATATCCCGGAGGGGGCGGTCATTTCCGTCCCTTTTTTCCGTGGCAATGGCATCGACCACTTCCATGCCGCTGACGACTTCGCCAAAGATGGTGTATCTGCCGTCGAGGTGAGGAGCGCCGCCCACAGTGGTGTAAGCTTCACGCGCGGCCCCGGAAAGCCTGAATATTTTATCAGCTGTGAATTCCCTGCCGATCATCTGGTTCAGGGTGTCCAGTAAAAACCTGAAATGGGCGGTATCGCTTTTTGCATCGGGCGAGAAGAACTGATTTCTCAGCGTCAGATTTTCAGGCCGGTCCATAATTTCAACAAATATCCGCTGCTTGGCGAGGGAATTTTGCTCCTTTTCGAGCATATCGAGCTTTTCTGCAGTAAACACTTTTCCCTGTACGATGTAAAACTGTGAACCGGAAGAGAGTCTGGCCGGATTGACCTTATCGTCTTCGCGGGCCGCAGCCAGCACCCCCCTTCGGTGGAAATGCGCGGGGGTGATTTCGGCAGGAATGCTGTAGCCGGGGCCGCCATTACCCAGCTCAATGCCCGGTGCGGCACCCTTAGAGTCGGGATCGCCGCCCTGTATCATAAAGCCGTCAATTACCCGGTGAAACAGGGTACTGTCGTAAAAACCCGCGCGGGCAAGCTTCAGAAAGTTATCCCGGTGTTTGGGGGTGTCGTCGAACAGCCTCAGGGTGATGTCGCCCCCGGGGGTCGAAATCACCGCCAGCATTTCCTGCCCTGCCGGCTGAGCGGTTGTTTCAAGCGTAGCCACGAACAGCGCAAATAACAGCGAAATAAATATATAACACGACTTTTGAAGCATAATTCTTCAATCCTGGAAGATGCAAAACTACAAAAAAGTGAGGTAACTGCTGCACGCAATTTGTATGCCACGACAGCCGGACTATTTACTGCGGGCTTTGGTGAAGCATTCTCTGCAAAGCGGCTCATAACTTTCGGTTTCGCCGAGCATCACCAGTTTTTCATCGGCGGTTTTGCGATGTGAGTAATGGGCGAGATTGCCGCACTGCATGCAGATGGCGTGCACCTTGGTCACATATTCGGCGGTGGCCATCAGGGCAGGGATAGGCCCGAAAGGCTTTCCGGTGAAGTCCATATCGAGGCCGGCGACAATCACCCGTATGCCACCTGCGGCCAGTTTATTGCAGACGGAGACCAGTTCATCGTCAAAAAACTGGGCTTCATCAATACCGACAACATCCACGTTATTGGCATAAATCAGAATTTGGGATGAGGCCTGCACCGGTGTGGAGGTAATTGAATTTTCATTGTGTGATACCACATTGGTTTCATCATAGCGGGTATCAATGGAAGGTTTAAAAATTTCAACCCTTTGTTTAGCAATCCGTGCCCGGTTCAGCCGGCGGATCAGCTCCTCTGTTTTGCCCGAAAACATGGAGCCGCAGATGATCTCTATCCAGCCCCGGCGGTGCGATGGGTTGATGGCGCTTTCTAAAAACATTCAGTGCTTGTTCATTTTTCTATTACCTTTATCCACGCAAAACGGCATGAATCAGGGCTTATGGACTTTTGTGCCACCGTGTATAATTGGCGGACGTTCACGTACAAAAATACCATGATTCGGCGTTTTACTTCCTGATTTTTTATTTTTTTACTAACATGAGCGATTTAAAGATTGAGATCAGCGACTTACTGAAGGAGCTGAATGAACGGATTGAAAAAATAAGTGCTTCAGGCGAAGCGGTGTCTGCCATAGAGGCGGATATTGTACTCTCCTTATTGCGCCGGCTTTACGTAAAAACGGAGCAGCTTAAGGATCCGTTGGTCCGCGAGGTGGTGGTGAAGGCGGAACCTGTTCAGTACCAGGCTCCGGTGCACGAAGCCCCTGTTAAGGTTCCGGAGTTTACCCCTCCGGCTCCGCCGCATATTCCGGGACCACCCCGCATGGAGGAGATGCCTTCTGTGCATCAGACTGCAGAACCGTCTGCTCCCGTTATCCCTGCGCAACCGGTAATTGCCGTTGTGCCCCCGGCAGAAATCCATCATGTACCGGAACCGGAGACTCCGGTCCCGGCCGCACCCACCCAACCACCCAGGCGCCCCGAAGGTATGCCTGACCTGTTCGGCACTGCCCGTGATGACAGGCAAAAAACCGGCGTTCCTTCGGTGAATGAACGCATCCACTCAGCGAAGAACGACCTTACCCTATCTGATAAAATGAGCCTGAAACCCATCACCGACCTGAAAGCCACCATCGGCATCAACGAGAAGTTTCAGTTTGTGAACGAGTTATTCGACGGCTCTACCGAAATGTACAACCAGGCCATTGCCCTGCTCAACAACTGCTCCGGCCAGATCGAAGCCACCTCCCTGTTTGCCGGCTTGCAGCAGCGGAATGGCTGGGACCAGGAAAACCCGGTTTTCCTGAAACTGCAGGAGTATGTAACAAGGCGTTATCTTGTTTCAGGCTAGGCAATTATCCAGGCAAGGAACTGTAAGTGATCTTTATGAATTAAAAATGAAAATCGTATTTTTACTTCTTACCTGCATTTTATACTGCCTGACAGGTCCCGGAAACGGGGCAAAAGCACAGGAGGTGGATTATGCCAGGTATATCATGGATACCCTCTCGGCTCCGGGCCTCTACGGCAGGGGTTATGTGAATTTCGGCTCCCTGCAGGCATCGCAGTTTATCACCAGGCAGCTTTACGATCATGGTGTAAGGCCATTTTCTGACAGTTATGCACAGGAGTTTTCCTTTCCGGTGAATACTTTTCCCGGCAGTATGATGCTGAACATCAGCGGCAGGGATCTGATGCCGGGGGTTGAATTTGTGGTGCGGGCCGATTGTCCCCCGGTGAACGGCGTTTTTAAAATTGTTATCCTTGATTCTGCTGATTTTGCAAATCATAAGAAGCTGGAAAAGATCCTCCGGAAGGACCTGAAGCACAGTTTGCTGTCATTTGATAAAAGTCTGCTGAAAGGCGCGGCGTCAGGGCTGGCTGATTCAATGCTGAAAACCAACTATCCGGGAGCCGGGGGTTACCTGCTGGTGAATCCGGGCGAAAAACTTATCTGGAGTGTATCTCCGGGCTACCGGCAACTGGAGTACCCGATTTTTGAGGTACTGGGGGAGGCGCTTCCGCGAAAGCCTGAAAATGCCGCCATCACGGTGGATGCGGAGTTTTATCCCGCTTACCGGGTGATGAATATTGCCGGTTATCTGGAAGGGAAGAAATCCCCGGATTCCATACTGGTATTTACCGCTCACTATGACCACCTGGGAATGATGGGAAGGAATGCCCGGTTTCCCGGCGCCAACGACAATGCCAGCGGGGTGGCCATGATGCTTGACCTCGCCCGCCATTTTGCCGGTTCTGCCAACCGGCCTGATTACAGCATCGCTTTTCTGGCTTTTGCCGGGGAGGAAATGGGCCTGAAAGGCTCGGAATACTTCGCTGAAAATCCGGTATTTCCATTGGAACGGATTAAATTCCTCATCAATCTGGATATGGTAGGAACAGGAAGTGAAGGCATCACGGTGGTGAACGGAACCATTTTTCCGGAGTATTACCGGCGGATGGTGCAGATCAACGCGGATAATGAATACATCCTGAAGGTGGCGGAACGCGGGGAAAGCTGCAACAGCGACCATTGCCCGTTTTACCGCAGGGGCGTGCCCTCCGTGTTTATTTACTCGATGGGTAAGGAACACATGGAGTACCATACCCTGTACGACTTGTCGCAGCGGGTTCCCCTTTCGGAATATGAAGATATTTTCAGGTTGCTGCGCGATTTTATACTCACATTCTGAGCCTTATGTCAAAGCTTTATCTTGTGCCGACGCCCCTTGGAAACCTGGAAGACATGACCCTCCGGGCCATTCGCGTGCTGAAAGAAGTGCAGCTGATCCTCGCCGAAGATACCCGCAAAACCGGCTTATTGTTAAAGCACTTCGGCATTGAAACACGCATGCAGTCGCACCACATGCACAACGAACACCGCACGGCCGAAAGCATCGCCGGCCGCATTGCCGGAGGAGAATCCGTGGCGCTTGTCACCGATGCCGGTACACCGGGGATTTCCGATCCCGGGTTCCTGCTGGTAAGAACCTGCATCGGTATGGGCATAGAAGTGGAAACCCTCCCCGGGGCCACCGCATTTGTCCCGGCACTGGTCAACTCGGGCCTGCCCTGCGACCGCTTTTATTTTGAAGGATTTCTGCCCCATAAAAAGGGAAGGCAAACAAGAATTGCTTTCCTGGATGCTTTGGCCTGCACTTTTGTCTTGTACGAATCGCCCTTCAGGCTGGTAAAAACACTTGAACAACTGGCCGAAGTGATGGGCGGCGACCGGAGGGCCTGCGTATCCAGGGAACTCACGAAATTTTTCGAAGAAAACCGCCGCGGTTCATTGGCAGAGCTGGCAAAACACTATACGGAAAACCCTCCCAAAGGGGAAATCGTTATTACCGTTGGTGGTAAAGATCAGGTAGATGCTGCCATAGCTGAGGAGCCGCAGGACTGATTTTCCTTTTTTACCGGTTCGCGGTAACCTTTTTGTTTTCTGTCCGTCTTAAGGTTGTTTACGTTCGTTTCCGGACAATTGCCCATTATTTCCGGACGTTGGTATCTCACAATTGATTTTTAATCAACTAATAGTCAATTTAATGCGATTTTGGCACGAAATTGGCTAAAAGACTGTTATCAAATATTCATTACGATGAAAATGAACATGCAGATACCATTGGTGATGGTGGTTAGCCCGGAAGGATGCAGGTCGATGTTTGCCGCTTCGGAATACCGCAGCTTCAGGGAAGAAATCAGCAGAACCATTTTTTATCCTGATTTTGCGCGCAGGAGTTACCTTGAGGGTGTGGTGAATGTTGAACTTATGACCGACGATAACGGGAATATCGTGGTGAATGAAACCAATGCCACCCATGCCGGCTTGCTTGATTATGTAATGGGACGCATTCATAGTCTGATGATATCTGACGATGAATCCATGGGCAAGCAGTTCAGGCTGATGCTGAAGTTTATGATGTATTGATGAGATAAAGGAAATGGTCCGGGCATCATCCCCACAATTTTGCCTGTGATTATAAAAACATATCCAGGATTTGTGCCGGATATGGAATTTTTTCAGTGTGTGTGTGAAAGCCCGGGTCTCCGGGCTTTTTGTTTGAAAAGAATTATGGATAACCGTTGTGAGGCAGTTCCCTCGGCAAACGGTCTGATCAAAGAGCCGCTGTGTATCTGATTTCAGTTTAATTTAGCAATAAAAAACCATGTTTACCTACCCTTATCCCCGTCCGGCCGTTACCGTTGATGCCATTGTATTCCGAAAGGGTAAAACAACTCCTGAAGTGCTGCTGATCCGCCGGGGGCATTCCCCGTTTGAAGGGATGTGGGCGGCGCCGGGAGGTTTTCTGGATATGGATGAAACGCCCGAAGCAGCGGTGGTCAGGGAATTGCAGGAAGAAACGGGCATCAGCGGTGTGGCGCTCTTTCAGGTTCACACCTATGGCGCCCTGAACCGCGATCCCCGTCACCGGACAATCTCCATTGCCTATGCGGGCATGCTCAGTGATGCGGGCGCGCAGGCAAAAGCAGGCGATGATGCGGCTGTCGCGGAATGGCATCCGGTCGGTCAGCTTCCGCCCCTGGCTTTCGATCACGACAAAATAGTGGAAGACGCGATTGCCTTTGCCCGTGAAAGGGGATGGTTTTAGGTTCTCCTTACTTTAGCTCGGCAAGTATGGCTTTTACGATATTTTCGGCCCCGTTGGCAATATCCACAATGCTGGCATCGAGCATATAGCAGGGGGTGGTAAACACCGGGCGGTGCGGGTCGCGTACCACTTCTCCGTGGCCGGTATTCACGTGTGTGGCTCCGGCCTTTTCAACGCCGGCGGCGGTTGCAGGATCATCGCCTATGGTAATTTCGACGTTACCAAGCACTTTAGCAAGTAAAACCGGCGAAATGCACAGGGCGCCGATGGGTTTCTTCAGCGATGTCATTTCCCGTATCACTTTTTCCACATCGGGGTTTACCTTGCAGGCGGGGCCGTCGAAAGCCCAGGTGCAGAGGTTTTTGGCCACCCCGAATCCCCCCGGGAAAAGCAGGGCGTCAAATTCCCTGACATTGAGCTGTTTCAGGTCCCTGATTTTTCCGCGGGCAATACGGGCGGCTTCCACCAGCACATTGCGGGTTTCGTTCATTTCTTTCCCGGTAAGATGATTGATCACATGGTGCTGGGGAATGTCAGGTGCAAATATTTCATAATCAGCGCCAAGCTTTTTTATGGCCAGCAGGCTTAGGGTGGCTTCGTGAATCTCGGCGCCGTCGAAGACGCCATTTCCGGCAAGGACTACGGCAAATTTTTTCATGTTACAATGGGTTTATGATGTACAACAATGATCGTATGTGTAAGGTTGAAAACCCTTTCCGTGAAGCGGGATTCCCGGGCCGGGTCAGGGGTTATTCAAATTCAAAAATAAGCATTCCGGATGAAATTACCGGTATATCAGGGATGGTTTGTAAAAATGATTAACAGGTTTTTAGCCACGAATGCACGAATATACAGATACTTAAATACTCGACAACCCCAATGCGACTAAAAACCAACCAATACAAACAAAAGCAATATTGCCCGGTTAAGCAGGAATCTGGTTTACCAGGCTCCGGATAAGTTGTAATAGCAATCAACATCCCACGCTCATCCTGATCTCCACGAACAGGGGTTAGAATTCTTTCATGTGCCCCGATCCTTAAGCAATCGGGACTACCGGGATAATGGCTCAGGATATTCAATAGGATAACAATTGAAGACCGGGATATGAAAGAATATAAACATCAATATCCGGCAGGAATCCTTAACTTTATCCCATAATTCAGGCAGTATGTGCGGCAGGTTTTCACTTACCACCGAAGAGCAGCGGCTCAATGAATTCTTCCGCCTGGCGGGAGGGGAGGAACCCTATGTGCCCCGCTACAACGGGGCGCCTACACAGAACCTTGCGGTGATAACCGGCGATGAACCTTCAAAACTCCGCTATTTCAGGTGGGGACTGATCCCCTTTTGGGCGAAAGAGTTGCCCCGCAGCAGTCCGGTGATCAATGCCAGGGCAGAAAGCCTGGGTGAAAAGCCCATGTTCCGCAGGTTGATTGCCGGGCAACGTTGCCTGGTCCCTGCCGATGGTTTTTACGAATGGGTGAGGGCCGGGAAAAAGCAGCCTTACCGTTTTGTGATGGCCGACGGCTCGCCTTTTGCCATGGCCGGCCTGTGGGATGCCTGGAAAAGTCCGGAAGGTAGCGTTATCCGATCCTTTACCATCATTACCACCGAAGCCAATAGACTGATGGAGCCCATACATGACCGTATGCCCGTAATCCTGGAAAAGGAACATCATGAGGCCTGGATGGGCGAAAAGGATCAAGAACTGTTGCAAAAACTAATGCGGCCCCTGCCTGACAATAAAATGCAGGTTTATAAGGTTTCGGACCTCGTAAATAAGGTCTCCGCCGATGGGCCTGAACTGATCCGGCCACTGGCAGAAACGGATCTGTTTTCTGCAGATTATTGAAGTTGTATAACGCATGGAAAACCTTATTCCCGGAATAATCACGGTGGTTCTTTGCCTTGCGGGATATTTCCAATCGTGGAGATATCAGGCAAAGGATAACTACCACCTGGCAGTCTGGCTGCTGCTGATTGCAGGATTGTTGCTGCGGATTTACACTTCCACTGATTTTTTTCTGCATTATTGGGACGAGCGGTATCACGCGCTGGTGGCCAAAAACCTGATAAACCACCCGTTCAGGCCCACCCTGTACGATACCCCACTGCTGCCTTACGATTACTTTAACTGGCCGGGCAATCATATCTGGCTGCACAAGCAACCCATGGCCCTGTGGCTGATGGCCGGCAGCATGAAACTGTTCGGGATCAATGAGATCGCCCTGCGGCTTCCGTCCATCCTGATGTCCACCGCCGGAATCTGGATGATGTGGTTTACAGGAAAATATTTTGCCGGTAAAAAAGCAGGCTTTCTGGCGGCATTTTTCTTTTCGGTAAACGGACTGATCATTGAACTTGCAGGAGGCAGGGTGGCTACTGACCACATTGACATTGCATTTCTGTTTTTCATCGGACTGGTTGTTGTGCTATCGATAGCCTTTGCACAAAGCAGAAAT
Organism: Bacteroidales bacterium UBA5833; assembly: GCA_002433025.1. Taxonomy (GTDB): domain Bacteria; phylum Bacteroidota; class Bacteroidia; order Bacteroidales; family Lentimicrobiaceae; genus Lentimicrobium. The sequence continues at coordinate 11,938 of DJGZ01000037.1, forward strand.
CCCCTGTTTAACATCCTGGCCGGCATGGCCCTGGGAGCGGCCATATTGTCGAAATACCTGCCGGCCCTGATTGTCCTCCCGCTCTGGCTGCTGATCGTTTACGATTCCGGAAATTTCAGGTTAAATGCCATCGTGTTTCAGTTTCTCATCTTCACAGGCATTGCTGCGTTGTTTTTTCTCCCCTGGCAGATCTATATCTTCCGGGCATTTCCGGCGGAAGCGGCCTGGGAATCGCAGATGAATTTCAGGCACCTTACGGAAGTGATTGAAGAGCGTACCGGACCATTTTACTACTTTGCAGATAAAATCAGGATCAATTACGGTGAGCTGGTTTATCTGCCCCTGCTCTGGTTTTTGTGGAAAACCATCCGGAATCCGTATAATTTAAAGATGCTGGCAGTAAGCATCTGGTTTCTGATACCGTTTTTGTTTTTTTCGCTTGCGCGGACAAAGATGCAGGGGTATATGCTTTTTACGGCTCCGGCATTGTTTATCATGACGGCGGTTTTCTGGGTGATGTTGTCGGAGATAAAAACGCGGAGTTGGTACCGGCACGTCCTGAATGTATTGCTTGTCCTGCTTATATTGCTTCCCGTAAGGTATTCGCTGGAGCGGGCCAAACCGTTTCAGATCAGCGACAGGAATCCGGAATGGGTGAAAGGGTTGCGCGCCTTAAACCGGGAAGCGCCGGAGAAAGGGGTGCTGCTCAATTACGCGAATCCTGTTGAAGCCATGTTCTATACCAACCTGACAGCCTACGCGGAAATTCCCGGTGAAGCAACTGTAAGGGAGCTGCTGGATCAGGGATACACCGTGATTGTGAACGACAAGGGCGATATACCATACGGCATCGCTACGCTTAAAGGGATCCGGCTTAAAAAACTGGCTGAAGCGCCGGCGCCATGAGACATTTTGGCTATCTTAGCTTCTGTTTTGCGGCCATTCCGGAAGCCGGGAAAATATAACGGAAATTGCGGCACAGCTTTTGCGCGATTTCATCATCAAGTCTTTTTGTTATGAGGAGAACCCGTTCACTGATAATACTGTCGCTTATATTTGTTTTGCTTTGGTCGTGCAAAAAGTACGAGGAATACCCCCCCGAGCCGCAGATTGAGTTCCTGGATTTTGTGCTGCTGCGCGATGCCCAGGGCATTGATCAGCGCGGGGTGCTGCGGTTTTCATTTACCGACGGCGACGGCAACATCGGCCTGTACGACAACGACACCCTGCCTCCTTATGATTATAACCTGTTCGTCAGGTACTTCGAAAGGAAGAACGGTAGCTTTCAGGAAGTTTTTCTGGTGACCCCGCGGTACATCAACGACACCACCATTGTTTACGATACGGCCACCTTCAACGGGCGCATCCCCATCCTGACCCCGGCCGGGAAAAACAAAGCCATCAGCGGCGAGATTGAAGACACCCTCTTTGTAAACAATCCGCTGTCAGCCTTCGACACCATTATGTTTGAGGTGTTTATCAGGGACCGCGACCTGAATGAAAGCAATGTGATACAAACCCCGCCCATCGTGGTGAAAAAGCAGTAAATCCACGAAACCTCCGGATTGCAGCCCATGAAGAAACGAACCGGCTTTTTCAGAAGATTGATCAGGATTTTGCTGCCGGCCGGTGGCGTCTCGTTTTTGCTGCTTATAGTCCTTGCCTTTACCACCCTGCCGTTTCATGCCTATTACCGTCTGGCCACCAAAGGCAGCAGGATGAGTGAAAAACCGGCAACCATTGTAATGCTGGCCGGCGCCGGTATCCCCAGCGAAAACGGGCTGATCAGGGCATGGTACACGGCCTGGCTGGCAAAAGAATGTCCGGAGGCAAAGGTGATTGTAGCTGCGCCCGGCAAGCTGAACGACAGCACCGGCGATCCGCTTTCCATTGCCGGGGAGCTGATCCTCAGGGGTGTGAAGGAGGGAATTATCCTGTACGAAACCGAAGGGAAAAACACCCGTGGACAGGCCAGCAACATTGCCGCCATGATCCCTGCATCAGAACATAACCTTCCAATTGCCATCGTAACCTCGCCAGAACATATCCGCAGGGCGGTGCTTAGTTTCCGCAAAGCCGGATTTACCAACGTCAGCGGCTTCCCGGCCTTTGAATCCTCCCTCGAAGCCGACCTGGTTTTCGACGACAGGGACCTGAAGGGAAACCGCCTGGCGCCCCCCATAGGCGAAAACCTGCAGTTCCGGTACCAGTTCTGGAACCACCTGAAATATGAGGTGATCGTGCTCAGGGAGTATTTTGCATTGGCTTACTATAAACTCAGGGGGTGGATATAGCCGGTGAAGCCCTGTTAAGACACATTCAGGGAATGTATAATGCATAAATATTTACCGAACCGCCACAGGGCGGTTCATATGTTTAACCGTAATTACACCATGCCAGAATATTGATTATGAGCAGGTTAATTGGATGATATTGTAATAATCATTTAGTCGCAGAAACATTCGAC
>DJGZ01000036.1 GCA_002433025.1 Bacteroidales bacterium UBA5833
CACCAAGCCCCCTCCTTAAAAAAACACATGCAAATTTCAGTCTTTCTGAACGTTAGCGAAGAACCGATCCCGATACTATCAGGAGAGTTCACCGAAGGTAATCTCATGCTTTTTCCCGGACAACAGTGAAAAATAATAAATAATCATACTGATCAGGAGTTAATGCACTTCCATATAAGTCGTTTGAAATCTGTGAAATAAACAGTTACACGGTGTACACCGGAGCATCACACAGAAAAATATAAAACTCTGTGAACCTCTGTGACTTCTCAGTGAACCTCCGTGAAATCAACAGTTACACAGCGCACACAGGGGTTTCACGGAGAAGTATCAGAATCTTTATGAAATCCGGTGCAATTATGTTAAATTGAATGAAACAGCACTTGTGCATTACAAAATTCAACAAAAACTCCGGCATATTTAATTAAGGAAATAACCAAAAATCAAATTCTGAACAACTGATTTCTGCATTTGTACTTTTCTGATAAATGTTGTAATTTTGCAGCCCTCAACGGCCCCGTAGTTCAGCTGAATAGAACGTCAGATTCCGGTTCTGAAAGTCACAGGTTTGAATCCTGTCGGGGTCACTCCTTAAAAGCCACTTAACAGTGGCTTTTTGCATTTCAGCTTTTTCCTGCGGAGCGGAACAGGGCGGTTGGCTTATAAAGAATGAATTACAGCAGATAATCCGGAGACTCCCGGGACAATGCAGTTGCCGCTCAGCGGCCGGCATTAAAGAAATCCGGAGCTAATTAAATCTACAGCGTAAAACCCTTCAGTTCAACTTCAGTCTTTATTTTTCCGATCACCAGCCTGATCAGTCGGTCGAGGGGACTGCCTTCGGTGTAGTCGGCGGGGGCGATATAGCTGGCCCGGTTTTGCCGTATCAGGCTTTCACAGTTCTCACGGGGCGAGGGCTTGTCTTTGGCAGACTTAATTCCGGGATTATACACGGCGATTGCCGTCCCGCCCTGGTATTTGATCATTTTCATGGCCGGCACATCGGTTTCCCCGTCGCCGATATAGATCATCTGCCTGAACGGTACGGGGCGCTCCTCCTCCGGAAGGTACTTATTGATCAGGGTGTTGTCGTAAGAGTTGCTGATGCCTTTGTTGATCCTGAACAGGTATTGGGTTTTGTTGGTATAATTGATGGCCAGGGCTGGCCATACAGCCACCCCATTGGCGTCGTAGCGGTAGCCCGAAGCATAGATATTGGTAAAATATTCCGCGATGGGCGTTCCGCTGATAAATTCGCGCAGCCCGGATGAAATGATGTAGTGCTCCGTTTTCACCCCCAGCTCAGCGGCATAGTCGTTGATGCGGCCAAACCAGGTTTGCACCCCGTTGAAAAAGGTTATACCACTGCCATACTTTTCAAAGTCGCTGCGACGAATGGGAAGGTCGCGGCGCCGGGCCTCATCGAGCGAAAGTTGCATATAGGCCAGGATCTCATCCATATCGTTATCCTTTGCTATCTGGTTGGCGTGGGCCCAGAATTCAGCGGCAGGAATTTTCAGAGAAGGCAGAAAAGTATGTTCCTGCATATTGCCGGGAGCCAGGGTGCCGTCGAAATCATAGGCTATGGCGATGGTGATGGGCTTGGTTGACATAAACGGGCCTTTCGTTTCTGCAAATTTAACTGAATCTCACTTGTCAATTACACAATAAGGCTTGCTCAAAAACAAAGCATAATGCAACACCCCGGGTTTAGCCCTGAAAATGGGGTAATCCTTTATTTGTTGTGCTTGAAATATTATTTTGCCTTTGGTATTAAAAGAGCCTCGAAATCGCTGTGTTGCCGGTGATCGTAACCATCGGGACGCAAAAACGCCCGATAGAATATTGTCTTCTTTGTTGAAATACCTGATAAATTGAATAGCTGATTGCAAATGCTGCACCACATTAAAAGAATCCGGGCCCGGCTTTCATAAAAGCATTTATAACTGGCTTCATTCATAAATTGGAGTAATGGAGAAAAGAAGAAACCACAATGCATGACAAAGATTTCAAAGCACACAATAGTCCTGGTATCAGGATGTATAATATTTGTACGTCCCTTTTAGAACCAGGTTATCTTTAAAAATTCAGGCACCAGTCAATTCAGATTTACTTCGCAGCATATCAATTTCTTATAACTGATTATAGTGTTGAATGAATCTGACCGGCTTCAGTGTTGAGCATATCTGCAAAAACAGATGGCAGCTAGTCAATCTACTTTTTTCAGGCTTATAGAATTACTTCTTCCGGCAACTATATGGTGTTCTTTGGAGTCCCTATCCGGGTAGCTATCGGGCCCATCGGGATGGAGCCTGTATGGTTTGGAATAAACAGTACATCATTTAGTGAACAACCCGCGAATTCAGCCAAAAGAATGTTTTCTGTGAACATGATTGTTGAGATTGTTGGACTTTTTGCTGCACAAGCATGCCTGGATTATCAAAATCAGTTAAAACATATATTACAAAAGCATACTGAAAAACTTTTTACTTTTGCAGAAAATTCTCACTTTCATGATCAAGCACAGAAGTCTGCTTAAGGGTTTATTGGCCGTACTGGCATTTACAGCCTGCAACACAAACAAGCAACAAACAGCAACAATTACTATGCAGAGCGATTTTCCCGCGCCGCCGGTTGCGGCAATCAAACCGGTTACATTCAACGAGCCCGGCGGTGAGCGGACCGACAATTACTACTGGCTCAAAGAAAAGGAAAACCCTGAAGTGATCGCTTATCTCGAAGCTGAAAATGCATACTGCGATACGGTGATGAAATCAACATTGCCTTTGCAGGAAAAGCTTTTTGCCGAGATGAAAGGCCGTATCAAGGAGGCCGATGAAACGGTTCCGCAGCTCGATAACGGTTACTATTACTATTCCCGTACCGAAGAGGGTATGCAATACCGCATATACTGCAGGAAAAAAGGTGATCTTTCCGCTTCTGAAGAGGTGGTTTTTGATGTCAATGCCATGGCGGAAGGGAAACCTGCTTTTATTTTTGCCGGATTCGACATCAGCACCGATAACAAACTGGCCGCCTATCTGTCGAACGAAACCGGTTCATTTGCCGATTTCACATTAAGGGTCAGAAACCTGGATACCGGGATGGATCTGCCGTTGAACATCGGCAAGGTTCAGGGCTTTGCCTGGGCCAACGACAGCAAAACCCTGTTTTATACCCTGGGCAATGAGGCACTCAGGGCCTGGAGGGTTTACCGGCTGGAACTGGGCAGCAATCAACCGGCCGAACTGGTATTTGAGGAACCTGACGAGCAGTTTATCGTGGACATCAGTAAAACAAAAACCAACGATTACCTTTTGATCACCTCCGCCAGCAGCACCACCACAGAGGTACATTATCTGCCCGCCGCCGGGCCTGCCGGGAAGTTCAGGGTTTTTGCACCCAGGGTGAAAGATGTTGAATACGAAGTTTATCATCACAAAGAGAAGTTCTTTATCAGGTACAAGGACAGGGATAACATGAATTTTATGGTCTATGAAGCGCCGGTGACCGGATTTGAAAACCGGAACAACTGGAAAGTCTTTCGTGCCCATGATAAAGATACCCGCATCGGAAGCCTTGAAGTTTTTAAGGATTATCTGGCGATGCAGGTGCGCAGGAACGGTTTGAATGAGATCCTGGTGTATGGACTCAGGGATAAAAGCGAAAATATCATACGCTTTCCCGAACCGGTTTATACAGCCTATCTCAGCGGTACGCCTGAGTATGATGCACCTGCATTAAGATACAGCTATAGCTCATTGAACCGCCCGACCAGTGTTTATGATTATGATTTCGCCTCCGCCCAAAGCAAGCTGCTGAAGCAGCAGGAGATTCCTTCGGGGTTTAACCCGGATGATTATACCGTAGAGCGCATCTGGGCAACAGCGGCCGACGGGGCTAGGGTTCCGATGTCGGTTGTATATAAGAAAACCCTGAAAAAAGATGGCAGCAATCCTGCGTTGCTTTACTCTTATGGTTCTTACGGGGCCAGTTCCGACGCCTATTTCAGCTCAGGATTTTACAGCCTCATCGACAGGGGTTATGTATTTGCGATTGCACAGATACGCGGCGGCAGCGATATGGGTGAGCAGTGGTATGAGGATGGAAAGCTGCTCAAGAAGAAGAATACTTTTACCGACTTTATCTCTTGCGCCGAGAAACTCATTGAGGATAAATTCACCTCATCCGCAAAGCTTGCCATTATGGGCGGCAGCGCCGGCGGACTGCTGGTGGGTGCGGTTACCAATATGCGTCCCGATCTGTTCAACACCGTGGTGGCACAGGTACCTTTCGTGGATGTGGTAACCACCATGTTCGACACCAGTCTGCCGCTGACTACACAGGAATATGAAGAATGGGGCAACCCCAACGAAGAGGAATACTATCGTTACATGCTATCCTATTCTCCTTATGACAACATTGCGGCTCAGCATTATCCCAATATGCTGATTACCGCCGGGCTGAACGATTCCCAGGTTTTGTATCACGAGCCGGCCAAGTATGCCGCCAAACTGCGGGCGATGAAAACCGGCAACAATCTGCTGCTCTTGAAAACCAATATGGAATCGGGCCATGGAGGGGCTACCGGCCGCTTTGATGCATTGAAAGAAACGGCCTTCGAAATGGCCTTTATCCTCGACAGGGTTGGTATCAGGGAATAGCTGCCTTTGCTGATAAAGATAATGTTGAGGGCTTATAATCCGGAAATCCATGTCAGATGAGAAAATCTTTGACCGGCTTGACCGGCTGATGAACGAACGGGACTTTGTTTCGGGCATCCACAATTACTGTGACCGTTGGTGCGAGCGCTGTCTGTTTACCTCAAAATGCATGGTATATGCCATGGAGGAGGAAGAGCAGCGGGAGGCTGAACGGGCAGGCAAAACTGAAACTGATCCGTTTGCCTATGTACACCAGGTTTTTCAGGAAGTTTCGGAGAAATTGCGGCAATGGGCGGATGAACAGGGCATTGATCTGAACGCTGAACCCGATGAGGATATGAAAATCGCGGAGGTTAAGCGCAAATCCGGGGCATCGGATTTTGTATCCATCGAATCTGAGGCTTATGGTAAGTGGCTGATGAACTGGCTGAAAGAAAACCACACAGAAACGGAGACAATCAAGAAGGAACTTGGAAATACTGATACGCATGCCCTGGCTGCTTTTACCGATGCCCTTGAAGTACTGGGCTGGTATATGTTTTTCCCTGCTGCCAAATTCCGCAGGGCATCTTCCGATCCTTATGAAGATAGCGACACCGGACACGCTGACAGGAATGGATCGGCCAAGGTGGCGATCATCGCCGTTGAAAGGACTATGGCTGCCCTGGCTGTCGTGTTAAGGTATATGCCCTCCCATGAAGATGAAATGTTAGATGCCCTGATCAGGCTTGACCGAATCAGAAAACAGGCTTTGCTTGACTATCCTGAAGCCATGGCTTTTAAAAGACCCGGGCTGGATGATTGATTCATGATTCAGCAAAGGCCATAAAAGGCAATCATCTGCAATTCCGGATACGATTTCTGCCCATATTTAACGGCAGCCCTGAGGTTTACTACAAGCAGAACCTGCGCTGGCGGGTGATAATTTGAATATTCGTATTACTTTTTTTTGAACATATATACTTTTTTTGTGCAGGCTGTTTGTATTCTTACAGTTTTTTTGTATATTTAAAGCAACTAAAATAATGTTGTTATGGATAACATGTTATTGAGAATACTGCTCGACAGCTTTGAGCGTCAGCAGAAGCAGGAAACGGGATCAGGTTCCGGAGGGCCGTTTATTACCATTTCAAGGGATTATGGTTGTCAGGCAAATGTCCTGGCCGAATCCCTGAGCCGGGCGATCGCAGCCAAAGGGTCGCACTGGAGAATCATGAATAAGGAGATTATTCTTGAAACAGCCCGTGAACTGAACCTTGATCCTGAAAAGATCAAAGCCATTGAGGGTTCAATGGAAAGAGGCGCGATGGATGAAATACTGAGCTCATTAACTACCAAATACTATAAAAGCGACCGGAAGGTCCGGCAGACCATTGCCAATGTTGTGATGTCGGCCGCAAGCACAGGCAATGTGATCATTGTGGGAAGGGGAGGAGCCGCTGTGACCATGGGATGGCCCAATGCACTGCACATCAAACTTACGGCGCCGGTACAATGGAGGCTCGATACGCTGATTGCCCGGCATAACCTGAAACGCGAGGAAACGGTCAAGCAAATGGCGTCAATTGATCACAAACGATTCAAGATGCAGCGCGATTATCTGAAAGGGGGCATAGACATCAATGATCTGTATGACGTGGTGATCAACTGCAGCAAAGTTACGCATCCCGAAATTGTGGGAATTGTAGTTTCAATGCTGGAAAGCCGCAAAATGATCTGATGCTGCCCCAATAATCCCGATCAGTGAGCAATGAAGAACGACAATGACTTGCCGGCAGGAGCCGGCAGTAATTTCATTGAGCAGACGAAATATCACAACCTGCTGGTTTCCGATCAGTTGCGGGGCTATCCTGCGCCTCCTTTGCAGCCTGCTTATGATCCGGCGCTTGTGCAGTACCGTTTGCCCGACCCGCTCGCGGTGGCTGCCGGACATAAAGCCGATGTGCATCAGGTAATTCATGAGCGCAGCAGCATACGAAGTTACCGTGATAAACCGGTCACAGACGGAATGCTTTCGCTTATGCTCTGGGAAACCCAGGGGGTAAAGAAAAATATACGCAACATTCACACCCTGCGCACGGTTCCTTCGGCCGGTGCACGCCATGCCCTGGAAACCTGGCTGCTGATCAACCGGGTGGAAGGCATCACACCCGGTTTGTACCGTTATCTTCCGCTCATTCACAGCCTGTTGCAGGCGAGCCTGGCCGAAGAGATTTCCGGAAGGCTAACCAGGGCCTGTCTCGATCAACAGATGGTCAGAAAAAGTGCGGCAACTTTTTTCTGGACCGCAGAGATTTACCGTATGAAGTGGCGCTACAGCGAAAGAGCTTACCGCTATATCTTTCTGGATGCCGGACATGTATGCCAGAACCTGTACCTCAGTGCCCAATCCATGGGGTGCGGGGTTTGCGCCATAGCTGCCTTTGACGATGACCTGCTGAATACGGCCCTGGGTATCGACGGAACATCGCAGTTTGCCATTTATGCGGCAAGTTGTGGTTTACGGATTTAGTGCCTGACCGTTGTCCCGGCGTTACTTTATAGCAGTTACAATGGCCGTTGCACCCAGCAGATAAGGCTGGCCGCTTACCTTACTGAATCCTGCCTCCAGCAGTACTTCCGAGATTTCGGGAATGGAATAATAGTTAACGGCAGAATGCGCCAGGTAGTCGTATGCCGGGCGGTTTCCCGAAAGCAGGCCACCGATGGGCGCGGTAATGTATTTCTGGTAAACATGGTAACCCGCCCTGATCAGCCTGTTTTTTGGCTGACTGGTTTCCAGCACCACAAACCGTCCGCCCGGTTTCAGCACCCGGAAAACTTCGCTGATATGCAGTTGTGCATCAGGATTTTCAAATGTCAGGTTGCGGAACCCAAACGAAATGCCGACCGCATCAAAAAATTCATTTTCAAAGGGCATATTTCCGGCATCGCCTTGAATCAGCTTTACCCTGTCATCTCCGAATACGACAACTTTTTCTTTCGCCCTGGCCAGCATGGTATGGCTGAAGTCCAGTCCGTAAAGCTCCGTGCTTTGCTTTGCCGAGCGGGCGAGATGCATGGTAAGATCGGCTGTCCCGCAGCAGAGGTCGAGCACCCGTGAAGGGTTTTCTTCCAGAATGGTTGCCGAAGCCTTACGCCTCCATCCCTCATCCAGGTTCAGGGTAAGGATGCGGTTGAGGATATCATATTTCGGCGGGACTTCGGTGAAGATTTGCTGGGTCGGACGGTAGCCCTTTTCGTCTCTGAACATCACGATGGATTGGTTATATTTACTGGGTGTTATGTTTCAGCATTCAAAATTACACAGATTACAGAAGCAGAAGTTGTTTCTGAACTGGCTATTTCAGAGATCCATTATTCATATTTCTGCATTCAGACATCTTAAAGTTGCCGCATTTTCCTACTTTTGCAAAGATCCTAAACTTTCTTTATCATGCGTAACATCATCATTATCATGGCAATGGCAACATTGATTGCCGTAAGTGGCTGCAGCGAAAAGCAGGGTGCAGTTACCGGCGGGCCTGTAAAGGCCTTTATTGAACAAACCGCTGTCGAAAAAGTTATCAAAATGCTCAGCGATTCTTTGGGCGAAGCTCCGAAATTCCGCATTGAGCGCGGGGTGCAGCAAGTGGCAAACCTTTGGCGCGAAAGCGATGGCACGGTTAATGACTTTGAAGATTTTTGTCTCGGGAATTTTGTGGCTGAGGAGGCTGCCCTTGAAAACCTATACAGGAAACTGGAACGGAATTTCGAGATCTTCAATGGCTATTTCCATAAGATGGATGTGCTGCTCAAAGAGCCTATTCAGCTCGAAGGGCCTGAAATCGAGCCTGTGGATATGATGTTTGGCAGTTATAATGCAGCCGCTCACCTGACCGACGACTTTTTTAACAATAAAATCGCCTTTCTCACCGCACTTAACTTCCCTTTCTATTCCCTGAAAGAAAAAACGGAAAATGGATCCGGGTGGAGCCGTCTTGAGTGGGCCTACGCCCGTATGGGCGACCGCTTTACTTCGCGGGTTCCTGCTGAGATCATTCAGCAGGCTTCCAAAACCCTGACCGAAGCCGATGCATATATTTCTGATTACAATATCTATATGGGCCGCCTGGTCAATGATAAAGGCGAAAACCTTTTCCCTGAAGGCATGAAGCTGATTACCCACTGGGGACTGCGCGATGAGCTGAAATCAAATTATGCAGGTGAAAAAGGGCTCGAAAAGCAGCGCATGATTTACGATGTGATGAAACGCATCATTGACCAGAGCATACCGCAGCAGGTGATCAACAAGGATGAGTGCACCTGGAATCCGGCGGATAACAAGCTTTTTAAAGATGGTGCTGAAGTACAGGGAAATCCTGAACCCGACAAACGTTATGAAGTACTGCTCGGCAACTTTCATGTGATGAAAGCCATCGATGCCTACAATCCGAATTTCCCCACATACATCAGCCGTGCTTTCGAGGAATATATGGAAATTCCTCAGGAAGATGTGGAGCGACTGTTTATTGAGTTTGTTTCTTCGCCTCAGGTAAAGGAGGTGGCTGCATTTATCAGCCAGCGTCTCGGGCGCCCGTTGGAGCCTTTCGATATCTGGTACAACGGTTTCAAATCCAGGGGTGGCATTCCTGAAGAGCAGCTTACCGCCATCACCTCAAAAAAGTATCCCGATCCGAAAGCGTTTCAGGCCGATCTTCCCAATATTCTGGTTAAACTGGGCTGGCCCCGTGAGAAAGCCCTGCAGATCACCTCACTGATCTCGGTTGACCCTTCGCGTGGCGCCGGACATGCCTGGGGCGCTGAGATGCGCAACGACATTGCCCGTCTGCGTACCAGGATCGGGGCCGGTGGCATGGATTATAAAGGATACAACATTGCCGTGCACGAATTTGGCCACAATGTGGAACAAACCGTCACCATGAACGATGTGGATTATTATATGCTGCAAGGGGTACCCAATACCGCTTTTACCGAAGCCGTAGCCTTCCTTTTCCAGAAACGTGATCTTGAACTGCTTGGCATGCCCAACGCCGATCCCAACAAGGACCACATGATGGCCCTCGATAATTTCTGGGCCTCTTACGAAATTATGGGTGTTTCGCTGGTGGATATGAAAGTATGGAAATGGATGTACGACAATCCGGCAGCTACTCCCGCTGAGTTGAAGGAAGCGGTGATTTCAGCCGCCAAAGAAGTGTGGAATAACTATTACGCCGGTATCCTTGGCGGAAAAGATGAACCTATCCTGGCCATCTATTCCCACATGATCGACAATCCGCTCTATCTGTCAAATTATCCGATGGGCCACCTGATTGATTTTCAGATTGAACAGCAGGTAAAGGGTAAAAATCTGGCAGATGAGTTCAACCGCATGTATACCCAGGGGCGTTTGGTTCCCCAGGTGTGGATGAAAGGGGCCGTTGGTCAGGAGATTTCCATTAAGCCTACCATGAATGCCGCTGCTGAAGCACTCAAGGCGCTGAAATAAATCATAAACTACGTTTCTTGTTTTAAAAACCTGTCCGGACTCAAGTACGGACAGGTTTTTTTTCATCGCTTCGCCCAAATCCGCCATCATTTCTTCCGGTTTACCGGCTTACCGGCTTATTACCCCTGTTTGCCCTGATTAAACAGGAGCTGGCCGTTTTGTGTTATAACCTTTCGACTGCTTCAATCAATTTTGCAGATTATTTAAACTTTTCCGGACCTTAATCTTATTTTTATGCAAACAATACTTGGAGCCGGTGGCGCCATCGGGAAGAAACTAGCCAAAGAGCTGACCTTATATACAAACGAGATAAGGCTGGTAAGCCGCAACCCCAAAGCCGTCAATCCCGGCGATCAGCTGATGAAAGCCGATCTGACCATTGCCGGGGAAGTGGACCGGGCAGTGGCCGGATCTGCCATCGTTTATCTGACCGTAGGGGTGGAATACAGCGCAAAAGCCTGGCAGCAAAAGTGGCCCCTTATTATGCGCAATGTGCTTGACAGCTGCATCCGCCATCAGGCAAAACTGGTGTTTTTTGATAATGTTTACACCTACGACCGCGATCACCTGGGCAATATGACCGAAGAAACGCCGGTGCGGCCTACAAGTAAAAAAGGTGAGGTCAGAAGCCAGGTTGTAAAAATGCTGCTCGATGAAATGAATAGTGGCCGCATCACTGCCCTGATTGCGCGGGCCGCTGATTTTATTGATCCCTTAAACAGTGTGCTGGTGGAAATGGTGGTTAAGAATTTCAGCAAGGGCAAGAAAGCAAACTGGTTTTCGGGCGTGGGGAAAGTTCACAGTTTTACCCATACCGGCGATGCGGCCAAAGGTACTGCCATCCTGGGCAATACCCCTGACGCTTATGGTGAAGTGTGGCACCTGCCGACTTCGGATGAACGTATCACCGGAAAGGAGTGGATTGCGCTTTTTGCCCGGGAAATGGGTGTGGCGCCAACATACAGCACCCTTCCCGATTGGATGCTTGGACTGCTCGGGCTGTTTATTCCCGTTTTGAAGGAGGTCAGGGAAATGGCCTATCAGTATGACCGGGATTATTTTTTCGACAGCAGTAAATTCAACCGGCGCTTCGGCTATGTTCCCATCCGGGCAGAAGAAGCGGTGAGGGAGCTGGTGAAATCCATGAAAACTGAGAAATAGCCGGATGTATTGGCCCTGATATTGTGTTCATCGCGTGTTTTGTCCGTGACGATGTTACTAATACCCATGACAGGCCTGTCAGGTCGAGGGCATTTTGATTGGATAATATCCTGAAAATTATTATCTTTAAGGCATGAAAGCATTGTCATCGCCCCCCGGTACCGGCAGGTGGCTTCGTTGCGCGGCCTCTGCATGTACGGGGTTAATCTTGTCATTTATGTCTCCTCTTTATAGTCAGGATAATTATGGTGCTGCCCGGGAAAGCATGGTTAAGTATCAGATTGAAGCGGAAGGCATATCGCACCGGGCCACCCTGGCAGCTATGCGCAAAGTGCCGCGCCACCTCTTTGTGCCCGCCGATCTGAAGCCGCATGCCTACCGCGATATGCCGCTGCCAATCGGATATGATCAGACTATCTCGCAGCCATATATGGTGGCTTACATGACCCAGGCCATACAACCTGCACGGGGAATGAAGGTGCTTGAGATAGGTACAGGCTCGGGTTATCAGGCCGCTGTGCTGGCTGAGATTGTCGACAGCGTTTTTACCATCGAGATTGTTGAACCCCTGGGAAAACAATCAGCTGCCTTGCTGAAAAGGTTGGGCTATAAAAATGTAAAGGTCAGGATAGGCGATGGTTTTGCCGGATGGCCTGAGCACGGGCCTTACGATGCCATTGTGGTGACCGCTGCTGCTGAAGAAATCCCACCTCCGCTGATTGCCCAGCTGAAAGAAGGCGGCAGCATTGTGATTCCGCTGGGCAGGCCCGGAAGCGTTCAGACGCTGGTGAAAGCGACAAAAATCAAAGGCAGGATGGAAAGAAAAAGCCTGCTGCCGGTCAGGTTTGTGCCTTTTGTCAGAGAATAAACCGGAGTCCTTTTAACCGGGATTCTCTGTTCCGGCTATGGGTGCATGTCTTTCCCTGAGAATGGTTGCCAATGGTTGCTGCTTCAGCATGGCTTCTATCCATGCGGTGAAATCAAAAATCCTGAGCAATTGCATTTCAAAAGGATCCTGCTGCATATCAAGCAGGGCCGGAAGATATTTTTCATACAGTTTTTCCCTCTTTCTTTTGGTGTCCGGTAACTGTTTGATCAGAAACTTCAGCATGAAGTGCTCAATTTTGTAGCCCTTTTCGCTTGCCACCAGGTCGCGCCTGATCGACCTGATCTCATAGCGGATCAGTTCCCCGTCGCCCAGTTTGTAGAGGATCATCAGGTTTACCAGCCTGATGGTGCGGTAGAGCGGCAGGTAGTAGAAACTTTTTCCCCGCACAATGATCTGGCTGAGGAACCTGTGGGCCTGCTGATATTTTCCGTTTCCGAAAAGAACCAGGGAAGTATACAGGCAAAGCTCGGCCTGGCGTGAATGGCTCAGCATCTGAAATTTATCGTACAGTTTTTCCCTGTATTGATCCATCAGGCTGTCGCAGGCAGCAAAGTTGCCGCGGTCGAGCAATGGAAAAAGTTGGTAAAGAAATGCCACGCAGGTCAGCAGTGTCCTGAAATCGGCCGAATGGCTTTCAATCTTCATCAACTGATCCGTAAAATAGCGCATACCCTCATAATTGTGAATACTCCGGAGGCTTTCGAGCACGCCTTCGAGGGTATAGAGGTAATACACCGGCGGGTTGCTCCAGAGGTGCTTGTTGGCTTCGAACAGGTTGTTCAGCTCATAATACGACCGGAGGGCCGATTTAAAATCGCCCACACTGATCAGGTAGTTCGATTGAAACAGCTGGTGCAGTTTGCTTACTTCAAAGTTTTCGGGCGACAGGGATGCAACAAGGCTGAGCTCACTGTAAATCAAATCATTAAGTTCATTTTTCTCTTTCTGCGACCGGGCATAGCCCTTGTAAACCACCCTGTGTTTCAGGATTTCGTAAAGCGAGCTCTGTTCGTTGATTTTTCGGATATATTTCATCGACTCCGTAAGCCTGAACTGCTTTTTCAGCAATTCCTGTTCTTTCAGATTCGGGAAGTTCAGCGCAAGCAGGTAATCGAGCTCCAGGCGGTTGGCCAACAGCAGGGCATGGTAGTTTTCATAACGTTCAGCCTGGGCCATCACATTGTTGAGGGTGTCGAAACACTCATCGAAGAGCGACTTTTCAAAGAGCACCCTTGCTTTCAGGATTTTGTTGAACAGGTAAAAAAAACTGTCCTGGTTTTTACGCAGTTCCAGCATGGTATCCAACAGGATTTCGAAAAGATATTTCACCGTTGTATCGAAAGCGGCTGACGGGCGTTTTGAAAGGAATGCCTGACGAAGCGCTGCCGGCGTATCCTCTGATCCTTTTTCGATAAGGTCATATAATATAAGGTAGTCGGGCAAGGCTTTTTTCCGGCCAACCATCTGTCTGAATGTTTTCTTTTCAGGCAGGCTCATGGAGTGGATCATTTGCACCAGCGACTCAAAGCGGGTCTTTTTCATAGCTCAGGCTGAAATTGTTTAAGTTAAGAAGGCAGTTGCCGGCTTCAACCGGATAAGTTCAGGTTCTTCATCAGAACCAAAAACCAAAGTTAACAATTCTTTTACAATAATGGATGTTCAAAAATATGGTTTTTGGTCATTTTATTTTAAGTAATTAGTGATTTAAAAAATTGAAAATAAATAATATAAATACTAATTGATGAATGAAAGCTCTATTATGAATTATAGTTTGCGATGATTTATTGGTTTTTTTCGCAGTTTGTTATTTATAGATTTGCCTCACAAACTAACGTAAATAATTATATGCAGCGCAAGAAATTAGTTGTGGTAGGTAGTTGTAATACCGATATGGTTATCAAGGCTGACCGTTTACCCATTCCGGGCGAAACAGTGCTTGGAGGGACTTTCTTCATGAACCCCGGCGGCAAGGGGGCCAATCAGGCGGTAGCCGCTTCCCGTATGGGCGGGAATGTGACTTTTATCTCTAAAACAGGCAACGACGTTTTTGGAAAACAATCGGTGGTATTGTATAATTCGGAGAACATCAATACCGATTACATCTTTTCCGATCCCAATAATCCTTCAGGAGTAGCCCTGATCACAGTGGATTCGCGCGGTGAAAACTGCATTGTGGTTGCTTCGGGTGCCAACGCCTCGCTTTGCCCGGCCGACATTGAAAAAGCCGGCAGCGAAATTGAGAGCAGCGACCTGGTGCTGATGCAGCTTGAAATTCCGCTGGATACTGTTGAATATGTGGCAGAACTGGCCAGCCGTAAAAACATCAAGGTCATTCTGAACCCGGCGCCTGCCCGGGCACTGTCGGATCAGTTGCTGAAGAACATTTACATTATCATCCCGAACAAGAGCGAGGCAGAGATCCTTTCCGGCATCAAGGTTTCCGATTACGATTCGGCCAGGCAGGCTGCCGACATCATCAGCGCCAAAGGCTGCGACATTGTGGTGATTACCCTTGGCAGCCAGGGTGCGCTTATCAAGGACCACGATGAGTATCACTTTGTGGATGCGGTGAAGGTGGATGCGGTGGATACCACCGCTGCCGGAGACGTGTTCTGTGGAACCGTGTGCGTGGGACTTTCCGAAGGCAGGACCATACTTGAATCGGTACAACTGGCGGCCAGGGCTTCGGCCATCACGGTTACCCGTATGGGTGCCCAGTCGTCTATTCCTACCCGCGCTGAGTTGTTAACTTTTGACCAGAATCAATAAATTCCGCTTTATGAAAGCAGTCATATTCAGAAGAAAGATTGCCGGCATGAGAACAGCCATGATGCTGTTTCTGACGGTGCTTTTATTGTCAGGTTCCGCCCATGCCCAACAGGCCGATGTGCTGAGGATCAAGGGAACGGTAACTGACCTGGGAACGGGTGAAACCCTCCCGGGGGTGAACATTTCCATTAAAGGCACCCAGACCGGGGCCGTTACCGATATCAACGGTAAATACAGCCTTGACGCCTTAAAAGGTTCAGTGCTGGTGTTCAGCTTCGTGGGTTACGAAACCGCAGAGGTTACCCTGGGCTCCCAGACCACCCTCAATATCAGGCTTAAGCCCACCGTGGAATCCCTCGAAGAGGTGGTGGTAATCGGCTATGGCCTGACTACCCGTAAGGAGGTTACGGGCTCCATCGCCTCGGTGAAGGCGGATGACTTTAACCGCGGCGCACACAGCAGCCCCATGGGATTGCTGCAGGGGAAGGTGGCGGGACTGTCCATCACCCGTCCTGATGGTGCCGATCCGCAGGCAGGATACCAGATTCTGCTGCGCGGAACCAATACGCTTACTTCCGGACAGGGACCACTGGTTATTGTTGACGGTGTGGCCGGGGTAGACCTGAAAAATGTGAGTTTCGAAGAAGTTGAATCCATTGATGTGCTGAAGGATGGTTCTGCGGCCGCCATATATGGTACACGCGGCTCAAACGGGGTGATCATCATCACCACCAAAAGGGCAAAGACCGGTCAGAGCAAGGTGGAATACTCGGGATATCTTTCGGCACAGGTAAATCCCCGCATGGTGGAAAACCTCAATGCGGCGCAGTTTAAGGAAGCCGTTGAGCAGTATGCTCCTGACAAAGTCGGAAGCCTGTACGGCGCCGAAACCGACTGGTTTAAGGAAATTACCCGCCCCATGCCGGTAAGCCATAAGCACAACCTGGCAATTTCGGGCGGAAACGAGAACTTCTCGCACCGCACGGTATTCTTTGTCGACAAGGCAGAAGGGCTGCTTAAGGACAATGAATCAAACCGCTATCTGCTGAAAACCAATATCAATCAGAAGGCGCTGGGCGATCTGCTTACCCTGGACTATAACCTGAGTTACGGCATGCGCAATTACAAGCCGGCCAACTATGATCTGTTCTACCAGGCTTTTATCCGAAACCCGACGTCGCCGGTTTATGATCCGGGCAATGAATATACAGGGGGATATACCCTCATCTCGGGCATGGATTATTATAACCCGGTGGCCATGCTCAACGAGCGCATCCGCAATGGAAAAACCGATGATATGGGCGCCAATGTCAGGGCTACCCTGAAACTCAGTAATCATCTGAACTGGGTGAATCTGGTTTCCGTCGAAAAATCGGCTTGGGAAGAGCTTTCCTATCGCACAAAGTATTATCCCAGCCGGCTGGGCCGGAACGGAGAGGCCGAAATCAGCAATGGCCGCAGCAGTGACCTTCAGTATGAAAGTACAGTGAATTTCACTCAATCTATTGAGAAACACAATCTTCAAGCCCTGGCAGGTTATTCATTCGAGGAGTTTGAATCGAACAATTCCTATATGATCAATTCGGGTTTTGATACCGATATTTACGGTCCGCATAATATTGGCGCAGGTACTGCTTTATCAGAGGGTCTTGCTTCCATGGGTTCCTATAAAGGCAAAAGCCGGTTGATTTCATTTTTTGGCCGGGTGATGTACAATTTTGATGAAAAATACCTGGCTTCCGCGTCCTTGCGGAGAGAAGGTTCTTCCAGGTTCGGTAAGAATCATAAATGGGGATGGTTCCCCTCTGTAAGTATGGGGTGGAGAATCAACAAAGAGGACTTCCTCAGTGATGTTCAGTGGGTCAATGACCTGAAAGTCAGGGTCGGATATGGTGTAACCGGGAATCAGGACATCGGCAATTACCGCTCGCTGCTGCTGATGGGACGTGCCGGCAAATTTTATTACGACGGGGAGTGGATCAACACCTATCAACCGATATCCAATCCCAATCCCGACCTGAAGTGGGAAAACAAATCGGAAATCAATGCCGGAATCGATTTTGCAATGTTTGATAACCGGCTGAGCGGAACCCTTGATTATTATTACCGGAAAAGTACAGACCTTCTTTACACTTACAACGTATCCGTTCCGCCCTATCTTTACAAGGAATTGTTTACCAATGTCGGGACCATCAGCAACCGTGGGATTGAGCTTACCTTGAAACATGTATCAATCAATAAAGGGAAGCTTAACTGGACCAATATGCTCACTTTCAGCCGGAACAAGAATATTCTGGAGAAATTCTCGAACGAAGAGTTTACCGATACCTCGTATGATCTGGGATGGATTGGCGGCGCCATCGGCGTGAATGCCCAGAAGATCCGTGAAGGTGAAGCGCTGGGAACTTTTTACGGACCCGTTTGGATTGGTCTGGATGAACTTGGCAACGACCTGTTTAAAAATGCCAACCCTGTCGGGTTGGTGAACCCGGAAGACTGGGAGGTTATCGGGAATGCATTTCCTGACTTTACCCTGGGATGGGGAAGCTTTTTAACCTATGGAAACTGGGACTTCAGTTTTGCCCTGCGTGCCAGTATAGGCGGGGAAGTGCTGAATACTTACAGGCTTTACTACGAGAACTGGGGAACTTTCGGTTTGAATAATGTTACCCTGACCCAATTTGAAAATCCTGAATTCAGGGGCAATGCCCGTTACTCTTCAAAATACGTGGAAGATGCCACTTATGTGAAACTGGATAATATCTCGGTGGGTTATAACATGCCGGTTAGCCTGAAATACATCACCCGCCTGAGGGTTTACGCGACGGCACAGGATGTATTCTGTCTTACCGGATATAAAGGCCTGGATCCTGAGGTGAACCTCGGCGGCCTGACCCCGGGCATTGAATACCTTTCCTATTATCCGCGAACCACCCTGCTGACACTGGGCGTAAATGTTACATTCTAATACGACGACAGCCATGAAAAAAATGAAATATATCGTTCTGTCCCTGGTTGGAGCCTTCGCGCTCACCATGGTATCGTGCACCGATCTGGAGGAGGATGTTTATTCTGATATCCCCCTGGATAAGTTTTTCCGGACCGAACGGGATGTATTGATGAATGCCGGAAGGGCTTATACCAAATTGCAACGATTCCCGGAAGAACAACGGTTGTGGTCGCTGATTGAAAATTCGTCGGACGAAATGGTGATTCCCGGTCGCGACGATGGTTTGTGGTGGGAGCAGGGCCGCTGGGATGAATTACATACCCATCGTTTCAATTCAAGCAACAAAATCCTGAGGCAGTCCTATGAGTATGTTTTTGAAGGCATCAGTGCCTGTAACGAGGTGATCTACGAAACCGAGGAATCAGAAATTACATTTGAAGGCAAGGACCGTATCGTTTCGGAGATCAAGATTCTGAGGGCGTTGTTTTACTACTGGGCCATCGACAACTGGGGAAATGTGCCCTTTACCATTGATTGGACCGACAAGGAACTGCCCGAGCAGAAGGACCGGAAGTTTATCTTTAACTTTATCGAACAGGAAATTCTTGACCATGTCGGTAACCTGCAGGATCAGCCCACTGCCGGATATTACGGTAGGGTAACCCGGGGCATGGCCTGGACATTGCTGGCAAAACTTTACCTGAATGCCGAAGAGTGGATAGGGGAAAGCAAATACGAACAGGCTGTGGATGCTTGTGACAAAGTGATTGCGCTGAATGCATATATGATTGAAGATGATTACTTTACCAATTTCAAAGTAAAGAATGAAGTCAGTCGTGAGAATATTTTTGTGATCGCCAACCATTCGGTTTACACCAAGGACCGGCTATACTGGTACACCCTTACCCTGAATGATGCCAGCCGGGCTACCTTCGGGTTTAAGGGGGAAATGTGGGATGGTTTTGTACTGGAACCGGAGTTTTTCAATAAGTATAATGAAAATGACCTGAGGCGGAATTCGTTCCTCTTTGGTCAGCAATACGATATGAACGGTAATCCGATCTACTTTATTGAGAATAACGATACCGTCTGGTTTGAGTACACCCCCACCATTGGTAATTACCGTGCGCGTAAAAAATGGGAAGGCGCCCGCTGCTGCAAGTATGAATACCAGAAAGACCTGGAGTACTATGTAACCGATATGGAAAATGATTTTGTACTTTTCCGGTATGCCGATGTGCTTTACACAAAGCTCGAGGCGCTGTGGCGTCTGGGCCGTGCCGGTGAAATGCTGAACGATGTGGAGTTGCAGAAAATCAGGACGCGGGCGGGTATGCCACCTTACCAGGCTTCCGATATTACGGCGGAAGAGCTGCTGGATGAGTTCGGCCGTGAGTTTGCCTGGGAAGCCCGTCGCCGGCAGGATCAGATCCGGTTCGGTGTTTGGGGGAATACCTGGTGGAACAAACCGGCTTCCGGTCCCACCGCCAAACTTTTCCCGCTGCCACAGACTGCTCTGAGCAACAATTCAAAACTCCGCCAGAATCCTGGCTACTAAAAAACGCATTTATGAAAAGAAAAAACCTTCATTTCCGGGTTCAGGCAACACTGCTGTTGATGCTGTTTCCCTTTTTCCTGTCGGCAGGCAAGCCCCTGCGCATCAAAAAGAGCGATTTGCGCGACAAAATCGAGGCTGCATGGGTCGGGCAAATGATAGGGAATATCTACGGACTTCCGCATGAAAACAAGTACGTGAACGCTCCCGGCCCGGAGAACTGGCCTTACGGCTACACGAAGAATCTTGACAAGTTGCAGAATTATGACGGGGCATTTTCCGACGATGATACCGATCTGGAGTATATGTACCTGCTGCAGATGATGAAGCATGGACCAGAGCCCACCTATGCACAGCTGCGCGATGCCTGGATGTATCATATCCGCGACCGGGTGTGGCTGGCCAACCGTGGCGCCCTCGGCCTGATGCATTATGGATATACTCCGCCGTTTACCGGCAGTAAAGAACTGAATCCGCACTGGTATCAGATTGATCCGCAGCTGATCAACGAGATCTGGGCATTTACCGCTCCGGGAATGATAGAATATGCCGCGGACAAGTCGGAATGGGCCGCCCGCATCACCAGCGATGACTGGGGGGTAGAGCCTACCATTCATTACGGTGCTATGTATGCCGCGGCTTTTTTCGAAAAGGACATACGGAAACTGATCGACATCGGACTGAAATCGCTGCCCGCCAACGGCAGATATGCAGCCACCGTTAAGGATATGATCAGCCTGCATGCAAAGTACCCCAGGGACTGGAAAGCTGCCTGGCAGGAGATGGCACAGAAGTATTACATCAACGAGCACGACATGACCAAAACCATCTGGAATGCCAACCTTAACGGAGCCTGCGCCATTCTGGCCATGCTCTATGGCGAAGGCGATTTCCAGCGGACCCTCGACCTTTCATGCGCCATGGGTTTTGATGCCGATAACCAGGCTGCCACGGTGGCCGGGCTGATGGGGGTGATGTACGGTATGAAAGGCCTGCCCGAAAATCTTTATCTTCCCGTAAAGGGCTGGACGAAACCCTTTAATGACAAGTACATCAACATTACCCGCTACGACCTGCCTGATACGAAGATATCAACCATGGTTGACAATACCCTTCAGCAAACAATAGAACTGATTGTTAGTAAGGGCGGGAAAGTAACGGGAAAACCCGGCAGTGAAGAGATAGTAATCAATCCTGCTGCTGAATTTCGTGCGCCCATGGAATTTTATTATGGTCCTGATCCGGTGTTAGAGGTTGGTAAAGCCGTTGATTTCAGCTTTTATACCCCGGCCAACAAAATTTACAACTGGTCCATGATTTCAGGTACGCTGCCTGCCGGGCTTAGCTTTACAAACGGCAGGCTGAGCGGAACTCCTGTAAAAGCAGGGGATTACAGCATCGTATTGCAGATCAGCAACGGCAAGGAAAAGCAATCCCGCGAATTCAGCCTGCTGGTGCGTGGGCGCAACCTGGCCCCCATGGCCGATACGATTTACGCCAACGTCAGGAAACTGAACGAAAAAGTGCTGGATTCATGCTGGTACACTTTTGGAAAGTCGTTGTATGCCAAAGATATATCAGTAATCAATGATGGAAAGATAGCAGGCCCGGGCTCGGTGTTTTACAGCCTGGCAGCCAAAGCGAATATTCCCAAGGTGGATTACTACGGATACGGTTGGAATGAACCTCAGACGGTTGGCATGATTGTTTTTAACACTGGTGGAATGGAGGAGTTCGGTGGTTGGTTTACTTCTCTGAATGTGCAATATCTTAATGAAGCAGGCAGGTGGGTGCCGGTTGAAAAATCCATTGTCAACCCCCCGCTGCCTGCTTCGGATATTGTGTTTATCCAGCCCCATTATGCTGAATATGTGCTCCGTTTCGATCCTGTTAAAACCAAAGGTATCCGGATAATCGGTGATGCCATGGTGCAGAGCCACTGGAACAAATACACCAAAAACGTTTCGGCTTTCACCTCCATAACTGAACTGAGTGTTTACCCGTAAAAGACTGAAATAATGAAGCATAGTATCAGAAACTTTTTTGTAATGCCTTTGCTCGCCCTGTTGCTGGCGGGGATGGTGACTTCCTGCGATAAACCAGGCAGCAGTGGCCCCGTTGCCGGAACTTCTGTAAAGCTGTCGCACGAACAACTGAAAAATAAAATCAAAGGTGGATGGGCCGGACAAACCATAGGGGTGGTCTACGGCGCACCGGTTGAATTCAAATACCAGGGCTCCATCATTGATGAATACCAGCTGATCCCCTGGCATGAGCACTACGTTAAGTATTGGTGGGACAAGAAACCCGGTCTTTTCGATGATATTTACACGGACCTCAATTTTGTGAATGTGTTTGAGAAATACGGGCTTGAGGTAAGCACCGATACCATTGCCGCATACTGGGCCAACACGGCCTATCACCTGGCGCATGCCAATCAGGCTTCGCGTTACAATATCCTCAGGGGGCTGAGGCCTCCCCAGACGGGCCATTGGCTGAACAATCCACATGCCGATGATCTTGATTTTCAGATAGAAGCTGATTTTATAGGCCTTATGGCTCCCGGTATGGTGAACCAGGCAACTGAAATTGCCGACAGGGTAGGACATATTATGAACAGCGGCGACGGATGGTACGGCGGGGTGTTTGTTTCGGCACTCTACTCCCTGGCTTTTGTTTCCAACGACGTTGAATTCATCGTTGGTGAAGCCTTAAAAACCATTCCCGCGGGTACTAAATTTCACGATTGTATCGCAGATGTAATTAATTGGCACAAACAGTATCCCGACGACTGGAAAGCCACCTGGTTTGAACTCCAGAAGAAATGGAACAAGGATGTGGGCTGTCCCAAGGGTGTTTACCTTTCGTTCAACATCGATGCCAGGATCAATTCTGCTTATGTGGCCATCGGGCTGCTATATGGTAAGGGCGATTTCTCCCGCTCAGTCGATATCGCCACCCGCTGTGGTCAGGATGCCGACTGCAATGCAGCCACTGCAGGCGGCGTGCTGGGTGTGATGCTCGGCTATGATGCCATCCCTGCATTCTGGCTGAATCCGCTTAAGGAAGTTGAAGCGTTGAATTTCGAAAGCACAGAAATGTCACTAAGCAAAGCCTATGAAATGAGCTACCGCCATGCACTGGGCATGATTCAGCTTGCCGGCGGGAAGACCGAAGGCGAAACCGTTGAAATTCCCTATGAAAATCCGGTTGCGGTCGCGTTTGAGCAAAACTTTGTAAACACGCACCCCATCGCACGTGAGAAAATTGACCGTTCGTTCATGGATGAAATTACCTTTGATTTCACCGGAAACGGTTACATTCTGTATGGAAATATGGTAAAAAGGGCCAAGGTGGATCCCGACTACATCGACCGGATTTCGAAGCGGCTGGGCTCTGAAGTGTTTGGTCTTGCTGAACTGGAAGATCCTTATGTGGCTGAGGTTGAGGTATACATTGACGGGGTGCTGGATGAAACGGTTTACCTGCCTATGAAGAATACCTCGCGCCGTCTGGAGCCGGCCTGGAAATACCAGCTCCCCGAAGGCAAACATGAGGTTCGCCTGAAATGGATCAACAACACCCCGGATTATGAAATCCGGATCAACGACCTGATCGTCTATTCCGAAAACCCTCCGGTTAGTCCATTACCGGTTAACTGATGACCATGATGAAGAAACTGATAATACTTCCGTTTACCCTGTTGCTGCTGATGTCGTGTCAGCCGGAGAAGAAAAAGCAGGCTGAGCTTCCTGAAACTTTCACCCTTACGAAAGAGGCGCTGTTCGACAAGATCAGGGGCGGCTGGGCCGGCCAAACCATCGGCTGCACCTACGGAGGGCCGACCGAGTTCAAGTTTAAAGGCACCATGATACAGGATTATCAGGAAATGGTGTGGTACGACGACTACATCAGGGAAATTTATGAACTCGATCCGGGTTTGTACGACGATGTTTACCTTGACTTTACCTTTGTACAGGTAATCGAGCGCCTGGGCGTAAATGCGCCTGCCGACTCCTTTGCCGTTGCCTTTGCCCGCGAAGATTACAAGCTCTGGCATGCCAATCAGGCGGCGCGCTACAATATCCTGAATGGAATCATGCCCCCCGAATCGGGGCACTGGATGAATAATCCCCATGCCGATGACATTGATTTTCAGATAGAAGCAGACTTCGCCGGTCTCATGTTTCCCGGAATGATCAACAGCGCGGCTGAACTCTGCGACCGCACCGGGCACATTATGAATTACGGTGATGGCTGGTATGGAGGCGTTTTTGTGGCCGGAATGTATGCCACGGCATTTATTTCTGACGATATCGCTTTTGTGATTGAGCAGGGACTGAAACCCATTCCTCCGCAAAGCAAGTTTCACCAGGTAATCAGCGATGTGATTGCCTGGCACCAACAGTATCCTGATGACTGGAAAAAATGCTGGTTTGAAGTGGAGAAAAAGCACACTTCCGAAAAAGGCTGCCCCGAAGGGGTTTTCAATGCGTTTAACATCGATGCTTCGGTCAATGCCGCCTATGTGGTGATCGGGCTGCTATACGGGGAAAAGGATTTCTACAAAACCATGGACATTGCCACCCGCTGCGGACAGGATTCTGACTGCAACCCTGCCACTGCAGCCGGAATTCTGGGCGTAATGCTGGGCTACAGCAGGATTCCTGCATTCTGGAAGCCCGCCATTGAAAAAGTGGAGGATATGTTATTCCCATACTCCGATCTTACGTTGAACCAGGTCTATGACCTCAGCTACAAACATGCCCTTGAGCAGGTGGAAGCCAACGGTGGTACCGTGGGCAGCGACGACCTGACCATTAAGGTTCAGACGCCGGAGATGCTCAGGTTCGAGGAATCCTTCCCTGGCATGTTTCCCGTTAAGGAGTTGCTGGTGCGTACAGATCATCTGGAGGAAAGCATCAACATCGACTTCAGCGGTACAGGCATTGTGGTGCTGGGCAATGTAAAAAGCCGGTGTATTGATGAATCGCGTGATTTTGTTGCCCTGCTGGATGTATACATCGATGGTGAAGTGGTAGAACAGGTTAAAATGCCTTTTGATTACATCACCCGCAAATATGATATTTTTCACAGGTACATGCTGCCCTCAGGTGAGCACAAGCTTGAAATCAAATGGGTAAACCAGCATCCTGACTTCAGGATTTATTTCAGATCATACGTGGTTTACGATGACAAACCCCTCGAACCCCTGAGTAAAAAAGCGAACCTCTGATGCAACGAAACGGCAGATTCTTCCTTAAATTAATTCTGTTGCCGGCATTTCTGGTGCTTGCAGCCCTTACCGGCTGCGAAAAGGAAAAGCCTGACAACGGGACTACGCTGCCTTTTGAGCGTTTGCGTAAGGATTTGTCGGTACAGAGCAGTCTGCTGAACAGGGCCATTAACTATGCCGTGCTGTTGCCTCCTGAATACGAACATGGCCAGGATACTTATCCGGTAGTGTATCTGCTGCATGGTTTTGGCGATAATGAAAAAGCCTGGTATCAGGGGGGCAATATCCGCTATTATGCCGATCAGTATGCCGGTGAAACGGGTCCGGTGATTTATGTGATGCCCCAGGGTTTCAACACCTATTGGGTGAATAAATACAGCGGGACTTATCCTTATATGGATATGCTGATTAACGAACTGATGACAGCCGTAGAATCGGAATTCCGCATTAAAAAGGAAGCTTCGCAGCGCGCCGTGATGGGCTATTCCATGGGCGGATACGGGGCATTAATCATGGCAGCGAAAAATCCGGAAGTATTCAAAACGGCCGTTGTGCTCAGCATGTCGTTCCGCACGGATGCGCAATACCTTAATGAACCACAGGGTGTTTTCGATAGCCAGTGGGGGACGGTATTCGGCGGGATGGGCAAATCAGGTAACGACCGCCTGACACCTTACTTCCTCGGCTACAGCCCGTTTCATTTTTTCATGGATCCCGGCGATCCTTCATGCAGTGGACAGCATTACTTTATCGACTGCGGCGACGATGAGGAAAGCTTGTCGGAAACCAACGACGCGATGCACCTGCTCATGCGCGATAAGGGCATCAATCATGAGTACAGGGTACGCAACGGGGCCCATACGTGGGACTACTGGCACAAATCACTGCCGGAGGCATTCAGGTTTATTGGTTATGCATTCCGCAATCTTCCATATCCCGATAAGGGTGATGACACTTTTCAGGATGAGCAGGTACCGGCTGCACGGATTTATTCCCATTTTACTGAAGAGACCCAGCAGCCTTTTCATGTTATGGTTCCGGAGGGCTATACTACCGAAGGCAATGCTTATCCGGTGATTTATATTTTACATGACCGTTCTGCAGGAATGGAACAGGAAGAATCGGCCGCGCTGCTGGCCAGGATGGATGCCGGTATCTCCGGCTTGCGGCTGCCCAAATCGCTCATTGTAGAGATCCCCGCCGGGGATGATATACTGTCATTGGAAACATTAGGCAGGATCAAAGAAATGGTAAACCTGGAATACCGGGTAAAAACTGAAGGAAAGTTTGCTGTAATTGCCGGAAATGGAGGCGCCGGAGCAACTCTGTATACTTTACTGCCCGAACTCGGCGATCTCTTCAATGCATGTTTGCTTTTTGATGCTGAACTGCCCTCAGGCGCCTCCATGACCGGAACTGACATGGCCTGTTACCTCGATATCACGGATCAGGGCAATAACTATCAGCCTTATCACTCATTTTATTTGAGCCTGAGGCAGCAGCAGATTCCCCATGAATACAGGGTAAGGCAGGGGCTGTCTTCACATGGCAGTTTCCTGGCGGGTTTAAGTGAAGCATCGGTTTTTATAAAGGACAACCTGAAAAAATAGATCATGAAACGGATAAGCCATCTGTTGATAAGTTGCCTGCTGCTCCTGACTGGTTATAATGCCAGCGCCGGTGGTAAACTGGTGATGGAGAGCATGACCATGCACAGCAGGATACTTGGTCAGGAGGTCCGTTTTTCGGTGATACTGCCGGAAGGATATTATGCTGAAAACCGCCCCTATCCCGTGGTTTACCTGTTGCATGGGCTGGGAGACGATGAGACCTCATGGCTGGAATACGGGCGCGTCGGGCAATACAGCAACCTTGCCTCGTCATCAGGTGATATCGCCCCGGTGATTTTTGTGATGCCCCAGGCATTCAGGACTTATTATGTGAATGACTATGCCGGAGTTTTTCCATACCAGGATATGCTTGTGCAGGAATTTGTCCCTCACATCGACAGCCTTTTCAGAACGATTCCCGATGCCCGCAGCCGCGCGGTAATGGGTTATTCCATGGGAGGATTCGGGGCGATGGTGCTCCACCTTGCCCATCCCGGGGTGTTCGGCGTTTCCGTCCCCCTGAGTATGTCGGTAAGAACGGACGGGCAATATATGACCGAAGAAGCTTCCGGCTGGGATGAGCAATGGGGCCGGCTTTTCGGCGCTCCCGGGCTTACGGGTGCCGACCGCCTCACGGATTACTACAAGTTGCACAGCCCGTTTTATACCCTTCCCGGATTGAGTGAAGCGCAGAAAAAGAACCTGAAAATATATATGGTAAACGGCGACGAAGAGCAAACCCTTTGCCGCAGCAATGAGATGCTGCACATCCTGATGCACCGTTCTGACGTTCCGCATCATTACAGGGTCATCGATGGCGGTCACAGCTTCAGGGTTTGGCATGCCGCCTTGCCCGGCGCACTGCGCTTTATCAGCGATGCCTTCGAAGGTAAACCTTACCGGGGTGATCTTATGGATTCTCCTGCAGCCGGACAGTTTCCTCATGAGCAGATGATGATGGTGAATACCGGCGGTGAGCAGGTATTTGCGTTTGTACCGGATGATTATCAGGTATCCGACAGAAAGTATCCCGTTATTTATTTTGCCGGAATCACAGGGCAGGAACAGATGGCTTCGGTCAGCTCTCTGCTCGACCACGAAATCCGGGCAGGAAATGTAACACCCATGCTGATGGTGTTTCTTCCCGCAAAGGATGAGGCCGGGATAATGACATTGATCGATCAGCTTGAAAAGCAGCTACGCATTCGTCCCGGCTACCGGTTCAGGTCAGTTGCAGGATATGGAAAAAGTTCGGAAGCAGTGCTGCAGTTGCTGAACGGGGAAATGCGTTTCAGCAGTTGTCTGCTCACAGGCGCCGTTATGAGCGGGGCCGAAGTGGATGGCAACCTTTCATCATTTACAGTGGAAAAGCTGAAAAGAACCAACCTGTTCATTGATGCGCCCGATGACGGCTGTTGCGCTGAGGGTAATGGCGAACTGCACATGATGCTCCGCGATATGGAGGTAAACCATGAGTACAGGGTAAGGCAGGGCAACGGAGACGAAGGCTGGATATCAGGCGGATTAAGAGAAGCAATTAACATGATTTCAACCAGATTTCACAGATAACGGATTATTCACACACCAAAAACAAGCAGATATGTTTATCGTAAGTAGTTACACGCTGGCCGTCGCCCTTTGCTTCGTCACCATGCTATGCTGGGGCTCCTGGGGCAACACGCAGAAACTTGCCGCCAAAACCTGGCGCTATGAATTGTTTTACTGGGATTATGTTATCGGGGTTGTACTCCTCTCGTTGATCATGGGCTTTACGCTTGGAAGCACAGGGGAGCAGGGTCGCGGATTTGTTTCTGACCTGATGCAGGTGAGTGCGGCCAACTTTGGCAGCGCCTTCCTGGGCGGTATAATTTTTAACGCATCCAATATCCTGCTCTCTGCTTCCATTTCGCTTGCTGGTATGGCAGTCGCTTTCCCGGTTGGCGTAGGACTGGCCCTGGTGCTGGGAGTGTTTATCAATTATTTCGGAGCGCCTTACGGAGATGCTGTTTTGCTGTTCAGCGGGGTGGCCCTTATCGTTTTTGCACTGGTATTTAATGGCGTGGCTTACGGAAAGATCACGAAAAACAAGGATAAGAATGTAGCCCGCAAAGGTCTGTATATTGCCATTGCTGCCGGTATCCTGATGTCGTTCTTCTACCGTTTTGTGGCTGCCGCCATGGATCTCAACAACTTTGAATCGCCCACGCCCGGAATGGTTACGCCATACACCGCCGTATTTATTCTTGCGTTGGGTATGTTGTTCAGCAACTTCTTCTTCAATACCTACCTGATGAAGAAGCCTTTCGTCGGGGAACCGGTGACCTACAAGGCTTATTTCAGCGGAGGGTTCTCCACACACATGGTGGGTGTGCTCGGCGGTCTGATCTGGGGCATTGGTACCTCCCTGAGTTATATTGCCACCGGTGAAGCCGGTGCTGCCATTTCGTATGCACTCGGACAGGGCGCAACCATGGTTGCCGCCTTCTGGGGCGTATTTATCTGGAAAGAGTTCAGGGGAGCTACCAAAACCATTAATATCCTGCTTTTCCTGATGTTTTTGCTTTTCACCTCCGGCCTCGCACTGATCATTGTGGCCGGGAATCAGTAGAATTTTAATTCCAATCACTCAATAACTCTCATTCATTAACCAAAAACCAAAAAAACAATGAAAAAGTTTTTTTCAATCATGGTACTGGCAGCCATCACTGCCATGAGTTTCACTGCATGCGACAACAAGGACGACGACGGAGATGACCCCATTGTTGTACCTCCCGCAAAAATCAAAACCATCGGCGTGAATTACGGAGACGGCGTTGAAGGTTATGAATTTATCTATGACGCCAACGACAGGGTTTCAAAAATCTACAATTCATGGGAAGGTGTTACGGTTGATACCATCACCTATGACTACTCGGTAGCCGGTAAACTGACCATCACCAAGGAAGACTGGCCCACCACTTACGAACTCAATGCACAGGGACTGGTAGTGAAGGAAATCTGGGACGAAACCAGCTATGCCTCCTATGAGTATGATGCCAATGGATACCTCACCGGCATCAATGAATTCTGGGATGGCACCAACCACAAGAAATTTGAGGTTGAAGTGACCAATGGCAATGTTACCAAACATACCAGGTACAACGACGAAGGGGTTGTAAACCGTTACAAAACCTTCACATACACTGCCGGTGAAAACACTGCAAAAATCCAGCAGGCCAATGCCGTGGATTCAAACTGGAAAACCGTTGGCGGAATCTTTGGCAAGCCCAGCAATAAACTGGTTGACTATCTTGAGTACTGGGCTCCGGGCGACGAAGCCAACAAGAAAACCACCACCATCACCTATACCTTCGATGCAAAGAACAGGATCGCAACCATGACCCGCGCAGGTGATGGCTGGCAGGAGAATTATACCTTCACTTATTACGAAGACTAAAAGAATATGAGCCTTCCAATGATTACAGAGATGTTTGATCTTCTTAATAATGATTGGTTGGTGTGTTTTTGAGGAGGGAAAAGAGGTGCTTTGCAGGCTA
The DNA here is from genome assembly GCA_002433025.1 of Bacteroidales bacterium UBA5833. GTDB lineage: Bacteria > Bacteroidota > Bacteroidia > Bacteroidales > Lentimicrobiaceae > Lentimicrobium. The sequence goes on from DJGZ01000036.1 coordinate 29,862, forward strand.
TCTGCAGGCGCCTCTTCCTGTTTTCCTCCGAAAGGCAGGAAGGCATGAGCTGATAAGTCCCCGATAAAGCAGGGGTGCGCCAGCTATGATTTTGATAAGTCATACATCAACAAGGGAATACAACATTAATTTGCTGTAAATGAGAAACGTCAGATACAAGGGAATGATTGCCGGGCTGCTGATCCTGGTTACAGGTCTGATGTTGCCGGTACCGCCGGGAATGTCGGAAAGTGCCCGCAATGCCGGGCTGGTAACCATACTGATGGCCGTCTGGTGGATTACGGAGGCCATTCCGATCTATGCCACCGCCTTCCTTCCAATGGTCTTGTTTCCGCTGCTGGGTATTTTACCGGCCGGCGATACAGCCATCAATTATGGTCATGACTTTGTTTTGATGATGATTTCCGGCTTTTTTCTGGCGAAAGGGATAGAGGCCCAGAATCTGCATAAAAGGATTGCTATGGTTCTCATTCGCGCCCTTGGCACCAGCCGCCCGGTCATCCTGATGAGCATTATGCTCGTAACCGCGTTTCTGTCGATGTGGATTGCCAATGTCACTGCCGCCCTGCTGATGTTGCCGATCGGGATGGCATTGATTACCAAGGAAGAATCTTCAGGTACCGCCAGCCACTTCGGAACTGCCCTGATGCTGGGGATTGCCTACTCGGCCAGCATCGGCGGAACGGCAACCCTCATCGGTTCGCCCACCAATATGATATTTTCGGGAGTCCTCGCCAAGATGTTTCCCGAAGCGCCATCCATCAGTTTTCTTACCTGGTTGAAAATTGGTTTTCCCCTGGTTGTTGTGTTTCTTCCAATTGTATGGATATACCTGGTGAAGCTTTTCAGGGTGCGCGAAAGCATTCCGGGCAGCAGGGAGCTGATCGGCGATGAACTGAAAGCCATGGGGCCCATGAGTCCTGGCGAAAAGCGGGTGCTGTGGATATTTATCCTTACTTCGTTGGGTTGGATTTTCCGCGAGAATCTGGTGATCGATAATTTTGTGTTGCCCGGCTGGAGTAACCTGCTGGGAATGGAACATTATGTACATGACAGCACAGTCGGTATGTTTTCGGTAATGCTGCTCTTTATGATCCCTGACGGAGGCGGGAAACGCCTGCTCGAGTGGAAAACGGCCGTGCAGATACCGTGGGGCGTCGGGGTGATTGTAGGCGGAGGCTATGCCATGGCATCGGGATTCAAGGCAACCGGGCTAGCCGGATGGCTGGGCCTGCAACTGGCCTTTGTCAGTGATTATCCTATGTTCATCGTGCTCCTGATCGTGGTGGGATTTATTCTCTTTTTTACCGAAGTAAACTCAAATACTGCCACCGCCAATATTTTTTTACCGGTGCTGGCCAGTATGGCAGTCGCGGGGAATATCAACCCGCTCTTACTAATGATCCCTGCAACCTTTGCCTGCTCATTCGTATTTATTATGCCGGCCGGAACTGGCCCCAATACGGTAATTTTCGGCAGTAACCGGGTCACCGTTCCCGAGATGGCCAGGGCCGGACTGGGCCTGAAAATCATCAGTATGGTGCTGTTGCCTGTGCTGCTTTATTTTCTGATTGAGCTTTTTATGGGTATGGATAAAACGCTGCCGGCCTGGGCAGGCTGAGTAGTTCACACAGTTGAGGGATAACAGACTTATTCAGTCAGCAAATTATAGCCCCCTTTAATCAGCACATTTTCAAGGCCTTCCGGATTAAGAATTTCGGTAAAGCCTTGCATGCTTTCCCCGGTTTTAACCATTTTCCTCAGAAATACCATTTCCTTTTCATTTTCTGATGTCTGCACAAGCACCATTGTGTTGCCGGCCTCAGTCAGTATAGCTTCATCAGGAAGCGCAGTTACCGGTCTTGTACCGGTAATGATTTCTGCCTCAACAAACAATCCGTGTATGAGGCTGGGTTGGTGTTCTGGCAGGATATTGCCAATCACAGTAATGGTCCTCGATTCAGGGTCAATAGCCCTGCTGTAAGAAATTACCTTCCCTTTGTACTTTTGACGGGTTTGGTTGGGGCTGTAAAAGATGATATCCTGATCCGTTTTAAGTGATATAAGGTCTTTTTCATATACAGAGATATTAAGCTGAAGAGAATTCAGGTCAACAAGCTCCATCAGCATCTGATCACTCCGGGTAAACAAGCCGGTGACAGCCGCAACACCTGTAATGTATCCGTTAATCGGCGCATAAATGCCAAATTCCTGCACAATTTGTCCTTCGGTAGTATTCAGGGTGTTCAATCCGGCCATGCTCAGGATAGATTGAAAGCTTTCGCTCCGTGCAAGCAGCGTTTTATAATCTGCTTCTGCCTGCAAATAGGTCTTCTTTGAAGCGACATTATCATCAAGCAGGGCCTTCTGCCGCTCATATTCTGCCTTTGCCGGCTCCAGGGCTGAACGGGTTTCGGCATATTCCTGCTGCAAGCGGATAAATTCACCGCTTTCAATAGTGCATAGCAGTTGTCCCTTTTTTACCTGATCTCCTGTTTTTACTTTTATAAGCTTCACTTTACCCTCAAAAAGGCTGCTTATTTTTGCCTGACCGGCTGGGGAGGCGATGACTTCTCCTCTGGCCTGTATGGTTTGCGAAAAGGTGCGTTTTTCCGGATTTCCTTTTTGCATGCCTGCAGCCTCAAATTGCGCCGGTGTTATTGAAATCTTCTCTGAATCTGCTTGATTATCTTCTGCAGGTTGCTGATCGCCCGGATTACATGCAAACAATAAACTCAGCGCAAGCAGAAAGAACGGAAGTGTATATGTTGTCTTCATATGTCATTCAATCTAAAGTTAAAAAATTTATTTCCAAAACGATCTGATTATATGCAGCCACGTTGTCGAGGTGGTTAAGCTGGATTTCGATGGCATTTTCCAGGCTCTGAATCAATCTGAAAAAGTCTGTCTCTCCGTTTTTATAGCTCAGATTTGCGGCCCTGATGATTTCTTCAGCAAGCAGTCTGCCGTGGCTTTCATAATAACCAATGGCTTCGCTGTAACCGATCAGTTCATTGTTAAGTGTTTTTTTTGCGGCTTCCAGCCTGAGGCGGAAGTTTCCGAACCTTGCACCAGAAATTTCATATTCAAGTTTTGCCGCATTGATTCTGGCGCGCTGCCCTCCCCATATCAGGGGCATGGCCAGCCCGGCCTGGTAGCCATAATAATTCTGGGCACCGGCATAGGAATTGGTGCCATTGAACCAGGTAAGGCTGATTTCGGGCAGGCGTGCATTTTTTTCCTCTGTAATCTTTCTTCTTGTTACTTCTGCTTCTGCCTGAATAAGTTCTAATCGTGGATTTGCCATGCTGGTGGTTTCGACCGGATACAATGGCTCCAGTTTTCTGAAGGTAATGTCATAAACAGTATCAGCCTGCAGCAGGCTTTGAAATGCAATCGTTGCCGTGTTCAACTGCGCTGTTATTTGCTTCAGCTGCAGCACAATCTGTTGTTGTCTGGCCTTTGAATTCAGCATTTCGAGGTATGTATGTCCCCCATGCTCATAGCTCAGGGCTGCAGCAGCGGATAAATTGCTGTAGAGGCTGTCGAGGTATTGAAACCGTACTTGTTTATTCTTGAGATACAGCAGCTGATTTGCAGCTTTGTGCACTTCCCTGGTCAGTTGATATTTGCTCATTTCCAGGTTTTTAACGGCTACCATTGTTTCTGCCTGTCCGGTTTTTCGCTGTGCCAGTAACAGGGAAGGGAAGCTGAAAGATTGTTCAGCACCGATTATGTAGAGGGGTTTCCCGTTTTCGGCAACATTATTCTGGTCAAAGCCATAATAGATGCCGGTTTTGCCAAGGGCAGTCCTGGCAGGCATCATTACTTTGCTTTGTTCAGCCTGAAGTTCTCCGATTTTTATAGACTGGTTGTTAACAAGGGCTATCGATACTGCCTTTTCGGGAGAAATTTCAACAGGCTGGGCCAGTGCAACACCAGCCGGGAGCAGCAGTAAAAGCAGGAGCAGGTTTTTCCGGGAGCGGAAAGGCCATAACCTGATGCTGTTTCTGTTGTCGAAGATTGCATATAGCAGCGGGAGTGCGATCATGGTAAGCATGGTTGAGGTTATCAGTCCGCCAATCACTACAGTAGCCAGTGGGCGTTGCACTTCGGCGCCCGCGTTTGTTGAAACAGCCATCGGAAGAAAGCCCAGGGCTGCAGCAGCAGCGGTAAGAATCACCGGCCTGAGCCGCTGCCGGGTTCCGGTCATGATACGTTCGCGCATGTCTGAGATTCCCTGTTCCTTTAATTCTTTCAGGTGTTCAATCAGTACAATTCCATTCAGTACGGCTATTCCGAAAAGGGCGATAAACCCGACGCCCGCCGAAATGCTGAAAGGCATGCCCCTGATCCAGAGCAGGAGCACACCCCCTACAGTTGCCAGGGGAATCGCCGAGAATACCATGGCTGCTTCTTTAAAAGATCCGAAGGCGAAGTGCAATAAAATAAAAATCAGCAGCATCGCTATGGGAACTGCCAGTTGCAGCCGCTTTGATGCGTTGCGCAGGTTTTCAAACTGGCCGCCATAGGATACCGTATATCCCGGGGGAAGATTCAGCCGGGTGTCAAGGAGATCTTTTACATCTTTCACTACGGATTCCATATCCCTGTTTCGAACATTGATGCTCACCACCACCCGGCGTTGCGTATTGTCGCGCGAAATCTTGGCTGGCCCGGTTGTATATGTGATGTCGGCCAGCTCACTCAGGGGGACCAGTGCGCCACCGGCTAAGGGAACCCTCAGGTTCCGGAGGTCTTCAATGCCTTTGCGGGACGATTTGTCCAGCCGGACAACCAGGTCGAAACGCTTTTCGCCCTCAAATATGCTTCCGGCTTTGGCGCCCCCAAATCCGGCCGCGATATAATGATTCAATTCCCGGGTATTGGTCCCGTACCGGGCAATCATATCGCGCCTGTATTTCACACTCATCTGGGGCAGTCCGGCAGTTTTTTCAACAATAACATCAGCGGCACCTTCCACCCCGTCGATCAGGTTTTTCACTTCAAAAGCTTTCTGATTGAGCACATCAAGATCTTCACCAAAGATTTTTACAGCCACATCAGCCCTTACACCCGTGATTAACTCATTAAAGCGCATTTCGATGGGTTGAGTGAATTCATATTCAATTCCCGGAATTACCGAAAGCGCTTCCTTAAATTTATCGGCCAGCTCATCTTTACTTTCAGCCGATATCCATTCCTTTTTTGGTTTCAGTTTGATGATGATATCACTTTCCTCCATCGACATCGGATCCGTGGGAACTTCTGCAGCCCCGATGCGGCTGACAATCTGGTCAACCTCCGGGAAATTTTCGATCAGGATATTTTCCATTTGCGTTGTCAGTTCAATGGTTTCCGACAACGAAGTTCCTGTCTTAAGCACCGGCTGTATTACAAAATCGCCTTCATCAAGGGTGGGAACAAATTCTCCTCCCATTCTGGAGAACAGGATACCAACCAGAATCAGCGAAAGGGCTGCCATCCCGAATACGGATTTTTTATGATCATAAGCCCATTCAATTACTGGTTTGTAACTCCGGTAGGCGAAGTTCATAATCCAAGCCGAAATGCTTTTCTTATTTTCCTTTGCAGGCCTCAGGAAAATTGATGCGGCGACCGGCAGCCAGGTAAAACAAAAGATAATGGCTCCTAACAGCGCAAAGCTGAAAGAAAGGGCCATGGGCCTGAACATTTTGCCTTCTACCCCGCTCAGTGAGAGGATGGGAATGAAAACAATAAGGATGATGAACTGACCGAAGATGGCTGAATTCATCATTTTTGAAGCGCCGGTAAAGGTAATGCTGTCGACGAGTTTCTGGCGTTGATTTCCGGCAAGGCCATCCAGTGCAGTTTTTCGTGTATTCAGGCTTAATGCGATAAACTCCACGATGATGACGGCACCGTCGATGATGATTCCGAAGTCAATGGCTCCAAGGCTCATCAGGTTGGCATCCACGCCGAAAATGTACATCATTGCAATGGTGAACAGTAGCGAAAGCGGTATCAGTGAGGCAATAACCATTCCTGACCTGAAATTGCCCAGCAACAGGACCACCACGAAGATCACGATCAGACAGCCCAGGATCAGGTTTTCAGAAACTGTAAAGGTGGTTTTACTGATCAGTTCGCTGCGTTCAAGGATTGGATTGATATATACCCCCTCGGGCAGTGTTTTCTGGAGTTCGGCCACCCGTTGTTTCACTTCCCGGATAACTTTACTGGAGTTGGCGTCCTTCAGCATCATAATCTGGCCAAGTACTTTTTCTCCTTCGCCATTGCCGGTAATGGCCCCGAAGCGGTTGGCATATCCTTCATGAACTTTGGCAATGTCACCCACCAGCAGCGGAATACCATTTATATTTCTGATAACGGTTGAATTGATGTCATCGATTGATTTCATCAATCCTTCCCCGCGGATAAAATAGGTTTCATGCTGCTTCTCGATGTATGCTCCTCCTGCCACACTGTTGTTCCGTTCAAGTGCTTCCAGCACTTCGGCAATTGTAACATGCATGGCATTAAGCACCGAAGGGTTAACCGCCACTTCGTACTGTTTAAGGTATCCGCCCCAGGTGTTTATTTCAACAACGCCCGGAATACCCGACAACTGACGCTTTACAATCCAATCCTGAATGGTTCTTAATTCCATCGCGTCATATCTGTCCTCATAACCGGGTTTGGTATCGAGGATATACTGATAGATTTCTCCCAGTCCCGTGGTGATGGGCCCCATCTCTGGTGTACCGAAACCCTCAGGTATGTTGGCCGATGCACTTTTGATCTTTTCCGCAATCAGTTGCCGGGGAAGGTAGGTCCCCATTTCATCGTTGAAAACGATGGTTACCACAGATAATCCGAATTTTGAAACCGACCGTATCTCCTGAACACCCGGCAGGTTGGCCATCTCGAGTTCAACCGGATAAGTGATAAATTGCTCAACATCCTGCGTTGATAGATTACCGGAGGTGGTGATTACCTGAACCTGGTTGTTGGTGATGTCCGGTACTGCACCAATGGGTATCTGGGTAATGGAAAACAATCCGAAACCAGCTATGGAGAGTGTGAACAGTATTACAATCAGCTTATTGCGGATGCTGAACCCGATAATTCTTTCAAGCATGGTATGATTCTTTCGGGATTTGCATATTTTACGGGATTATTTGATCAGATTATAGCCCTCTTTTGCTGAGGCATCCCCCGGACGGTTCATCAATGCCTTGCCGAACAGAACCTTGGCCTCCCTGAGTTTGCCCATCCGGTAATTGGTCCAGCCAAACATATGCAGTGCATCGTAGTCGAAAGGATACAGATTTGCAATTTTTTCAAAGTATTTGTATGCTGTCTGATATTCCTGCCGACTGTAATAAATCATACCCATCCGGTAATTTACGGTGTAATGATTAGGATCAATCTTCAAGACTTCACTGTAGCGGGTAATTACCTGGTTCCAGTTGCCCAGGGCCGCAGCCGGCAGTACAAATCCCAACCGGGCTTCAACCGACATGGGCATCAGTTGTATGGATTTGTTGTAAAAAGCAATGGATTCGGTAAACCATCCGGCCTGATAGGTGAGCCACCCCAGCCTGAGGTTGATCTCGTATGAGGATTCATCGTAAACCTTTTTCAATGCTTCAATGGCTTTGCCATATTCCGCATTGTTTTCCAGGGTATAACTGGTTTTAAATACCTCTTCGAGTACGACCTTTTCCTGGGCTGAAACCCTTAAAGTCGCGAAAGCCATCAGCATCATCAGGCTGATCATTGATTTTTTCAAGGCAGATTCCATGTTAATCCTCCTGTTATACTTAATGTTTGGTAATTGTAATAATAAATCTTTCCCGTTGCCGGTTCCGGGAAAAACAGCTCAGTTCCTTCACGGAGAAAAAGCTGGGCCCGCAGGCTGAATCTGAGATAATCACTGTGGATATATATCAGCCGGGCAGCGAAGCGGTTTTTAGTCTTGTCGAAGGCGTTGTAAAATACCTGCAGATTGTTTTCAGCCGACCCGGTGAGGTTTCCCGCGGTAAATAAAGCTTCACCCCATAGCGCCGGCAGGATTTTTCCTCCAAACATCAGACTGAAAATCAGGTTCCGGGAGTAATCGTTCTGATTCAGGGCAATGGTCGTGCTGCTGTAAAGGTTCAGGTTTCCGTAAGGTCTTACGATACATCCCAAAGAGGCCTGGGTAGTCGTCAGCTGATCCGTATGCAGCGACCATAAACCGGCCGAAGCTTCCCAGACCGGCGAAAGGTAGCTGATCTCTCCCCCGTATGCAATATCATCATATTTTGTATTTCCGGGAGGCCCGATCATGCGGGCGACAATGCTGTCGTCACTCCGCAAAGGATTGGAATACCTGACGTCCGATAATCTGAAGGCGGGGCTGATCCTGATTCTCCGTCCGGTTATAAACGATGGAGAAAGGTATGCTTCCAACTGCCGCACGGAGTAGCTACCGCTCAACGAATCAAAACCAGTAATTTCAACTATCCTTGTTTTGTTGAAATTCAATGCTGACACGGCTGCATTGATCATCAGGCTTGAACCGGCCGGAATCAGTGCCCCTGCCAGTGAATAGCAGGAGTTTTTGTTCAGATAGGCTTCAGTATAAAGCCCGTCTCCTGTTTGCCTGTACTGATCAAACCGGCTGCTATGGTCAGAAAAGGCCGGTCCTGCCTCCACATAGATCAAAGGGTTGAACAGGCGGTTGACTGCCTGGTTTGAATTGCCGGAAGGCAGGCTTTTCTGAAACCTCCTGGCCTTATCGGGTTGTCCGCTGTAGAGGTATGATTTTACAAGCAGCGAAATGGTAAGTTCATCAAAATTATTGAACTCCCTTGCTTTTTCCAGATGGCGGGCAGCCCGGGCATACCTTTGCAGTTCAAACGCCGCTATTCCTGTTCTCAGACGTATATAGAAGTAATCCCAGCCCTCCCCGATGGCCTGTTCGCCGGTGACAAGCAGACTGTCCCACTTCTGTTCGGTATATAACCTGTAGGTGAGTGCTTCGTAATCAATGGCAAACGGCTCCCTGGCGGATATTTCTCCGGTAAAAGGTAACAGTAATAATAAGGAAGCCAGGAGTCGCAGGCGCATGGGAGTTTCAGTTATTTTTAAAGTGAACGGTTGTGTTTATTTTGCCCGATACGATGCTGACGGATTGCAGGCGGTTTTCTGCGATAATCAGGCTGAATAGACAGCCGGCAAGATTTAAACCGGCAACGGACAGTTTACAGGAAGAGCTGAGCTGAAAGCGGTTGCCGGCCAAATCCTCCTGCATTCCGGTGACTGCCATTTTGTATTCCGGTTTAATGAAAAGATAAAACGGGGCGACAATATCCTGAATTACCCTTATCCATGAAACCCCGAATGTGGAAGGCGGGAAGTTATCGCGGGTGACCAGGTCCCTGTGATAAACCATAGGTACCTTGTAAGCCGAGAGATAGAAAAAGTAAAGCAGGCTGTCGCGGCTCCCTTCATAATGGGTGAAGAAGAACATAGAACCATCGGTGGTGAAATAGGCTTTCGCACCTGAGGATGAATCTTCAATAAACTGGTTTTTGTAAAGGTCAGCATTCACTTTCCAGGTGCCGTCAGGGAAGGTTCCATTATCACAGCTAAACTCAATGTTCTGGCCAGGGATGAAGTGAAATGCCTTTACCAGGGCGGGTTCGGGGGCAAGGTTACTCACCTGCTCATTTTTTAACGGAATTTCATAGAGTTTCAGCTTGACGGGCTCCTGGTAGCTGAGGTACTGTGAAACGGGGTAGTCAAGCGTTGCCGACCCGATGTAAGGCGTGGACTGAAGTTGAAAATGCAGGTGCGGAAACGGTGATCTGCCGGAATTGCCACAGCTTGCTATTACCTGTCCCTGATGAACATAAGATCCCTGTCTTACCTTTATGCTGCCTTTCTTCAGGTGACTGAGTTTGGAATAGAGCCATTCCGAATGTCTGATTACAATGGTATTGCCCCAGTTGCGGCCAAGGTTGATTTCTCCGGGGGGATTGTCATCAATGCTGTCAGCAATTTCTTCAACCCAGCCATTGGCCGGTGCTGTTACAGGTTTATCAAAGCAATAATAATCGGAAACTTTAGCCCCTTCCCCTGAAAACTCTTTACCGGCTTCATCCGTAATCACAAAATCCCAGGCATGCCGCCACTCCTCCTGATGGGTGAATGCTCCGTTGTGGCCCTGGTTTACAGTCCAGGTTCCGAAAAAGGGGAGTGACACGGGCAGGTAGCTTTTATTACGGAATCTTTCCCCGGAATTTTGTCCGATGTATAAATTCAGTTCGGGAGAATAATGCTGAACGGCCACAGGTTCCGGTTTCCGCAGCATCTTTTCCCTGAACTTCATGGCGTAGAGGAAAAGCAATACCATCAGGTTAAATGGCAAAGAATACACCGGCAGCTGGAATATTCCCAGTAATTCTGCAAATCCTGCGGTAATCATTGAAATAATGGGCGTTATCAGGATAACCCACAAAAACGACCATCCTGATGCAATCATAAAGAAACCGCCAATGGCAATGGCGGTAAGAATATGGTTGAAACCGATGAAACCATAATTCAGTTCATTCATGTTTGCCCCGATCAGCAGGTAAAAGCCCCAGGCTGAAGCAAATCCGGTAACTGACAGCAGGAAAGCTATCCGGGAGTAGAAAAGCAAGCCTGCAGCAATCAATAAGCCTGCAAAGAGATGATATTGAAAGAAGATGGCTCCCAGGGATTTAAAGTAAGTTTTGATAAACAGCGGCCAGCTCACGTCTCCGAACCATTCGTAAATCCTCACAACCAGCGGGCCGCCCCTTTCATAAATGGTGCTCAGGGTATATATGCCCGATTCTCCGGGGATCATGGTAGAATAATTCCGGGCGGCAAGTGTCGCGATCCAGATTGCTGAAAGGAAGGGGAGTGTAAGGTAGGGCAGGGCATATTTACTTAGCAAGCCCTCGAAGGCCAGGGTAATAAAGAGGGTGGCAAGGGCCGTGGCGATCAGCAGCAGGTAAAACTCAGGGCCCGGCTGAAACGAAAGTCCGAGGCCCAGACCGGTCAGCAGGGGATTGAAACCATAGAAACCCGATAGTATATTCCGCCGGTTCAGGCCAAGTCCCCAGGCCAGCGCATTTGCCGTAATCAGGGAAAGCAACCCGGCAGCACCTGCATAAATATCGAAGAATGAAACCACCATGAGTAAAAGGCCGAACCAGGGATTTTTCGAAAAGAAAACCATGGTATAGCTGTTCACCGTGCTGGTATATACTTTGCTCAGAAGGCCGGCTGGTTCTGACATAAATGTAAGTCTGAAATTTGGTTAAGCAGAAGGAATCAGTCGATGTAATCTTTCATTCTCGGATCACTCATAATTGCCTTTTTTAAGCGTTCCTTGCAGTTGTACTTCTTGGTTTTGGCATAATTTTCCGATCCGTAGCCCATGGTGTCTGCAATGTCCTTTGATGAAAATTTCTGAAGCGAAAGCAGCAGTATCCGTTGGCAATCCTTTTCCATGGCGTTGAAATGCTCCCGGTAGATCCTGTATTTCATCTGTTCGGCTTCAGCAGCCTCCCTGGTAGCTGATTCCGGTATGTTAAAGAACTTTTCGATAAGGTCAAAGTTGGCGGCTCCCTTACGTTTTGTCTTGAGCTTTTGCATCCATAGATTCCGGCTGATGGAATAAAGGTAGGTCAGGAAAGAACAGGTAAGGTAGAAGTCATCTTTCTGAACATTTTTGAGCACCACGATCAGGGATTCCTGGAAAATATCTTCGGCATCTTCATCATTGCCGGTATTTTTCTTGATCAGGTATCTGATGGTGGGGAAAAACTCCTGGTAAACATGCTTGATGATATAATCGCTGTTGAGCTTAAGCCCCTCCACGATCGCCCTGTCGGAAAAATGTATCATCCAGCCCTTGAATTAATGACTTCTCTTATACTTTACGCAGGGCATAGCCGGAATTGCTCAGGAATAGCCGCTGTTTAGCCCTGCTGTGGTTAAATATGCCCTGTTTGAGATCATAAAATTATAAAATTATGTTTGTTTGGCAAATAATTTTACAAATTATCTGAGTTGTAACTAATCAGTTTGCCAAA
>DJGZ01000091.1 GCA_002433025.1 Bacteroidales bacterium UBA5833
CCGGGTTGGGTGCCCTATCCTTGCCTGGTAGGTTGGCTACGAGTTTTTCAGCATTGCTGACGCAGTTTGACGCAATTGATTTTGGACCGGAAAGATCATGCCGCCAGCATGTTTGCCTATATGCTTATGTAATCCTCAGATAAATTGTAAGCACATGGCTGACGTTAATGTTGATGTAAAACGTCTGAGTTTTTCAGCAGGCCCTAAATAGACAAGTGCATGTTGAGGTCTTCAACCAATTAGGTTTTATTTTAAGCAAATTCACCCTGGAACCTTTACAAGAATACCATTTTGATGCAACTATTTTGCCTACTGGTTTGTATTTAGTAAGAATTGAATCCGAAAAGCAGCATCAAATTTTAAAACTGATACGCCAATAAAAATCACAACTATGAAAGATTTCATTTTCTCATTAGCCTTTTCCCTATTATCCATTAATTCTTTTTGCCAGGATTTCTGGGAACCAATCAACAATCCGGGAGTTCATATTTACGATATGACAGTGGATCCACAGGGCAGGATTTACCTTGCTACTTGGGATGAGAATTTGGGGGGAATATACCGCAGTGATGATAATGGAGAAACCTGGCAACATAAAAACAATGGTATCCCTTATTTATATACCAGGGCAATAGCATTTTATCGTGACAGTACTTTGTTCACTTCGCTTTTTAGCAAGTTATACAGAACCTCCGATCTCGGAGAAAACTGGCAATTGGTTTACGAACATTTTCCGGAAGCCACTTCTTTTGATGTTATCAGATGCGGGTTTGATAGTATCATACTGGTTGGAGGTGAAAACTCAAGGGGAATGCTTCGTTCAGTCGATAATGGTGAAACATGGGAAAATGTACTGAATTTGTATAACGATGATTATCAGGAGCATATTACTGATATTGCTTTTGGACCCAATGGCATAATATACGCATGTTCGAGATTTACCAATAGTTGGAGTGACGAACAACCTAAAGTTTACTCGTCAATAGACTATGGAAAAACATGGATACCTTTTCTTAATCTCACTACCCCGAGTGCTTATTATTCTTTGGATTTTGATAACAACGGAAGGCTACTTGTTGGTAGCTGGAATGGCATATACCGTTTTGATTTTGTGCTGAATTCCTGGGAATATATAGCAATCAATTCATCAGTAATGGATTTTCAGGTTGTACCTGACAACCGGATTTTTCTAGCCTGTGATCAAAGCGCTGGATTTGGGGGTGTATTGTTATCAGAGGATGGAGGTGATACTTATCCTATTGTGCTGAATAATGGGTTGATTTATAATTCTGCAGGCCAATTTGCAGTTGATGCTATTGGAAAACTACTAATGTACCCGCCGGGTTCTTCAATCATTTATAAAAGCCAGGATACAATAATTACTGCATCTCATATAATTAATGATTTAGAATTCAGAAATAAACTCTTAGTATGTTATCCTAACCCTTTTAAGAACCACATAATTTTTAAATCAACAATAAATCAATCATCAAAAGTTGAAATCCACGATCAATCAGGATCTTGCATCTTAACTTTTGAAATGGAACCTCTACAAGAGTATTTGTTTGAAGTGGCAAATCTGCCTGCTGGTTTGTATATTGCAAAGATTGAATCTGAAAAGCAGCATCAAATTTTAAAACTGATACGCCAATAAAAATCAAAATTATCCACCACTGCACCATATCCAGAACTGTGATTTTGGATTTTGGCCCAGATCATTATCGGGATGTAAAATCCTCATATTTTCGCATCATTAAATTGTTTAATTATTCATTCCCGGACGAAGGCGTGACAGGTAAAAAGTGAAGGTTGATTTGTATTGGAAGTTTAATGCTTCCCGTTGCCGTTGATTCCGAAGTATTCGATGGCCTTCATGGCGGCATTCTGTTCGGCGCCTTTAATTGAAAAGTCGCGGCCCGATCCGGCAACCTCCTGATCGACCGTAACCTCGACAATGTATTGCTTGTTGTAGCCTGATCCTACCTCCTGTATCACATTGAATTCGACCTGTTTCTTGTCTTTTTGCGCCCACTCTATCAGCCGGCTTTTAAAGTTCAGGTCGGTATTGATCAGCTCGTTCAGGTCAAAATGGGTTTTAATTACCCTGTTTATCAGCACTTTCCGGGTAAACCGGTAGCCTTTGTCCAGGTACATGGCGCCCACAATGGCTTCGAAGGCATCGCCCCTGATGGAGCGGTACACATTGTTTTTTTCCTGGGTATGGATAATCAGCTGATCGAGCCCGAGGCGGAGCGAAAGTTTGTTGAGCTGGGCGCGGCTCACGATCTTGGAGCGCATTTCAGTCAGAAACCCTTCATCTTTGTAAGGAAACATCCTGAAGAGGTAATCGGCTACCACTGTGCTGAGCACGGTATCGCCCAGGAATTCGAGTCTTTCGTTGCTGACCCTGATCCCGTTGTGCAGCTCTTCGGCCTGGGATTTATGGCGGAAAGCAAGTTTGTATAAAAAAATATTTCCGGGATAATACCCGAAAATATTTTTTATTGCTTCAAAAAAGTGTTTTTCAGCGGAAAAGTAAAACCGCGGTGGTTTTAATTTCAGGAGGAACACAGCTTATTTTACAAATTTCTTGATCAGGATAGAGGCATTGTGTCCGCCAAAACCGAAAGTGTTGCTGATGGCGACATTGACGGTTCTGTTTACAGCCTTTCCAAAGGTAAAGTTCAGTGAAGGATCGATTTCCGGATCATCGGTAAAATGGTTGATGGTCGGGGGAATGATATTGTTCTGAACGGCCAGTACGGTGGCGATGGCTTCAATGGCTCCGGCGGCTCCCAGCAGGTGGCCTGTCATTGATTTGGTACTGTTGATGTTGATTTTGGGCGCATGTTCGCCGAATAGCGTAACAATGGCTTTAGCTTCGGCAATATCACCCAGTGGGGTGGAGGTGCCGTGCGTATTGATATGGTCAACATCGGCGGGGCTGAGTCCGGCTTCTTCCAGCGCGGCTTTCATGGCGCGCATGGCGCCATCGCCTTCGGGATGGGGGCCTGTCATGTGATAGGCATCGGCGGTAAGACCGCTACCGGCTACCTCGGCGTAAATTTTGGCTCCCCTGGCCAGGGCATGATCCAGTTCTTCGAGGATCAGGGCTCCGGCGCCTTCTCCGATCACAAAGCCGTCGCGGTCCTTGTCAAACGGACGGGAACCGGTTTTGGGATCATCATTTCTTGTGGAGATGGCGTGCATGGCATTGAAACCGCCGACACCGGGCGCATTTACCGCGGCTTCCGATCCGCCGCAGACAAACATATCAGCCTTTCCCCATTTGATGTAACTGAATGCGTCCACAATGGCGTTGGCCGACGATGCACAGGCTGAAACCGTGGCAAAGTTGGGCCCTTTGAAACCGTGTTTGATGGAAATATGTCCTGCCGTGATATCGGCAATCATTTTTGGAATGAAGAACGGGTTAAACCTGGGTGTTCCATCGCCGGTTGCAAAGTTACTGACCTCTTCAAGGAAAGTAACAAGCCCGCCGATTCCGGAGGCCCAGATTACACCAATACGGTTGAGGTCGAGTTTTTCGGGTATCAGTCCTGCATCGGCAACTGCCTCGTCAGAGCTGACCATACCGTACTGGGCATAGGGATCGTACTTGCGAACTTCTTTCCTGTCGAAATAATTCAGGGGATCGAAATTCTTGACTTCGCATGCAAACTGCGTCTTAAACCTGCCTGCATCGAACCGCGTGATACGGTCAGCGCCGCTTACTCCATTAACCAAGCCATCCCAGTATGCTGGAACAGTATTGCCTAATGGAGTAAGTGCACCTAGTCCGGTTACTACAACTCGTCTTAACTTCATTCAGGAAAATCCTTATTTGGTGTTGTTTTCGATGTAAGCAATGGCGTCGCCTACAGTACCGATTTTTTCAGCCTGATCATCGGGGATGGCAATGTTGAATTCCTTTTCGAATTCCATGATCAGTTCAACGGTATCAAGAGAATCTGCACCTAAATCGTTGGTGAAACTTGCTTCGGGAGTCACTTCGTTCTCATCAACGCCAAGCTTATCAACGATGATAGCTTTTACTTTTGTTGCAATGTCTGACATTTTTTCTCCTTTTTTGGTTTGAGCCTGCAAAGAAACAAATTATTCAAATACCAAACAAAAGTTTTGTTTATCAGCAGGCGGTCTGCATTCCGTAAATAGCAGAAAAATAGCAATATAGACATATATACGTATGAGTGCTAAATGCCTTATAAATTAGATAAAAAACAGATAATCAGTGTTATAGCATTCCAGCCCCGGATTGCATTAAAATTGGCTTAAATTTTACCGGTTTCGCGGGTTCGTTTGAACATATTCCGGCTTGTAAAAGGCTAAAAAGTGTTGACAAGAATGGGTTTTTGCGTTACCTTGCACCTGACTAACCGATGATTCGATGCTACCTGTTCCGTTGTGACCGGAAAACCTTTAATATCTGATAATTACACAGATTATAAAATATATTACCGCACGCTAAACGCATTTCTATGACTGAAATTCCGGCTGAATCAACCTATCCGCAGCAACAAAAAAAGAAAAAAAGGGGATGTTGTTCCGGTTGCCTGATTGTAATACTCGTTATTGTCGTTGCCATTGCCGGCTTATTCGGTTATTACTGGTACAAGAGTATTCCGAAAAAGTCTCCGGTTGAAAAAGAGTACAATTCCATTCCCGGTTATTTTGAAAATGAATAAGCTATGAAACGGACAATAATCGCAGGATTAATATTACTCGTGGCCCTTACAGGATTTCCGCAGGAATCGTTCAGGTTGCTGGTGGAGCCCGGAAAACCGCAACTTGCCGGCGACGGTGAGGATTTTACCACCCTGGTGATTTCGGCCCGTAACGGCGAGGGGGAAGTAATTACCAGCATGAGCGGCAAGGTAAGAATCGGCGTCAGTTCCGGCTTCCCCGATGAAACCGAGGTTAACATGCAATCGGGCGTGGCATTGGTCAAATTTACCAGCCCCATGTTCGGCACGCCGGTGAAATCATCGCAGCGCATGGTTTATTTTATGTTCCGTTTCATGCAAAAGTTTATGGCCCGTGCTACCGGATCAACGGATTATGCTGCCAATCAGAGACTTGCCACAGGCATAGCCCTTGAAACTTTCCGCGAAGGACTGAACCCGATCACCCTGATCCCTAAAAAGGAAGGCGACAATTTTGTGTATGTTGTGTGTGAGCTGAACGGCGTAAAGGGTAAAGCGAAGATTGAAATTACAAAAGCTAGCGACGGCCGGAACGGGAACATTATTCCCGGAGTCTATTACGGTAAGGATATTACGGGGCAATCGGACTGGGTACTTGATATCAGCCGTGGTGGAGAAGGATATTTTGGTGAGGCCAGTGCAGGTTCGAGCGAACAGGTGGCCATACTTTTTTCCAATGAGGATTATTCCGAATTTAACGATGCGATGGGAAAAATGGCAGGAATGACCGGTTTTAAAAAGGCATTCCTGGGACCACCCGCAAGCGAGCAGAAGTATTATGAGAATTATGATATCCGCACCAGCGGAATGTCGTCGGCTTATATGCCTATGCCCAACCACGGTGTTTTTGTTTACATACCCCCCATTTTATTTGAATATGCCGGTCAGAAAAAAAGCAGTGAGGTAGCCGGAACCAAAGAAGAAGAAGTAAAAACAGAAAAGACAGGCATTGTATTCAGCCAGAATAAAATTGTCGGCGACGGGCGCAGCAGGACAAAGGCCGTTTTTCATTTCGAAGATGAAAACGGAAGGCCTGTTGAGGGGAAAACCATCTCCTGGTCGGTTCCAGCCGGATTGAAGGTTATCTCGAAGGAAACGGTAACAAACGCCCAGGGGAATGCAGTGCTGGTACTTGAAGCACCAATCATTAAAGCGACTGATGAAAAAAGGGGAGAAAACACCGGCGGGCTGATCGATAATTACGATCTGTTTCTGCTGAAGGCCAGTTATCCTTCGCTCAGCGAAAAAACCGAGACCACCCAGGCCTATCTCTCGGTTTATAAAACCCTTGAGCAGGATATTTATATCCTCAAACCCGGGATGGAAATTCTGCCCTATAAAGTGCTGCTTCCCCAGCTTGAATATTACAATCTGGAGAGCAGTATTTATGCTTTGCTCCCTGAAAGCTACATGACTGTCCCGAACAAAAAGACACCGGTCAACGATGCGGTGGTATTTCTTGCCAGCCGGAAGTTTGACAAGGCAGAGTTTCAGAAGATCTATAACCTTTATTTTAAAGAAGACCGGGCATTGTTTATTCAGATGCTCGAGAATGAAAAGGGAGGATTTTCGGCCATTACGGAGCCTTCGGGTAAGTTTAAACTGGTGGTCAGGGATTTTGAAGGGAAAAGAAGGCTGTTTTCAGGAGATTATGACCGCACAATGCAGATAGAGCCATTGGAAGCGAAAATCGCTGACCTTACCGGCCGCAGGAAGGGCGCGCTTACCGAAGCCCTGGACCTGCTGGCCGGCGGGGATGCCGCTGTTGTTGATGCGCAGAATGCGGGGGAGCCCCCGGTGGTAACCACCCTCAAGGCGATGGATTTTAAGGCAAATGTCCTGACGAAGTTGCTCGAAATGGAAAACAGCCTCTGTTCCGGAGGTCACCAGGATGCCATGTACATTGAGGAAAAACTGCATGTGATCGGTATGCTGATGACCAACATCAAAGGATCCGCGAGGTATGTGCGCGACTGCGCCAAAGTATTCGGTCAGCAAAGCTATGAAGCGCTGAAGTTCCTGATGTTTTACGCCGCCGAAAAGTTTAAATTCAATGAGAAGGTCGGCAACTGGCTGGGCAATACCGAAACCGGCAAACAGTTGTCGGATGCGGGCGTGCAGGCCACAGGCTATGTTAACCAGCATCTGCTCGGTATGAGTGAGGATGCCGCCAAACGCAATATTGCCCAGAATTTTTTATTGGAGGTGATTGCCCAGGTAAAGAAACTGCCGACGGATGAATATTACAAATTGCTGGGCCATGCCGCCAATTATGCGCTCACCGAAAAGCAGAAGCAGATGATGGATGCTGTGGTGGATGCTGTTGTTTATTACCTACCGTTCCCCGACATGATTGCCGATAAGCTGGTGGCAAAGTTTTACGCCGGACAGACATCGGAAGTACTGAAGCTTTTAAACCAGGATCCGGCGAAAGTACACGCGGTATACGGACAGTTACAACCGGCCCTGCGCGACCGTTCCACCGATATCCGCCAGCAATACACGGATGTGGCTGCCTGGAGGCTTAATCTTGATGATTTTAAGGCTTATACGGATCTTTTTGCAGATCTTATAGTCAAAGGGGCTGTAATTATCTGGGATGTAAAAACACTCAATTTTGCGAATATCCAGAAGCATCTGGAGTACATTGACAAAACCAAAAATGCCCTCAATGCCGCCTATCATGCTTCAAGCGTTGCCCTTGAATTCTGCAGCTTCCGCAATTTGTGGGCTGAAAGTGACGCCGTGCTGATCTATGCCAATAAATGCATTGAACAGGGGTTGATAAATCCGGTGACCCAAAACACCGGTTCAAGCTGGTCGTTGTTTCCTGCCGCGATGGCCGGCAACGGGCAGGAGGCCCTGCTGTTGAAAGGCGTTTCGGCTTTGAGTGACAAACAACTCAAGCTCAGCAATGGCTCCTTGCCCGTTCAGGCGCTGAACCAGCTGTTACAAGGTTATCCTGAATTCAACCGCTGGTTTGAGCAGCATGAGCTGAAACTTCACTGGCTTACGGTGGAGTCGCCTGAAAAGGCAGCCCGCTTATTCAGTTCGGCCGGGGCATACCGGTCGGGACTTGAGTCACTGATTATCCTTGCACCGGGAGTTCTTCAAACTCCGGAGGATCCGCTCCTGAAAAGCCGCTGGGAAGAGGTATCGGGAAAGGTGGTGACGACCTCGGCCGAAATGATTGCTTCCTCCGGAGAGGCCGCAGCTGTGCTGAAATCCATGGAGGTGAACCCCAGGGTCAATACTTTTGAGGAAAATCCTTCAGCAGTTCCCCTTAATATCGGAACAGACAAGCGGATGACTTACCTGTTGTTTGCAGCAGGATTTTTGTTGCTGCTATTGGTGTTGCTGCTGTTGATCCGCAGGCGCCGGAGAAAGAGACAGCCGGTTACCGGTCCGGTGAATGCAACTACCCATGCTGCCCCGGTCATGCCGGCAGCAACTCCACCCGCTACTCCAATGCCGGCAGGAAGTACGGACATGAAACCTGCTTCTACGCCCAAATTCTGCCCTAAGTGCGGAAATCCGCTTAAACCGGGCGTAAAATTCTGCGGAAAGTGCGGGAATCAGTTTTATTAATCTTTATGGACGATCGGTTAATTTTGAAAGCGTAATGCTTTTAATATCAATAATATGAGATCTTGATTCACTTAACATTAAATTAATTAGCCTTACATGAAAAAGCTGTTTGTAATTCTGCTTGGCATCTCAGTCGGCGTTTTCTGCTTATCCTGCGAGAAAATTCTTGACAAGGAAGATGCGAATGAACTCAAGGGGGATCTTTCACCCATGGGCGAGGTTGGCGTTATCGTTTCATCCAGTTCCGCTGAAATAGCGGGAGTAAGCGACTTTTCAGCGGTAGTTACCGAACTGAAGGATGGTGTTTCAACCTATACCGCCTCCGCCAAAGTCACCAACACTTTTATCAAAAACATGGTTTCGGGTTTCCCCGGCGTTACCATCAACGGCGATGATGTTACCATCACCAACCTGAAGATGCAGCAGACCACCGAAGGCATCAAATGCCTTACGGGCCAGGGTGCCGGCGTGCTGGTAAAGTACGACTCAAAGGTTGGCGACACCTACCCGGTCGGCAATACCGGAAAAGAAAGAAAGGTGGTCAGCAAAACAGGGGTTGATGACTATCCCTATGGGTTTTTCCTGATCAAAACCATTCAGGTTGAAACCACCCCGATTGACATGAAGAGCGGCGGGATTCAGAAAATCACCTACATTGCAAACCATAAGTTTGGGATGGTCGGAGTCAGGGTCGACTTTGACGATGAAACCAGCGTGACTTTTCCGGTTTATTCCAGTGCTGAGAACTGATTTCAGCGCGGGATGGTATAATATTTTCATATTTGTATTTGATACATTGTTAATGAACAAGTTACTATTGCCTTACCGGTGGAAGTTGCCCGGTATGATACTGTCGTTCGCCGGCGTACTGCTGGCTGTAATGTTCACCTGGTTTGATTTCAGGTTGAAAATCCCGGTTTTTGCCGTTTACTCGGCCTTCCTGGAAATCAAAATGTTCGTGACTTTCCGGACAAATTTCTCCGATGAGCTGACCATGCTGACTTTATTGACTGGCCTGGCCCTGGTTGCCTTTTCGAAGGAAAAAAATGAACAGCAAGGCTTTGATCTGATTCGTATGAAGGCCATGTTCAGGGCAGCCATGGTAAATACTGCGTTTCTTTTCCTGTCTGTACTGTTTATCTATGGAAGCGGGTTTATGGCAGTGCTGGTCGCGAACCTGTTTTCCTTTTTTGTGTTCTACCTGCTCTTTTTCTATTCCGGAAAACTAAGGGCAAATCATGCTGATCATTAAATATCATTTTTGTCCGGTAAATTTTTAGAATGAGTTATGAGGTTACCTTAGGCGAGCTCTCCCGATAGCGATCGGGATCGGTTCTTCACTTCACTACGTTACGTTCAGAATGACAATACATTAAAGTAATCAAAGGGGGCTTGGTGGCGGCATAGCCGCCACCAAGCCCCTTCCCCATCAAACCCATGTAAGTCAAAGTCATTCTGAGCGTTAGCGAAGAATCTCATAATTTAACCGGACAACATTGATTAAACATTAAAAATCCTATGAGAAAACTACTTTCCGTCATCCCTTTCCTGCTTCTGTTTGTTCTTATTTCCTGCAATCAATCAAATCAGCCTGGCAATTCAGACAGCGTGGGGTTTGACACTACAACTTTTATTCGGCTTGGCGATTCAATCACAGTTGCCGTTCAGCAGGTGTTGCTGTCAAATGTGATGCTTGCCACAAAAGCCGGTGGTCCCGGCCACGCAGTCACTTTCTGTAACAAACGTGCCATGGCGCTTACCGATTCACTTGCGCTGAAATACAACTGCAGGATTCAGAGGATATCTGACAAATACCGCAACCCCGCCAACAAGCCCGGCGAAAAAGAAGCGGCCCTGCTGAAAAAACCGGGTTTTTTAAATGCTGCATCACCTTTGATCTTTAACGAAGACAGCACCCTTGTCTATTACAAGCCCATCAGGGTGGCGATGCCGGCCTGTCTCAGTTGCCATGGAGCAGCGGGGAAAGACATCCTGCCCGGAACACTTGAAGTTATCAGACAGAAATATCCTGACGACCTGGCAACAGGTTATAAAGAAGGTGATTTCCGCGGATTATGGAAAATCACCTTCACGAAAGAATAATGCGGTTTTTACCGGTGAAATATTACCGGGCCGGATCTGCGTTTTATGAATTCTTTATCGCAATCACCCTGCGGTAAATTGATCCCAGGTAGTTCATCATGGTAACATGACGGTTTGCGGCAGGGGCAATCAGCACCTTGCCGGTGCCGGTAAAGGTATTCACGATGCCCTCGCCCGATGTCCAGGATGAAAAGAGGCCCTTGGTCGCTTTATTCACGGTAAACTCAATACCTGCCGTACGCGCAACGGCGAAGGAACCGTCAACCACCAGCCGGTCATTTACCAGGTTAATTTCTTCAAGCGGGCCGTTGGAGACCACAATCACTTTGCCCGTCCCTGAAACCTGCGTCTGGAAAAATCCCTCACCCGAAAACAGGCCGCTGATGGCCTTGTTGGTCCAGAGGCCGACTTCTATGCCCATTTCCGAAGCATAATAAGCGCCTTTGTCCAGGATCCAGGTTTCATTCCTGAGATCCATGATGGTAAATTCTCCGAAACTTGGTTCCAGATAAACTGTTCCGGTACCGCTTATGGTTGGCTTGAAGGCGGTTTCTTTTGTGACCATTGATTTCAGCAGACCGCCGGCCGAGGGCATTTTCGATTCTATCTGAAGGTTGCCCTGCATGTAGTACATGGCGCCCGATTCGCAGCGGAACATCGTGTTCTGCATCTCAACCTTCACCATTTTCAGCATCTGTTTCTCTTCAACGCTGAATTTTATCGCGCCTGTTACTGCCGTGGCGGGTGGCGGAGGTGGTGGGGCCTGATAAACGGGCGGGGGCGGTGCTGAAGGGGGTTGCATGGTTTGCCTGAAGGGTGGTGCTGCGCCGGCATCCTGCCGGGCACCGCATTCATGACAAAAAACGGCGCCGTCTTTCAAACGGGTTCCGCAATTTCCGCAAAAAGCCATATCAGAGTTGTTTTAGTTGGTTATTTGTTTACATTTTTTTGAGCAGCATCCGGCTTCTTTCCGGATTACCCTGTTGTTGTTAATGGTTGAAATCTCCTGTTTGTCATTGATCAGAAGCCGAGTTTTTTGCTTACCTCATGGGCTTCGTCCCATTTATCATCGGGTACCGGCACCCTGATCACGTAATGTTCCATGCCGGTGCGCGCCGGATAGCGCATTTCAATGCGCATCAGCCCTTTCCCCTGCGTCAGGTCAGTGCTTACGCGATGCAGGTTGGCGCCCAGCATTTCCCAGTTGAAGTATGTACCACCCACGTACACCGATTGCTCCGAAATTATTACCAGCCGCGGTCCGCGCAGTTTCCGGCGACGCCTGAACCAGGGAAAGGCAAAGGCCGGAAATATCAGCAATACGATAATACCCAGGCAGATCAGGAGCATCAGGAAATCCTGAAACAGCAGGCTGAGGCCCACGCCGATAACCACCGAAATCACAGTGGTAAGTATAAATGTACCTTTGCTGATGGCCTTGTCTTCGCTGAAATCTTCAGCTACAAAAGTTTCCCAGGCAGCCGGGCTTATTTCCCAGCGGGCCAGGGGTCGGTCAGCGCTGAAAAGCTGATCGAGCTGACGCGCTCTTTTATAATATATTACGGTAACAAATATTCCGGAGATCACCAGGAAACCACAGATGGTGATGATGGCAAATCCGCCGTTCATCCCGTCGATGCCGGTTAATGCCGGGGTAGAACACCCGAAAAGGAACAATACCGTGAGGATGATCCACGTTTTTACTACATTCCATTGTTTGTTCCGCGGTTTTTCCATCACCGGGTCAGTCAGCTTCGTAACCTTCAATAATCACCATTCCCTTACGGCCTGATTTTGTGTTGAAAGACCAGGATTTATCATCCGAAACCACCACCTTGTAAGTGCCTGCTTCCATTCGTGCATTGGGTTCGCAGATCCATTTTTCGTTGGGCGTCCCGTCGCTGCCGGGCGCATTCCGCGCCTGCCATGGACCGCCGGTCTCTTTTTTACGGCCTTCAAGGGTGATGGTGCCTGCGGGCGCCCCGTTTCCTTCGTTATAGTGAAAAGTGATAATCCTGGTCACAATCATGGCCTTGTCAAACTTGACCTTATTGGCAAAGGGCGGATTTCCCTTTACCGGTTCGGTATTGAAGGTGTTGTAAAGCGTTACCGGTGATTTGGGCGTAGTGGTGTTTTTCATTACCACGGTCAGGGGCTCGTTTTTTTTCACCGGCTCTTCCTGAGCGGGTTGTTGCTTCGGAGCTTCCGCCGGCTTTTTAGGCGTCGTCTTTTTCGGTTTTGGGGCTTTTTTTTCAGGTTCTTTTACCACCGGCACCTCTTCAGCAACTTCAGTGCTTGCCGAATCTTCTGCCGGCAGGATTATTTCCGGCTCAGTTACAGGAAGCTCCGGCACTGTTTCTGCAGGGATTACTTCCGCTACTTCTGTTTTTGGTCCGCTGAAGAAATGCTGATACGCGTACCATCCGCCTGCGCCCAACACCGCTAAGCCCAACAGCGCCAGTAAGGCAACCAGGATTCCTTTCCTGCTTTTTTGAGGTTTTCGAGCTTCTGATGTCACAGGCGGTGGTGGTATGGCAGCCTGAGGCGGAGCCTGGGCAGCGACCGGCGGGGTGTGCACCGTTTTTTCAACAACCGGAACCACCGGGGGAGGCAGTTGGGTTTCATGTTTCACTTCTTCACCCGTGGCGGCTGCAACCATATCTGTTATTCTGTAGCCGCAATCCTGGCAGAATAGGTCGCCTGATACCACAAATGCGCCGCAGTTGGGGCAATACTGTCCGTCGGCCTGCTGTGCCGGGGGTGCGGGAGGTTCAGGTGGCGCTGGCGGTGCTGCCGGAGGTTCGGCCATTGCCGGTTCCTTCGGGGTTGCTGAGGTGTCAAATCCGCAACCGGGGCAAAAGCGCTCTTCATAAGCCAACGGACCTCCGCATTGCGGACAAACAGGATCTGGTGCAACAGATTCTGCAACAGGCTCTTCCGCCGGCTGTTCATTTGAAACCGCGTCAGCAATTACCTCTGCAGATCCGGCATCCGCCGGCGTTTCTCCACCTGCCGCTGCCATTGCTGTATCGGATCCGCATTGCGGACAAAACCGTTCTTCATCCGTAAGCAGGGCGGCACATTCAGGGCATGTTTTTGCCGGCTTCTCGGGTTCCCGGGGCGTTTCTTCAGGGATATCCGTTGCCGTAATTCCGGCTGCTGCCGCAGCCTGTTTATCGAAGCCACACTCAGCGCAAAACCGGTCTTCAGCCGGCAAAGGAGCGGTGCATTCCGGACAAAGCTGCTGATGCTGCGGCCGGGGCTTATCAGATTGATCTGCGGATGCTGCGCCGGTTATTTCAGTTTCAAGACCCTGTTTGTCGAATCCGCATTCATTGCAAAAGCGTGCGCCCGGTTCAAAACCGGTTCCGCACTGAGGGCAGTATTTCATGGTGTGGCAGTTTAGTGAACTTTTTTGAGCTGGGTTACATTCCCATCATTTTGGCGCCAAAAAACAGTCCGATAATGGTACCGATAATCAGCGCGACTACCAGCGTCAGTACAATCATGGCAATGATGATAACAACAACATATCCCACTACCTTTTCTTTCGGGGTTCCTTTGAGAACCGGTGCTCCCACAGCCAGCAGGTATATGGCATATAATCCGATAAGCAGAACCAATATGCTCATACTTGTACCCAGGATTAAAAGGATACCGGCCAGCCATTGAGGTGTTGTGGAATATACAGCCAGTTGCAATGATCTTCCGAAATCTTTTCTTGAGTCAAAGGACGGTGCAAGCAGATCAATGATCCAGG
Organism: Bacteroidales bacterium UBA5833; assembly: GCA_002433025.1. Lineage (GTDB taxonomy): Bacteria > Bacteroidota > Bacteroidia > Bacteroidales > Lentimicrobiaceae > Lentimicrobium. Next base: position 14,176 of record DJGZ01000091.1, read on the forward strand.
CAAGAATGTACACGCCGATCAGGGCTGAGAGCAACTGAACAAGTCCGTACTGAATGCCGCCGGCAATGCTGCGCGAGGTATATCCCCAGTAAGTAACCCCAATTACCCCGAATTTAATGAAGGAAGCAATTGCCGGGATGGCAGCCAGGATCAGGGCGTAACCGACCAGCAGTTTTGTGGTGTCAGGCTTTTCCGAAGCAATTACCCTCCACTCTTCTTTAGGTTTGATAATGATGTTGATCACCCTTTGAATAAGGTTTGTATGTTTCGTCGTTCCGTAAACAGGTTCTTCATAAGCCGGCTGAGGCGCCTGATAAACCGGAGGGGGAGGCGGGGTTACGGGCTGGTTGACCGTTGGTTGAGGCTGGCTCTCAGCCTGGATCGGTTTGCCGCATGAGGGACAGAATTTCACGCCTTCGCGAAGTTCACTACCACAACTTGTACAGAATTTCATAATGTTATTTTTGTTAGGTTAATGGATTTGCGTGATTTAAGTAATGCCTGGCAGCCCGGAATAGTGGTGAATCAGTTGAGAATCGCTTTCAGCAAAACAAAAATACCGAATCAATCGCCCTGTGGCAAGCGAAGATTGTTATTTAAACTTGATCTAAAGAAGCGGCCTGTATTTATGATTACAATTACAATGACAGAGAGGTTCAGCATTGTTGTTGAAATCCGGGTTTTTTAAACAACTTCGCTGTTGGTTGGAAGTCTCAGATGAGAAATTTCGGGATAATTGCTGTAATTATACCATTGATATAAGGATTAATAACCAGTCACAGCATTTTTATTTTGTAATGCTGGATAGCCAGCTAATTATGTTTGTATTTGAATGGATTTGAAGGCCCGTTGTTGTTGAACTCCCCCGGGTGAATAATCATATTCTTTTAAGGGATTCTCGGCCTTTGAGAAATATTCGATTTATAAAGTATATAATGGGTTTCAATTTTCAGGGAATACTACATTGCTTAAATCAGGCATACTTTCAATATAATAATAGACTTCCCAGTTGCCTTGATAATCCTCTGTCAGGGCAGTCATACTCTCAACCCAGTCCCCGGAGTTCATATAATGGATATGGTCAATCATTTTGTTTGCAGGCTGGTGGATGTGCCCGCAGATGATTCCATGGCACATATTATAGCGGGCTATCCTGCACATTTCATTTTCGAAATTGCTGATAAATGAAACTGCGCTTTTGACTTTGTGTTTTACAGCCTGAGAAAAGGAATAGTAAGGTTTGCCTTTGTGGATCCGGTATCTGTTGATCCTGCGGTTCAGCCAGAGGAGGAATGTATAGACTGTGTCTCCAAGCTTTGCCACAAAACCCAGCCGGCTTGTGAACAAGTCAAAAATATCTCCATGACAAACGTAATAACGCATGCTGCCGGATTCGAGGATATAATCCTTCACAATTGAGAATTTTCCGGAGGTGAAGGGGATGAATTGATCCAGGAAATCATCATGATTCCCCCGGATATATATAATCCTGGTTTTTTTCTGATCCAGAAGGTTGATAATCAGCCTGAAAAACCGGCTGTGCTTTTTCTGCCATTTTCCTGAACGTTTCAGCCGCCAGCCATCAATAATGTCTCCGTTAAGGATAAGCGTATCACAGCTGTTTTTTTTCAGAAATCTTACCAGTTGCCTTGCCCCGGAGTTCTTTGTTCCCAGGTGCACATCAGATACAACAATGGTTTTGTAATGTTTTTCCTGCAATATTTTTTTTCTTGATTGCAAGAATAACATATTGATATTAACCCTGAATTATCACAGGGTTAAAAAAATGTAAAATCAGCTGTGGTTATTGCCAGTCGATTTCCCCGCTGCCGTAACAGAGTTCGCCCGCGGCGTCGTAAACCACGCCAAACTGTCCGGCGGCCACCCCCGAAACGGGTACTTCCGATTCTATAACGGCCCCGCTTCCGGTAAATACCAGCCTGCCCCTGTTAAACTCGGGCGTGTGGCGGATTTTGAAGGTAATATCCACGGGCCGGCTCAGGTCATTCCAGGGATTGCCCGAGATAAAGTGGAATCCTTTAAGCTGTATGCTGTTGCGGTACTGGGTCAGGGGGTCGTAGCCGTTGGAGACATAAACCACGTTTTCATCCGTATCCTTTTTCACCACAAACCAGGGCCCCTGGCTGAGCCCTAGCCCTTTGCGCTGCCCGATGGTGTGAAACCAGTACCCTTTGTGTTTGCCCAGGATTTTCCCGGTTTCCAGCTCCACGATATTTCCTTCCTTTTCGCCCACATACTTCCGGATAAAATCATTGTAGTTCACCTTTCCCAAAAAGCAGATGCCCTGGCTGTCCTTGCGGCCGGCACTGGGGAGCCGGGCTTCAGCGGCAATCCTGCGAACCTCGGATTTAGGCAGCCCGCCGATCGGAAACATCAGTTTCTGCAGCTGCGCATAGGTAATCTGGGCCAGGAAATCGGTCTGGTCCTTGAACTTATCTTTTGCCGTTGCCAGGTACTTGATGCCATCCCTGAACTGGGTTGAAGCGTAATGCCCCGTGGCAATCGCATCGAAGTCTTTTCCGTATTTATCGTTGAAACTCCCGAACTTAATCAGCCGGTTGCACATCACATCCGGGTTGGGCGTCAGTCCTTTCTTTACGGAATCTATTGTATAGGCTACCACGCTGTCCCAGTACTCTTCCTGCAGGGTCACCACTTCCATGCGCAGCCCGTATTTCTTCGAGAGCCAGGTGGTGATTTCGATATCCTCTTCCGAGGGGCAGTCCAGAAAGCCTTCCTTGTCCTTCATTCCGATCAGGATGTAGAAGATCACAGGCTCGTGGCCCTGCTCTTTCAGCAGGTGAAGCATAACGGAGCTGTCAACTCCGCCGGATACGAGGGCGGCGATGGGCATACAAGTAAAAAGTCTAAAGTAAAAAGTTCATAGCTCAAAGGGAAAAATCATTGCCTGATGCAACCGGGCAGAAAAACCGTAGAAACCGTTAACTGCAGTCAGGTTTGCCTTTTAATGCAGGCAACAGAAATTGATGCAAAATTAGGATATTATTCTAAGAATTAGGGGAAATGGATAATCCGGTATATGAATGTCGAACAATGAATTGAAGAAATAATGCAATTCAGGAGTAATTTCAGTACCAACTATATAGAATGTTTCTAAATTGTAGGATATTTATCATTCACTACCAAAAGTGGTTGAATCTGAGTTAAGGATGTATTACTTTTGGATTCAACTTCAATACAATCGTGTTGAATTTTATGCTTTTTAGGATTACCCTGAATAATCGTAAGTTTAAAATAGGATTTTGACAACAGGTCAGGTGGATTTAGCAGCGATATACTTGTCATTAATCTCTGTAAATAGAATTAGTTGACCCAAATAATTACAATTTTCAATAATCTATTAAAAATTAATGCCATGAAAATCAATCAATTACCCCCCCCCCGCACACTCAGGGTGCTTTAAAGGGTACACCTATTCATGCACCCGTACCCACAACAACCAATTCGGCAGGCCAGCCACCTGATCGTGCTTGGAATTTCGGAAGAATTAAACCCTTCGCGTTAAGCATTTTGTTGATATTTATGGTGTTTGGAGAAGTAAAAGCCCAATTGCAGACATACCTTAGTAGTGCAACACCTGCCACAACATTTCAATCAATTGAAGATAAAATGTTACCGTATCTTGACAGTCTTAAGTTTGTTACCGATGTTCAGGGAAGGTTGGTTGTTTCTTTTGCATTATCAGGCAGTCAGGGACAACAGGTTTGGGATACCCGCCAGGTTGAAAGGGGTGTTTATGTTTATACCCTCAAAGCCGGCGCCGTGAGCAAACAGGGTAAACTTGTTATTCAATAAAGTGTATTCATCCGAGGCTGTCTCAAAAGTCAGTAATTGTCTATATTTCGACTTCGCTCAATATGACAATCAATTGATTATCAAAAGTCAGGCTGAGCGGAGTTGAAGCCTGTATTAACTTTTTAGACAGCCTCTTTACTTGCATCATTATGAGGATTTACGTTTTACATATATTGTTTCTTCTTCTATCGGGCAGTTGGGGCTATGCCCAGAACAATAAAATAGTGTGGCAACAATGCCTTGGAGATGAGAAGGATGCCTATTATTATTCCGCTACCCGAATCCGGGATGGTTATTTTCTCACCTTGGGAATAAATTCAGGAGGTGAAGCGAGCAATTACCACGGCAGCGCAGATATCTGGGTATTGCGCACCGATACGCTGCACAATGTGCTTTGGGAAAAATGCTATGGTGGATCAGATACGGATAATCCCCGCAAGATTGTGCCCATTACCGATTCTACCTTCTATATATTCGGTTCAGCCTGGTCGCTCGACGGGGATGTTCAATCGGGCACCAACGGGTTTAACGATGTGTGGGTGATAAAAATTAACGGGCAGGGCGATATACTGTGGGAGCAAACGTATGGTTCGCCCTATTACGACATCATGAATGATCTAATTGTTACCCCCGATGGCGGTTTTGTGTTTGTTGACCGTATTGACAACCCGGGCGGTGACATTACCCAGTTTTATGGTGCTTACGATGTGTGGATGTGCAAGTGCGATGCCAACGGCAACATAGAATGGCAAAAAACCCTGGGCAGCGAAGGCCTCGATAACGGGGTGTCGCTGATTATTAACCGGCGCGGCAACATCATGATGGTGGGCCAGGTGCAGTATCACGGGGGCATGGTTACCTGCTACCCCCAGGGGGCTATTGGCAATGTATGGCTGGTAGAGCTCGATATGCAGGGCAATATCCTGTGGCAGAAAAGTTATGGCGGAAGCGATTATGAAGCTGGAATTAATGTAATAGAGGTTGATTCAGGCTATATATTTACCGCAGTTTCATATTCAAACGATGGTGATGTAAGCGGACATCATCAGCCTTATGGTCTTGATGGGAAAACAGATATCTGGGTGGTGAAAATTGATACCCTGGGTAGCATTGTCTGGCAACGATGCCTCGGAGGAACTGATTATGAATCTCCCTATGCCCTTTTTACAAATACTTCTGAAGAAATCCTGGTTTTTGGCGATACATTTTCAAACGATGGTGATGTTGCAGGCAATCATTCATATCCAGGCAGATTGGATATATGGCTTGCCAGGCTTGATTCCAGCGGTACATTAATAAGTCAGCAGTGTTTTGGTGGGTTAGGTGATGAGCGAATGAACAACCATTCTGTGTCGAAAATTAACGATTACCGGTATATTATTGCCAGTGAAGCAAAGGCGCCCAACAACAACGATATACAATGCACCTTCCATGGGGGTGATTTTCCGGAAGATGCCTGGTTTTTCGAGATCAAGGACTGCATTTATTATGCCCCGGCCATTCCTTTGCAGCCCGAAGGGCCTGTATGGGTTTATACCTCTTTAACTTCACAAAGTGACTACACCCTGCCACCGGCAGCGAATTCAAACGGGTATGTATGGGAGCTTTCGCCAGCGACTGCCGGTACACTATACTCCGATAGCACTACGGCTATTGTTACCTGGAGCAACACCTTTAAGGGCACAGCCGCAATCAGGGCCTTTAACTTCAATGATTGCGGCAGCAGCGCCTGGAGCGATACATTGTATGTGCATGTTGATACTACACTTTCAATTCACGAACCCTCAGCAATTGCATTAAAAGTTTATCCCAATCCCGCCGGTAATTTTGTTGTTTTTGAAATGCAAAACGCAAATATACAAAGTTCAATTATCATCACCGATCTCACCGGCCGGCCGGTTGCCACGTTGTCGGTAGCCGGCCAAAAAACGGTGTGGCAAACCGAAGGAGTAAAGCCTGGGGTATATCTGTACCGGCTGCAAACCAAGGAAGGGAGTGTAAGCGGTAAATTGATGATTTCACCCTGGTAGGGCAGGTAAAAAGCTCAAAGCACAAAGTTATAAGTCTCAAGTGACATCAGTTTGTGTGGAAGGCCTACTGCCTGACAAAAATGCCATACCCGGGCAGTGGGCTAAAGAACACAATTCGTTAAAAGTTCATTATTCACGTTAAACACGCAAAACCATGAATACAACGCAAAAAGAAATAAGCATCATTATTATGGTGTTCATGCTGATGGCCACGGCTTATGTAAACGCCCAAACCTATATGCCGCTACCTGACTCAAATGCAACATGGATTATCCAATCCGGAAATAGTGAGGTGCAGGATTGTAAAAAAATCTTTATTCCTGATATTGAACGTGATACAATGATTAATGGACTTGCCTATGTTAAATTAATGGTCATGGGTGCAGTTTTTCATGGGTCCTGGACGCCACCTCCCGCTCCTTCTCATTATTATGGACCTGGTTATTATGGTGCATACCGCAGCGATGATTCAGGCCGTTCATATATAAAATTTCCTGATGACAGCTGGGAATTGGGGGATGAAGAAATTCTGTTGATGGACCTTACTGTTGAGGTAGGGGATACAATAAAGCAACTACCAACTTCTGAATTTGGTTATGATTATATTAATTCTGACTTTTTGGTAGATTCAATTGATTATGTATTAAATGGTCCTTATACCCGAAAAAGAATTATGCTGAAGGATTTGAATCCGCAGTGGGGAATGGAATGTGATTTTCACTGGGTTGAAGGACTTGGGAATGTATCTTCGGGTTTTCAAAATGTAGTTGGATGTGGTTTAGATAATGTTACGTTAAATTGCATAAGCATTAATGATAGTATTTTTTTGGATGGTAGTTATATATGGGCAGATCCTGTTCCCGGCAATTGTTATTATCCTTATACAAATGCAATAAACCAGGAAGAAATCAGATTGCCGTTATTGGTATATCCTTCACCAGCCAGTGACTATGTTATTTTTGAGATAAATACGAAAGGGGAAAATGGCATCGTAACCATTGCCGATATCACCGGCCGCCCGGTTACCTCGTTTCCGCTTAACGGAGAAAAAACTTTATGGCAAACAATCGGGGTAAAGCCGGGGGTCTATCTGTACCGGCTGCAAACCAAGGAGGGGAGTGCAAGCGGGAAATTGTTGATTGCCCCGTTGTAATTTGTAGAGTCACCCTGCCTCGGCAAGCTCAAAGCAGAAAGATCAGGCCCAAAGGACAGAGGCTTGAACCGGAGCCATGACTCAACAGGGGACTTATGTCGTTCACATGCATCAGAAAATAAGATGCGTGCGAACATGAGTCGACTCCGCCGGATACGAGGGCGGCTATGGGCATGTAGTGATTTCGGATTTCGGATTGCCTGATTTCTCAGCGTTTGCAAAATTACATTAATAAAATGACAGCCTCTGCTGTTTGCAGATGCTATCTGCGGATCCGAAAACCCGGAGTCAATAAAAAAAGACCTGATCAACTAAAATAGAAAACTTGTCAGTTCACCTCAATGGATATTGGTCACGATAGCTGACGGGAAAAAATAGAAGGTCCGAAAAATCAAATTAAAAAAGAAGACCTAACAAGTTAAAAGAAAACTTGTTAGGTCACCTTAGTAGAAATTAGGTCTGAAAGCAATTGGGATCGGAAGTCAGAAGTAAAAGATCAGAAGTTGAAATTATCAATCCGAAATCCGCAATCTAAAATCCGAAATCCGAAATCTTAGATCAGTCCTTTTGCATGTTTTTCGCCGATCACCTTCAGCATATCTTCGGTCATGGCGCGGAGGTTCCATTTCGGGTTCCAGCCCCACTCATGGCGGGCGGCACTGTCGTCCATGCTGTTGGGCCACGAATTGGCGATGGCTTGTTTCATGGGATCAACATTGTAGGTCATTTCGAAATCAGGAATATGCTTTTTAATTTCTGCGGCAATAATCTCCGGATCGAAACTCATGGCGGTCACGTTGAAAGAGTTCCTGTGCCTCAGCTTTGAAGGATCAGCTTCCATCAGGTCAATAGCGGCTTCGATGGCATCGGGCATGTACATCATATCGAGGAAGGTGCCGGCGCCCAGCGGACAGGTGAACTTTTTATGTTTGATGGCCTCATAATAAATTTCAACGGCGTAATCGGTGGTACCGCCACCGGGCAGGGTAACGTTTGAAATAATGCCCGGGTAACGGACCGAACGGGTGTCCACACCAAAACGTTTGAAATAGTAATCGCTCAGCAGCTCACCGGCAACCTTTGAAACGCCGTACATGGTCTGCGGACGCATGATCGTATCCTGGGGGGTGTTGTCGAGGGGGGTGCCACCGCCGAAAGCGCCGATGGAGCTGGGGGTTGAAACGGCGCAGCCATATTCGCGGGCTACCTCAAGGCAGTTCATCAGTCCGCCGATGCCGATATTCCAGGCAACCTGGGGTTTGCTTTCACCCACTGCCGAGAGAATGGCTGCCAGGTTGTAAATGGTATCAATCTTGTATTTTTTTACCACGTCAGCAATCTGTTGGGCATTGGTGGCGTCAACCACCTCAGCGGGACCCGATTCCAGCAGTTCGCCGGTGGGTAAGGTTGAGCGGTATCCGGCAACTACATTGCCGTTGCCATATCTTTTGCGAAGTTCAAGGGTGAGTTCTGATCCGATCTGGCCCACCGAGCCAATTACCAAAATGTTTTTCATGGGTTTACGTAGGTTTATTTGTTTGTTAACCGGTTAACAATGAGTGCGGCAAATGTACAATAATTTGAATTATCGCAAAATATTTAGAAGGTTGGGGCCATTTCATTTCAATAATTTCACAACCAGTTTGTTGTTTGAAACCTGTTAGTTCCGGGGACTTTCACTTTAAGGTATTTAACTCTGAAGACAAAAACGGATGCCTGTTTCAAGCCTTTCGGGAGAAATGGACCTATCCGGAAATTACCTGGTAATATTTGGTTTTTAAACATTGTTGTCAGGGAATATAATTATAATTGGACCGGAATGCTTTATAGGTGTTGGTTTCAGAAGATTATAACAGCGTACAACTTACTTTTAATTATTTAGCTACTAAGCGTTGCACTGAGCCTGCCGAAGTGGCACAAAGGCACCAGGTTGCACAAAACCTGTTTTGCTCATTTAGTGATAGTTAGTGTCTACGGGTCTTTGTGGCAAATTCTTTCTTTTTTATCCGGATAATGATGATTCTTAAATTCATCCGGAATTTTTCCCAAGGATAACAATTACTAAAAATTATGGGTAGCAGCCAAAAACAATGAATTTTATGGGGTAAATCCGGGTTGTGCAAAATATTGACCGACCTGTCAATTGATAACAATATTTGACAAAAAGGTTAACAGATTGAAATACATTGACAGCAAGTTGTTGATTTTGTCAAAAAATGTGTATATTTGACAAAAAGAAGCATAAATGTCAGATCAAATTAAACCATACGATAGAAACAAGCCCTATAACAGCTTACCTCTTCTCCCGCCAGATGATGACAAGGTTGAAACCAAAGAAGTTTATAAGGCCTTAAACAATGCAAATAAAGCCCTTGCTGAGCTGAAAGGAATTGCAAAAAAACTGCCGAATCAATCAATGCTTGTGAATACGATTGCGCTCAGAGAGGCAAAAGCCAGTACAGAGATTGAAAACATATTTACAACTGACGATGAACTTTATAAAGCGCTCACAATTAGTGAATACGGGTTAAAGGGTAATGCTAAGGAAGTTCTGAGATACAGGCAGGCGCTTTGGAAAGGATATAACGATATTGTAAACAATCAGGCATTAACCAGTGAAACCCTGATTGATATTTACCAGGAAATCAAGCAGGTTAAAGATGGTATAAGGCCACCGCAAACCGAAACCGTTATAATTAAACGAGGAAGCGGGCAGTTGTCGGGCGAAGTGGTATATACCCCGCCAAGAGGAGCTCAGGTTATACAGCAGAAATTAAATAACCTGATTGAATACATCAACGATGACCTGAAATATAACTATGATCCACTACTGAAAATCGCAATTTCACATTATCAATTTGAAGCCATACACCCATTTAGAGACGGGAACGGAAGAGCAGGAAGAATTCTGATTATTCTGCTAATGATTCAAAAGCATCTGTTGGAAGTTCCAATCCTTTACTTAAGCGCATACATTATTAAAGAAAAAGACGAATACTACGAACTTTTAAAAAATGTAACCACCCTTCGAAGATGGGATTCATGGATAATTTATATTCTCAGGGCCATTGAAGAAACATCAAAATATACAATCAGCAGGATCGGAGAAATTGACAGGTTGTATTCAAGAACAATTGAATTAGTTAATGAAAGGTACCCATCAATAAGAAAAGAGTTCATTGAAAAACTTTTTGAGCAACCTTACATAAGTCCGAAGAAATTGATAGATAAGAATGTTAAAAGTCTTAATACAGTTAAGAAATACCTTAAACAACTTGAAGAAACGGGAATTTTAGTTCCTGAAAAGATTGGAAAGGAGATCGTTTACCTGAATATTGACCTGTACAACATTTTAGCTGAATCATAAACAAGTATTTTTAACGACACGGGCAATAACATGCCATCTCCTTTAGTGCGGATAAACGGAGGAATTGAGGTGGGTTGGGTTGGCACGTTGCATACACGAATCCGATACAGTCAGAGATTTATTTTTTACAGAAATTCTTACAATTTAAGCGGAGTGATTCAGCCTGATTAGCTGAACGGATATTCGCATAAAGCTAGTACAGGTAAGGTAAAATCACCGATAATAATTTATTAAAATAGCCGGGCCTGAAAATCAAAAGTAATATCTTTGCGCTACTGTTATTCCAAAAACAATCAACTGTAACTTTAAAAAAATACACTATGTACGATCGTCTTCAGGCCCATCTGCAGAAAGAACTGGCCGACATCCGGGAAGCCGGACTTTACAAGAATGAACGGGTTATCACCACTCCCCAGGGTGCTGAAATCAAGGTGAACAGCGGCGCCGAAGTGCTGAACTTCTGTGCAAACAACTACCTCGGATTATCAAACAATCCCAAACTGATCGCCGCCGCCAAGGAAGCCCTCGATACCCACGGTTACGGACTTTCGTCGGTTCGTTTTATCTGCGGCACCCAGGACCTTCACAAAAGACTGGAAGCCAAAATCGCCGAATTTTTCGGCACGGAAGATACCATTCTGTATGCAGCCTGTTTCGATGCCAACGGTGGTGTGTTTGAACCCCTTCTCGGTGAAGAGGATGCCATTATTTCTGATTCCCTCAACCACGCGTCCATCATCGACGGCGTTCGCCTCTGCAAGGCACAGCGCTACCGTTATGCCAACGCCGATATGGCCGACCTGGAAGAGCAGCTTAAACTTGCCCAGGCACAGCGTTTCAGGCTGATTGTTACCGACGGCGTATTCTCTATGGACGGCAACGTCGCCCCCATGGACAAAATTCACGAACTGGCTCAGAAATACGATGCCATGGTGATGGTTGATGAGTGTCACTCTGCCGGTGTGGTTGGCGAAACCGGCCGCGGGGTAACCGAGCTTTTCAACATCCGCGGAAAGATTGAAATCATTACCGGTACGCTGGGTAAGGCCTTTGGCGGCGCCATCGGCGGATTTACCACCGGTAAAAAGGAAATCATCGAAATGCTGCGTCAGCGCTCGCGTCCCTACCTCTTCTCAAACTCCATCCCTCCCACCGTTGCTTCCGCCGGTATCAAGATGTTTGATATGATGGCCGAAACCAATGAACTGCAGGATCGTTTGCACGAGAATACCGCTTATTTCGTGAAGAGGATGGTAGATGCAGGATTTGACATCAAACCTACCCGCAGCGCCATTTGCGCCGTGATGCTTTACGATGCCAAGCTGAGCCAGGATATGGCCGCTAAATTATTGGACGAAGGCATTTACGTGATCGGATTCTACTACCCGGTTGTGCCCAAAGGACAGGCCCGTATCCGCGTTCAGATCTCAGCCGCCCACAAGCGCGAGCATCTGGATAAATGTATTGCAGCCTTTACCAAAGTTGGGAAGGAACTTGGAGTACTGAAGGGATAAAATCCTCCCGCTTACGATTTTCATGACGCCCGGTTATCGACCCGGGCGTTTTTGCTTTCTGCAGGATTTTCAGCATTAACAATCAGAAGAGTTGGCTCCGAGGCGCAGCTGCGCGTTAGAGCAGATCGGGGGAATGCAAAATGTTATGTAAATCCAAAGTTCAACTTTCGATTTACATAAAACATCTTGTTTCGTAAGCCTGATTAACCACCTAACCCAAACCGGTCAGGTTGGATCAAGACATGTTCTATCCTTGCAACCATCTTTATTTTTAACTTGTCTTTGATTCAGCAGGAGTTCGGGCGTCTTATAATTTCTGACGGGCGTGAATCATGTTTCATTTTTTATCCGCTTCAATCACCGCCCTGATTTCATGATACTGAAACCCATCCCCCAGCGCCTCTTTCAGGGTTTTCAGCGAAACGGTACCATGTGTCTTAATGGCTGCACGGATGGCCGGGGCCTTCGTGATATCGATCAGTTGATGCAGCTGTATTTCTCCGGTCGGAAGAAAGCCGGTCAGATGGTTATAGATGGTCTGAATGGTCAACTCCCGCTCAGCGGCAATCTGTTCTACCGTTTTACCTTGCCGGAACAGTTCAAGCGAAAGGGCGCCGGGCCGCACCTTACTCAATTTTGGCGTTTTTGGCATTTTTGGCTTTCTCTCCCTTCCGCCTCCGGGCATTTTCAGATGTATGCGGCTTCCTATCCCCGTTTTATCACAATAATCGTTGATGACCTCCAGAAATTCACTTCCGTACTTATTGATCTTGAAATCACCAAATCCTGTGATTATTTTCAGGTGTTCTTTCGTCAGCGGAAGCAGCGAGGCCATTTCAATCAGGCTGGAATCTCCCAGCACCATATAGGCCGGCACTCCTTCCGAATCAGCAATCAGGCGGCGCAAATTTTTCAGGTTTTTCAGCAGTTCTTCATTTTCGGTGGAGACCTTTGGAGCGGCTGCCTTTTGTTTCCGGGGTTCGGATGCTTTCAGCAACTGAACCGATGCTTTGCCTTTCAGAATTTCGCGGCTCCGGTCATTCAGTTTCAGCACCGGGTATTGTCCTTCGGTAACATCCAACAATCCCTGCGAAAGCAATTGATTAAATACATCATACCATTCCTGTTCGGTATTTTCCTTACCTACACCCCAGGTTTTAAAGGTTTTCTGTTCAGGGGTAAACTTCTGAAGATCCGCGCCACGAAGGTATTCAACGGTAGTTTTAATCCCATACCGCTCATCCAGCCGCGCTACGGCCGATAAGGCTTTTTGAGCAGGAATGGTTCCGTCGTAAGTGGTGTATTTGCCGAGGCAAAAGTCGCAGGAGTTGCACATGCCATGATGCGCCTCGTTGAAGTAATTCATCAACTGTTGCCGCCGGCATTGACGGGCTTCGGCAAATTTTGACATTTTTTCGAGCTTACGGTACATGATGTCTGCATGTTCCGGATCGGTGCCATTGTCGATAAAATAGCCGAGTTTGGCCACATCGCCCCTGCTGTAGAAAAGAATGGCATCGGCCCTTAGCCCGTCGCGTCCGGCCCTGCCGGTTTCCTGGTAATAGCTTTCGATGTTTTTCGGTAGATCGGCGTGTATTACAAACCGCACATCGGGTTTGTCGATGCCCATCCCGAATGCGATGGTTGCAACAATGATTTTTATACGGTCATGGATAAAATCATCCTGTACTTTTTGCCGCACCCCTCTTTCAAGGCCGGCATGATAACACTCAGCCAGGTACCCCATGGATTTCAGGTCAGCCGCCATCATTTCGGTTGATTTCCGGGAGAGACAATAGATGATCCCTGAATTCTCCTTTTGTTTGTCGAGATATACCGGTAAGAATTCGTCTATCAGGTATTTATCCATCACAAAATACCAGATATTGGCCCGGTTAAAGGAGGAGATGAACCTTTTCTCATTGTTCAGTTTCAGTTGAACAGCGATGTCGTCGCGGGTAAGTTTATCGGCGCTGGCGGTCAGTGCCATCACCGGAACGCAGGGAAACTGCTCCTTAAGCGAGCCGAGGGCAAGGTAGTCGGGCCTGAAATCGTGCCCCCAGTGTGAGATGCAGTGGGCTTCGTCGATGGCGAAGAGCGAAACTTTAGTTTCCCCGAGCAGGTTCTTCAGTGCATTTTCAGCCGAAATCCGCTCCGGGGCGACATAACAAAGCTTTAATTTATTGTTTCTGAGTAGGTTCAGCACCCTGTTTTGCTCGGAGGCCGATTGCGATGAATTCAGGAATTCAGCCGCCACCCCGCTGTTTTTCAATCCGTCAACCTGATCTTTCATCAGGGCGATCAGGGGAGAGACCACGATGGTTACCCCCTCTTTCATCAGGGCCGGAATCTGATAGCAGACCGATTTGCCGCCTCCGGTTGGCATAATTACCAGGGTGTCTTTACCGGCTAATGCCGATGTAATCACTTCCTCCTGGTTGAGGCGGAAATGATCGTAACCGAAGTATTTTTTAAGTAATGCCTGAGGATTCATGGATTTTGGATTTTGGATTTCGGACTGATTGCTTTATTCATCGTTGTTTTTGTTAAGACAGGATTAACAGGATTGACAGGATTTTCAGGTTCCAAAGTTTACTGATGCCGGTGAATTTT
>DJGZ01000013.1 GCA_002433025.1 Bacteroidales bacterium UBA5833
CACCGCAGAAAAGTAACGCAGATTACCGCAGATCTGCCTGAAATACCGGAACAAGTATCCTCTTAACAGGTTTTCTTTTAACCTTTCAGGTGTGAAAAAGACGTTTAGACCTTGACAAGTCAAACTTCTGGTACGGACGGGACTTCCGCGCCTGCCGGATTTCGGATTTCGGATTTTGGATTTTGGATTTCGGATTTGTTTCGACGTAGTCACAGACTATGCCGAACCGGTGCCTGCAGGAATTTCTAATTACTAATTTTTAATTTCTAAACAGATTGATCTTTAGGTATATAGGTAGCAGTTTGAGTTGAAATATCATTTTTTCATTTTCATATTTATACTTTTTTACATTTACACATTGTGAAGCACCCGAACCCCGCAGTTGCGGGACTCCGCTTCGCTACGCACCCGAACACTTAAACACATTTCTTCTCCTGCATTCACAAACAAAGCTTAATTTTGCAGGCAGTAAAACCGCGACCTTTGAGCCTCAATACCCTTTTTCCCGTTCAGCTTCAGCTCTGCAGCCTTTCAAGCGGCAGCAGCGGCAACTGTTATTTTATCGGCAGCAGCAGCGAGGGAATACTGGTGGATGCGGGCATCAGTGCGCGCAGGATCAGAAGGACGCTTGAGGAGATTGGTCTGGCCATGTCGCAGATCCGCGGGGTGCTGATCACCCACGACCATATTGATCATATTCAGGCGCTCACATTGCTGACAAAGAAATACAGGTTGCCGGTCTATTGCACCGAAGGCACCCGGAAAGGGATACTCCGCAACCGCACGACCTATGATCTGGATCAGGAGATGTTCCGTCCCCTGCAGCCAGGCGTGCCATTTACTCTTGCCGGACTTACCATTTCCGCATTTCCGGTTTCGCACGATGCCCTGGATGCGGTGGGTTACCATATTGCCAACTCCTCGCGCAGCATCGCCCTGGCGACCGATCTGGGCGTTATTGGCGATGCGGCGGCCGGTTACCTGCGCAAGGCCAACGTACTGGTGCTGGAATCGAATTATGATGAGGAGATGCTCCTGAACGGACGTTATCCTCAGCAGCTTAAACAAAGGGTTCACGGTGAAATGGGGCACCTGTGCAACACACATGCATCCGGATTTATCTCCGACCATTATCATCCCGGCATTTCGCACATACTGTTGTGCCACCTGAGTGCCGAAAACAATACCCCTCACAGGGCGATTCAGACCCTGCAGCAGTCATTCGAACAAAAGGGAGTCAGATTAAGCCCGTCCACGGTGATAAGGGCGCTCCCCAGGGGAAGCAGGTCGGAATTGTTTGTAATTGAGTAGGGGAGTCTGAGCCTAAGGGTTGAGCTAATCAGAATCTTTCTGTTGTTTTGAAGCTTTTTTGCTGCCGTCGTAAAGGTCGAACCCGGCGAACCGGCACTCCAACGGTCCGTTGAAGAGGGTGTATTTTTTCATGGGCCTTAGGCCGATCATCTTCAGCGCCCGCATATCGGAGCTGATCACCCACGCCTGATAGCCCGTAAACCGGCGCTTCAGGGTGTTGCCAAGGTCCTGGTAAAGTGCGGTGATGTCTTCCACCCTGATCCTCTCTCCGTAGGGCGGGTTGGTAACCATCACCCCGGGCGCCGGGGGCGGGATTATTTCCTGAAAGGGGGCCGCTTCGAGTGTAACGTCTTTGTGCAGCCTGGCCTGTTTGAGGTTGGCCATGGCTGAACGCAGGTTCTTTTCCGAAATATCCGATCCGCTGATCATACAGTTGATGTCGCGCTGTTGATCCATCGCCTCATCGAGGATGTCATCCCACAAAGCCTTGTCGAAATCTTTCCAGTTCATAAACCCGAAAGATTCGCGGAAATGTCCGGCTGGCAGGTTCATGGCAATCATGGCCGCTTCGGTAAGCAGGGTGCCCGATCCGCACATCGGGTCTATGAAGTTGCTTTGCCCGTCCCATCCGCTCAGCAGTATCATGCCGGCTGCCAGCACCTCGCTGAGCGGCGCCTCGGCATTCGACACATGATAGCCCCTTTTGTGCAGCGATGATCCCGAGCTGTCGAACGACACCGTAACCTCATTGCTGTTCATGTGCAGGTTTATCCTGAAATCCGGATTTTCAATATCCACCGAAGGCCGTTGCCCCGTCTTCTCGCGGAACCGGTCGGCAATCGCGTCTTTGACCCGTTGCGAGACGAAATGAGAGTGGGTGAATACAGAAGATACAATCGTGCTGTCGATGGCAAAGGTGTCGGAAACGGAAAAATAATCCTCCCAGCGCATGGCTTTGATGCGGGTGTAGAGGTCCTGTTCGGTAAGGATACTGAACTTGCTGACGGGTAACAAAATCCTGAGTGCGGTGCGGCAGTGGTAGTTGGCAGCGTAAAGCAGACGCTTGTCCCCTTCGAAGGCGACAGCGCGGTGCAGCAGTTCCGTTTTTGAAGCCCCCAGATCATTCAGCTCTGTGGCGAGCACTTCTTCAAGACCGGCGGGGCATTTGGCCAGCAGGGAAATCTGAGGGGAAATAAAAGCTGCGCTCATGCCTTAAAGGATTGGTTTCGGGTGGCAAAGTTACGAAATATAGGCTAACGTGCTTCTTTCCGATGCTTAACCTGATTATGAAGCGTTGGCAACCGGGTGGTCTTTTCGTAATTTAAGTGCTGGTATTCACTTTTTGACTTTGCATTGAACAGTATGCCTCCAAAGCAACCAATTTACCAGAATTAATTCATCGCTTATTCCGGAATCAGGCAAAGCTATCACGATCGGGACTATCGGGATCGTGGCAAAAATTCAGCACACTTTTCAGCGGACAGTTCAACCGGATCAGGCCGGGTTGTTCAGCTTATTCATAAACGCTTCGGCGTCAACGATGTATCGCCGGTGGGTGCCTTCGCCGATTACCCCCTGCTCGTCGCGGGCCAGTACCCTGAACAGTAGTTTTTTACCATCAGCTTCAAGCAGTTCCGATTCGCAGAAGACCTTCATGCCTATAGGCGTGGCTTTGGTGTGGGTGATGCTCACAGCGGTACCCAGGGTGATAGCGCCCGGAGGCAGCAGCGGCTGCACACTCAGCTGGGCGGTTTTCTCCATCAGGGCTATCATGGCAGGGGTGGCAAATACCTCAATCAGCCCCGAACCGAAACCGGATGCCGTATCTGCAAACGTCACCGTGATCTCCTGGCGGCCGGTGATGCCGGGTTTTAAATTTATTTCCATAGCCGTTGATTATCGGATAAGCGTATTTTTTTAATGAACTTCGGTAACAGCCTGTAAGCAGCATCCGGATTTAAAAATTGAAGATCACTGTTTGTTTCAGGTCCGGATGAAGGCTTTGGGCCACCGGGCATGCTTTGGCGCACTGTCTGATCATCTGTTTTTCCTTTTCGGAATAATTATTATCCGGGAAGTTAAGCTCCACAATCACTTCGCCGACCCTGCGAGGATCGCTGGCCATGATTTTGGTAACTTTAGCCCTGGTGCCGTCGATGCTGAAGCCTGAGCGCTGCGCCAGCATCCCCATAATGGTGATCATGCAGGAGCCCAGGGCGGTCGCCAGCAGGTCGGTGGGCGAAAAGGCCGATCCTTTTCCGTTGTTGTCAACCGGAGCGTCGGTCACGATGGAGCGGCCCGACCGCACATGGGTTGCCTCCAGTTGAAGATCGCCGGTATAAATCAGGGTTGAAGTTGGGTCCATTCCGTTTTTTCTGCAAATATAAGGTCAAAAAAGCCGGGTGTTTGTTAAAAAACGGCACTGTCTTTTTACAACAACCCCAATAGCCATCTTTTTGATGGCATTTTTACATAAAGTCAGGTATTGAATCCCGGCACTTCAGACAGCGGAAAAACGAAAATCCCTGGAATTTACGGGCAATCCTGGCCCGGATTTCCAGGCACGGAATCTTCTGCATTAACAATCCGTTTTCCGGTCTCACAGGTTCTTCAGGAATAGGGGTCATCTTACTTTCGTGTGATTTGGTGCTTCTGTGTTTTGGTGGCATTTTTACATAAAGTCAGGTATTGGATTCCGGCGCATCAGATAGTGAAAAATAAAAAACCCTGCCGTGAGGCAGGGCTTGATAAAAGGAGAAATCAGGACTTTTTACTTTGATTCTGAGGCTGGTGCTGCCTGGGCAGTGGTGGCCTTCTTGCTTCCGCAGTCGCTGCTCTGTGCCTTGGCACTTTTGTCGCATGACTTGCTGCAGTCGTCCTTCGAGGCAGTCTTCACGGCCTTGTCGCCGCATGAACTCTTTGAGGCCTCTGTTGTGCAGCCTGATTTATTTGCTTTCTTGGTTCCGTCAACTTTCGGATCTTTGTCGCCAGCATAATTCTCGGTATAAACACTGGTTTCACCGGCTGTTACAACACTGCTTATTCCTGAAAAGGCAAACAGGAAAGCGAATACGGATAATGCAATTATTGCTTTTTTCATGACTTTTATGTTTTGGTTTATTGCAAACTTAAAGGTTAACAGGGCTGCGGCTTGTTAATGATCCGTTAATTACTGTTAATGGTTTGTTAAAAACCTGTGGCAGAAGGCTGCGAATACATTAAATTTGCATTATTATTATCTCTCGGATGCAAAAAAGAACCGTTGCCCTGCTGATTATGATTACCTCCCTGGCCCTGGCCGGGATCATTGTAATACAGATTTACTGGGTTAAGAATGCTTTGCATCTGCAGGAAGAGCAGTTCGACAACAAAGTTCAGGTTACCCTCAAGAGTGTGGTGAACAGGATGTTCGAGGCGCGCGACAGCCTTGCGCCTGATCCGTCGGTGTGCGGTGAGCACTGCGACCACCGTACTTTTCAGGTGCTTTCGGCCATCAATCCCCTGAGGCTTGACTCCCTCTTGCAGGATGAGTTCGGGGGGATGGAGATTTCGCGCGAGTATTACTGGGGCGTCTACAGCCCGGCCTGTGGCAGTTTGTTTGCCGGTGAGGCCGGACCATACCACGATAAACTGATAAAGACCAACCATTTCGTTTCACTTTCGTGCCTCTATCAGCGCGAGCAGCTGATGCTGGGGGTTTACTTCCCCTCGGAGCGCGGGGTGCTTTGGCTCAGGATCTTCCCTTATCTTCTCCTGGCCTTTGTGTTGCTTGCCATTGTCATCTTTGCCTTTTCATTTACCATCTTTTCTTTTCTGAGGCAGAAAAAACTGTCGGAGATGAAAAGTGATTTCGTCAACAACATGACCCACGAGTTTAAAACGCCGATTGCTACCATATCGCTGGCCAGCGAGATGCTGCTGAACAACGGGGTGAGTGATTCCGTTGCCCGCACCAGGCGTTATGCAAAGATCATCCATGATGAAAACCAGCGTTTGAAACAGCAGGTGGAGCAGGTGTTGCAGATTGCCGTGCTCGATAAGGGCCATTACAGGTTAAAGATCAAAGCTTTTGATGCGCATGAAGCCGTTAAAGCCTGCGCAAAGAATTTTGAACTTACCGTGCGCGATAAGGGCGGAATGATCATATTCAGGCCGGAAGCCACCGGATGTATCATCAGGGCGGATCATCACCATTTTACAAATATGGTGAACAACCTGCTCGACAATGCCGCAAAGTATTCCCGTGAGTACCCGGAGATCAGGGTAACTACCGGAGTTTCCGGCAATATGTTCTTTGTCGGGGTGCATGATAAAGGCATTGGGATCAGTCATGAAAACCTGAAGCATATTTTCAGGAACCTTTACCGGGTTCCGACAGGAAATGTGCATGATGTCAAAGGATTCGGCCTGGGCCTGTACTATGTTAAAACAATGGCCGAAGCCCACGGTGGTTATGTAAAAGTGAGCAGTGAACTGAACAAAGGAAGCACTTTTGTGATTTATATACCGATAGATCCGAAAATCGAAATTAGCAGATATTCCCATGAGTCAGAAAGCGAAGATATTGCTGGTTGAGGATGACCCCAGTCTGAGTCTGGTGTTGCAGGATTATCTTGAGCTGCTCGGTTATGAAACCACCCTGGCCGCAGATGGTGAACAGGGCCTGCACAGGTTCATGGAAAAAGCTTTTGATTTGTGTATTCTGGATGTGATGCTTCCCAAAAAGGATGGCTTTACCCTGGCTGCCGAGATCAGGAGTCTGAATGAACGCTTGCCGGTTATTTTTCTCACCGCCAGGGACCAGAATGATGATCGCGTAACGGGTTTTAAAGCGGGTTGCGACGATTACATCACCAAACCCTTCAGCAGCGAAGAGCTTGCCCTGCGTATCGAAGCCATCCTGAAACGCTGCATGAACCAGGCCATGCGCTTGCGCTCTGAGGTTTTTGAACTGGGCTCCTGCCGTTTCGATGCTTCCAACCTGATATTGTACTGCAATGGCTCTGAGCAGAAGCTGACACCCAAGGAAGCGGCTTTGCTCAGGCTGCTCTGCCTCAATAAGAATAACCTCCTGCCCCGCGATCAGGCCCTCACCGAAATCTGGGGCGATGCCGATTATTTTATCGGCCGCAGTATGGATGTTTTTATCGCCCGCCTCCGCAAATATCTCCGTCATGAGCCGGCTGTCTCCATTACCAATGTGCACGGTACCGGTTTTAAGCTGGAAGTGAAAGAAGAGTAAGGAATTTCGGATTTCGGATTTCGGATTCGTTTCGATACCAGGATTCTCCTAACAGGTTTTCTTTTAACCTGTTAGGTGTATAAATGACGTTTAAACCTTGAAAAGTCAAACTCTTTTCACGGACTGGATGTCCGCGTCAACAGAGCCGGAGAGCGGTTTTCATTTACATATTTACACATTTTTACATTTACCATTAGAACGCATGTGAGCACCCGAACACCTGAAAATAAACAGTCAGAGATGGTATTGCCAACCAAGCACAACAAAAAAAACTTTGATTTATGTGAAGTCAACATACTGAATTATGCGCACTCTAATGAGTGAATCAGGAATAGTTCAAAATAAATTTCTCCAGATATTCAGCAAAATAATACATTTGTACCGGATCTTGTGTAAACTCTCGCCAGGGATCCAACGGAACAATTTATTAAAGTGCTGGATTTAAGTTTTTTAGCCATAGATTCACACATCAGTGCTTTACAGTTATCTATTTGTATTATTGATAATCAGATTTTTTTAATAGTTTCAATTTCAAAAATGATTAAAAATGAAGAAACGTATTTTAATGCTCCTGCTCACGGTTTGTACGTTTTGGGGAGTTGTCAAATCGCAAAATTCACAGTGGATTCAATATCTTGACTATAAGCATATCAAAGCACTTGCTTTGGAAAATGATATTCTATGGGCGGGCACGTTGAGTGGGTTAGTCAAAATCGAATTGAACAGTGGAAATCTCATGTTTTATAACTCACTGAATTCGGATTTGCCTTTCAATCTGATTAATGCACTGACCGTTGACATTGATGGAAATTTATGGATCGGAATGGGAAACTCCATGGATTCACGGACTGGTGGACTCGCCAGGTTTGATGGTAATAATTGGAACGTTTTTACTACTGAGAATTCTGGTCTGCCGGGTAATCTTATCAATGCTATAATAGCGGATACCTCCGGGAATATTTGGATTGGCACCAATAATGAAGGACTGGTAAAATTTGACGGTAACGAATGGTCTGTTTTTAATTCATCTAATTCGCCGCTTCCTGAGAATACCATTACCTGTGTGGCCATCGACGGCCAGGGGCGATTATGGGTGGGCACGCGTAACAGGGGATTAGGTGTTTTTGATGGTACTGAATGGTCTAATTATCAAATGGACAATTCTGGTCTGCCCTCTGATTTAATAAGAACCATCGCTTTCGATATCGACAATGATGTTTGGATTGGTACAGCATTTGCTGGACTGATTAAGTTTGACGGAGCAGAATGGGTTGTTTTCAATACTTCAAATTCAGGAATTCAGGATAATCAGGTTACTGCACTTTCAATTGATAACAATGGAGTAAAGTATGTGGGCACAAATTCCGGTGGCTTGTCATTGTATGATGATTTGACCTGGATTAATTACAATCACTCCGGGTCAGGTCTGCCCGCTGACTATATTCTTTCAGTGAATACTGATTCAGAGGCTGTGAAATGGGTTGGAACCATCAGCGGCCTGGTTAAACTGGAAAATGAACTACTGACGCAAGTCAACACCGCTAGTTGCGGTCTGCCGGAGAGTTCTGTCCGCAAAGTAGTTATTGATAAGAACGGAGTTAAGTGGATTGGAACCGGTGGATCCGGTTTAGTGAAGTTTGATGGCTCTGAATGGACAGAATTTAACACTGATAATTCCGATTTGCCAGACAATCGTATATATTCAGTAGTAATTGACGCAGATGGTGTTAAGTGGATAGGAACTTACGGGGGAGGCCTTGTGAAAATGGATAATTCCGGCTGCACTGTTTATAATACTTCAAACTCTGGTTTGTCCAATAATATAGTCCGGTGTATATACATTGACAATAACGGACATAAATGGATAGGTACATCACAGGGTGGAATAAGTGTTTTTGATGGTTCCGGCTGGACAGTATTCAATGAACAAAATTCCGGTCTTCCTGATAACTATGTCAATACCATAACCAGTGATAATCAGGGAGTCATTTGGGTTGGGAGCAGTTCGGGCTTGACAGCCTATAACGGAAGCAACTGGACTACTTATGATATCAGTAATTCAGGATTGGAGGCAGATAATGTGGTCGATATTTTGATAGATGATGACGGGTTAATATGGGTGGCCACAGATGGTGGAGGGCTAGTGACCTTTAATGGCGTGGAGTGGCAGAATCTTAATCAGGGGCTTCATGATTTATATCTGAGCAGTATTTGTTTGGATGGCAATGGATCGGTCTGGGCCGGCACTTGGAATGAAGGAATCGGTTATTTTAACGGATCAGGCTGGACTTTTTACAATGCCTCAAATTCTCCTCTTTCAGATAATTATATAAATTCAATTACTTTGGATAGTAATGGTTCAAAATGGATCAGCACAAAGTTTGGAGGCATTAATGTTTTTAATGAGCAGGGAGTTCCCAATTCCATTCCTGATATGACTGATTTTTCGCTTTCAGTCCATATATACCCCAATCCGGTAATCGATTATCTGATAATTGATGATGAACAGTTTTCAGGCAATTATTATGTCAGGATATATAATTTGCAAGGGGTTTTATTAAAAGAACAAATAATTTCAGAATCTGATCATAGTATAAATGTCAGTGAGTTCTCCTCAGGTCCATACATAGTATATGTTAAATCAGACACTTTGACAAGAGTTATAAAAATGATCAAGTACTAAGCACCGATTCTAAATATGTGTAGGAAAGAATTATATGTTTCCCCGAGATTCTTTAAATTTTGAGTCAATCCGTCCGAACGTCCATGTCAACCTGAGAGTAAAGGGTTTAGGATTCGGCCATTCGACTTGGGATAGGCTGGTCTAGGCTGGTCTCGGCTACGCACGGCCACCGTCGCTCACCACAAGTTGTTCAGGCTAAATTTTCTGATTTCACTTGTCCCGCGAGAAGAGGATAGCCGGATAACTAGGGATATTTGGATTTTAGATTTTAGATTTTAGATTTTAGATTTTAGATTTCGGATTTCGGATTTCGGATTTCGGATTCGTTTCGATACCAGGATTCTCCTAACAGGTTTTCTTTCAACCTGTTAGGTGTATAAAAGACGTTTAAACCTTGAAAAGTCAAACTCTTTTCACGGATTGGACGTCCGCGTCAACAGTGGATTTTGGATTTCGGATTTCGGATTCGTTTTGGTACCAGGATTCTCCTAACAGGTTTTCTTTTAACCTGTTAGGTGTAAAAAAGACGATTAAACCTTGAAAAGTCAAACTCTTTTCACGGACTGGATGTCCACGTCAACAGAGCCGGAGAGCGGGATACCTCGTATTGAAATACCTTGATTTCATTTACACATTTACACATCTACACATTCACACATTGCGAAGCACCAGAACACCCGAACCCCGCAGTTGCGGGACTCCGCTTCGCTACGCACCCGAACACATCTCCGCATTGCACAGTATTAGCCCTTCCGTATCTTTGTATTCAAACTTTAAATTTCCAAAAATGACATTGCACGAAGCACAGCAAAAGGTTGATCATTGGATAACCACCACCGGTGTAAGGTATTTCAATGAACTGACCAATACCGCGATACTGATGGAAGAGGTGGGAGAGGTGGCCCGTATCATGGCCCGCAGGTACGGTGAGCAGTCAGAAAAGGAATCCGACAAGGCGGCCGATCTGGCCGATGAAATGGCCGACGTGCTTTTTGTGCTGATCTGCCTGGCCAACCAGACCGGCGTTGACCTTACAGCAGCCCTGGGAAAAAACCTGGAAAAGAAAACCCACCGCGATGCTGAGCGCCATCTGAATAATCCCAAACTGAAAAAATAAACCGACGGCGCACCTCAGGGATTTTCGTTACCGGTGCCGCCCGGATTCAGGGGCGCATGGCTGAAAAAAATCTATAAATCCCTCAGCCGGGCTGAGTGGTTTTTATGTTGACGGTTATCAGGGTTGTTTTGTGTGTGGCTGACATTCACATGGGCCGGGAATGCCGGAGCTAAATCAGATAATCCCCAGTTGTTTTTCCATCAGGCCTATCACCTCCAGGTGAAGTGTATGCCGGCGTGCTGTCATGGTTTCCTGCAGCGACAGGTATTGCCCGGGCAGCTCAGCATGGTTTTTCGGCGCGTTTTTAATGTATTTCCGGAGCAGTTCCATACCCACCACATGATCGTGCCATTCGCCCAGCAGGTCGTTGGCCGTTTCAAGCATTTTCAGCGTCTGGCTCAGCAGGGGCAGGGCCGGATCGTCACGGTGGAATACCGTGAGCAGGTAATTGCACTGCTTTAGTTTTCTCCTTATTTCATGCAGATTTTCATCATGTACCTGATCGTTCTTCAGATCGCCGCATTTATCGAGCAACTCGTTAACAAGGTTAATGATGGCCTCTCCTATGGCCAGCGTTTTCCCGCGAACGGGAATTTCATCCGCTGTCTGCTGAAATGTGTCGGTATAATCCCGTACCTTATGCGCTTCAAGATAGCCGGTAAACCTGCGTATGGATTTTTTTTCGGTTTTGGTAAGGTAGTGCAGAAAATCACTGAAATCCTGGTTCAGCGCACTTTCATACTTTTTGACCAGCAATTGCTGCACCTGGGCATCCCTCATTTTGCCTGATAATTTAAAAAGCCGGCTGAGTTCTCCCCCGGCTTTTTCCGCATCGAAAGCCGGATCAAGCTTCTCAAGCAGCATCAGTACGGCCCTGATCCGTTTTACGGCAACCCGCATGTCGTGTATGGAGTCGGCGTCGAAGCATTCACGGACTTTTACGAAATTTGCGGCAAAAGCGGTGCACTGTTTCCCGAAGTAATTGCTGAGGCGCTGGTGCATAGTTATTCGATGTTGAATTGTAAAAATAAGCATCATTTGGATTTTAATCCGGACTGAATGTAAATTCATTGTTAATTTTACACAAGCATCCGGATAAATTATAGGAAGCGGAGAAATAGTGGTAACTTTCGATACAGAATGCTATATCCTGTGAAATCATTTTTCAATTTCAGATTTTTCATAATTCTTACGCTGTTTTTCAGCGCTGTATTATCGCATGCCCAGGAATACCGGGTAAGCGGCAGGGTAAATGATTCGGCAAGTGCTGAGCCGCTGGCTTTTGTAAATATTGTGATCAACGAAGGGCGGCAGGGCGGCGTAACGGATATCGACGGACGTTACAGCCTTGTAAGTCATGAACCGGTTCGTTCGCTGCGTTTCAGTTATGTTGGATATCGGCCGCTGTTGTTGTCGCCGGTGAATGAGAAAGCGCAGGTGAAGATGGTAAGCCTTGGTTTTGAGCTTTCTGAAGTGCTGATTGCCGCCGGAGAGAATCCCGCGCACCGGATTATCCGCAACGCGGTGGCCAACCGTAAAATCAATGATCCGGAGAATATTCCTTACTACACTTATACCTCTTACGATAAGATGTACTTTACGGCTGATGCTGATTCGCTGCGCAGAGATGAAGGTCTTCCGGCAGATTCATCTGAAATCAGACTGCTGAAAATCCTTGAACGTCAGCATCTCTTCCTGATGGAATCGTTGGCCGAACACCAGTATATTGCGCCGGGCCGGAGCAAGGACAGGGTTATCGCCACACGTATCTCCGGGTTAAAAGATCCTTTGTTCGTTTTTCTGATTTCCTCCATGCAGTCAAACTCATTTTACGGGGACTTGATAAATATCGCGGGAGCTAATTATATAAATCCCGTGAGCAGGGGTTCGGAACAACGTTACTTCTTCTCGCTTCAGGATACCATCTACAGTGATACCCCCGGCGATACCACCTTCGTGATAGCCTATAAACCACGTGCGAACAGGAATTTCGACGGGCTGAAAGGATTGGTGTATATCAGCAATAATGGCTGGGCCATCAGGAATGTGATTGCCGAACCGGCCAGGCCGGATGAAAAACTGGGCATCAGGATCAGGCAGATGTACGAATTTCTCAATGGGCGATACTGGTTTCCGGTTCAGCTCGAAACGGAGATTACCTTTAATAACCTGGCAATGAGCCGGTCAAGGCCTGTTGGGATAGGCAAAAGCTATCGCCGCGATATTGTGTTTGATACCGTACTAAGCCGGCGGGAGGTGGGAAATATCGCCGTTGAACTTACCCCTGATGCCGCTGATCGCGACGAGGCCTTCTGGTTTTTTCACAGGGGGGATTCACTGAGCCTGAAGGAGCGGAATACCTATCAGACCATCGACAGCCTCGGGAGGGTTCACCGTCTTGACCAGAAGGCTAAAGGGTTCGCGGCACTGATTTCGGGGCGGCTGCCGCTTGGTTATGCCGAAATCGATCTCAACCGCCTGGCCCGCTACAGTAAATATGAAGGTTTGTATGCCGGTATCGGCCTGTATACCAGCAACCGCCTCTCGCGAGTTGTGAAGGTGGGTGGATACTGGGGTTACGGATTCGGGGATCAGCAGGCAAAGTACGGCGGTGAGCTTTCGTTCAGGCTGCAGCGGCATGGCAATGCAATACTGAACCTCAGCTACGCAGACGATCTTGAAGAGTCGGCCGGAACTGTTTTTTTTGATGACAACAACCAGTCCCTGAATGCGCTGAACTACAGGCGCTTTTATATTGACCGGATGGAGCTGACCGAAAAATACCGCGCAATGCTTGATTTTCGTGTACTCAGATACATCAGGATGGGCGCCGGCGTCGTGCGGGAATACAAACGGCCGGGTTTCGATTATGCCTTCGACAGGGGAAGTGATGATATCGGGGTGCTAACACGTGATCATATTTTCGGGAAGATCACTGCCGGGTTGCGTTTTGCCTGGGGGGAGAAGTTTATCCGTGACAAGGACAGCCAGCTCTCGCTGGGAACCACATACCCCATCCTCTGGCTGCAATACACGGCCAGCCGCAAAGGGTTCCTCGACGGACAATTTGATTACAACAGGCTTGATCTCCGCCTGAAGTGGACGTTTTATACCCGGTTTATCGGCAATACGGTTGTTTGGCTGGCCGGAAGCTACATCGACAAAACCGTTCCGGGTTCCGAACTGGCCAATGGCAGGGGGAGCTCCGGTAACGGATTCTCGCTGTTTTCTCCGGTCAGCTTCAGCACCATGAGGCCGGGTGAATTTCTTAACGACCGTTTCGGGGCAGTATTTATTACACACAATTTCG
This sequence comes from Bacteroidales bacterium UBA5833, assembly GCA_002433025.1. Taxonomy (GTDB): domain Bacteria; phylum Bacteroidota; class Bacteroidia; order Bacteroidales; family Lentimicrobiaceae; genus Lentimicrobium. The sequence continues at coordinate 13,664 of DJGZ01000013.1, forward strand.
GTAAACTGCTTTTCCGCTCCGCGCATTTTGAACCGGAGCCGGCCCTTATTTTCAATGCAGGCATCGGGAGCCTGAGCCATCCTGAAAAACACAGGTTTGCACAGTTCAATACCATGGAGAAAGGGTATGCAGAAGCAGGGTTCGCCCTGAATAATATCATAAAGTCTTCATTTTCAGGTATTGGTGTAGCCCTGCTCTATCGTGGCGGGGCATATAGCTACGACCGTTTCGGAAAAAATATTATGGGACGGCTTACGCTGAATTATTCATTCTGAACCGGACAACAGCCTCGGCGCAATTATTGCCGGGATTACATTTCCACATTTCGGGAATCAATAGTATATTAGCATAAAAATAGCGAAAAATGAACCGCACCGTGAAGTTGATTGCCAGTATCGTGCTTGGGATAGCCGGTCTGTTGTTTATCTGGTATTTTTCAAACATTGTGTTTTATATCCTCACGGCAGCGGTGATTTCGGTGGTTGGAAGGCCGGTGGTGCATTTTTTTGACGGGTTGAGGTTAGGAAAACTCAAGCTCCCTCACGCTGTCGGTGCTTTGCTGGCATTGGTGCTGATTTTGCTGCTGGTGGTTTCGTTCTTTGCCATTTTCGTGCCGATGATTGCCCAGCAGGCCAGGGCTATTGCGGCCATCGATACCAATGCGCTGGCTTTTGCTTTTCGCGAACCATTGGCCGCGGTTGATGCAGCCCTTCACCAGATGTCGATACTTCAGCCCGGGCAGGGAGTGCAGGAAGCCCTGCTCGAACGGCTTCAGTCTATTGTAAGCGTGGCCTCTTTTGCCAGCGCGTTCAATTACATTGTATCCTTTACAGGAACGTTTATGATGGCAATATTTTCCATCCTTTTTATCAGTTTTTTCTTTCTGAAAGATGACAAGCTGTTTTATAACGCATTTATGCTGCTGGTTCCGCTTAAATACAATGAATCCGCCTCCCGCATCCTGCATGAGGTGAAGCGCCTGCTCACCCGCTATTTTCTTGGGCTGTGTATGGAAGTGGCCTCCATGGTTACCCTGATTTCTCTTGGTCTCACGGTGTTTGGCGTGGAGAATGCCCTGCTGATCGGTTTTATCGGCGGGCTGATGAATATCATACCCTATCTCGGCCCGTTGATCGGTGCCACCATTGGAATTGTCATCGGCATCATCGGCAGCCTCTCGATGGGGGCCTATACCGCGATCCTGCCGCTCAGCCTTACCATTGCCGGGGTGTTTGCCGGCGCCAATGTGGTTGACAATATGCTGCTGCAGCCGGTCATCTATTCAACCAGCGTGAAAGCACACCCGATAGAGATATTCCTGGTGATCATTATTGCAGGCAGCCTTTTCGGGATTACAGGAATGATCATGGCCGTTCCGGCTTACACTGTACTAAGGGTAATTCTCCGTGAGTTCTTCAGCGAAATGCGGCTGATTAAAAAGCTTACAGAGAATATGTAGCAACCCGCCAATCAGGGCGTGATGCTGCTCACAAATCCCGCCGCATTGTTGTCAATAATGGTCATATCGCCGGTATCCACGGTGCCATCTCCGTTTACATCGGTTGCCAGATAGCCGGTAGCAAAAGCGGAAGCATCATTATCCACCGGGGTCATATCGGCGGTATCCACCGAGCCGTCCTGATTTACGTCACCGCCGAAGATCACGAAAACCCCTCCTGTGTTTTTCAGGTTATTGCCATAGGCCTGCGAAGCCGCAGTGCTGAAATCATAGGATATGTTGTTTCCGGTAAATGAAACCGGGCCCGAAGAAGTTGTTTCTATGCTGTTTCTGTGCCTGATGGTGATATAGTAATTACCGTTAAGCCAGTAAGGGATGGAGCTGACTGATGCCTGTCCGCCGGTGTTGACAGCCAGTTGGCTTACCGTGTATACAGTCGACTGATAACCGGAGGCATCATGAAATTCAAGCGTTACCACATCGGCGGTGTCGCTTCCGAACCGGTCTCCCGAAACATCCTGCGCTTTGTTCATCGTGCCGCTTCCGTTATAAAGTCCTTCCAGATAAAATTTCAGATTTAAAGTCTTGTCCGGCAGATTGATAATTTCGAAAGCAAGATCAGTATACAACCATCCCTGGGGACCTGTCCAGGTGATATTCGACCAGGTGGCCGGTGCCGGCAAGGTTTTGGATGCAGCACCGCAAAGGATCGGAATCATTGAACGCATGGATTCCTGCCACCGCCAGATGGCCGGGTTGGCCGGATCTGTTGCGATAGCCCTGATATCGAGCCAGTATCTGTTGCCAGCCTCCTGCATGAAAGCCTGGGGCAGGATATATTCATAAAGGTATACCGGGCTTCCGTCAGCGCTTTGCATCCCTGTAAACTGTTCGGTAACTGAAGAGAAAGGCACATCGAAACCCTGAATCTCCGGATCGGCCGGCCGGCAGGTACCCGAAGGATCATCAGCATGAATGCTCAGGTGGAAATGACTGATCCCGGCACCTCGTTTTTCCTGTAATGCGGCATTCAGCTCATAATTCCCCCACCAGCGGATGCCGGTAACCCTACCGCCATTGCAAAGCCAATCATCAGCCAGAATGATGCTTTCGGTGATTCCGGAGTTGTTGATATAATCGTGGGCATGCAATCCGCTTCGACCTGCATCGGGATGTTGCTTCCATTTGAGTTCAGGATTTTCCTCGATCATCACCATATAATCCTCCACTTCCCCGTCATCTGCCGGTCCGGTATAGCTCAGCCCGGGTTGATTGCTCAGCCTGAACCTTGCAAAGGAGTGACCGGCAATCGCCCATGCAGGAACGATAAATCCTAACTCATGAGTCCCGGGTACCAGGTAGAAATCGACCAGTATGTGTTCGCCTGCCTGATCCCAGTTGCCATTCCTGTTAAAGTCTATCCAGGCGTTTATCAGCCCTCCGCCATTGACAGTGACGGTAATTTTTCCCGGTGATCCGATGCGAAGCGGCCAGTTGAAGGTTACCCCATCCTCATCATAGTTGGGGGGCGGATAAAGGATATCGTTGTCATCGCCCAGCGCCTGTGGATCGGGTTGGCCATCGGGCTCAGGATCAATGGAAGCTCCCAGCATAAAGCCGGGGACAATTTTGTGCCTTGCCCCGTTGTTTATGCCCAGTGTGGGGTAAGGCCCGTCGGGTGCATCGCCCCAGTCGAACTCTTCGGGCTGGAGTTCAATGTTCACGGCATAGTCTTCCACTTCTCCGTCAGGTGCCATTCCTGTAAATGATAGCCCGGCCAGTGAGCTGAACCTGAACCTGGCGAAGGTCTGCCCTGCCGCGAGGGCGGCGGGAACCGGGAATGATAGCTGGTTGACTCCCGGAACAAGCATAAGATCAGTAAAAATCTGCTCGCCGGGGTCTATCCAGTTTCCGTTCATGTTAAAGTCGATCCAGGCATTCAGCAAACCGTTAACGGAGGCGGTTACATTCAGCGTTGCGATCTGCCCTGAGATTAATGGGGAGGTGAAAACCACCCCATCTTCATCATCGTTGGGGGGCGGATAAAGCAGGTCGTTGTCATCGCCCAGCGCCTGTGGATCGGGTTGGCCATCGGGCTCAGGATCAATGGAAACTCCCAGCATAAAGCCGGAAATAATTTTGTGCCTTGCCCCGTTGTTTATGCCCAGTGTGGGGTAAGGCCCGTCGGGTGCATCGCCCCAGTCGAACTCTTCGGGTTGTTGACCAATGTTGACGGCATAGTCTTCAACTTCACCATCAGGCGCATTTCCTGTAAACGAAAGCCCTTGTACAGTGCTGAAGCGGAACCTGGCATAGGTCTGTCCCGTTAAGGCTGCGGGAGGTATCAGCATCACAAGGGGGTTGGCCCCGGCAGGGATCAGGATATCAGGGAAAATATGTTCACCCGGATCGAGCCAGGAACCGTTATGATTAAAGTCGAACCAGACATTCAGGAAGCCCTGAACAGATACAGTAACATTGATATTAGCCGGCTGGCCCGGAATAAGTGGGCCCTGGAAAACCACCCCGTCTTCATCATCATTGGGCGGCGGAAACATCAGATCGCTATCATCGCCCAGGCTCATGGGGTCAGGTTGTCCGTCGGGTTCTGAATCAATAGATACGCCCATAATGATTCCCGGCACGATCAGGTGTCTGGCTCCGTTGCTACTGTTTAAGGTCGGGTAAGGACCGTCCGGCGCATCGCCCCAGTCGTATGCGTCCTGTCCTGAGCCAGATATTAATACCTGATAGTCTTCGACCTCTCCGGGGCCACCATTGCCATAGAAAAGGATTCCTCCGGAAGTATTGAATCTGAATCGCGCAAAAGTCTGACCAGGAACGGCAACCGGAGGAACAGGGAATGTCAGATTGTTGACGCCGGCGTTCAGTTGTATATTCTGAAAGATAAATTCTCCCTGGTCTGCCCAGACATTTAACCCGTTAAAGTCTATCCAGGCATTCAACCAGCCGGCTACAGAAGCTGTTACCTGTACCGAGGCAGTCTGACCGGGAATCAGCTGACTGGTAAAAATAACCCCGTCATCATCATTGTTGCCGTCATTATCATCGCCGGAAGCTGTTGCGTTGGGTTGTCCGTTATTCTCAGCATCAACCGAATAACCCAGGTAGGTGATGCCATCCATCAGGTGATAAGCGCCATTGTTTGACGAGAGCGTCGGATAGGGCAGATCGGGGGCGTCTCCCCAGTCGTAGTAAGTTTGAGGTGGTGGAAAATTAATGATGGCTGCCTGGATATCAGGCCTCGGGCCGATATTGCCGGAAGGTCCGGATACCTGCGACGTGCCGTAGGTGGCAAGGTGCGACCGCATAAATGAAGGGGTAGGAGGTACAGTAGAAATATTTGCATTGTAATAGCCCAGTGCACAGGCCAGGGCGCCCGCAACGATGGGCGAAGCGCTGGAAGTGCCGCTGAAATCGGATCGGTAATAATAGTTGGGCCCTTCGCTGCTGTAATAAGTGCCGTAACCTGTCGTGAACACATTCTCGCCCCAGCCCTGCAAATCGAAACGGGGGCCATAGCTTGAAAAACTGAGCCGTTGCAGGTTGTTTGTAGTGGATGCCCCTCCGGCTCCGACAATGATAGCCCCTGAGTTGCCATACCACTGAAGATTCTGGGTATTGACATTGCCGTTGCCTCCGGCTTCAACAACGTGAATTCCGTTGGCAATGGCGGTTACAATGGCGGCATACACGCCGTTATAGCTTTGTTGGTTGGGAGAATAGTCGGTCCACCATTCAATCGGGATGAAATTCTGCGTTCCTGAGGTGTATTCCCATTGCTGTTCAAGTAAGATGATGTCTCCGGCGGAAAAAGCGGCGATTGCATAGGTGATGGCTCCCGGTATATCCCAGCCTATGCCTGAGGTCCAGTAAGTTCCGCAGGTCTTCAGGGTCGCTCCGTAGCAGATACCGGTAGTCCCCCAGCCATTGTTATCGGAAACCAGCTCGCCTATCACGGCTGTTCCGTGATTATTGTCGTTAAACGGATCGGAAATGGCGTTGGGGTTGATCTGTGAGCCGGGTGCCTGGGTGAGGTCGGCATGATTGTAATTCCAGCTGTATTCAAGATCGCATACAATCACTCCTGCCCCTGTCCCTCCGGTTTGAGTCCATGCGTAAAGGGCATTTACTCCGGAAGGATTGTTTGAAGCGGCATTCAGGTATCCTTGTTGAGACTGGTAACTGCCCGGCGGCAGTGCCGGAAGTGGCATAGGTTTGGGTACCGGACGGGCAAGGTAAATGCCCGGCAGGGATTCCAGTGCTGCTGCCAGCGACCATATATCAGTCCCTCTGGGAATTTTCAGCCTGAAGATGTTGTTCAGGTTATAAAGGTCCTCTCCGGTCCGCTGTTCACCGTTGGTTTCCCATTGATCGAGCAGGGGTTCGGGAAGGTCGGTCATCCTGTGCCACTGATGCCAGGAAAGCACTCCGAGAATTGGCGTAACGCCTTCCAATGCATTGGTTTCAAGGTCGATAAGTGAGTTGTTGCGCATCCTTACCCTGGAGTGCCGGTCAAACAGCACTTCAATCCACTCCTCTTCACAGGCATATCCCGGAATTGAGGCAGACGATTTCTCTTGCCCGCTGATTTGGGCCGTTAAGGGATTGCTTATCGCGTAATCCATCAGAATGCAAAAAATCAGCAGATAATGAATTCTTTTCATAAAACACTGATTTATTAGTAAATAATATTGTGACTAAATGGGAATCCGGGTTAAAAGCATACCCTGATTTAAAGCAGAAATGTCGTAGAAGTAATTGCTCAGGTAAGAATTTGCCGTACAACTGTTTTATTTAATGTAACCTCTGGAAATTTGAACGGGAGGGATGAGCTTGCTTAGCAGGCAATTCAGGATAATCCAAAGGTATGTGCACTTATCGGAAGCTGGCAGAAATAATATCTCCTTAACCGGAGATCAGTGTTTGTTTGGTCAGGCAATTCTTATTACCTGTAAATATACAATATATTCAGATGAATTGCAATAGTGTTCAGGCGATTTTCAGATCAGCTGTGAAAAGGTGATGTTTCCTGGAAAGAACAACTATTCTCAACAAAAAAACAAGCTGAACAAGTCAGGCTGCCCATATCAACTCAGGGAAGTGCTGCATTTATAAATGCTGCGGCGTTATTGTCGATCAGGGTCATATCGGCAATATCGGTGTTGCCATCCCCGTTTACATCGGTCGGCAGATATCCGGCTGTAAATGTCAGGGCTGCATTTTCTGCCTGAGTCATATCAGCGGTGTCAATGTAGCCGTCCTGATTCACATCGCCCGAATAGATCAGTCCCAGCCCGTCGGCAGCCACAAGGAGGTTGGCCCCGAAAACATTGCCGGGGTCAGTAAAATCAAGGGTTATCTCATTGCTGAGCAGAGATACGGGAGCCGATGAGGTGATCTCTATGCTGTTGCGGTGCTTTACCGTAATATAGCAACTTTGCTGCAGGTCGGCGGGAATCATAACCTGGGCCAGACCAGCCGTAGTGAGTGCTGTATTTTCAATGATATGAACGGGGGTTCCGTAACCGGAGACTGTATGAAACTCCACAGTGATCAGATCGGCAATATTACCTGAATACTGATCGCCGGAAGCATTGCGGGCTTTTCGCATCGTTCCTTCCGGTTGATATAAGCCTTGCAGAAGCAGGTTCAGTGTCAGAGTCTTATTTTCGGGCCAGGTGTTAGTTTCGGCAGGTATACCCGGTGAATAAGTGAAAGCACCGTTAAAGGAAAATGCCATATACCGGTATAAGGCTGCGGGGGTGAGCCCTGAATGGAGATAACTGCTTCCATGACCAGCATAAAGCACTACACCGCCTCCCGGGATGGTCATACCGGGCTGATAAACGGTTCCGTGGGTCGGGCCGCCAAACAAGCCATCTGGTGCGTAGCACAGCAATACAGGCTGGCCGGGAATGTTGGGAGTCCAGGAGATTTCAACCAGGTTGCTGCCGGTAGCCATGGCGCTGAGGTTCAGCGGCGGGGCAATCTGATCGCACAAGATGCAGTTCTTCAGCCACGTAACTTCAGGGTCAACCCTCAGGGTGGAGTCAAACACTTCGCCGGCTGTTTCGTCTCCCTTCAGTATTGACTGAAGCCAGGGGATCAGGTAACGGTTGATTACCAGGTGTTGCTGTGCCCGGCTGATGGCTGGCGACGGGCTGCAGGTTGCTTCACCGAAAGCGCAGTAAAAGTTGTACTCCGCCATTTGGCAGTGGCTGCCACCGGTAATGCTGATGTAGGTTTTACATGCGCTCTGCAGTGCATTGTACATGGGAATCTGGTGATCAGGCGGCGGGGTGACGCAATCGTTGCCCCCGGCCAGCAACAGGGCGGGAATGGATAGCGATGCGGCAGCATTGATGGCCGATGGCGAGGTTTCGGCAGCCGCCAGCGTGGCGATGGCTTTGATGGATGCAGACTGTTGGGCGGCCAGAAATGCTGCCCCGCCGCCCATGCTGTGGCCCATCACACAATTCATGCTGTCGATGCGCTGATAAAACAGCGAAGCGCTGCTTTGCCCCAGCGCCTGCATCTGCACCGCCACAAATGCCAGATCGGTGGCAAAGGCGCTGTGCGAGGGGAGCAGTGAACCTTCCGTTTTCGGGAATGCCAGGATAAAGCCCTGCGGCGCGAGCGCTGTCCATATATTCTCATAGGCGCTCCAGGTCATGGTAAACCCGTGGCCGAAAACCAGTACCGGAAAGCGGTCCTGAACAGCCAGAGTGACCGGAACATTGCTGCCCGCCACATCGGCAGGATAATAGATTTCGGTGGCGATGCTGCGGTTGCTCCGCGCCGGATCGTTAAAAGTAACGCTTGTGTGACCGGTCTGAAACGGTTGTGCAATACCTGTGAGCGGTGTGCCGATGGCCAGGGCTGCAACAAAGTATTTCCATCTGGCGATACTGAACGGTTTCATGGGACTCCTTTGCTCAAATATACGCATAAATGCCTGATTTTGCGAATTATTACTGTTTTTCAATGTGACAGCATGCGTCTGAAACAAAAAGCCCCCGGTTGATTCAGTGGCAACCGGGAGCTTTCGCAGCAATAACGGCAACAGCCGTTTCAGGGAGTGATGCTGCTCACAAAGGCCGCGGCATTGTTGTCAATGATGGTCATATCCCCGGTATCCACCGTGCCGTCACCGTTTACATCGGTTGCCAGGTAGCCGGTAGCAAAGCCGGAAGCATCGTTATCCACCGGTGTCATATCGGCGGTGTCCACCGCGCCGTCCTGATTTACATCACCGCCGTAAATCACATACCTGCCGTCAATCATCATCAGCAGGTTGCCCCCGAATGCCTTTGAAGGATGATCGAGGTTGAACGCAACGCTGCTGTTGCTGAACGAAACAGGTGCAGCGGTTGTAGTGGGAAGGCTGTTACGGTGGCGGATGGTGATGTAGTACGAACCGCTGAATGAGCCGGGAACGGTAATAACGGCCTGGCCGTTAATCCCCAGGTTCACCGGCGGTGAGGTATAAACGATGTTGCCGTAGCCGGAGGCATCGTGAAGCTCAATCAAGACCTGATCAGCGATACCGGTGCTGAAATGCGGTCCGTTTTCATCGGATGCCTGCCGCATGGTATTTGATCCGTTATACAGCCCTTCGAGGAAAACCTCCAGTATAAGCGTTGTTTCAGTTGGTTCATTGTTAAATTCATCTGCTCCGATATCAGGCGTTGTAGGTGAACGCGGATCACCATCTATATCGGTTGAAACGGCAGGGAAAGGCGTGCCGAGGTTGTCGAAAGCCGGGTTGGTGCAGTGCAGGTCGGTGTTGCTCACAAAGCCGGGGTTTAAAGAAACGGAATTCATATCAAGTCCCGTTAGGGACCTCCAGGAGGACATGTCGGGATAAGGTACCTGATCAACGGAAAACATGGCCGGGCCATTAGTAACCAGGTTGTTATAATCCATCTCCGTAATAAATTCCGGATTTTCAAGGTAGTTGGTGTATGTAAAACAGAACCCGCCCGCCTGATTGACCAGAATGTTATTCAGTACCGTGTTGGTGTATTCCTGAGGCGTACCTTCCCCCTGGAAGGTCAGCGCCGAGGAAATGGTGCCCGGGGTTCCGTAAATATTGATACTGTTGTGAGCAATAAGGAAATGGTTCGAGAATGCCGGAGAAACCCCATAACTTAAAAAGCTCCCTGATTCCAGGGTGATGAAATTGTTAGAAATCAGCATGGGTTGCGATGCCTCCATATTGCAGTCAAAAAGCGCTAATGCATGCTTTACTTCAGCATTACCTTCAAGCTGAATCCGGTTATGACTGATATCAGCTCCGTTAATTACATCTGAAATATACATCCCGTTTGCCCATTGTGAACTCAGGAAGCCGTTTCTAAGGTAATTTCCGGATATTTCAAGGTGGTTAATAAATCTCAGGTCAACTCCGATTTTCCGGTATCCGGTTATTTCATTGTTCCGGATCAGCAGATTGCTTACCGGTCCGGTAGTTAAGTTTGCACCTTGTATATCAATGCCGGTTGCTCCGTTGCGGATCCGGTTATTCTCAAACAGCAGGTCGCTGCCTGTAAAATAACCGGCGTAAATCACGCCATTTTCATAACCGTAGTGTGCGTCATCGGTAAAACCTTCGATATCGTTATTAATGAATGACACTTGATTGCATCCGCTGCCTAGATGAATCACCCTGCCATAAGTATCCTCAAAATCCGAAGCGCCCAGCGTTTTCAGGTGCAGGCCATCGAAAGTAAGGTTGGTGGAGTTTTCGATCCGGATGGTGTAATTGCCGGTTTTTGTGGGTACTGCCACAATGGTGGCCGTATCGGGATGGTCGGGATGGCGGGTAAAAACAATTCCCTTATCCGATCCCGAGCTGTTAATATGGGTGAAATAGAGTTGCCCTATAAATTCTTCAGGCATCAGGTGGAAGGTCACAGGGTCGGAGATGCCGCGGGTGAGCATCGCTTCCAGGGCAGCGGCCGGGCTGGCAAAATCGCAGGCAGCACTACCGATTGTGTAGATGCCGTGCATTGCATCCGTGTAATTCACCCCTGGATCATACCATAGCACATAGTCATCGGCCGTGGTGTTGTCGCAATTGCCGTTTCCGTTATCGCAATTGATGCCGAGGGCGATATGCCAGGCGCCGTAAGTGAAGTCAAATCCCGGGATATTTCCTGCATCCGCCGAAAAGGTTGCATCATAGAACCCGTCAACCTCAAGGGGTGGGATTTTTACAGTTCCCAGGGTAACTTCAGGCGTGCCATCCGGAGGTGAACTCTCAAGATAAACCGTAATGGATACGGAATCGGCCAGGTTATAATAACCCTGGTTGGCAAGCCTCATCCCGATATCTATCGTGGTACCGTGCAGGTTTACTGAACGCATGGTTGTATCTTCCTCTGCCAGGTTGCTGCATGCCCCCGCCATTCCTATAACGATCCCGTTATTTCCGGCCCTTAATCCTGAAGAATTTACTGCTCCGGTTACCCTGTAGTAATAACGCTGATTGGGAACGGCCGTAAGGTCTTCATAATAATTATTGAGCGTATTGCTGTAACTGGCCAGGGTGATGTAAACCGGATTTTCAATTATGGCGCGTTGCACCCGGTAATGGGTCGCCCCTTCGGCCGGCTGCCATGCGATCGTGACCCTGTCGGCCTGCGCACCTATGGTGGTGCTGACAACGGGTGCGGCAATCCGGCGGTAACCGGCATCGTACGCGGCATAATTACTCACGATGTAGTTGGTGTCGCTGGCCACCCTGACGGAGTATTGATACAGGGCACCGGGAACACCTGTAGCGTCGCTGCGGCTTGTGCGGGTGACCCAGCCTGATACGGGAGCATAAGGGTCAATGGTACTGTTTCGCCTGTAAACCTTGTAATAGGATGCCCCGGTCACTGCAGTCCAGGATACGTTGGTATAACTGGTCGATGTACCATCGGAGGCCGTTACTGGTGGCGGGACAAAGTTGCGGTAACCCGCGTCTTTTGCACCGTAGCCGGTGGTTACTGTCCCTGCTGCATCCTGCGAAGCTTTGATCCAGTAATAATATTTTACCGCGGTTCCGGCCGTCAGGTCGGTAAAAGAGGTGGCTGTTTGCCAGCCGCTGACCGGATCTGAAAGCAGCGGATGCGAGGATGTCCCCCGGTAAACCCGGTAATGGGTTGCCCCGGGCACGGTATTCCAGGTAACTTCCACCCTGTCGGTGTATGTTCCGTCGCTGGCGGTTGCGGTCGGGGCGGTAATAAATCCCAGATATCCGGTGTTGGCTGCGCTGAAGCCGGTGGCATATGACCCGAATTGACTCATAGCAGCCCTTACCCAGTAGTAATAGGTGTTCCCGTAGGTCGGGCCGTAATCGGTATAGCTGGAGTCGAGCATTACCCAGGTAAGTCCGGTGATGACATTTTGTTCGGTTGCCAAAGGGGTAAGGCTTCTGTAAATCTTGTAGTGGGTTGCCCCGACCACCGGCGTCCAGGTAATAACTATGCGATCACCAAAGGAGCCGTCGCTGGCTTCAACATTTGCCGGTGTTACCAGGGCGGTGTGGCCTGTGTTGTAGCTGCTTTGAGCGGAAGGCCTTATACCTGCAGGATAACGGGAGGCTTTTACCCGGTAATAATAGGTTTGACCGGGCACAGCCGAATAATCATCATAGACCAGGGCGTTGGTCCAGGATGGGCTGATCTGATCAGGGGCCAGGTCAAATAATGACTCGGCCCTGAAAACGGCAAAATAGAGCGGTTCACCGCTTGTGTTTTCCCAGGTAACTGTCACCTTGTCCTGATAATCTCCGTCGCTGGCCTGCACATTGACCGGCGACGCGGGATTTGCCGGGATAACCACCTGGGTGGGGGCTACCCATTCATTATTCAATTCATTGGTTTCTTCAACTTCCTCAAGATTGTCGATCAGCAATCCAAGGTAATACGTGCCTGGAGCAAGGCCGGGCAGGACAGCAGCCACATCGGTGGCCGGCAGTTGGGCCTGAAGGATCAACCCCGGGCCAACGTTGGTAAATTCATTTTGATGCAGTAAATTGTCATTGGTTGAAATCACATTGTTCTCTGACAGATAATACCCATAACTTAATTGGTCAATGGTTACCATCGATTGGATAGTTTGACATCCATTCAGCGAACTCACAATTGTTCCGTTGATGGTGGCATTTCCGCTGCTGATATAAATGTCGGGGACATAAGTGGGCATAACCGTTGTTTTCCATATGCCACGGCCAAAGGTTCCTGCAAAAAGCTGAGCCGGTGTGGTTGAATAATTGATAACCAGGTCCCTTACCTGGGTCAAAGGCAATCCGGTTTTAAATGTCACCCAGTCTGTCATGGTTGTATCCTTATAATACACTCCGGCTGTAGTTCCCACATACAACCCTTCCGGTGAATTATTCATATAGGCGATGGACATCATGCCAAGTTCAGGCAGGTTACCTGTAATGTCCTGCCAGCTGTTGCCCCTGTTGATGGAACGGTAAACATTCCTTCCCCTGACCAGGTATACAATGTTCGGGTTGGTCGGGTGCGATTCGAACCTGACGCCACCCCATCCGTTGGGCTGAGTCAATTCTACCCAGACTGGTGAATAATCGAGTGCGTTGCTCGACCGGAACATCCTTCCATTGTTGTAGGCGATGTAAAGAAGACTTTCCTGCGCCCGTGACTGCTCTATGAATTCAATGGTTGTTCCTTCGTCAGTTCCGGCGATGTTGTCGGATATTTTGAAAAACTGGACATCGGCCGCATTTGCAGCCTTTATGTTATTACTCCTCCAGACATCATGGGCACCATAAAACATCATATTGGGGTTGAAATAACTTACCATGAAGGAGGTTTGAAAGTTGGCTTTCTGGTTAATACCATGCGAGCCGTTCGCGGCAATTGTTTGAAATGTTGAGCTTCCGGTTCCTCCGCCCGTAGCACGGGCAACATGCCCATCTTGGCTGCTTCCATAGATATAATTTTCATTGGTTGGATCAAACCTGCATGTAATGCCATCACCACCGATGGAGCGGTACCAGTAGCCGCCATTGGTCACAAAAGTGGCCGCATCCTGATTCCCGGTAACGATATGATTGGGATTCTGGGGTGAAACATCGATGCGGTAGCTGGTTCCCACAATCAGGCCGTTGCTTGAGTAAACATAATCACTCCCGTTGTCGGTATACCAGATGCCCGAATCATTTCCTATGAAAAGTCGGTGTGTAACAGGATGAAAATCAAATATGTGCTGATCGTCCGCATAAACATCTTCCTGATTCACCCAGGTCACCCCTCCGTTTGTCGATTTGTAGAAATTGACCATGCCAGCATACATAATGTTTTCGTTCAGCGGATCATAGATTACATCCAGATTATATCCGCCCTGACCTTCTCCGGCGCTGAAGCCACTGGCATTCAGATCAACAAAATGATCACCCGATTGAGTCACCTCTAATGCCTTATAAAATTTGGAATCCCGGGTGCAAAGCAGATATACCTTATCAGGGTTGGCCGGCGTAACACTCATGGCAACCCGGTGGGCGTTGGTCCAGTACTTTAGTGCCCAGCTATTGCCGTGGTCTGTTGATTTATAAAAGGCGGTTCGGTCTACACAATAGAGAATTTCAGGCGTCCCGGGACGGGTTTCTATGTCCATGATATTTTTAGACAGTTTCAGTTCCCAGCTCGATCCACCGTCATATGACTTGAAAATACCATAATTACTACCCACCAGGATAATATTGGAATAGGTGGGATGGATGATGATTTTTGAAACAGTATGGTCCGTTCGGGTATCAAGGGGTTTTGCCTCCCATGTTAATCCGCCATCTATTGATTTATAAATGCCTATTCCCCTGGTACTGTGGCCATCCCTGTCACCAGTTCCGATATACATGATGTTGGGATGTTCAGGATTGATAGCGATTGCTGAAACGCCCAGTGCTGAAATATTATCGGTGTTCAGATTTTGCCAGCTGGAACCGCCGTTATAGGAAACCCACAACCCGCCCAGCGGGGCACCGACATAGACTATCTGATCGTTGGTGGGATGGAAGGCAATGGCGGTGACCCTGCCAAGCCCGGCAACGTTATTGTTTGTCGTGCCGGTATTGTAAACCGGTTGGTTTGGCCCAAGACATGTCCAGTTTCCTGTAATGGCCTGATTGCTGTTCATTTGCATGAAATTCATGGCGGCATTTACATCTTCCTGAGGCGACCTGAGACTGCCGTCGGGCATGGCATAGGGCGCATGTGCATCCAGCCACCGCATAGCCTGTTTATAACCACTTCCCTTAACTTTTTCCCTGTTTTTCCAGTAATTGATCAGATCAGATCTTAATTCATAGTAATTGGTTTTGCTGTCAATGATCTTCTCCTGCCAGTAATCCAGGCAGCCATAAGTGGGTGGAGTTGGTTTCTCAGGGGCCTGTTCAGCGGTTTGTCCGAAGCATAAAAATGTGATCAGCGTCAGGGCCATCACCATACTTAGGCGGGTCAGTGTTTTCATGATTTCAGTATTTTTTATCAAGCAGAATTGTATAAATCAATGATAATCAAATGCTAAGCAGTGTGCCGGTAGATGTCGAATTCCTTGTAGTTGAAAGGCTGGCGGTTTAATTGCTGATTGCTGAAGTGGTTGATATAGCCGGCATGCTGGATGATCCAGTCGATAAAAGCTGAAAGGTTGTCTTCCTCCCCTTCGGCCAGTATGGTAACCCCCTGAAAGGGGCTGTAATCCATTCTCCCGCAGATGCCCAGCTTATAAGCAGCCTGCATACATGCAAAACCAAAGCCGTCATCGTAGGTGGCCCGGTGAAATGTAATCATAGAGCAGGTGGTCATAGCTGAATGTGCCGGATACACAAATATAAGCTGCCAACTAAGGGTTCAGCAAATTTTCGGGAGGGACAAAGAGGGGGACAAGAATCAAATCTTACTGTAGCAGGAATAAATGTTCAGATCTTCTTCAACTCGGTCGTCAGGTCGCAGCTGGGCGGCAGATTCATCTTTTTTCGCAGCCGCTGCCTGTTTTTATGCGCGGTTTCAAGGGATACATTCATCATGCCGGCAATTTCCCTTGAACTCAGGTTGATACGCAGACAGGCGGCCAGGCGGGTGTCGTGCTCGGTAAGATCAGGATAGGATTGCTTCAGCCGGTCGAAGAAACCCGCATGAACCTGCTCAAATTCCAGCCTGAACTTTTTCCAGTTGTGATCGGTATCCGTATTTGAATTGATAAACCGGACAAGTTCATTCAGGGCATCACCATTGCCTGAGAACCGGATCCGTTCCCGGATTTCATACATGATTTCATTTTTCCTGACAATATTGAGCAGCGAGTTGGCCAGTTCATTGTTTTTAACTTCAATTTCAGCCGTGTGTTTCTCCCGCTCAAGCCTGTTGATCTGCTGTTCGGCAAATACCCTCTCCTCCAGTACCTGATTTGCTGTATCCTTCCGTGCAATTTCAAGATTTGCAAGATAATTGTCCTGTTGCAGGATCAGCTGTTGTTGCTTCAGGTATTTCGACCTTACCCTGAAAAGACTCACAGCCATGATCAGCAACAGAAAAAGCCCTGCGGTAAAAATCAGCAGCATTTTCTGCCTTCTTGCTTTAATTTCATTGTCCCTTAAAAGCAGTTGGTTTTCTTTTTCATGCTTTTCAGTTTCATAGATGATTTCATAACGGGAGATGAGGTCATTCGTTTCGTTTGTGAAAATGGAGTCTTTCACCCGGGAATAATCCAGGTAGTAATTTAATGCAAGAGCGCTGTTCCCCTGTTCCTTCGCCAGCTCAAAAAGACTTTTGTAATTGCGGCTCAGGTGGTGCAGCGACTGGTTGCGCGATGCAATCGTGACGCTTTCCTTGTAACAAGTTTCTGCAGCCCTGTTGTTGCCTGTTTTGCGGTATAAGTCACCCATGTCTGCGAGTGTAATAATCTGGGATTCAAGGATGCCAGCCGACCTGAAAACGGCCAGCGCTTCTTCATGCAACCGGATGGCCTCAGTATAGCGTCCCATAGCAGCCAGTACGCTGCCGATTTCATTTTTCCTGACCCCAGCCCGGATGGATTGCTTGTATTTCGTATCAATTTCAAGCGCCTGGTTAAGATATTCAAGCGCTTTTTCATAATCTTTCAGATTATACCAGGCCATGCCGATATTGCTGAGCTTAACCGGTTTTTTAGATTCTTCCCGGGTAAGTTCAAGCGCTTCGGTATAAAACTCCAGCGCCCGGTGGTGTTTACCCCACCGGCTGTAAACCATTCCCAGATTATTCAGCGAGATGGCAATGGCGGCAGAGTCTCCGCTTTTTCTGTCAAGGGTAAGCGTCCTGTTAAAATAATCTACAGCCTTATCGTACTGCGCCCTGAAAAAGTAGTTGGTGCCGATGTTACAGAGGTTATTGCTTATTTCTGTCTGATTTCCGAGTCTTTGCTGTATGCTCAATGAAGCGAGATTCAGTTCCAGTGCCTTGTCATAAATACCCAGTTCCTGGTAACAATAGGCGGCATCGGTGAGCCTTTCGGCCATGAACCCGGATGAATCCCGGTTAATTTCATAACTATAAATGGCTGATTGAAGGTAGAAATCGATGGCTTTGCGGTAATCGTTTTTGTAATAGCAGGCCTCGGCCATCCATCTTGCTGCATGTGAGAGCCGGCTCAGATCATTGATTTTCATCGCCATTTCCAGCGCTCTGCCGGCCATTACGAATGCCGTGTCCGGATTTTCCTCAGCCATTCGCCCGCTGCGCGCGATCAAAGTGTCGATAGAAGCAGCTTTGTTTTTTCCCGGAGCTGGCTGCTGGTTTTGCCGTACGGGCTGGCCTCCCGAAAGAGAAGGGAGGGTCAGCAACAGAAACGTAATAATGCTGTTGTAAATGACTTGCATATCTTCTCAGGCTTACAGGTTAATCATCCCGGGGTTTGTTATGCATCAGCGTACGTTGTTTTGAGATTCTTATTTCCGGAAACGGTGCAGGATGATTGCATCTATGGCGTGATGCTGCTTACAAATGCCGCCGCGTTGTTATCAATGATGGTCATATCCCCGGTATCCACCGTGCCGTCACCGTTTACATCGGTTGCCAGGTAGCCGGTAGCAAAGCCGGAAGCATCGTTATCCACCGGAGTCATATCGGCGGTGTCCACCGCGCCGTCTTGATTTACATCACCGCCGTAAATCAGGTATTTCCCTGATGCCCATTTCAGATTCGAACCAAAAGCCTGACCGGCTGTGCTTGTAAAATTATATGCTATAGCCGGTTGACTGAATGAGACAGGGCTGCCTGACCAGGTTTCGATACTGTTTCGGTGATTCACTACAATATAATAACTCTGATTTATTGAAGAGGGAACCTCCAGCAGGGCCGTGCCATCCGTATTTAAATTTACAGTATAAGGTCCGGCAGCATTTGCATAGGGAGGTGACGGATGGCGCAGCCCGATGGTAACCTGATCGGCCACTGTACCTTCATACTGATTGCCTGATGCATTCTGAGCCTTATTTAACGAAGTGCCGTTGTAGAGGCCTTCAAGCAATAGGGTAAGTTGCAGGCTTTTGTCAGTGGAAAGAATAATTACATTGTAGTCTTCCGTTTCGCCATAATATTGGTCGGAACAGGCATCAAAATCGCTCACATCCCAAACCTCTCTGACACGCATACGGGTTATACCTGTTAGCGCGTTTCCCGGTACAGTAAATAATATGGTTTCTGACGAAGGGAAAGGCGGAACATAAATATTTCCCAGTTTTTCGGCACTGTCAAAAATCCCATCCCTGTTGTAATCAATCCAAACGGCTATATAACTTGGATCTTCAGTTCCTGCGCTCAGGCTGATTGTGTTGACTGAACCAACTGTAAGACCGGTTGTCATCGAGCTGTAATAGGTATAATACGGACTTTCAAGGCCAACCGTTTGATTGTCAATATCACCTAACTGAACATGAGATATATAATCACCCCAACCTGTTCCGTAAATGCTTGCCGGGATACAATAACTGACAGGAATAACACTGATAAAGTTTGTTTTTATTTTGGTATTGATGCCATAATTGTTTGTTGCTGTTAAGGTTACAGAATATTGACCTGGTTCGGAAAACACTACTTCCGGATTCTGCGAACCGGCATTGGTTCCGTTGACAAAGGTTATTGTTGAAGGGCTGAATGTCCACGACCAGCCTGTTGGAAGAAAGCCTGATATATCAGTGAATGTTACAACTTCTGAAACTGCAGGCGTATAGTTGTCGGATACAAAGTCAGCAAGCGGAGCCGACAATGTTGTTGAATGTGCGGAAGCTCCGATTGAATATTTGTGCGCAGGATCATACGACCAGGCCCTGTAATAATAAGTAGTTCCCTGGCTAAGACTGAGATGATTAAAGGAAGTGCCACTACCTGCGTATAAAACGGTACCTCCACCCTGAATTGAACTGCCGGCAGTGTATGTTTGTCCGTTTTGTGGTGTTCCGAATGAAGCAACCGGCGACCATGCAACCATCACATCATCGTTACTTGTGTTTTTATTCCATGCAAGATTGATCTGGACGTTTGATACAGTGTTTGCAGTGAGGCCGGAAGGATTTAGCGGCCCGGTTTCAATCAGGTCGCTTTTCCATAATCCCCTGCCGTAGGTAGCGGCCATCAGCCGGTTGTTTTCAGGATTTATGGCATCGTAATATATCTCCAGTTCACGTACATCAACCACCGGTAACCCGTTGTTAAAGATTATCCAGTCGTTAAGTTCAGGATTTTTATACAATACTCCGGTTTGAGTTCCGATATAAAGCCCCTCATTGCTGTTTTTATCAAATACAATGGTATTCACAGGAACGCCGGGCAATGCTCCCGGCACCATTGTCCAGTTTACTCCCCTGTTCAGTGATTTATACACATTGTTTCCTGCAGTGGCATAAACAATATCCGGATTATCGGGGTGCGCTTCAAGATCGGAAGGAGTGTTTCCTCCCGGAAGTGTGCACGACGTCCACCCGGGTGAATCCGCATTCGCATTATCCGTTCTTACCATGCTTCCCCAACGCACTACATATAAAATATCAACATTGGCCGGCGATTGTTCCAGTACGATACAATCCGCCGTTTCTCCGTTCGAGATTTTTGTCCATACAGGTGATGAAGCCCTTACATCATTGCATTTCCATATATTTTTGTATCCGACAAACATTCTTTTGGGATCATTCTCACTCAATATGAATGGAGTTACCCATGCCCCTGACTCATTTATACCAAAAGCGCCATTGCCGGCGATCCTGAGTTCGTTTTCATTATTAAACCGTCGGAAAATGTCGCCGAAATATATTGTATGGTAAGTGTAGGCAGCATTCTGATAATCAACAGCACATTCCATTCCATCGCCTCCGCCTGTTGCTACCCATCCGGTGGATAAGTTAGTGTAGGTTCCGTTATCCTGAAACCCGTTTATGGTTTTTCCGGCATCAGTCTGGCTTTGGCCGATCTTATAAATTTGTCCGATTGTCATACCGACAGTACAATCTGTCCAGTTGGTTCCGCCATCATCGGAGTAATATATTCCGCCATCATTGCCGGTATATAACCGGCCGGTTACAGGCGAATATCCCAGGTAATGGCAGTCGGCATGAACAGCTGGCAAATCACACCCGCCCGCCCAACTGGTCTTTTTCGTCCAGTTTACACCTCCGTCGGTGGATTTCCAGATATCAATACCGCCGACATAAATTACATTCGCATTGGCTGGGTCAGCAACGATTGCAAGGTCATACCAGCCCTGACCTCCCGAACCACTTCCATCGCACGACCAGTCGAGGATGTTGGGCGTTGTGGATCGCACTGAAAAGCTTAAACCGGCATCTGCAGAACGGTAAACGCATTTAAAACCACTGCTGTTGTCTGATTGGACAAAATATACAACATTTGGATTGGCCGGTGTTACAGCAATGGCGCCTCTCTGGCCGGATGTAAGGCCAGAAGTAATTTCGCTGAAAGTAAGCCCATTGTCAGTTGATCTGTAAAAATTACTGTTCGCTTCAATGTAAACTATATTTGGATTCGCCGGATGAAAGCAGATGTCTTTGGAGTCGGCGGTAAAGGTTCGGGTCCATGAATTTCCTCCGTTTGTGGAGCGGTAAATGCCATTGGTAGTGGCAGTAAGATAGATTGCTGAATTTGTGGGGTGTTGTATAATCCTGCACACGGTTGTGTTTCCCATCCCGCTATTCGAAGGTGCCCAGGTTAATCCGTTGTCTGTGCTGATGAAGATTCCCATACCCGGGGCATCACCATGATCACGGTCGCCGGTTCCCATCAGTATTTTAGCCGGATAGGAATAATCAACGGCTAATGCCGAGACCCCGATCGTTGGCAAAGCGTCGGTGGTGGTGTTCCAGGTGGAACCATTGTCATCCGATAACCAGAAACCTCCGGAAGGGGAACCAACATAGATTTTGTTCTGGTCTGTCGGGTGAAAGGCTATAACATTCAGCCGTCCAAGTCCCAGATACCCGGCCGGGCCGGGAGAAGGAATAGTTGAGGGGCCTAGAGAAGTCCAGTTTCCGCTTAAGGAACGATTGCCGGAAAAATAAGTCTGCCAGGCTTTATAAACCTTGTCAGGTGCAGGTTTTGTTCCGTCGGATGAAATCCGGCTCTGCATAATATATTCCCAACGCTTAAAGACTTTCCAGCCACGACTCCTTCTGTCAGGCCTGTTTTCCCAGTATTTGTTAAAGGCACTTACCGTTGAAAAGAAATTTGCCGCAGGGTCCTGCATCATCTTAACCCAATAGGGATAATCAGCTGTGTCATTCTTGTAAACTGATACCTGGCCTGTTGAATCTTTACCCGATATGAGTAAATACATAGCCAGAAACATTACGAATATTAACCTCTTCATGGTGATGAAAATTATAAATTGACCAGTATCTTAATATTGATAAAGGTTTTAAAACCACAGGATTCTATATTATTGAAGTTGCAACTGTAATAATAGAATCAGTAAGATTGGGAATAGCGGTATAGGGTACAGTAGGAGCAATTGTAACTTCAATCGGGCACTTTTACAGCGTTGCCCCGGCGTATTCAAATATACGTCATTTTTTCAAAAAATCAGCTCATTAAGCGCTAATAATCAGCTATAATACAATAAGAAAATAGTTTCCTGAGATTAATAAAAAAGCCCTTTTCTGATGGCATCAGGTTTCATAAAAGGGCTTTTTTATCTTTCAATAGTATGCTGGTGTCTGTTCAGGGGTGTAATTATGGTATAACAGCCCTGATAAATCCTGCCGCGTTGTTATCAATAATGGTCATATCCCCGGTATCCACCGTGCCGTCACCGTTTACGTCGGTTGCCAGGTAGCCGGTAGCAAAGCTGGCAGCATCGTTGTCCACCGGGGTCATATCAGCGGTATCCACCGCGCCGTCCTGGTTTACATCGCCGCCGAAGATCACGCAATGGCCGTCGCTCATTAGCAGCATGTTGTTGCCATATGCCTGCTCAGGGCCGTCGAAACTGTAGTTAATCACGCTCCCTGCAAAGGAAACGGGCTGTTTGGAGGTAGTCTCCAGGCTGTTGCGGTGCCTGATGGTTATGTAATAACTGCCTCCCAGGTTTGCCGGGAGTTCTACAACTGCTTCGCCTGTTGTGCTGAGGTTTACAAAGGGTTCCGTATAAACAATGTCGCTGTAATTTAAACTGTTGTGAAATTCAACAGCGATCTGGTCGGCGGCGGTGCCCGCATATTGGTCACCCACGGCATTCCGTGCTTTGCGCATGGTCCCGTTTCCGTTGTACAGGCTTTCGAGATATGCTGTAATGTTCAGGGTTTTGGTCTGTGCCGGGATAATGATCGAATAGTCTTCAGCCTCGCCATAGGTCGCTATATCGCAGGGACCCGGGTCAACCGAAAAACGTTCGGCTATTCTTATCCTGTATGTGCCGGGCGGCTGATTTGCAGGAACCGTGATATTTCCTGTCAGAATATGCGTGCCGGACGTGCCTGGCGTTTGTCCCAGGTCAATGGCTTCACCGGTGTCGGTAAAGCTGCAGTTATTGTTCCAGTCAATCCAGATAAAACAATGTTGGACCCATGCGCCGTTTACCGTAACACTCACTGATACGGGATATGTCGCTCCTGGCGTGAATTCCGTTGAAACGGAAGTGAAGTCGGAATACGAAGTTGAGCCGCTCGGATTATTTATGGTATTCAACTGTACATTGCTGATATGGTCATCGGCCAGGTTAGAATATGATGTGGTGCAATAAGTGCAGTTGACTACATTTATATAATTTGCTTTAATCTTAGTGTCAGATCCATAGGTGTTTGTAACGGTCAACGAAACTGTATAGGAGCCTAGGTTTGTGAATAAGACCTCAGGGTTCTGCGAGTTTGCCGATGTTCCGTTCACATAAGTTACATCTGCCGGGCTGAAACTCCAGGTCCAAGCGGTAGGCACATTTTCCGAAAGATCAGAGAAGGTCACTACAGAATTCAGAGCAGGAGAAGAAGTGGAAGCAGAAAATTCAGCCACCGGAGGTATTGCCGGGTTGTAGCAACTGATGGAAGCCGTCCAGCCGTCGCGGGTCACACTGCCGTCGGAGGTGAAATTTATGGTCAACGCGCCCGATGAGTTGTTTGCAGTTACTGTGCCGGGGCCGCTGGTGCCGTTCCATGTTCCCATAAGGGGAGACGAAGTGCTGGTTCCGTTATATATTCTCAGATAATCATATCCCGATTCGGTATTGAAGGCGGAGAATGCCAGGCGGACCAGGTTACCCGCAGCTGCAGGATAAATCGTCATGGTCAGGTTCTCGCTGTTAGCGTATGTTGCAGAGGGGCCTCCCGAATCATAGAAATACCCTGTGCAGGTGGTAATGCTTCCGCTTGTCATATTAAATTCCGGAATCAGGCCGATGATAACCTGTTTTGTTTCCTGCACCGAATATTGCGAGGCTGCACCTCCGGAAAGGGTAAACAACAGGTCAACCGGAGTGCCCACTGGTACGGAAGCACCGGCAGTTACGTTAAAGATGGCTGATGCTGTTCCGCCGATGCTCAGTGAACCCAGGCTGCATGTTGTACTGTTGAGCGTTAAGTGCGGACTTGATCCTCCTGCAATTTCAAGCAGGCTATTTACATTGTATATGGCGCTGTGCCCGTTGTTTGTACATACAATAACCAGGTCGGCCGTTTCGCCGGGGTCGAGAATGCCGTCGTTGTTGCACCCCGGACCGTTATCGGTCACCGTCATCGCCCCTATGGCCAGGAGCGGCGCGTTGGCTGTTATGTTGAAGGTTGAGTTCCAGGTCTCTGTTCCATCGGTTGCGGATAACGTAAAAGCAACCACCTGCTGGTCAGGGATATTGTTGGACACATTGACAGAGAACCCGTCAGCCACAGTTACCGTTTGGTTGGGTCCAATGTTGCCGTAAGCGGCATTGTTGTCCGTGATGTTTATGTACGAACTTGCTGATGATAAAGTAGCAACAACATTTCCAGCCGTTTCAACGCCAACGTTCTTCAGGTCAACCGAAAGCAGGTTGGTTTCATCATAATCCATTGCTCCGTTGTTATTTCCTGAGGGAGGCGGGTCATTGATGGTGTTGCCCGAGTAAACTATATATGGCCCTTCAGCCGGTATTACCTGAATGGTGCCTGTGTGCGGCTGCCGGTTCTGTTTGGTAATCACGATGTCAAGATTGCCGGGGGCATTCAAAGGGGAGAAGTTCAGCGTAACCGAACCCGACAGCCCGGTTACCTTTGCATCGAGCAGCACGCCATTGCCGGACAAAGCTACGGTTGCATAGGCTTCGGTGGAAACAGTCAGCGAATTCATGCCTATCATCAGGGTGTTGAGGTAGGTCGCGCTCAGCGGAGGTGGCACAGAATAATAAATCATCAGCGAAGGGTCGCCCATCAGGTGGTAGATCTCCCAATAATATGTTTTTCTGCTTGAGTTGGATTCCTCCACGGCATAATTGCCGCACACCACCATTTGTCCCTGGGTAACAAACCAGTCTTCTGTGGGTTCGCCATGGTCATGGAACGTTCCGTCGTATGCGCCTATGTGGTTGGCATCATACGCCGGGTGCAGGACCACCGACTTAAATCCGCAGCCCCACCAGAAATCCTCGTCCCAGTATGTGCTGTTCGACCCGCCGATATAACCGACGGCCCCTTTGTTTTCGGCCCTGAGAATCTCTTCCGCAAAGCAGGTACCACCAAACGTTGCCGACTGGCAGCAATTCCCGACAAGCAATCCATACTTTCCCTGGTTGGTCAGTGCCGGAATGTGTGAAATGGTAAAAGATGGATCAGCCCAGCCATCTGAACTGCAATGGGCGGTATAATTTCCATAGGCCACCCCGTTTGATACATTATTCCGGATGTTTTGTGAATAATTCCCTCCTGAAGGTTCAGGTTGCAGGTAAGTATGCGACAGGATGTTGTGCGCTGCATTAAAATAGGTTTCGGTGCCATAGTTGATCTGCCCGTTGCTCCATGTCTGATGGCTTCCGTCTGCTCCGGCTACCATCACGGCCTCACCCAGGAAAGTGGGGTCAGGCATCAGGAATTGCTCATATTCAAGGGTTTTATCGATCTGAGGTTGCAGTTGTGCCAGATTGTTGGCCGAGAAGCGTCCGTAAAACACTTCAGGCAGGTTATCGCCGGTATATTCGCAGTACCTCAGGTCAGTAATGTGAGATCCGGCTGAACCTGACCATGCCGGTATCTGGGCTACATCGCCCACAAACAGTACAAAGCTCGGAGCGGCATATCCGGCCGGCGGCGTATTGTAAAGGTTTTGCAGGTAAGATTTTATGGATGTTGTGGTCGTACCTACAGCCGGATTATTGGTGTAAGCCTGGATAACGTTAAACCCTTTTTTAACCTTCCACTGTATGAAAGGCTGAAGCGCTGACTGAAACATCGGATCCGAAACGATCACGTAAGTTGCCGGTGCACCGGTGATCAGGGCTTCGTCAGGGCCGGGCGTCTTATAGTTCCCTGCCATTTTGTAAGTGCTGATAAAATAGGGAGATGCCTTGGATAGTTTCAATTCCTCAGTACCATGAATATCGGCATTTTCAAAAACGATTTCTATTTCAAGTTCGTCATAGATTTTCAGCATCCGGGTTACAGGATTATATTGCACGGGTGAAATATCTACCCTTGCAAGGTTGAGGGCCCGCATCAGACCGATATTGGTTACTGTAACCAGCTCATCTTCAATATACCGGTCGGTATTATAGAGTGCCTTGTTTATGATGAAAGGCACCTTGTCAGGATCATCGCTTTTCGATAAGGGCGGCTGGGCGGGAAATACAGGGAACCTTACCCCATGCTCACCGAGGTTAATTTCCGTAACATGGCTGTATCTTATCCTGATCGAGTATGCAGCTCCCAATGGCACTTCGATCAAACGGCGACATACCGGCAATGCTGGTTCTCCTTCCGTATTTCTAAGCCCGAACTCCTTAATGTTCAGCTGTGTAAATAACCCTTCCGTGGTATTGACTTCACTGAAACCAATTCCCGTTATTGTTGCCCTGAAAACCACTCCGGTGGCCGATCCCCCGGGGAGTGAGACTTTGGTTGCACCCTTTTTGATATTGATATTGCCCCCCAAAGCAGGACCCGGAAGAATGGTTGCCATCACCAACAGTGATGCAATAAAAGCAAAAACCGATTTTTTCATATCATTGAAATTTAAAGATACTCACCTGGCAATAAAATGAGAGTCTGAAACGGGTAGGAGGGAGTGCTATCCGGTAAGTATATGATTCCGGATCAGGAGGGATCAGTCAATGGCCACAAGTACAAACAGTTGCCAACAATCAGGTTGCTTCTCCCTAACGGAAGAATTAACACAAACAGTTGGTTAAATGCAACAAACTCTTTGTCAATTAATTATCTGAGCCCCCTAAGGATTTTGCTGCTTTGGTCAACAAAAAAATCCTCATTATTTGATTTTATTAATCAAAGATAAGCGATTTGTCAGGGAAATAGCAAGAGAATTGATATTTTTTATTACCGGGCATGAAATGTATGACTCATTTTTTATGTAATAACCTGCCGGCCTGCTGAATCCTGAGGAAGAAATTACGGAAAAGCAAAAGGCCGGTCATATCATGCTCCGGCCCTGATTCAATATGGCAATTGAAAACTATTATACGGTCATAATATCCTTCTCTTTCAGTTCGAAGAGTTTGTCAATTTTAGCCGAAAACTTGTCGGTCAAAGTCTGGACGTCTTTCTCAAGTTGTTTGATCTCGTCCTCCGGGACCCCTTCTTTTTCGAGTTTTTTCCCGGCATCTATGGCTGACCTGCGCAGATTTCTTACGGTAACCTTTGCATTCTCAACTTCTGTTTTGGCTTTTTTTACCAGGTCCTTGCGGCGCTCCTCGGTAAGCGGGGGGACGGCAATGCGAAGCACTTCCCCGTTGTTTTGGGGATTAAAGCCCAGGTTAGCGGCCAGAATGGCTTTCTCAATCGGGCCAAGCATGTTTTTTTCCCACGGCTGAACAATTATCTGTCTTGGGTCAGGGGTGTTGATGTTTGAAATCTGATCAATCGGCGACATGGTTCCGTAATAATCTACCCTGACACCTTCGAGCATGGCGGGACTGGCTTTCCCGGCACGGATTTTATGAAATTCTCTTTCGAGGTGACTGATGGCCCCCTGCATGCTCTCTTCTGTTTCATCCAGTATAAATCTGACTTCTTCGTTCATTGTCTGCTTGGTTTTTTTGATCAGTAATTGTTAGGCAATGATGCTGCAAATATACAAAAGCAAGCCGTTTTACCTCAATGTCGGGGTGTATTTCTCAATACTTAACCCTTCACCAGGGTACCGACCGGTTCCCCGGCGATGATCTTTTGAAGGTTCCCCTTGATATTCATATTGAAGACCAGGATAGGTAAATTGTTTTCGCGGCACAGCGTGATGGCGGTCAGGTCCATGATATTCAGCCCCCTTTCATAGACTTCGGTAAAGGAGATGGAATCGAATTTTTCAGCATCCGGATATTTTTCGGGATCCGCCGTGTAAACGCCATCAACACGGGTGCCTTTCATAATCACGTCGGCCTCAATCTCTACCGCGCGAAGTGCTGCAGCCGAATCGGTGGTAAAGAACGGGTTTCCTGTGCCGGAGGCGATGATCACGATATTTCCCCCGTTCAGGGCTTCGATGGCCCTGCGTCGGCTCATAGCTCCGGCAATGGGATCAATGGCTATGCCTGAGAGCAAACATGTTTTCATGCCATGTTTTTCCAGTTCAGCCTGAAGCGCCATGCTGTTGATAACTGTGGCAAGCATGCCCATATAATCGCCCTGTACGCGGTCCATCCCTTTGGCAGCTCCCTGCAGTCCCCTGAAAATATTGCCTCCGCCGATTACAATACCGACCTGAACCCCCAGGCTGACAACCGAACTGATTTCTCCGGCATACATCGACAGCCTTTCAGGGTCAATGCCATGCTGCTGTTCCCCCATCAGGGCCTCACCGCTTAATTTTAAAAGAATCCGTTTGTATTTCATTGCATTTTTTTATTATCGGATAATGACCATTGGCATCACTTTGCTGAAGCTGTCGGTCTTCAGTTGATAAAAATAACGGCCAGGCGTGAGCTGATGCAGGCCGGCCACAATCAGGTGGTTTCCGGCGCTGAAAGTTTCGTTTGCCAGTTGCGCCACTGGTTGTCCGAGCATATTGTAAATAATCAGCTGAACATCCGAGGGCTGTTTCAGCTTAAACTCAATGGTGGTTGTTCCTTTGGCGGGATTGGGGTAGTTCTGCCCGAGATATTCGTCTTCCTGAATGTCATTTGGCGTTATTCCTGTCGTAGGCTCAAGGTATAAGATATGGAGGCACCAGCTGTTGAGCGTACCTGTATTTCCGGCACCTCCGTCGTGGATGCGCATTTGCCAGTTCCCCGAAACCGGCTTTCCGTTGAAGGTGCTCAGTGCCATCTGAGGTCTGAAGCGTCCGGTAAACGGAGGGGCTCCTTGTGTAATCGCTAGTTCGGCCTGGTCGTCGAAAGTGGTGTTGGTGTAATTACTCCCGCTTCCGCCGTTGCGGTCGCTCAGCATTGCCACCGTGCCGTCAGGGCTGGTAAGGATCAGCCTGAGTTCGCCCGTGCGCGCATGGGTGATGTCAAGATTAACATTCACATCCATCACTGTCCCTGTAGATTCTACCAATATCTGATCATAAGTATTCTGAAAGTCGCTGATGGCAACCGGCGTGGTAGAAGAGCAATTGCTGAGTGCGGAAATATTGTCGATGTCGTAAATGAAAAAAGTGCCCGGCGCCTGTGTTCCCGGAGGATTAATGCCCAGGCCTCCGGCGGGATAGGTGGCCGTAAGCCGCCCCAGTGAGTCCTGAACCGCAAAATAATAGCTAACCTCTGTGCCGAATACAAAACCGGGTATCATAAAGCGAAGGGTGTCGCCGCTTACTTCATAAGGCGTGACAAAATCAAACCCGGAGCCGTTTCCGGTGTAATACAGCCGGGGCAGATAATTTTGTATATCCACCGGATGTGAACCCTGCACGATAAGCACCGCTTCACGGTCTTCTTCAGAGTTTCCTGAAACTACCGGATCGTGATGAAAAATAAATCGGTGATCCCATCCCTGCGCGGCAATATTCGCGATGGAAGCCCTTACGAAAGCAATGTAGTAGGGCATATTCAGAATGTTGATGTTGTCGCCGGGGGTGTGATAGTATTCGTTGAAATCGTACCAGTCCTCAATGGCCAGCATCGCCGGATATCCGTACTGCCAGAAAGAAGCATGATCGCTGGCCGTTGTGTAGTAGTAATTGTGGTTCAGCAGTGGCTGATAGTAAGCGGTGGTCCTGAGAAAATCATTGGTAAACGACTGGGAAAGGGCATTGGTTGCAATCGAATACGTGTAGTCATTGTCAGAATCCCAGGCAATCATGTCCAGGTTAAGCACGCCGAGTATTTCCTGACCCTGGTTGGCTGCCCGCTGGGCATAGGCATAACTGCCCACAAGTCCGATCTCTTCTTCGTCCCAGGCCGCAAACCGTATGGTATACTCCGAGTCGAACGGAGCCAGCAGGCGCGCTGCTTCCAGCACGGCTACCGTACCGGAGGCGTTGTCATCGGCGCCGGGTGCAACAGATCCCGATGGCATATTGTCGTAGTGCCCGCAAATGATAAATTCCTTCCCGGGATATCTGGTTCCGGTTTTGGTTGCGATGATGTTCTCGCCCCTGCCATTGCTGAAGGTATGGATTTCAGGTGTATAACCGTATTCAACAAACTTATCGTAGATGAAACCGGCTGCTTTACTGTTGTTCGGATTGTTGTAATGCCGCGAGCTGATGGTGGTGGTTTGTCCGTTGATAACCACTGTGGTATCGCCGGCCAACTGACGGGTAAGTAAAAGAATCGACTGATGGTCGGCTAGTTGAATCAGCGAGTCGAGAAACGGGCTGTAGGCAAGCTGGGCTTTCAGGTTGCCGGGTGTGTTTAACCCGAACAAAACCAGGGCAATAACCATTGTAAAGATTTTCTTCATCGCATTAGGGTGTAGTATGAGTGCGTTAAATTAAGGAAAAACCGGCCGCGCTTATTCATTTTGTCCGTGGCAGTTCTTATATTTTTTTCCGCTGCCGCAGGGGCAGGGATCATTGCGCCCGACTTTTTTCTCTACCCTTACCGGCGCAGTAACCTGGGGCTGCGAGGTGCGGCCTGCCTGACTGAGCATATCGGTGCGCTCTTCCTTCAGCCTGCTGTTATCGGAACGGCGGGGAAGCTGGGCTTCTTTTACCTGCGAAGGCTCCTGCACCGGCAGGTTTGCTTTGATGATAAAGGAAGTGATATCCCTGTTTACCTTTTGGATAAGGGTTTTAAACAATTCAAACGATTCAAATTTATAGATCAGCAAGGGGTCTTTCTGCTCATAGGTAGCATTCTGGACCGAGCTGCGCAGTTCGTCCATCTCGCGCAGGTGATCCTTCCAGGCATCGTCAATCACGCCAAGGGTGACGCCTTTCTCTATGGCGAGGGTGATTTCACGCCCTTTGTCAAGGTAAGCCTTCTTCAGGTTGGCAACCACCTGCATCGATTTGATCCCATCGGTAATGGGGATGGCAATATTTTCATACCTGGGATGGTTTTCGAAAACATCCTTGATCACCGGATAGGCACGCTGGGCGAGGTGCTCGCATTTGGCCCTGTAGTTTGAATAAACCTTATCAAAAAGCTCTTCGGTGATGTTCTGTTTATTCCGGGAGAGGAATTCATCCTCTGAAATTCCCGGTTCCGTAGCCAGGGTTTTGAGCAGCGACATCCGGTATCCTTCATAGTCGCGGTCTTCCTGATGACTGGCAACAATGCTTTCGCAAACATCATAAAGCATATTCGAAACGTCCACGGCCAGACGTTCTCCGTAAAGGGCATGGCGGCGCTTGCGGTAGATTACTTCACGCTGCGAGTTCATCACATCGTCATATTCAAGCAGCCGCTTACGGATGCCGAAGTTGTTTTCCTCAACCTTCTTCTGCGCCCTTTCGATCGATTTGGTGATCATGGAATGCTGAATCACTTCGCCTTCTTTCAGGCCGAGACGGTCCATGATCTTGGCGATACGTTCCGAACCGAACATACGCATGAGGTCGTCTTCGAGGGAAACAAAAAACTGTGAACTTCCCGGGTCACCCTGCCTTCCGGAACGGCCGCGCAACTGCCGGTCAACACGGCGCGATTCGTGCCGTTCGGTACCGATGATGGCCAGACCGCCCGCTTCCTTAACCCCTTTGCCCAGCTTGATGTCGGTACCACGGCCCGCCATATTGGTGGCAATGGTTACTGTACCGGCTTGTCCTGCTTCGGCCACAATGTCGGCTTCTTTTTGGTGGAGTTTGGCATTCAGCACATTGTGCTTTATTTTGCGGAGGGTGAGCATGCGGCTGAGTAACTCGGAGGTCTCCACTGAGGTGGTTCCCACCAGCACCGGCCTGCCCTTGGTGATCAGATCGACGATTTCATCGGCTACCGCGTTGAATTTCTCCCGCTTGGTTTTGTAAACCAGGTCCTCACGGTCGTCTCTGATAACCTTACGGTTGGTGGGAATTACCACCACATCCAGTTTGTAGATATCCCACAACTCGCCCGCTTCAGTTTCGGCTGTACCGGTCATACCGGCCAGTTTTTTGTACATCCTGAAGTAATTCTGAAGCGTAACCGTGGCATAAGTCTGGGTGGCGGCTTCCACCTTTACACTCTCTTTGGCTTCGATGGCCTGGTGCAAGCCGTCACTGTACCGGCGTCCCTCGAGGATACGTCCTGTCTGCTCGTCAACAATCTTGATTTTGTTGTCCATCACCACATATTCGACATCCTTTTCGAAAAGGGTATAGGCTTTCAGCAGCTGATTTACGGTGTGAACGCGCTCCGATTTCACCGAATAGTCGCGCATAAGTTCGTTTTTCTTCTCAAGCTTCTCATCTTCCTTAAGGCCAGATTTTTCCAACTCGGCAATTTCGGCGCCGATATCAGGCAGCATATAGAACTTCGGATCCTGATAAGAAGCGGTAATCAGGTCAATACCCTTTTCGGTAAGTTCAACGGTGTTGTTCTTTTCGTCAATCACAAAGAAAAGTTCATCATCGATGATGTGCATGTTTTTAGATTGCTCCTGCATGTAGAAGTTTTCTGTTTTCTGCATCAGGGCACGCATACCGGGTTCGCTTAAAAACTTGATCAGCGCTTTGTTTTTAGGCAGTCCGCGATAGGACCTGAACAACTGTTCCCCGCCCTTTTTCTCATTATCGGGACTTGCACCATCGGTAAGCAGCGATTTGGCTTCGGCAAGCAGTTTGGTTACCAGATTGCGCTGCGCTTCATAAAGTTTCTTGATTTCAGGTTTAAGCTGCTCAAATTCCTGATTGTCGCCCCTTGGGGTAGGCCCCGAAATGATCAGGGGGGTACGTGCATCGTCAATCAATACGGAGTCAACCTCATCCACAATGGCATAATTATGCGGGCGTTGCACCATTTCCTCGGGATTACGGGTCATGTTGTCGCGCAGGTAGTCGAATCCGAATTCGTTGTTGGTGCCGAAAGTAATATCGGCAAGGTAAGCGTTGCGGCGGGCTTCCGAGTTGGGCTCATGCTTGTCGATGGTGTCCACTTTAAGTCCGTGGAATTCATATAGTACTCCCATCCATTCCGAGTCACGTTTGGCCAGGTAGTCATTAACGGTTACTATATGAACCCCTTTCCCCGGCAATGCGTTCAGGTAAACCGGCAGGGTGGCTACCAGCGTTTTTCCTTCTCCCGTGGCCATTTCGGAGATTTTCCCCTGGTGCAGTACGATACCGCCGATCAGCTGAACATCATAATGTACCATATCCCAGGTAAGCAGGTTGCCGCCGGCAGTCCAGCGGTTGTGGTAATATGCCTTGTCGCCGGCAATCTCAATATGTGCTTTGGTGGCAGCCAGGTCACGGTCATTTTGTGTGGCGGTAACCTCAATCACTTCGTTTTCCTTGAACCGCCGTGCTGTTTCTTTCATTACCGCGAATGCTTCGGGAAGAATTTCGTTCAAAACCTCCTGCGTGATCTGATATGCTTCTTTTTCCAGCTGATCAATTTCTTCATACAACCGCTCCTTTTCGTCCATATCCATCTCAGGTCCGGCTTCTATCTTTTCACGGATACCGGCTATCTGCTGTTCCTTTCCGGAGACGGCCTCTGCAATGCGTTTTCTGAAACCGTCGGTTCTGGCACGGAGTGCATCGTTGCTGAGTTTTTCTGTTTCGGGGTATATTTCCTTTATCTTATTGAGGATAGGGGTGATTTCCCGGATGTCTTTTTCGGATTTTGTGCCGAGGAATTTCTTAATAAATGAAAGCATGTCTGATGTAATTATGCAATGAAATTGCCTTTGATGTAAGTTCGGTTTGTGCCTGTCCGGCGCAGAGGAAATACCAAAAATGTGCCGGGGTTTATAAGCAATTGCAAATTTAGCCTAATTTCCTGTAAAAATGCGGATGAATTTTACAGACGATGCATCAAAGCCGCAAAAGAGAGGGATTAAATTGCAAAAAAAAACCGCGACATT
The DNA here is from genome assembly GCA_002433025.1 of Bacteroidales bacterium UBA5833. GTDB lineage: Bacteria > Bacteroidota > Bacteroidia > Bacteroidales > Lentimicrobiaceae > Lentimicrobium. The sequence goes on from DJGZ01000013.1 coordinate 47,227, forward strand.
TTGTCAGCGGCTGTTGTGTTTTAGTATTCGTCTTCATGAAAGAAGAAATCTTCCTTGGAAGGATAATCGGGCCACAAGTCCTCGATGCTGTCGTAAACTTCTCCCTCATCTTCGATTTCCTGAAGATTTTCAATAACTTCCATTGGTGCTCCTGACCTGATGCAAAAGTCAATCAGTTCCTCTTTGGTAGCCGGCCAGGGAGCATCTTCCAGTTTAGAGGCTAATTCTAAAGTCCAGTACATTCTTACAGAAGTTAACGGGTTTAATTTTTTGCAAAAATACTCCAATTATAATCAAAAACAAGTCAAAAACATTTCAAATAAACAATTGGTTCATGTTTACTTCTTTATTTTTTTAAGTTCTTGCTTTCCAGGGCGTTTCAATGGCATTAAGTGTTTTGGAAAACCAGCGGGCCATTACAAACAGGAAATCTGACAAACGGTTGAGGTACCTGATTACCATTTCTCCCTGTAATGTCGAGGGTTCGTTTTCCACCACTTTTATAGTAAGGCGTTCTGCCCTGCGGCAGATGCAACGGGCAATGTGACAATGAGAAACAATGGGGTGACCGCCGGGCAGAATGAACGAGTTAAGTGGCGGCAGGGATTCATTCATTCTGTCAATCTCGTTTTCCAACAGAAGAATATCCTCTTCCAACAGCTTCGGAAGCGCCCTGAGGTCTTTGGCCGGGTCGGCGGCCAATAATGATTCCGCGGTAAAAATCCGGTCCTGTATTTCAAGCAGGAGTTCATGAGGGCGGGCATCTATCCCATGATCGCGGATCAGTCCGAGGTAGGAATTGAGTTCATCAAGTGTACCATAAGCTTCAATACGTTCATGATACTTGGGTACCCTGGTGCCTCCGATCAGTGATGTCTGTCCCTTATCGCCGGTTCTGGTATATATTTTCCAGTCGCAATCCATCGAATGTTTAATGTTAATTAGAAAATCTTAAACAGGTTGATTTACTAATTGTTCACCCGGCAGTAATTTTCTGCTTGTAGAAATCCATGGTCCGGATGTTGGAATTGAGTTCGTCGGAGGCGACCAGTCCGTCAGAAAGCCTGATGATCCGGTGGGCATGGCGGGCAATGTCCTCTTCGTGGGTGACCAGGATAATGGTATTCCCGGATCTGTGGATATCTTCAATCAGTCCCATGATTTCAACCGAAGTCACAGAATCAAGGTTGCCGGTGGGCTCGTCGGCCAGGATGATGGAGGGTTTGTTCACCAGCGCCCGGGCAATCGCCACACGCTGCCGCTGCCCCCCGGATAGTTCGTTGGGTTTGTGCTTGACGCGGTCGGTAAGCTTAACATCTTCAAGCACCTGCATGGCCCGTTCGGTTCGCTCCGGCTTGGGTGAGCCGGCATAGATCATCGGCAATGCCACATTCTCAAGCGCGGTCAGCCTGGGCAGCAGATTGAATGTCTGAAAAACAAACCCGATCTCTTTGTTTCTGATCTCTGCCAGTTCATTGTCCTCCAGCTTGCTGACATCCTTGCCATTGAGCCAGTAACCCCCGGATGTCGGGGTATCGAGGCAGCCCAGAAGGTTCATCAGGGTGGATTTACCCGATCCTGAAGGCCCCATAAGCGCGACAAACTCATTTCTTTTAATGGTGAGTGACACGCCCCTGAGGGCGCGTACCACCTCGGTCCCTACTTTAAAAAAACGGGTGATCCCGTCAAGCCGTATAACTTCCTGGTTCATGATCCTGATTTACTTCACAACGAACAAAGTTAGGAATAATTGTAAAAGCAGGGTTTATAAAATTTTCACCCTGTACCCGCCGGTTTTCTGCCCTGGCCATTAAGCTGATTAATAGTTATATATCCCGTTTTCAGTATCTGATCACGAAGTGTTGGCGGCTCAGTTCCCTGCGGAAAAATACCAGTCCCATGTCAAACAGGTCAATAGTGACCGTTACACGCGGGTGTTTGATGATTTCCTCCCAGGCTTTTTCCATCTCTGCCGACCAGTGGATATCATGAAAAATCAACAGGGTGTCGTTTCCGGATTTGCTTGCTATTTCACCAAAATAATTCACGGTGGCTTCGTAGGTATGATTCCCGTCGATAAAGGCGTAATCAACCCTGTTGAGCGATCCGAGGGTTTCGGGCAATACTTTGTCGAAATTTCCCATTACCAGCGATACATTGCTGCACCCGGCCGAATTCAGGCTCTCCTGGGCAAGGGCGGCAGTGGATGCGCACCCTTCTATCGTTTTAAACCCTGCAGAGGGTGCGGCAATGGCCTGATACATCGTGCTGATGCCGGCCGATGTGCCCAGTTCAAGCATGGTTTCCGGATTGAAGTACTTGACGGTGCGGAACAGCAGCCGGCCATATTTCCGGGGGATACCGGTGGTTGCAGCGATTTCCTTTACTCTCCTCAGTTTTGTTGTATAACCTGTCCTTCCCCTCCGGGCGCCGAAATCCACGGTCTCAATGCTGTTGGGATTCCGCTTCAGCCGGATTACCTGTTGCTCAACTGTTTTATATTCAGGATAAACAGTTTTATCTTCCAGCACATTGCAGATAAAATCATAAACAAAGGGAGAGTGAATTGCATGTTTTGATTTGGCTTTCAGCCTGTAAGTCAGAAATCTGAAAAGTATCCTTGTTTTGTTCAGCATGTTTTCAGTGAGGTTGGTTTAGTCAGCTAAAGGCCCCAGGTTTCCCTGTCGAGGCTGCGGTAGTGTATGGCTTCGGCCAGGTGGTCGGGCCGGATGTCATGGCTGTTGTCAAGATCGGCGATGGTACGGGCCACCTTCAGAATGCGGTCGTATGCCCGCGCCGAGAGGCTCAGCTTTTCCATGGCATTTTTGAGCAGGGTGTGCCCGGTTTCATCTATCCTGCAGATGGTCCTCAGCATTTTACTGCTCATCTGGGCATTGGCATGAATGCCTTTGTGCTCTTTATATCTTTCTTCCTGTATCTGCCGGGCTTTTACCACCCTTTCCCTGATGGTATCGCTTTTTTCAGAAATCCTTACATCCGAAAGTTCGCGGAAAGGCACAGGTACGACTTCCACCTGTATATCAATGCGGTCGAGCAGGGGGCCGGATATTTTGTTCAGGTATTTCTGCACAACCCCGGGCGCGCAAACGCACTCCTTGTCGGGATGATTGTAGAAGCCGCAGGGGCAGGGGTTCATGGCGGCAACCAGCATAAAGCTTGCGGGATATTCCACGGTGAGTCTCGCCCTCGATACCGTTACAAGCCGGTCTTCAAGCGGCTGCCGCAGCACTTCGAGGACCGTCCTCTTGAACTCCGGCAATTCGTCAAGAAACAGAACTCCGTTGTGGGCAAGCGAAATTTCTCCCGGTTGGGGGTTCGACCCGCCCCCGACGAGAGCTACATCGGAGATGGTGTGGTGCGGACTGCGGAATGGCCTTACCGAAATCAGGGAGGCATGGCGGTTCATTCTTCCGGCAACGGAATGTATCTTGGTGGTTTCCAATGCTTCATGCAGGTTGAGCGGAGGCAGTATGGAGGGCAACCGCTTGGCCAGCATGGTTTTGCCCGAGCCCGGCGGACCAATCAGGATCACGTTATGACCTCCGGCAGCGGCAATTTCAAGCGCACGCTTGATGTTCTCCTGACCTTTTACATCCGAGAAGTCAAATTCATATTCGTTCAGCTGGGCGTAAAACTCTTCACGGGTGTTTACAATCTCCCTTTCAAGGCTTGCATCTCCGTTGAAAAACCTGATAACATCAAGGATGTTCTCTGCCCCGTAAACTTCAAGTTCGCTCACGATGGCCGCTTCCCGTGCATTCTGTTTCGGAAGGATAAAGCCTTTGAAACCCTGTTTGCGTGCTTCAATGGCGATGGGCAGCGCCCCTTTTATGGGCTGCAATCCGCCGTCGAGCGACAATTCACCCATAATTACATATTCGCCTACGGTAGCCGGGTTTATCTGCTCCGACGCGGCCAGTATCCCAATGGCAATGGTAAGGTCGTAGGCCGATCCCTCTTTGCGGATGTCGGCCGGCGCCATATTGATCACTATTTTTTTTCCGGGAATTTTATACCCGTTGTTTCTCAGTGCGGCTTCAATACGCTGGTGGCTTTCTTTAACGGCGCTGTCGGGCAGGCCAACCAGGAAAAACTGTATCCCGTTGTCCATGTTCACCTCAACCGTTATGGTGATGGCATTGATGCCTATGATTGAACTGCCGAAAGTTTTTACTAGCATATTATCAGAATTTATCACAAATGAAACGGAACTGAGCCGCTTTACCGTTTCCGTAAATTTATTAAACCTGAAACGATTATTTAATCAATTGAATATTAGCATGTTAAAATATTGTACAAAAATAGGAAAAATTTCCGGTCCATTTAACATGTCCTTCAAATCATTTGAAGAATTCCTGCGGTCAGTACAACGGTACCCATATTAATTCATTGTGAACAAATGGAAATTTCACAGGTTTATAGAATGATAAAAACAACAATAAGTGGAACCGGAAAAAGTAATCCCTGAACCAAAATCTCCATGCAAGCGGGTTTGCCGGCTTGACGAGGAGGGCATGTGCGTTGGTTGTTTCCGCAATCTGGATGAAATAGCCAATTGGTCCATCCTCTCTAAAGAAGAAAAACTGGAGGTGCTGCGCAAGGCCCATCTGCGTATGCAACTCAGGGATATGAAGTTATGATCACCCTTTTCCGGGCTTATAGCCTGATTTCTCCAGTATTTCCTGAGAATCGACATTGTCGAGTAGTTGTTTCAGGCTTACATTATTCTTTTTCATATAGGCTTTCACAATCTGCCAGCCCAGCCAGGCCCCGGTGCGGGCAGGGGATTCCTGCGAGAAGGAGGAAGTAAACGGACCGTCAACCATAAACATGCTCATGGACCTGGAATCAGTTTTATACAACAACTCATTTTCAATGATAAACTGCCAGAGATTTCTCTCATTCCTGACACACCAGTCCAATTGTGCTGCGCTGAAACCGATTTTAAACCGGTCTGCCGTATTTCCGGCTGTTACATCGGCAAAATAGAGCGTTTTTCCTTGTTCTATCATCGCATCGAGCAGGGTATAGGCGCTTCTTTTTTCAGGGATCAGCAGCATCCCTGCTTCTTTCATCACATCCGGCAGGATATGGTCGCGGGTATACCGCCGGGATATATAGAGCGGAATACCCAGTTTCTTGTACATTTCATGGTCCTGGCCCAGATACATGTCAAGGGCAATGATCAGCACTGAATCGGCATATTTGACGGGTAAATGAAAATCATATCCCGAAACATAGGAATAAGTAAGCGGTTTTCTGCCACCGGGGATTTCCTTTTCGTAAATGCTGAAGGCCCGTTCAAGTTCTTTTTCAAGCCATCCCAGGTCAGGATACTGCTGCATAACCGACTCATAGGAAGCCTTGTTTTGCGGATCACTTATAAACAATCTCAACTGATTAACCTCTTCATCGCCGATTTCTCCGGTTCCCAGAAAGACAGCATAAGCAGGCGCAACGGCCCTGAGCCTTTTTTCTAAACCGGCTTCCCCCTGGCCGAACAATACCTGTTCGTACCGTCTGATCCTGAATCCCTCGTCAACAGGCGAAAATGATGACGAATCCGGGTCACTTGACGATACTTTTCTTCCCGTGTTATCGCCGGTACAGGCCGCAAACAGAAGAAGGACAGGGAAAATCAGGGTTACGGGTCTGCAATTCATAATACCTCGAAGATTGGTGCTTATCCGGCACAAAATAACAAAAAACCCCTGACATGGGAAGGGCAGGGGTCTTAAAACGTAAAAATGGCAGCCTAAAGTATCTTCCAGCCAAGACTTACGGTGAACATATTGTTTTTCAATGTAAGACCTTCGTCTTTGGAATAATCCGATATTCCGAATTCATATCTCAGATCCAGGGTGAACATCTGCAGATCCACCCCGGCTCCGGTCTGAACGCCCCAATTGGCCGCGCGGATGTCCTTGCCTGTGATGGTGTTGTCCCAGTTTTCACTGTTAATATCCTTGTTCAAAGCAAGGGAAGCCACAGGTCCTGCCATAACCCTGACATTGAAAAGATCTGTATCAATCAGTTTGCCACCCAGCAACACGGGGATATCCAGCGTTTTGATGTGCAGCGATTTCGTGCTGCCGGCAACCGCAGTCTGAGAAAGATCACCTTTGCGGTTCATAAAAAGCAGTTCCGGCTGTAGGTAAACCTTGTCGCCTATTCTGGCGAACGCGCCGAAATGAAGGGAGCTTTTCATTTCTTCTTTTATCTGGTCCTCATCAGCGCTGAATTTGGAGAATGAAGCACCGGCCTTGGGCCCGATGGTGAAATACGGAACCTGGGCAGTTGCAGAGAAGGTGAAAAGGACAAGTATTGCGATCAGATAATTTTTCATGGCTTGTTTGTTAAGGTTGTCTGAATAAACAAATGATCAGTTTAATTTGTCAAATACAATAAACTTGCCATTCCTCTTATTTATTGTGGCAAAAGGTTTGTATTTTTGCGAAGATACTTAAATTTTCCGGTTATGAAAATGATACAAAGAGCGCTGCTCATCGCATTGATGTTTTTATTGGTTTCCGCTCCTGCTGCTTTCGCTCAGTACAAGTCCATCGCCCTGGGTGTAAAAGTTGCCCCGAATATCGGATGGCTGCGCACCGACGCAGAGAATTACTCCTCCGAAGGCGCAGTTCCCGGCATCGCCTGGGGACTGATCACCGATTTTTACTTTGCTGAGAATTATGCTTTTTCATCAGGGTTTAATGTTAATTTCCACAATGCAAAAATCTCATATCCTGACATCGAATCCTTCAACATCGGGGTGCTGAACCGGCAGTACCGGCTTAAGTATATTGATATTCCCATGCTGATAAAAATGAAAACCAATGATATCGGGAGTTTTCGCTTTTTCGGACAAATCGGTCTGCAGCCCGGGGTCAGGATAGGCTCAAAGGCAAAAGACAGTTTCAGATCAGTGACGCCTCCGGCAACGGTTAAGAGAGACTGGCGTACAATTGATTCACAAACCAACCTTTTCAGGATTTCCATGGTCATCGGGGCCGGCATCGAGTATCCCATCGACAATTCCACCTCGCTGGTTGCGGGAATTAATTTCGTGAACGGGCTGAGCGATGTGCTGAAAGGCAAAAACGCTGTTGACAACACCGTTGAACACATGGCTGTCCCCAATGCTTTTGAAATTACTTTCGGGATTATCTTCTGAAAGTACCCGATTCAGCTGTTTTGATTACTCATAACGGCTGTCATTCTGTTTTTTAGCTGGTGGAAACAGGCCCCTTGGCGGCAACTGTGCTTTTTTGCCACAAAGTGCGGTTTTAAGGTAAATAGTTGCTGTTCGGACGGGATAGTCTGTTTTTCACTTCAGAATTGTGTAATTTCGCCTCATCTAATCCGGATGATTTATGAAAATTGCATTGGTTCAGCTGAATTATGTCATAGGCGATTTTGAAGGCAACACCCGGAAAATTATTGAGCAGATCCGGCTGGCTGCCCGGGAGGGCGCCGGACTGGCGGTTTTTGCCGAATTGGCCGTTACCGGTTATCCCGGGCGCGACTATCTTGAATTCGACGACTTTATCAGCCGATCAGAAGAATGTATGCAGCAGATTGCTGCAGAATGCCGTGGCATTGCGGCGATTGTCGGCGGACCTTCGCGCAACCTCACAGGCAAGGGAAAACCCCTGTTTAATTCGGCCTGGGTGCTTGCCGACGGGCAGGTAAAACAGCTGGTGCATAAAAGCCTGCTGCCCAATTATGATGTGTTTGATGAATACCGATATTTTGAACCGGCAACCGGGTCCGGAGTGGTTGAAGTAAACGGGACCCGCCTGGCCGTAACCATCTGCGAGGATATCTGGAATACAGGCGATATTCCCCTTTACCGGAGGTTTCCGCTGGATGACGCAATCGCGATGAATCCCGAACTGATCATCAATATTGCCGCTTCGCCCTTTCATTATAACCAGTCACTTGCACGCAGGCAGGTGCTCAGGGATAATGCGTTGAAATATAATTTGCCTGTAATCTATGTCAATCATACCGGGGCTCAGACTGAACTTATTTTCGACGGAGGGTCCATGGCCTGCGACTGCGGCGGAAATATCCGGGAAACCCTGCCTTTTTTTAGTGAAGGCGTGCAGATCATCGAAACCGGCGACTCCTGGTACAATGTAACAGCCGCGCCTGAAGTGTCTGTTGACGATGAAGTACGCGATATTGCACTTATTCATGATGCCCTGGTGCTTGGCATCCGCGATTATTTCGGTAAAATGGGATTTAGCAAGGCGATACTCGGTCTTTCCGGCGGTATTGATTCTGCGGTCACCCTTGCCCTGGCAGCCGGAGCGCTTGGCCCGCAAAACGTGCATGGCATCCTGTTGCCTTCAGAATTTTCATCGGATCATTCCGTTGAAGATGCAAAAACCCTGGCGGTTAACCTGGGCTGTCCCTATGAGGTTATCCCGATTTCAGACGCTTTCCACGCACTTGAAAATACCATGCAGCCATTTTTCAGGGATTTGCCATTCGGCTTAACCGAAGAAAACATGCAGGCGCGCATAAGGGCAGTAATCCTGATGGCGATGGCAAACAAATTCGGCTACATTTTGCTGAATACCAGCAATAAGAGTGAAGCTGCCGTGGGCTATGGCACGCTGTACGGCGATATGTGCGGCGGTCTTTCGGTGCTAGGCGATGTTTACAAAACCGATGTTTACCGCCTGGCACACTATATAAACCGGACCTCGGAAATTATTCCGCTGAACTCAATCGTAAAACCGCCCTCGGCTGAACTGCGTCCCGGACAGAAAGACAGCGACTCACTGCCCGAGTATGATGTACTCGATCAACTGCTGTTTCAATATATTGAAAAACGCAGGGGAAAAAGAGAGCTGGAGGAGATGGGATTCGCCCCGCCGCTGGTTGCCCGTGTGCTGAAGATGGTGAATTCAAATGAGTGGAAACGGTATCAGACCCCACCCATCCTGCGCGTCTCGCCCAAGGCTTTCGGCATGGGCCGGAGAATGCCGATAGTGGGGAAATACACAGGGTAATTTATGCAAACATGGCTTTTCTCGTTTTGAAACGAAAATGGTTAAGGATTCGGTTTTATCATATAAATACAACAAGATCAAAAAGGCCTTATTAATTGATACTTTGTGGCCTTTCGGAATTACAACCGCTGAAATTCTACCAGGTTTATTGGAATAGTATCCCATTACTTTGTAAGGATGGATACTTTTTGGAATGAAATCCCAAAACTTTGTAAAATGAGATAGTTTTTGGAATGAAATCCCAAAGAATTGACTACTTCACAGCATAATTTTTTAAGCACATGCTATACCCGTTACGGATTTATAAAACTGCACTCTAACACATGTAATGGATTGAAATAACTGGCTGAATAATAATAAATAATCAATTTTCTTCCTGTGCTGAATAAATTTTGAAACGCAGGGATATCTTCCGTTGGCAATGATAAATGCCGGATTTGAATATCAGGGGTTCAAAATTTCAGGCAGCGCATTTTGCCGGGAAAAGAAATAGCCCCAAAGCTATTATTTAATTTCTTTGGGGCTGAATGATTCAGGTTGTATTCACTTTGATAGCAAACGCTTTTTAACGGAACAGGATGTTAAAAAACAGTTGTGCAAAGGGCTGAAAAAAAATGGATTACATATTCAACGCTTCCACCGATTTGATTTCGGGCAGGGCTTTTCTCACGGCTTCTTCCACGCCGTTTTTAAGGGTCATGCGGCTGAACGGGCAGGAACCGCAGGCGCCCTGCAATTCAACATTAACCACCTTGTCTTCGGTAAGTTCAACAAAGCTGATATCACCGCCGTCGGCCTGCAGATAAGGCCTGATCTGCTCAATGATGTTTTTGACTTTTATAGCCAGTTCTTCGTGGTTTGACATTTTTTTGTGATTTAAGGTAAAAGTTTGATAAGTTACTTGGTGATTTCCACAATTTTGGTCGGTGCCAGGGTGGCATTGCGTATGGCTATCTGCTGGGCAGTGTTTTCGGCCAGTTTGATAAAAGCTTCAGATACCGGTGAACTGAAATCCAGCGCGATGGGACTGCCCTTGTCGCCCGATTCGCAGATGCCCTGTACCAGCGGAATCTGTCCGAGCAACGGAATATTGTGCTCTTCAGCCAGGCGTTTGCCACCTTCCTTCCCGAAGATGAAATATTTGTTTTCGGGCAGTTCAGCCGGGGTAAACCAGGCCATATTTTCAATCAGGCCGAGGATGGGAACGTTGATGCTTTCCTGGGTAAACATGCCGATGGCTTTCCGGGCATCTGCCAGGGCCACTTCCTGTGGCGTGGTAACGATGCATACGCCGGTTACAGGCAGCTGCTGCACAATGGTCAGGTGAATGTCACCGGTTCCGGGGGGCATATCAATCACCAGGTAATCAAGTTCACCCCAGTCGGCTTCGCTGAAAAGCTGGGTCAGCGCATTGCTGGCCATGGGCCCGCGCCATACAAGGGCTTTGGCCGGATCCACAAAAAAGCCGATCGACAGGATATCTATCCCATACTTGCGAACCGGAACAACGTATGCTTTCCCGTTTTTCTCAACGGCAGCCGGTTTGGTATTCATCTCGTTGAACATCAGGGGAACGGAGGGCCCGTAGATATCGGCGTCAATGAGTCCCACACTGGCGCCTGTGCGTCCGAGTGCCACGGCCAGGTTGGCGGCTACGGTCGATTTACCCACGCCCCCTTTACCTGAGGCTACCGCAATTATATTTTTTACACCCTGCAGCAGCGGCTGTTTGTCGGCCCGGCGGGTGGTTACCCTCGAAGTCATCTCCACATTAACTTCTGCCCAGGGATCAACAAGCTGTTGAATGGCGGCAATGCAGTCTTTTTTGATTTTATCCTTAAGCGGACAGGCAGGGGTGGTCAGTACGACCTTGAAAGAAACCTTGTTGCCCTCCACCTGTACATCCTCAATCATGTTCAGTGTCACCAGATCGCGCTTCAGGTCTGGATCATTAACGGTTCGTAAAGCATTGATAACGTCTTCTTTAGAAAAAGCCATGGCAGTAGCGTTTGTATTAATTTAGATTCGGTAAAGATAAGGGTTTTTTGGAAATGCGCCGGAATTTGCAGTTTTTCCAAAAAGCCTTTTGACAGCTGGGAATAAATGGGGTTTTGACTTATCTTTGTAATAATCATAAAAACAGAACAGTAAATTTATTGCGGATGAAGAAGTTGCTGACAGGTAAAGGTATTTTATTTGTGCTGTTGATGATATGCAGGGTTGAATGGATACAGGCGCAAATCATTGCCGATCATACGGTGGTTGATAAGTATGCACAGATCCCGCAACAATATATCGATAAGGTGAAGGAGATGTGGGTGATTGTTGCCGGGGAGTCTCACTCAAAGGGTTACAGAATCGGCTGCCGTCTGCTCGAAGAGCTGGATCCGCGGTTCCAGGTCAATATCAGGGAATCCGGTGTACCGGAAGGGTATACCAATGCACACATGCGCCTGAGCAGCGCCACCTGGGGCGACCTGAACAACAGCAGCGGGTGGATATACAGTTACGGGGAGGAGGATTGGTTTACCAATGCAACAGCCCTGAGCCGCACCCGGGCCCACCTGACCTATTGCAATACCAATAACCTGACCATTGCGGCCATGGGCTTCGGCTGGTGCTGGGACATGACCAGCAACAACTGGCCGGCCGGAACCCCCGACCCGGTGTACCAGGTAAGATGGGCCGGGCGTTCATCCGGAGGGCCGGAAGGAAGCAAGCGCTGGGGATTGGATGCAGGGGATTTCGTCCTCACTGAAAACTCGGTGTGCATGGATACTTATCTGAATGCTACTGATGGTTACAATGCCCATTGCATCGCCAACGGTTACCCGACAAAAGTCTTTTACACCACCGGCCCGGTGGATGCTAATGAGAATCTTGGTGAAAACGGATACCAGCGGTTTATCAAACATGAGTATATCCGGAGTTTTGTCAGGGCTGATGAGGGGCGCATCCTTTTTGATTATGCCGACATTCTCTGCTGGAACGATGCAGGGGAAAGAAGGGTGGTTTCCTGGACCGATTTTAGTGGTATTACGCAACCTTATCAGGCCATTCATGCTGATAACCTGATTGATATGAATGGAGGTTATGTTGAAGACGGTGATCATATCGGTGAAAGGGGGGCCGTCAGGCTCGCTAAAGCGCTCTGGTGGATGCTTGCCCGCATGGCCGGATGGGATGGACAGCCCCTGGCTGCTGATACAAAGCCATTGGCGGAGAAAATGATTGTTTACCCGGTTCCTGCGAAAGATTTTCTGATCGTTGAGCCGGGAGACAACTCCGGGTTGATACAGGCTGAGCTTTTCGACATCAGGGGAAATATCATCCTTTCGGAGCATATCAGCGGAACCGGTGCTCGGATAAACCTGAACGGTCTCAATTCAGGCGTATATATTTTAAAAATTGCGGCCGGGGGCCGGATTGCTTACCGTAAGGTCGTAAGGTTGTGAAGCACTATGCAATCGCGGTGCATTTGCATTGCTTTGCAGATGTTAAGGATTGGCTACGGCGGGTCATTTTTCGATAATCAGCTATGCGATACCGGTTGATTTATGTTTTATGTAGCACACTTATGCTTTGCGGATGCCGGGTCATCTCGCCGGTTCAGCATAGTAACGGTGAAACAGGGCAGGCCTCTGTATTTGAGAATTATTCAATGCAGCGTCAGTATGAAAGCCTCACGCTCCGGGTTTACAGGATTGTAACCTATGTCACTTATGAATCGCAGATTTTTGAACAGGGAAGCGGCCTTACACTGAATGACCTTACAGACAGGGATATAGATTTCTCGGTTGTCAAGGCCCGGCTTGTTCACAACGATTCATACAGCGGGAGCGGGTTTGCCATTAAGGGTAATGACGGCAAAGCCCTGTTGCTTACCTGCGCGCACACCATTGATTTCCCTGATACGGTTTTTACTTATGATGACTATGCCAATGCTTCGGGCCAACGCTACCTGCTGGGCCTGTCGGTAAAGACAAGTCAGGTAATTCAGGTCAGCGGCAACAATCTGCATTGCAGGGCAGAGATCCTTGCCGCTGATCCCGCCAATGATCTGGCCCTGCTCGAAATTCCGCTAACAACCGGAGCCATTCGTGTGGTGACTCCCTTGTCGGAAGGCGGCAAACTATCGTGGGGCGACAGGGTATGGCTGACCGGTTATCCTTCGGGAAGGTTTATGATGACTTCCGGCTTGATCAGTAATCCCGGCGCATCAGACGGTTTGCTGATGACCGATGCGCCTTTTAGTGAAGGTTACAGCGGGGCTCCTGCCTTTGTTTATGATCGGCGTGTAAACGGATTCCGGCTGGCCGGTATCGGGCGTTCTGTGGCCGCCAGAAGCAGTTACGTGCTGCAACCCGAAAAAGAGATCCATGATGCCTCATACAATACTTCCCTGCCGTACACCGGGCCTGTATATGTGCGCACGGAGCGCGAACCGGCGGCAGGGGTCACATTCCTGATTGGCAGCAGAATGCTGGATGATTTTCTGAAATCATGTGATGCGGTACTTCAAATAAAGGGTTGGGGTGATATTGCCCGTGAAATGAGGAAGGTGGTGGATTAAAATCCCGTTTCCCGGGAAGGGTCCCAGAATAATTCTTTAAAATTCAATATTTTATCCTCTTCTACCACCGCGCCTTCCTGTTCAAGAAGTTGCCGCATCAGATCAGGATTACCGAAATGATGTTTTCCGGTAAGTAAGCCGTTGCGGTTAACCACCCGGTGTGCAGGAACCGGTTCCGGTGAATGGTGGGAAGCATTCATCGCCCATCCTACCATGCGTGCAGAGCCCCTGCTGCCCAAAAACGCAGCGATGGCCCCGTATGAGGTAACCCTGCCGTAAGGGATCAGTTTTACGACCTCATAGACGTTTTCAAAGAATGAAGCCTGATCGTCAGTTTTTACCGGTTTCATGTTAATTTGAATCTCAGGTACTTGATAGGAATTCCCTGCGCAAGAAATATCTTTTCGTAATGGGTCTGGGTAAGCATTACATCTTCATTTAATCCGCTGTTATACAGGTCAAATGTGTGCATCAACAGTTCATGGCCCTCCGCGGCAATGGTTCCCAGGGTATATTCAAAAAACGCAGGGTTATCGGTTTTCAGGTGAATGATGCTGCCGGGTTTCAGCAGGGTTTTATACCGGTTCAGGAACATGGGAGAAGTCAGCCGTTTCCTGGCTTTGGCAGGCTGCGGATCGGGAAAGGTAATCCATATCCCGTTCACCTCTCCCGGGGCAAAGGCGTTAAGTATCATATCGATGCGCATGCGCAGAAATGCCACATTGGGGTAACCGTTTTCGAATGACGTCCTGGCGCCCCGCCATATTCTGGCCCCTTTGATATCAACGCCGATATAATTGTTTTCCGGATATTTTTCTGCAAGGGTAACGGTGTATTCCCCTTTGCCGCATCCGAGTTCCAGGATGATGGGGTTTTCATTTCCGAAAAAACCGTGCCACTTGCCTTTCTGATCGAAACCCCGGACCAGTTCCTCAAATGACGGCTGGAAAAGGTGCGGAAAGGTGGCGTTTTCCGCGAATCGGTCTAATTTTCTCTTGCTCAACGACGGGATGATTATGGCCGGACCATAGTTGTCCGGGATTAATGGCCTGCAAAAATAGCAAACAGCATCTTAACTGCAGTAAAACAGTGAATCAGGTGTAAGAATTTTTTGAGGATTACCTGCGTGTCAGCAGCCAGGCTTCGGGAAATCTGCCATGGCGGACTTCGTTCACCTTGCTGATAGCCAGATCTTTGTTACTGAATCCGGCTACACTTACATGGTAAAGGCCACGGCTGTTTTGCCCGGCAATGGAAGCATCGTAACCTTCCGCCCTGAGTTCGCTGACCAGTTTCTCAGCATTCTCCTGAATACTGAAAGCCCCGGCAATCACAAAGTAAATGTCAGGTTTTACGGCTTCGGCAGGCTCAGGGGCGGCAACAGGCTCCGGGGTGAATTCAGCCGGGCTTGCTGTATAGGTTTCCACCTCAGTAGTTCCGGTATTCACCTGCACAGGCGATTCGGTTTGCGCAGGAATCAGGGACGCATAGTTGTTCCTCAGGCCTGACAAGCCTCCCGTATTCAGCGCACTCCAGATCGAAATGGTAGCCAGGGGCAGCAATATGGCAGCCCACCTGAGCGTGGAAGGAAGTTTACGCATGGCAGGCACAGCGCGGCTACCGGTCAGACTCCGGCCGATTTTTTCCTGAAGGCCTTCACGGTTAACAGGCTCGGAAGTAAATGCAACAAGACCGAATGCATCATCAAGATAGTTTGATCCCTTTTCAGGAATAAAACTCAGGTTGTTCTCACGGTCGGCGTGCAGGCGTCCTATTCCTGCCAACACGATTTCGCCTTTTTTGCCCAGTATGCCCAATAGTCCGTTCACCGCTGACTCTATCAGTCTGTTGGCTTCGGCATAGCTGATTTCTTCACCGGAAGCAATGGCGTTGGCCAGGATGCCGTCGTTGTTGCATAACCTTGCATTGAAAGCAAGTTGCCTCGAAGGGGGCATGAAGGTGTGCGTTACCGGATGGATGGTGGCCGGCGTGTAATTGGCAATAAACCCTCCAAGACCGGGGATAATCACGCAATCGTGCTCAAACAGCAGGCTGCTGATGTACTTTTCAAGATCCATAACAACGGTTTTGTTTCAGAAGGGCCGGGTTAAACAATTTGTGCTGAATGAATTCCGGGTCCCGGCGGATCAAAGGTTATGCCCTTTCAAACGCAGCGCTAAGATAATGGGTTGAAACCGCTTTTTCAAGCGATGTTGGTAAGTTTTGATAAGTCTTCAGGGGTGTCGATGCCAATGGTTTCAAAATCAGTAATGTTCGTCTGAATGGAATATCCGTTCCAAAGCCAGCGCAACTGCTCCAGTGATTCAGCGGTTTCGGGCGGGGCGGGCGGAAGCCCGGAAATATCCTGAAGCGTTTGCGTTAGGTAGGCATAGATTCCGATATGCCTGTAAAATGTGAATACTGATGTCCATTCATCATCAGGATGCTGCCTGATATGCGGAATGGGCGACCGGCTGAACAGCAAAGCCTTGCCGCTTTTGTCGGTCAGCACCTTCACCACGTTGGGATTGAGCAGGTCTTCCGTTTTTTTGATAACCTTGATCAGGGTGGCAATCCGGGTTTCGCTATTGCTGAATAAGCTTACCACACTTTCTATCTGCTCCGGACGTATGGTTGGCTCATCGCCCTGGATATTCACTGCAATATCATAGTGTTCACCGTTTCCGGCGAGTATTCGCATTGTTTCTGCAATGCGGTCGGTTCCGCTGGGGTGGTGCGGGCTGGTCATGATCACCCTTCCCCCGAAACCGGCAACATGGCCGGCAATCCTGGCATCGTCAGTGGCCACGATCACGGCGCTGAGCAAGGTGCAACGGGAGGCCTGCCGGTAAACCCGCTCAATCATGCTCATGCCTTTGATCATCACCAGGGGTTTGCCCGGAAAACGGGTGGAGGCGTACCTGGCCGGTATCACTCCAACTGCTGTCAGGCCGGTATCAGAAAAGTCCATGGATTTCGGCGTTGATTTTGTCGATTACCACTGCCAGATCTTCGGGTTTTTCCGAAAAATTGAGGTTGTCCACCTCAACGATCAGCAGCTTGCCCAGTTTGTATCCGCCAATCCACGCTTCGTAGCGGTCGTTCAGGCTTTTCAGGTAATCCAGCCTGATAGAATTCTCATAATCCCTGCCACGTTTCTGAATCTGGGAAACCAGGGTGGGTACACTTGCCTTCAGATAGATCAGCAGGTCAGGCGGCTTTACAAAGGTGCTCATCAACTCAAAAAGGGAGGAGTAATTCTGAAAGTCACGGGTTGTCATCAGGTTCATTGAGTGCAGGTTGGGGGCGAAGATGTAAGCGTCTTCATAAATGGTCCTGTCCTGAACCACCGTTTTGCCGCTGTTCCTGATTTCAATAATCTGCCTGAACCTGCTGTTGAGGAAATAGACCTGCAGGTTGAACGACCAGCGCTGCATATCCTCATAGAAACTGGGGAGATACGGATTGGTTTCAACATCTTCGAAATGGGCCTGCCAGCCAAAATGCTTGGCGAGTAACCCGCAGAGGGTGGTTTTCCCTGAACCGATATTTCCGGCGATGGCTATATGCATTATATTTGTTTTGTGTTGTGTCTTATTGAGATTAATTTTCAGCCCTGACGGTTCATTCCCAGGATTTCATCCACATATTTACGGTCGTTGGAGAGCCTGGGAACCTTGTACTGTCCCCCGAGCCTGTCCCTGAGTTTGAGCCACTGATAAAAGGTGCCCTGCGGCATTACCCTGATAATGGGGTTGCCAAGAATCATGTTATGATAGCGTTTGGCTTCATAATCGGAGTTCAAAGATTTCAGCGCGTTATCCAGCACTTCGGCAAAGTATTGGAGGTCTTCGGGCGGGGTGGCGAACTCAATCAGCCATTCATGCGCCCCGCTGCCCGTATCCCCGAAATAAACCGGAGCAGCAGTATATTCATTCAGCATGGCGCCGGTTTTTGCACAGGCGCAGTCAAGGGCTTTCAGTGCGTTGTCGATGATCAGTTCCTCCCCGAAGGCATTGATGTAATTTTTTGTTCTGCCGGTGATCCTGATGCGGTATGGGTCGACAGAGGTAAAGGTGACGGTGTCACCGATCTTATACCGCCACAAACCTGCATTGGTACTGATGATCATGGCATAGTTTATGCCGGGTTTCACATCGCCGAGTGTAACCGGTTTGCCCTGACCGGTACCTTCATCATCCAGCGGCAGAAACTCGTAGAAAATGCCATAATCCAGCATCAGCAGCATATCATCGGCAACGGTACGGTCCTGTATCCCGAAAAAGCCTTCGGAGGCGTTATAGGTTTCAAGATAGTTCATGGGTTCCGGAATCAGTTTTTTAAACTGACTGCGGTAAGGGGTAAAACTGACGCCTCCATGGATAAACAACTCAAGGTTGGGCCACACTTCCCTGATATCCGGTTTACCTGTAATCTCTAATATGCGTTTCAGGAGCACCAGGGTCCACGAAGGGACACCCGTGATATTTGTTACGTCTTCCTTACTGGTAATGGATGCTATCTTTTCAATCTTTTGCTCCCATTCACTCATCAGCGCAACGGAAAGTTCCGGGGTGCGGATCAGTTCTATCCAGGTGGGCAGGTTTTCCATAAGGATTGCCGAAACATCACCTACCATCGTCCCCGCCTCAGGATTGTCAGGAAAATGGGAGCCGCCCATTCCCAGCAACTTGCCGGCGAAAATCCGTGTGTCGGGATTGTTGTTGCAGTATATGGATAACAGGTCTTTCCCGCCTTTGAAATGGCACTCTTCCAGCGCTTCCTGACTTACAGGTATGAATTTGCTCTTGTCGCTGGTCGTTCCTGATGATTTGGCAAACCATTTTACTTCCGAGTTCCAGAGAAGATTTTGTTCGCCATTCCGGAGGCGGTCAATGTATGGCTTGAGGTCTTCGTATTCATTCAATGGAACACGCCGGGCAAAAGCCTCATAGTTTTCGATGCCGGCGTACCCGTATTTTTTTCCCCATTCCGTGTTCCGTGCCGAAAGGATCAACCGCCTGAACCATTCTTCCTGGACATCATGGGGGTATTTCATGAAAAGTTCGAGCTGATGCATGCGCTTTTTCATGAACCATGAAATCACGGAATTGATTATTGTCATCTGGGCCTGTTTTGTCATTACAAAATTAATTTTTAATCCGTAACCACCGCGGGCTTTCAATGCGAATGATCCTTTTTTGGAAAAAGTATTTTCCGGCTACGGTCGTGAACGGAAAAGTGAGGCCGGATCCGGTGAAAGTTTACTATGGCCGGCAGTTTATCAATGATTGCACGTATATTTGCATTTACGCGGAGAAACGGTTGTCTTATGATTGTATTTCCAAACGCAAAGATTAATCTGGGCCTCAGGATTCTGAGAAAAAGAGCCGATGGATTTCATGACATTGAAACCATCATGGTTCCCGTTGGTTTGTCAGATGCACTGGAGATCGTTCCCTCCGCTGACGGCGCATTTGCATTCACCACATCAGGAATCGCGATTCAGGGTGAACCTGAAGAAAACCTCTGCGTGAAGGCTTTCAGGATGATGCAGCGTAAGTACGGGCTTCCGGAAGTGAAAATACACCTGCATAAAGTGATTCCTGCCGGCGCCGGGCTGGGCGGGGGATCTTCGGACGCCGCCTTCGCCCTTAAGCTGACCCGGCGGTTGTTCAGTATTAAGGTTTGCGGAAATGAATTGCACGAGATGGCGGCTGCCCTTGGCAGCGACTGTCCCTTTTTTATCGAAAACATTACTTCAGTTGCCTCCGGAAGGGGTGAGGTACTTCAGCCTTTTCCCCTGTCGCTGAACGGATATCATTTATTGCTGGTTAAACCGGATGTCAGTGTTTCCACACCCTGGGCGTACAACAGTATTGCCCCGTCCGGAATGTCGCTTCCGGCCCCTGATCAGTTGGTGCAAAGCCCGGACGCCTGGGATGCAATGCTTGTCAATGATTTTGAGCCGGCAGTGATGAAAGCTTATCCTGTGATCAGGGAGGTCCGCGATAAGATCCGGAGTCTGGGCGCATTTTATACCGCCATGAGTGGCAGCGGCTCGGCGGTTTTCGGATTATTCAACAGTCAGCCCGTTGTGAAAAGAGAAGATTTCGGCGGGATGTTTGTCTGGCAGGAATTGCGCTGAATCCGCCGGTGCTGAAGATGCTGTTTACCACAGAATCGTGGAATAAGATCACGGTTTTTAATACTGAGGGAATCTGTCAGGCAGTTGAACCGCTGTTCATCCTGATTTTCGTGCTATTTGGGCGCCACCCTGAGCAGGTAGATGCCCAGCAGGCCGAAGATAAAATTGGGAATCCATACGGCCACCACGGGCGGCAGATTCCCGAAAGTGGCAAATACGGTGGTTACCTGCATAAACAGGATAAAGGCGAAACAGATGGTGATGCCCACCCCGAGGTTGAAGCCTATGCCCCCCCTCACTTTCCGGCTCGAAAGTGAAACCCCGATCAGGGTCAGGACAATGGTCGCAAAAGGGAATGCGATTCTTTTGTGCTTTTCAATCTGGAATTTCATCAGGTTTCCGGACCCCCGCATCTTTTCGGCATCGATAAAATCGCGTAATTCTCTGTAATTCATATAAATGGCATCATCCACGTCCACGGCAAAATCGTCGGGCCTTAAATTCAGCAGGGTATCAAACTGCTGTCCGCGGGTGATCATCTCCCCGCTTTTCAGTATCTGTCTTTTGGTCCAGTTCTCGATTTTCCACATGCCTGTGATGCTGTCCCACCTCAGGTAATCACTGCTGAGCTTGTAGTCCATGCCTCCTTCGTGATATCCTTCAAGCGTAAAGCGGTATCCCGACTTATTCTTCATGTCAAAGCTTTCGACATAGGCAAAAACACCCGGGCTGATCTGCATATGGATATTGTTCATATTCGCCTTGCGCTGGCTTTTCAGGTATTTTTTCTGGAACTCCTGCATGTTCTTGCTGGTTTCCGGGATCACAAAATTGGTCAGGCCGAACGACATCAGGGCAAGGAACAGCGAGGAGATCAGGTAGGGCCTGAGCATACGCCTGAAACTGACCCCGCTGTTGAGTATGGCAACAATCTCGGTGTTGGCCGCCATTTTTGACGTAAAGAAAATAACGGCTATAAAGGTAAACAGCGCGCTGAAAAGGTTGATGAAATAGGGGATGAAATTGGCATAATACTGGAAGATGATTGCTTCGAGCGGAGGCTTGCGCTCCAGAAAGTCATCTATTTTCTCGGAAATGTCGAAAATAATGATGATAACCGCCAGTAAAGCAATGGCATAAAAGAATGTGCCCAGGAACTTGCGTATGATGTAGAGGTCAAGTTTTTTCATGCTTTTCTGCCGGTACCGGGATTGTTAACGGGCTTCAGTTGTCTTTATTATATGCGCTGACCCAGGCGTTTTACCATTTCATCTTTCCAGCTGCTGAAAGTTCCTGCCTCAATTTTTCTGCGTGCCTCATCAACCAGCCGGAGGTAAAAGGCGATGTTGTGCTGGCTGGCGATCATAGGCCCCAGGATTTCGCCGGCCACGAACAAATGCCTTACATACGCCCTGCTGTAAGCGCTGTCGACAAACGATGTGCCTTCCGGATCGAGGGGTGAAAAGTCGGCTTTCCATTTTTCGTTTTTCAGGTTGATGATGCCCTGGCTGGTAAAGATCATACCGTTGCGGCCGTTGCGCGTCGGCATCACGCAGTCGAACATATCCACTCCCTGCGATATGCCTTCCAGAATATTTACCGGGGTGCCCACGCCCATCAGGTAGCGCGGCTTGTCGTAAGGCAATATGCTGCAAACCAGTTCGGTAAATTCATACATGGTTTCCACAGGTTCGCCCACTGCCAGGCCGCCGATGGCGTTTCCCCCGGCGTTGCAGGAGGCAATTTTCTCGGCCGACCTTATCCTCAGGTCTTTGTAAACGCTGCCCTGTACGATGGGGAAGAGGGTCTGGCGGTAGCCGTACAGATCTTCGGTTTCATTGAAGCGGGCGATGCAGCGGTCGAGCCACCGGTGGGTGAGTTCCACGGATTTGAGGGCATAGTTGTAATCGCAGGGGTAGGGGGTGCATTCGTCAAAGGCCATAATGATGTCGGCGCCGATGATGCGCTGGATATCCATGACCCGCTCGGGGCTGAACATATGTTTCGACCCGTCGATGTGCGACTGGAAAACGACGCCTTCTTCCTTCATTTTCCGGCGGTCGGTAAGCGAATACACCTGGTAGCCGCCGCTGTCGGTAAGTATGGGTTTCTTCCAGCCGTTGAATTTATGCAATCCCCCGGCTTCGCGCAGAATATCCAATCCCGGCCTGAGGTAAAGGTGATAGGTGTTGCCTAAGATAATCCGGGCTTTCACATCTTCATCCACATCCCTGATATGCACGGCTTTCACGGTGCCGGCTGTGCCCACGGGCATAAATACCGGCGTGGCAATTTCGCCATGATCAGTAGTGATAAGGCCTGCGCGGGCATTTGAACTGGAATCGGTATGCGTAAGCCTGAAATCCATGAAATATTATGTGGTTAAAAATTTGAGATGCAAAGTTAGCAATCTTCGGGGGATTGAAGGAAAAGGAATTTCGCAACCGGGAGAGAGATTCTCCAAGCCGTTGTATGCACGGAAATAACGGGTTAAGTACGTTGTACTGAGACGAAGTTTTGGAATAAAATCTTACATTAGCATTGTTTTTGAATGGTTCAGGTACGCGTGAATTTTTGATTGTTAATAAGTCGAAAATATACGCATTGATGTATAATATACTTACGTTAATGACCTAATGTTAGAAAATAAAACATTAGCAAAAAATGACAAAATCGAAAATTCATAAGGACGAAGTTGATTGGTTGATTTCGGTTTACAAGACTTCTGAAGATGATGAATTAAGAAATGAGTCTTTGGAGAAACTTTTGATTTTTGGATTAGATGAAAAACAAATAGAGGAAAGATTTGAAGATAACAAATCTGAGAAGGATACCCTAAAAGCATTTAACAAAGCTTGGAAAATGCAATCCGAACGAAATGAATTTGAAAAGTACACAATTGTTGAAATGATAAAAATCTTCCTTTCTGGACCTTATGAATTATTCAAGTTTTTCAATAGTGGATTGAAAGAATTATGGGATTTGAATTATAAAACTAAATTTAGACAAAGAATGATTTTGTTAATCTTAGGTACAATCTTTTGGATCCTGTTCGTTGTAGGCACTTACAGTTATTATGAGCACAAAAGAATTCAAGAGATTGAAAACGCTGACATTTCTGATTGGGAAAGAAATAGAATGACAAATGAATGAAACACAGGGCATACCATGCCCTAAGCGCAACCCTATCGGGTTTGCCGCTTAGGGCCATTTGTTACAGGCTATTAAAAACAAACTGTAAATGAGAATGAAAGTAAAATTCAATTCTTATAAACCTCTAAAATCTAAACAATGAAAAAAATGAAAATTACACAAAGCCTGCTGATTTTAAGCATTTTAGGCATCTCCTTTAGCTCATATGCACAATATGTCCCAACTTTGAGAGAGGGTTGCGAATGGTATACCTATAGTTGGTTTGAAATCAGCTACAATACAACCTTTCAGATTTTGGGTGATTCTACTATTAACGATACAACATATAAGAAAATCATTTCTTTCCCAACTGGAGTCACACCTTTACATTTCAATACAGATCTGGTAAGAGAAGACACTAATTCAAAGAAGATTTACAGACGTGCCAATGATATTGATTACCTCATGTATGATTTTAGTTTACAACTAGGTGACACTTTTACTATTCAGCGAATGGACGGTGGCTTTCTGCACAATCTTGTGCTTGACAGTATTACTGGTAATTTGTATAATAAAACGGGTAATTTTCTTCAAACAGATATTGAGAATATGAGAGTTTATTACTTCCATGATCCTGAGTTTGCATTCATAGACAATGTAATATGGATTGAAGGTCTTGGCTCATTGGCGGGATTAATATACTCTGATCAAAGTTGGAATGGGGGAAATAATGGCGAAACGCTTTTATGCCATTATGATGAGAATAGTTTTAGAGATTTTCATTATATCTATTATGAGGAGCCAAACCCTTGTGAATCAATTGTTGGTATTGATAATTCAGAAATCCTGAAAAGAGTGAAAATATTTCCGAATCCATCGATTGATGGTTTTTGTAGAATAGAAGGGCGTGATATCAAATCTATTGAAATATATAATTCTTCAGGAAGTATGATTTCTGGTTCAAATTTTTCCATCACTGATATTGCTGAAATAAATCTTAGTAAGAGTCCCGGAGGGGTGTATTTTATACGAATAATGTTTAATGATTCCAATAGCTCAGTAATCAAGGTCATTAAAATATAACAGGCCTTAACAGCACCTGCCCGCAAGCCATTGCCAACGCTCAAGCAAATGCACAAAATGGCAGGCAGGCAGCTGCATACCCCCTTTGGCAGCAATGACTGACAGCGCGTTTGGTGCATGAAATTTAGCGGAAAGCTAATTTGTATTTTAGTTTTAAAAATACGAAGGTACAGAGTTGAAAGACGGGTTTGTCCTTGCTCATAATGAAACTATGTCTGCAATCGGAAACTACTATCACACATTTACTTTATGAATTTCAGACAGCGACAAACAAAATGCAATTACCGAAATTATAAATGCTGACAACTTTCAATCTGAAGATAGTTCTGTTGACCATTTACTTTACTTATCAGACAACAGATATTATGGACCTGAAGTGGCCCAAAACTATGAGACAGAAAATGTTTTCGTTCGGGAGTACTTTAAACCTGGTGGACAAAAAGGATACGCACCGGCTTTTAGACGGATTTCGATTAGAAAGGAAACGAACGAATCGACTCTTGAAGATATTGATGAATAAAAAATCAACTTACACCATTGCATATAACTTATGGCGGGTGAGTTACTAAAATCAAGGTTCTCAGCCTTAGCCAGGTACATACCGGGCGGCAGCCTGAAATAGTTTAGATCGTTTGTAACCCTTAAAAGCCCATTGTTCCCTTCCGGCTTTAATCCGGATCTCCCTACTTCGCCTTGCCTTCCAGAACCCTGGTTTCGGCCACGGTAAATGTTTGCGACAGCCCTCCGGCTGAAAGGGTAAAATCACCTTTTTCCAGGATAAGTTGGTTATTCTGGTTTACAAAGGCAAGATCGTTGACCGGAAATTCCAGATTTACGGTGCGGGTTTCGCCGGGCTGCAGCATTACCTTGCTGAACGCCCTTAGCCGCTTAACAGGAGGAGTGAGGGAAGCGGAATGGTCGCTGACAAAAACCTGCACGGTTTCCATACCTTCTCTGCCGGAATTGTTCTGGAGTTTCACGGATATTCTGACAGTTTCTCCGGGATGGTATTCATTTTTATCAGGCTTCAGATCCCTGTAAACAAACCGGGAGTAGCTGAGGCCGAAACCAAAAGGATACTGCGGCCCGGCTGCGGTTTCGCGGGGCACCCCTTTGATTTTCAAAGCTTCCGTGTGTTTGTGGTAGTAAGGCTCAAGACTATAGGAATACTTTGGGTAAGTATAAGGCAGTTTTCCCGAAGGGTTTGTTTCGCCGAAGAGGATGCGGGCGAGGGCTTCGCCTCCGTAATTGCCCGGCAGGTAGGCATTCAGGATGGCTTTTGCAAGTGGTTCGACTGTGCGGATGATGCGTGGCCTCCCCTGAACCAGCACCAGGATGACCGGCTTGCCGGTGGATGCGGCGATACGGATCAGTTCCTGCTGATTGTCAGAAAGATCCAGCCCGGTATCATTGCCCGAAAATTCGGTGTAGGAATTTTCTCCCGCGCAGATCACAATATAATCGGCTTTGGCAGCCTTACCGGCCAGCAACTCCGGCTTCTGCTTTCTTTCGTTCCTGAACTCACCGGTGTCGGAATATGCCACCCCTTCAAACAGCTCAATCCGGCCGGGAACTGATGAAAGGTCCCTGATGGCCTCATAAATGGTGGAATATCCTTCTGTAAATTCATTGACCAGATTGCCCTGCCAGGAGTAGCTCCACCCCCCGAGCAGGGGACGCATATTATTGGCTGCCGGGCCGCATACGAGGATGCTTGCATCGGCAGGCAGCGGCAACACTTCACTTTCATTCTTTAAAAGGGTGATGGATTCCAGGGCTGTGCGGCGTGCGTCAGATGCAAAGTCCTCAGAAGCGAAGTCAGGATAATCCGCATGCTTTGTAACTGGTCTGTCAAAAAGACCAAGAAGAAATTTAACCCTCAGTATCCGGCTTACCGCGTCATCGATGCGCGACATGGGAATTTCACCTTCCCCGGCCAGTTCAACCACATAATCGGCAAACCTGAAGCTGTAGGGAACCATCGACATATCAATGCCTGCGTTAACGGCAATTTTCACCGCTTCCTTGTGGCTTGCTGCCACTTTGTGGCGGGTGTGGAGGAATTCTATGTCCTGCCAGTCGGAAACAACCAATCCTTTGAATCCCAGTTCTTCCTTGAGCAGTCCGGTGATCAGTTCATGGCTGGCATGCACGGGTGTGCCATTGATTTCCCCTGAATTAATCATTACGGTCATGGCCCCGCTTTCAACGCCTTTTCGGAAGGCAGGCAGGTGGTACTCCCTGAGCACATTCATGGGGATCAGCGCGGGGGTTCGGTCCTTGCCGCTCACCGGTTGCGAATAGCCGAGATAATGCTTGAGGCAGGCGGCGATATGGCGGTCATTGCCAGGATCGTTGCTGTTGCCCTGCAGGCCGCTGATCAGGGCGCTGCCCATGGTTGAAGCAAGCAGCGGATCTTCACCGAAAGTTTCCCACTGACGCGGCCACCGGGGATCCAGCCCGAGATCCATTACAGGGCTGAATGTCCAGGGGCAGCCCGCGGCCCTCGACTCGTAAGCGGTAATTTCGCCGGCCCTGCTGATCAGCCCGGGATTCCAGGTCGCCGCCATGCCGATCTGTTGTGGAAACAGGGTGGCTTCTGCGACGTAGGAAGCGCCGTGTATCATGTCAAGACCATAAATTACAGGTATTCTCAGCCGGGAATGCGCGAGGGCGTATTCCTGAATCCGGCCGATCAACCGGTTCCAGGTTTCCCGGTCGCGGGCCCTGTTATTGGCGGCATTCAATACAGATCCGATCTGATACTTTCCGAAGGCCTCCTTCAGCATGGCAGTATCAAGCACCAGCGGTTCATTGCTTTTTTCAGGCGATTTGCCTTCTGTAAGCAGGTCGAGGGTCACCTGGGTCATCTGCCCGGCTTTTTCTTCCAGGGTCATCTGACTTACCAGTTCTTTGACCTTTATGTCAATATCGTCAGCGGCAGGACTATTTTTAATCTCTCTCATACAGGAAAACAAAACGAAAACCGGCGACAACAGCAGGAGAATCAGGACGTGTCTATTCATGACGCATGTTTTTCATTGAATGCACAGTGAAGGCCATCGGTTGCCGGAATAAATCAGTGAAACGGGAGACAGGCCGGAAAATCCGGTAGATGTTTCAGAAACGGTAAGCCCTGACATAATCCACTTCCATGGTGGCTTCAGTCAGCGCAGGATCAATGCCTTTCCGGCCACCCCAGCCCCCGCCGATGGCGATGTTCAGGATGAGATGGAAATGTTTGTCGAATGGCCAGGTCATGAAGTCGCCTTTGTGGTCATTTTCAAAGGTGAAATATTTCTGATCGTCTATAAAGAAATCAATTTTATCGGGAGTCCATTCTATGGCATACACATGAAAGGATTCATTAAATCCGTTGATATTCAAACTGTTGCCAAGCTGGGTGTCTTTCAGGTGGTTGTAGGCACCGGTGTGCACCGTGCCATGTACCACCGCGGGGTCGTAACCTACATGTTCCATGATATCGATTTCTCCGCATTCAGGCCAGTTGCCGTACGCCCTGTCAGTAGGCATCATCCATATGGCCGGCCAGGTTCCCCTGCCCCTGGGAAGGCGGGCGCTGGCTTCAATGCGGCCATACAGAAAATCCTGTTTGTTTCTGGTTATCAGGCGGGCAGAAGTCCATTTTTCATCCGCCTTTATAGCCCTGATGGTCAGATGTCCGTTTTTTACAAAGGCATTTTCAATGGAGTTGGTATAATTCTGAAGCTCATTATTGCCCCACCCATGGTCACCGGTTTCGTAACTCCAGTATTCAGAGTTCGGAGCGCCTTCATAATTAAACTCTTCGGCCCAGACAAGCGTTTTCGTGCCCTGAGAAAATGCCGTAGATGCAATCAGCATCAGCAGAACCGTGAAATGGGTGAGAATTTTCATTTTCATCCGTAATGGTTTATTTAAAAGAGGAGAAGGGTAAATTCAATGCCCGGTCACAGAATCCCGGTTATGGGAAAATCTGTTACTTAGCTGTTCAAAAGTCTGCCAGCGGATAGTTTTACGCATGCTATAAACATGGTTTTCGTGTTTTTTCAGATAAACAACGATGAGGATACCGGGACTATGAAGCGCTGCTGGTTTCCCAAAGAGTTGTAAGTCAAGCGGGTCACTGAGTTTCTCAGAACAATCGACCCGGTACCTCACCGTGCATTACTAAACCAACCAACCAAGGTTATTTTTATGCTTTTTAAACCGGAATCAGGCGATCAATAGCCCTGATTCTGGACAAATGCGCCACCCGAAAGATCCATTTCTGTCTGCGGAATAGGAAGAAATCCTTTGGTGGCGGCATTGAACGTTACATCAAAGAGTTGCTGTTCACCCACATAATTCGGACCGCGGATGCCTGAGTACGAGAGGGTTTGACTGGCATATGCCAGCCCTTTGCGCAATACGTCGAAATAACGGATGCCTTCGAGCGAAAGCTCCAGCCTTCTTTCTTTGTAAATATTATCAGGGGTAGCCTGAATGCTGCCAAGACCTACCCTTGCCCTTACGCGGTCGAGGTACTGCTGGGCATTGGCACTGCCCAGCTCTGCAGCCATCAGCAGCACATCCGAAAACCGGATAACGCGGTGATTGCAGGTACGGTTCAGCTCAAACTGTCCGCTGCTTCCCCAATGCTCGGCATCGGAGCTGTATTTTTTGGAAAAATATCCGGTGTGCTGGTAACCTATGGTAAGTACGCCATCCAGTTCCTCCTGTGTAAGCACCGTGTATTGATACCTTGGGTCATTTTTCAGGTCGTCCACCAGCTTCTGGCTTACGGTTCCGAAGCTCCAGCCGCGGTTCCAGTTTGTAGAGTTGGCTACCCTCGGGCCCTGCATCTGTGCCGAGAGGTTGCCTTCTCCGCCGCGTACATAGCCCCAGTCCCACCAGGGAGGGGTGTCGCCGTAAGATATTTCAAAGACTGATTCTTTTCCGTATTCGCCAACAAGCTTGAAGTTATCCTGATAATTTTCGAAAAGATCGTGGCCGCT
Organism: Bacteroidales bacterium UBA5833; assembly: GCA_002433025.1. Classification (GTDB taxonomy): domain Bacteria; phylum Bacteroidota; class Bacteroidia; order Bacteroidales; family Lentimicrobiaceae; genus Lentimicrobium. The sequence goes on from DJGZ01000013.1 coordinate 76,204, forward strand.
TGTCGCGATGAGTTCATCAAGGTAACCCACCAAGACTGCTTTATTGATGGTAGTACTGCCCGCCACAAGGTCTTTTCCGTAGACCCCGTTGTAGAACAGATAAACCCTGGCCAGCAGGGCCTGGGCGGCCCATTTGGTGATTCTTCCGGCTTCTGCCGGAGTTACTGATGTCGGCAGATCACCCATGGCTTCTGAAAGGTCAAGGGCAATCTGGTCGTATACCTGTTCAGGAGTGGCCTGGGGCTGTTTGTATTCCGACGGCCCGCTTAAGGTACGCGTAAGCAGGGGAATATTCTCGAAATAGGCTACCTGTTCAAAGTAAAAATAGGCCCTGAGAAATTTGCTTTCCGCAATCAGCCTTTTTTTGAACTCATCAGAGGCATCTACTTCTTCGATCCGCTCAAGCAGAAGATTTGCACGGTAAATTCCGGTGTAATTCTTCAGCCAGATGGCATGGGCTATTTTGCTGGTAGTGGGGATGGTAAAGGTGTTGAACTCATTTTCATCCTGCCCGTCATTGGCATCAGAGCCACCTGCATAAGAATCGTCCGAGAGAATATCGGATATCACGATGAAAGGCGCCCACGATACCCCCGGAGTTTCCTGGTAGCCCAGCACATCATAAATGGAAACCAGCGCCTGCATGGCCTGTTCCTCGGTTTTGTAGAATGAGGTGGACACTTCCTGATCCAGCGGCTTCAGGTCGAGAAAGTCCTTGCTGCAGGCTGATAGCAGGACAATCAGAAGAACGGTGCTGAAAGTTTTATATATGGTTTTCATGATCTTTATTTTTAGGCGTTAAAATGTAATGCTTGTTCCCACCCGCCATGTTCTGGCCTGAGGATAAATACCACGGTCAATACCAATGTCGAATGAACTTCTGGCTCCGATTTCGGGATCAGCACCCGTATATTTGGTGAGGGTGAGCAGATTTTCTGCCGAAATATAGAACCGCCATACGGAGGCACCCATCCTTTTGAGGATACCTTCCGGCAGGGTATATCCGAACTGAATATTTTTCAGCCTGAGATAAGATCCATCCTCAATATAAAGGTCAGAAACCCGGTAATTCAAGTTGAGGTTATCCTGCATCACAAACCTGGGAACAGTGTTGGAAGTGCCCTCTCCGGTCCAGCGGTCAAGAATGGTTGCGGGGCGGTTGGTGAACCCCAGGTCCTGCCGTTGGCTGCCATTGAAGATTTCATTGCCGTAAACGCCGGTAAGAAGAATGGCAAAGTCAAACCGTTTATAGTCTGCCGAAGCATTGAAGCCAAATGTCCAGTCCGGTGTGGGATTTCCGATCATGGTCCGGTCGTCGGGGCTGAGCACCCCGTCATTGTTGACATCTACAAACCTGACATCTCCGGGTCCGGCATTGGGTTGAAGCACATTGCCGGTGACTCCTATATGCTGGAATACCTCCGTCTGGTTCTGGAAAATTCCGTCTGTTTTGTAACCATAGAAATAGGCGATCGGCAATCCGACCTCAGTTCTTGTAACCATACCGGCAATCGACCAGTTGGCCCCGGTTAGCATCCCTTCTTCATTCCCGATTACCGTCATCTCATTTTTATTGTAGGAGGCATTTAATCCCACATTATAGCGCAGGCCCTTCAGCATATGACGCCAGTTTACACCAAGTTCTACCCCTCTGTTCTGAACGCTTCCCACATTGGCAACCGGGGGGCTATTTCCGACATGGCCGGGAATGGGAATGGTTTCGAGCAGGCCTTTGGTGGTTTTCACATAATAATCAACGGTAGCGATCAGGCGGTTGTTGAAGGCTGCCAGATCAAGCGCAATGTCTATCTGTTCTGACTCCTCCCAATGAATATCGGCATTTTCGATGGAAAGAGGTGATGCGCCGGTGTATCTTCCATTGCCGAAAATGTATCCCCTGGTCTTGTCAATCAACGAAACAAACTGATAATCACCAATTTCCTGGTTTCCGTTGATGCCCCATGAAGCCCTGAATTTAACCTGGTCGATGTTTTTGATTTCAGGGAAAAAGGCCTCATCGCTGGCCACCCACGATACCCCTAATGAGGGGAAGATGCCGTAACGGTTGTTGGCGCCGAATTTCGAAGATCCGTCCCTGCGGAGGATTCCCGTAAATGCATATTTACTTTTGAAGTCATAGGTGATGCGGCCGAAGGTGGAGGCCAGGGCTGAATGTGAAGCCCTGCCGTTTGCTACCCAAACGGTATCCGTTGCCATATTCAGGTAAACATTATCAGGATCGGTAAGCGGCACTTTTGCATTAAAGCCGTATAGATTCTCGAAGTTGTATTTACTGGCTGTTGTTCCGCCAAGCACTGAGAAATTATGATCACCGATCTGTTTGCTGTAGGATATGGTGTTTTCCCACTGCCAGGTGAAGTACCTGTCAATCTGTTTGTTAACGGAAGTTTCGTCAATGTTGAGCTGCGCGTCATTCAGGTAATAAAGCGGCCGGTACCCGTCATTCAGTACATAAGCGAGGTCAATACCGAGACTGGTATTCACTTTGAGGCCCTTGAGTATTTCAGCTTCCCCGAAAATACTTCCGACAATTTTATCCACACGGGTTTCCGCGGTCTGGATTTCGAGCAGGGCGATGGGATTGATTACTTCACCACCGACTAGCGTGGAAATGCCGTACACCCTTCCGAATTTATCACGCACAACGGGATTGTTGGAGTAAGGAGGCTGGGCGAGTATATCGGGATCTTCCTGAAACAGTGGGGTCAGGGGGTCCATATTCAGGGCACTGCTGAAAGCGCCGTTAAAGGACTCGTTGCTGCCGATGCCCCTTCTGGTGATATGAGTATAGGAGAGATTATTTCCGAAACTGAACACTTTATTTACCTGACTTTTGGTGTTCAGCCTGGCCGTGATCCTGTCGAATTGCGACTTGTCTCCTCCGATAATACCCTGCTGGGAGAAATAGGACATCGAAGAAGCGTAAGTCGTTTTTTCATTACCCCCGGTAATGGAAACCTCATGGTTTTGCATGGGCGCGTTTTTCACGAACAGCAGTTCCTGCCAGTCGGTATTATATTTCGGAATTTCATTCAGATCAAATTTTTCCGGTTTTCCTTTATTCCTCAAACCTTCATTCATGATCATCATGTACTGCTCAGCATCCAGCATATCAATTTTTCTTGCCACGTTCTGGAAGCCGGTGTAACCGGAGTAGGTAATGTTCATTTTACCTGCTTTTCCACCTTTGGTAGTTATAAGTACAACTCCGTTGGCGGCCCTGGCTCCGTAAATGGCTGCCGAAGCAGCGTCTTTCAGCACATCAATGGATTCGATATCGCCCGGGTTCAGGTAATCTATTCCGCCAACAGCAATACCGTCAACGATGTATAAGGGGTCTGAATTTCCGGTTGTACCTGTTCCGCGGATACGGATGGTAGGTGCTTCACCCGGTTGCCCCGAAAGGTTGGTCACCTGCACCCCGGCCGTACGGCCCTGCATGGCCTGCTCAATACGAAGCACAGGAGTCGATGAAATCTCGTCGGCTCCCACCGTGGCAATGGCCCCGGTTACCACTTTCTTTTTCTGGGTGCCGTAGCCGATCACTACCAGTTCGCTGAGATGGGTAACTTCAACATCAAGAATTACATTGATTACAGACCGGTTGTTTACCGGGATTTTTTGTGTCTGATACCCGATAAAGGAAACTTCGAGTATGGTATTTGGCCCCGACATCATCAGTGAGAACTTACCTTCTATGTCAGTGATGGTTCCTTTGAAAGTACCGGATTCTATAACGGTTACACCCGGAATACCCTGTCCCGTGTCCTTATCGGTAACGGTTCCGGTAACGGCATGGTCCTGCGCCTGCAGCATACCCGCAGTAAACAGCAAAACCAGCAGAAACATCGTTTTGTAAAATTTTGTTATCATCAGCTTGTTAAGGTTAAAGTGAATTACCTGTTTTACCGGATTTACCGCCATCCTCAGCGCCTGACAGGACGTTCCGGAAGATAGCAATAGGCATTAAATGATTAAATACAATCAGAGTCAATCAGATACAACTATTCTGATTACATTTCTGAAATCAGGAAACGCATCTCACAAAAGCCTCAGCAGAGAACAGAGGCCGGCAAAAGTGATTTGTCAGGTCTTCTGAAAAACCCGGATGTAGTCAACTTTCAATTGTTGCGGGAACATAGTGGTTGCATTCGGATTGCCCGGCCAATTTCCCCCGACAGCAACATTGAATATAAAGAAATGCGGATGGTGGAATTCCGACATGTGTGCCGGAGTAATGTCAACTTCATTAAATTTGGTATCGTTGACAAACCACTTGATGGAGTTTTCGTCCCAAATAATGGTAAATACATGATACTCATCGGCAAAAATGCCGGATGTAAGGGTATATCCCTGCCCGGTTTGACTATGGCCGTTGTTATCCCAGTGAACTGTGCCATGTACGGTTTTTTCCCTTCCGCTTCCTCCTATCATTTCCATGATATCAATTTCGCCGCAGGCAGGCCAGCCCACTGTTGTAATATTGTTACCAAGTGTCCAGAGTGCCGGCCAGATACCCTGTCCCTTAGGAAGCAAGGCCCTGATATCCACCCTGCCATAAGTGAAGGTTTTCTTGTTGCGGGTTATCAGCCTTGAGGATGTGTAATTGCTTCCCTGAAAAGATTCCTTGCGGGCTTCAATGGTAAGTACGCCTCCGTCAACACTGGTATTCTCACTTCTGTAATGCTGAAGCTCGTTGTTGCCCCATCCGCCTGCACCGGATTCGTGGGTCCAGAACTGTGTGTTGAGCGTGCTTCCGGTAAATTCATCATTCCAGACCAGTTGATAACCAGGGTATTGCAAAGGAGTTAGATACCCATCTTCAATGGTCACAGGATTATTGTCGGCTATCACAACCACCTTTGTGGCGGAGATATACCTTCCTGAGGTTCCATATGCCCTCACGGTCAATTCATAAGTACCCGGTTGCGTGAACTCATGTTCAAACCGGCCGGTTACATTTGAAGCTACAGGTTGATCTGCAGGTCCTGTGAATAACCGGTATTCGGTGGTATTTTCTGCGCTCGCCTCAATAAGCACCATGCCGGAATCTGCATTGGATATGGTTACGGCAACTACCAGATTTGACGGATCTTTTGAATCAGTATTGCCTTTCTCATCTTTGCTGCATGAGCAGAGAGAAGCCGAAATCAGCAAGCACAGAAAGTATATGTTTAACTCGAAACTTCTCACCGGAAGATTTTATTAAGTCCAGGAACGGCCGGAGCCGATCCTGGACTGATTAATTTTTTATTGGAATCTGAAATTGCGGATATAGAAAACGCCCTCATCCGTATGTCCTCCTCCGCCCAGCGATATGGCAAAGAAGTCAAGGTCTGTTCTGCTGCCAGGGGTATAAACACCCATGCCCGGGCCGCTGGTTGGTTCATTCAGGTTAAATGTATAGGTAACCCACTGATCCATTACAGTTGCCTCGGCATCATATTGCAGATGACCTGTCCACCATTGCTGGGTTTGACTGGCTTCGCCGATAATAATTGCAATGGTTTTTGTTAACGTGCCGGAATAATTGTTCGAACTGGGAACATAAACATCGAGAGAAACTGTTGTAAAGTTATCAAACTGGATATCGTTTTCCATCTGGAACTGAAGTTCCTGATAGGTACCCCTTCTGTCATACCTGCCAACGTTTACTCCAACGCCTGCAGGATCAGCTACGCCCATGGTAAAGGCCATACCGCCATTGGCAGCCTGACCATTGCCAGGGTAAACTCCGGCAGTATCAAGCACAACAAAACTCGTAGCAGTCTCAAAAGAATTCCACATTTCAGTGGGTGTTGCATTGGGAAGGTCCTCTCCGTAAGGAGGCTCTTCGCTTACTACTTCCGGCTCAAGCGCTGGGTTCGAATAGCTTGCATAGGTAGCATCCCAATAAACTCCGTCATAGGTGAATGAAATAGTCATTAAATCGTAGCCTGTTCTTTGTTCAATCACAGCCTTGAATTTTTTGGAAGCTTCGGGAACAATTGATTCTCCTGAGGTGCCAAGCTGGGGTAGCCCCATCCATGCACCATTTCCGGTAAGCGTAATTTCATTGGTTGCCGGAGTGTAAGTGTATGCGTGTGTTCCGCTGAGCCATGCACTGACATTCACCCCGTCTTTGTTGATCATATTGGCAGGGATTGCATCAAAGCATACTTCGTTATTGGCAGTCCCGCTGAAAACTGCAGTTTCGCCCCAGAAAGATCCTTTATCGTCGAATATAAAAGAACCGGTGCGTGTGAAAGTAAACTCATGATAATACACGCATGGCCGTGCACCGGAATTTTCGAGTGCAAACCAAGAACGTGCGTTTGCTGCGTCAGGGCCAACGCCCAGGCTGGTACCTTCCCTGAATAGTCTCCATGTCTTGGAGGTTTCACCGGCGAGCAGGGTCAGAGCCGAATTCGGATCTTTAATCTCAATGGTCTGACTGTAATTCGCCGATACATTTGCCGAATTCTTCGCCGTCAGCACAACTGTGAAGGTTCCGGCTGAAGCATAAGTATGCACCGGGTTTGCTTCTGCGGATGTTCCACCATCTCCAAAGTTCCATTCATAGGTAGTGGCATTCTGGGAATAATTGGTAAATGTAACTTTTAAAAAATCAGTCTGATCGATTGCAAACTGAAAACTGGCAATCGGATTCTTTGGGTCGTCCTCATCCTTATCGTCTTTGCATGAAGTCATGGCGGCAAGAGAGAAGATTCCTGCGAGGAGCAGAAACATAGAGCTCCATCTTGAAAATTTGTTTTTCATTTGGTGTGTGTTTGATTAGGTTTAATTGATTTGTTGGTTGATGTGATTAATAAATTAAAGTCAAAAAAGATCTTAAGTCAGAATATTTATGCTGTTGTTCCTGTATAATAAAGCGTGGAAACAATGAAACCAGCATGTTATAACCAGAGTAATTGAATTGGCAGCACAAATATAACTGAAGGGCCCCCCTTTGTCCACTATTTGCCTTCATCAATACCTCATCAGTTGTTATGAGGCACTACATCATTACTACAGCATAATAAATCAAAAACATTGACAAACAATAAAATAGAAACATGAAATTTGTATTAAGACACTCATCAGATTTTACAGATCGACTTTGAAATGCCGGAAACCGGACCCACTGCTGAGTGTATATACCGGGAATGTCCTCATCAGAATAATTTCCGGCAATGGCAGGCTAACTATTGATTATTCCGGGATAGAACAGAATTCATATTCCGGGCTCCGTAGGGGGGGGTAATTGTTGAAGGCTCGTGTGATCAGACTGAATACGAACATGCCTGACTGCAGGTTTCAGAATGACATGATAAAGTCAGTAAGATTCATGTTGTGCTGGATATCAAGTTTCTTGCGGAGGCGATAACGGCTGATTTCCAGTCCTCTGACAGATATGTTCATCAGGGGGGCAATTTCTTTGCTTGAGAGGTTCATTCTCAGGTAAGCGCAAAGCCTCAGTTCTTTAGGGGTAAGTGAAGGGTAGGCATTTTTCAGTCTGGAGATAAAGTCCTGATGTACTTCATCAAAATAAGTGTTAAAAGCTTCGAGGTGCTGTTCATTTTTGATTTCCCTGTTAATTTTTCTGATAAGCTGAGAAATCTGATGCTTCAGGTCATGTCCGGGCTGCGGATGCAGGAGGGTGGTCAGGTTTTCTTTCAGGTGAGAAAGAATTTTGTTTTTATGCAGGAGGTTAAGCGTGGCATTAGCCAGCTCTTTGGTCTTATGGTTCATCTCGTTCTGGAGCGCTTCATTTCTGAGGTGTACAATTTCCTTTTCTTTAATCAGGGATTGTTCCCTGAATACAAGCGCCTGCGCTTCGAGATCTTTTTCACGTTTGAGGATTTCGCTGAGGCGGGCTTTTTCGATACGCCTCCTCAGGAATATAATGTTACCGGTGAGGATAAGCAGCAATAAAATGGTATAAATCAGTTTGGCCGTGAATGACCGGTGAAAGGGTGGCCTGATGGTGAAACTGAATTTTACCGGTTCGCTTTCTGCATCAAAGGCATTGATTGATTTGAGTTCAAATGTATATTCACCCTCCTTCAGGTTTGTATATTCTTTGAACCCCTGCCTGCTCCAATTTGACCAGTCATTGTCGAATCCGCTGAGGCGGTAAGAGAACAGTGTACCTTCCGGAAATTCAAAAGAAGGAGAAGAAAACCTGAAACTTGCTGAATTATAGCGGAAAGGGACTGAAGCACCCCGGCTGTCTTTCCATGACTTTTGATTGTCAATCAGCGGATCGGTAATGGCAAGTGCGGAATCCTTGCTGATAAACCTGATACTCCGGATATAAGCCGGATCGCTTCCTCTTTTCCTGAACTCGTTAAACCGCGGCGAAAAATGAATAAGGCCGTTTTGTGATCCGATATAAATATTCCCCTGGTTGTGGATAAACAGGTGTTCGAATGAAGGGAGCAGCATGCTGTTCAATCTGAAAAAAGGGGCTTGTTCTGCAAGATATTTACCCCGCTCGGTCTCCCTGATTACGCCCATACGGGTATGGGTAAAGAACCAGAAATTTCCGCTGTTGTCCCTGGTTATTTTGTCGATGTAAGGAAAACCGCCAAAAATTTCGGCATATTTCGGATTTTTATAAAAGACATCCCCCTTGCTGTCGTACCTGAATAATCCGGCGCTGGTGGAAATATTCAGTTCATTGTCAATCTTATGTATATTGTAAGGGAGATCCGGGGGCAACCCTTTCGACGATTTGTAAAGGGTTACGGATTCGGCCCTGCTCAGGTCATTGCTCAGGGCGATATGAAAGATTCCCCGGTAACCATGCGACATCCATATGGTATTATCCTCGTCCTGGAGAATGGTTCTGCTCGATTCTTTAAAGCCTTTCACTTCGTAAGCATACGACCATGCTCCGGCTTTTCTTGTAAATACAGCCAGGCCATTGTATGTTCCTGCGATCAGGGTATCGCTGGTTTCGCGGTGCCGGATAAAGGTCCAGTATCCGGGGATATCTGAGATTTTTACGGCTTTTTCACCGTTCACCTGAAAGCAGCCTGTATTATGCCCGCAAAGTAATTGCTCATCGAACACCTGAAGGCTCCATACCTGTCCTTCCGTGCCCGGAATCAGCGTAAATTTCCCGCCATCTTCATCTGAATTTCTGATATTGGAAAGTTCAGTGAAGAACAAACCCTGGTTTGTCCCGGCATAAAGCCTGCCGTCATGCACAATGGAGGTATAGGATGCTTCAAGATTGTAATTGAAATCGAATATCGACAACGGGGAATTTATTTCTGCATAATCAATCCCGTTGTCGAGTCCCATCCACAGGTTGTAGTGCCTGTCTTCGAACAGACATAATATAGTATTGTTCTGTAAGCCTTTTGAACGGTTAATGTGCTGATAGATTCTTCCGTTCCTGTCGGTAATAAAAAGACCGTTCTGAACGGTTCCGAAGGCATAAAAGTTTTCGGAAAGGGCTATTCCACTGAAAAGCTCGTAAATTTTCAACTTGTTATTCACAGGCGAAGGCCAGGCCTCGAGGGTTTTATTTTTCAATATGTAAAGGCCTTCGGTGGAGGTACCCAGCAGCAGTTCATCTGCCCCTCTGTAAAGCAGGCTCCTGACTTCTGTTCGTTGAAACAAAGGGTCGTTGAAAACCGGTTCAAGTCCGCGTGCACTCAGCCGGTGCAACCCCTTCTTCCTGTCGATGATATAGGCGTTCCCGTTTACCAGAAACGACTGGGTGAAGGTCGAGAAGGGTTCAATCACTTTTATCTGATGGTTATTGTAGACAAAGAGAAAACGGAAGGATTGAAAAACTATACCCGATGAGGTATTGTGAATTTTCCAGATCTCATCAAACGCCCTGAAATATTCCGGGATTAAATGAACAAGAGAGTTGAAATGCATTTTCCCGTCGCCTCCGGGTACGAAGTAGCCGATTTCTTCAAAGGCCCCTGCGAAAATAGTATCACCTTTTGCCAGGATCGACCGGAGAATGGTTCTTTTCGGCAATGGAAACAATTCCCAGTAACTGCCGTCAAATTCAAGCAGGCCGTCGTTGTTCCCGAAATAGAGAAAACCCTTGTCATTCTGGGCGATTGACCAGTTCTGGTTACTGGCTTTGTAAGTGTTTTTATTATAATTGTTGATAAAGGGCAGGCCCATGTCCTTGATCTGCCCCATTCCTGCCATAGTGAATAAGCCATTCAGGATAACCAGAAGCCAGAATCTGCCATATCGGCTGTTGTAATTTCGTTTTGTATTTATGTTTGATAGCATACTGGCCTTTGATGCGGGTTGCCTGAGGTTTAGCAAAAATAGCAATATTTGGTTCAACCGGAGCACAGTTTAACCCCTGAAGTCCTGTTTGCCTGATATATTGTTGAAAACTTGTCGGCGCCAATTCAATGCCTTTGGGTAAATTTGCCGGTCGAAATTCTGAATGTTATGTTCTGGTTGCAAGGTATTCTGTCTTCTCCCTGGATTGCCCTGATATGGGTACTGTTGGCAGCCTTGCTGGTGCAATTGATTTATTACTGGTTTATTTTCAGTCGCCTTGCATTCTATAATGCCTCCAAACGACCGGTCAGTGATCAGAAACTCCCGGTTTCGGTGGTTATCTGCGCAAAAAATGAGTATCATAATCTGGTGCGTTTTCTGCCGCTGATCCTTGAACAGGAGTATCCTGAATATGAAGTTGTCGTTGTAAATGACGCGTCAGATGACGATACCTTTTACCTCCTGCGTGAACTCAGCGACAATTACAGCCGGTTGAATGTGGTAAACATCCATCAGAACCTGAATTTTTTTGTTGGTAAAAAGTTTCCCCTTTCGATAGGCATTCGTTCCGCCAAATACGATACCTTGTTGCTGACCGACGCCGATTGCTTCCCGTCAGGGCCTCGCTGGATTGAAAGCATGCAGTCGGTTTTTACCGGTAAAACCCGGATAGTGCTGGGTTATGGCGCCTACATTGCCCAGCCTGGTTTACTGAACAAAATGATTCGATTCGATACCCTGCACGTTGCCATGCAATATATGTCGCTGGCCCTGGCAGGGTTGCCCTATATGGGCGTAGGCCGGAACCTGGCCTATCACCGTGAATTATTCTTTAATTCCGGTGGTTTTATGAAGCATTATAAAATCACCTCGGGAGACGACGATCTGTTTATCAATGAAGTAGCCAACCTTAAAAATACCAGGATACAACCTGCTCCTGAAGCGGTTACCTTTTCAAAGCCAAAGCAGACTTTCGGATCCTGGTTCCGGCAAAAGAAGCGCCACCTGACTACCGGAGGTTTTTACCGGCCCTCCCATAAAATTGTATTGGGGCTTTTTTCTCTTTCGCAGCTTGTTTTCTTTGGCTCACTCATCGCACTGGCCATTCTCAAGGTCGACTGGATGCTTTTACTTGGCATGTATATTCTACGACTGATTACACAAGCGGTGATCATTAAGAAAAGTATGAACCGCCTTGGTGAAAAGAATTTTCTGCTTTTGTTTCCGTTTTTTGAAGTATTTTTGATGATGATCAACCTGCTGCTCGGTTTTACAGGGTTGTTCTCACGAAAAACACAATGGTAGAAAAGCGAACCCCCGGAGAGGCCTCCATCAGGGATTATCAGCTTGTTGTTCAGGCGATCAGCGGTGATCAGAAAGCCTATGCCGAACTGATGGCGCTTTATGAAGACCTGGTTTATCATGCCCTGCTCAAGCGTGTTGGAGATCCCATGGTGGCGGAAGATCTGACGATTGAGACATTTGGTAAAGCTTTCAGAAACCTTCACCGCTTTTCGCCCGATTTTGCCTTCAGTACCTGGCTTTTCAGGATTGCGATCAACCATAGCATTGATTTTCAGCGCAAACAAAAGAAGGATCCTTGTCAACGGGAGAAAGGCAACATTCAGATAAGTCCTCCTGAGGTTGTGGATGATACCCCCGATCCTGAAGAAAACTACATCCGGGAACAACGGCTCAACCTGATGCGCGAAACGGTGGAAAAATTGAAACCGCGTTACAGGCGACTGATTGAACTCAGGTATTTTGATGAACTCTCATACGAGGAGATTGCCGCGGAACAAAATCTGCCTATAGGAACGGTAAAAGCGCAGTTATTCAGGGCAAAGGACCTTCTTTTTCAGATACTTTCCGGTTCCCGGGAATTATAGGCAGCCGCCTTTACGGATTGCTTTATCATATTATTAACCGGCTTTTGCTCAGGAGTTTTTCCGTCTTTTCCAGTTCGGCTTTCATCTCTTCGTATCCCAAGGCGATCAGTTCCCCCGCCCGGTGAAAATCGAAGGTATCGGCTATGTTTACCGGGATGTTCAGGATGATGTCAGGGGTTTGTCTTTCAAGCGCGTTGAGCGTAAGTTTATGCTGCATCAGCTCGAATGAGTTGTTCACTATGGTGAAGATGCCACTCACATGCGTGCGTTCTTTTTGGTTGCCGGTCATGCTGTTCCATTTTTTATTGATCAGCTGCCTGGTCTTTTCGATTACCGAATCCGGCCCGTTTTCATGAGGCCCGTCCTTTACAATGACCTTCTTCCCGGATACGGTATTCTCAATACGCGGGGCATTCACATTTACAGCCACCAGCATGTTGCCTTCAGGGAGGGAAACATGTTCCATGGGGAGCGGATTTACCACACCCCCGTCAACCAGCAGGGCGCCATTTTTCAAAACGGGCATCAATACGCTTGGAATGGCACTGGATGCGCGAATGGCCGTAATCAGGTCGCCTTCCTTAAAGACTACTTCCTGATGATTGGTGATGTCTGCAGCGACCGCGGCATATGGTATTGGCAAATCTTCAATCCGCACGTTGCCAATAAAATGTTTCATTTCACTGAAGACCTTTTCGCCTTTGATGATGCCGGTTTTGCTCACAGCAAGGTCCATCAGCCTGATCACGTCGAGGCGGGTCAGACCGGTCATGAATTTCCGGTAATCGTTAAGGCTGCCGCACGCAAACATTCCTCCTACCAATGCACCCATAGAGGTTCCCGCGATGGCGGTTATGCGGAATCCGGCTTCTTCAAGTGCTTCGATGGCTCCGATATGCACAAGTCCTCGGGCTCCGCCGCTCGACAATACCAGTGAAATATTTATAGGTTTCATGCTGTCAGATTAAATCATTAATACTCAGGATTACCGGCTCATCAGCAAAATCAGGGATGCCAGAACATGCCGAGAGTTTATAGCCTTCGCGGAAAGGCCAGTTTTTAAGATAATAACGCCCGGATCCGAGGTCGTCTTCAAGGCTGAATAGCCCACGGGCATCATTTACTATCGTAAATGTTGACAGGCTGCGCGTCAGCCCCGTTCCTATGGCTTTCAAAAAGCTCTCTTTCAGCGTCCACAAGGTGAAGAATATTTCAGCTTTTTCTTTCTCGTCAATCGCAGAGGCCAGCCAGTTTTTTTCCTTTTCCGAGAAAAACCGGTTTGCCACCCCCTCTGGCACCTTCCGCATACGTTCCACATCCACGCCGACCGCCCCGGGCGATAAAGATACCACCACCCAGTCACCGGAATGGGAAATGTTAAAATGAATCCCCCGGAAGCCTGCCGGTTCGGGCTTGCCTTTTTCGCCGGTGGTAAAAACCATATCTTCAGGAAGCTTGCCGCAAACCCGCCTGAGCAAATGACGTGTCAATACCTCCCCGAGCAAACTGCGCTGAACATCGCGTACCTGGGCATACCTGCCGGATTTAGGGCGGCTGCCTGCCGGCACTTTTGCCAGCAACTGCTGCTGAAACTTCCCGAATTGTTCATCGGGCAGGAGTTCAATGCCATATACTTCGGTAAGGGTCAGTACTTTCATTATTTACACGGTTTTTTCGCCTTCGCGGGAAGAACTTTTCCTGGCATGTCTTTCCGCTTCACGCATCACCCTGAGCAGGTTTTTACCCCAGATCAAACGAATATGCCTGGCCGGGTATCCCCGCTTCACCAGTTCTAAAGTAATGTTTCCGAGTTCGGAAACATCTGCGCACCCTTCAACGCCGCCTCCGCCGTCAAAGTCGGTGCCGATTCCCACGTGCCGTATGCCCGCCGTTTTCACGATGTGGTCGATGTGGTCGGCCACATCGTTTACCGTTGCCAGTTGCTGAGGATAAGCTTCATCAATGGCATACCATTCTTTCCGGGCTTTGTTCATTTCTTCCTCAGAAAGGTCTTTAAATCCGTTGTATTTCTGCCTGAGGGCTGCATGCGCCGAGTCGCGGCGGGGATTGGGGTCCGGGGTTTTTACATAACTGCTCAGTATGCACATCTGTATCACGCCCCCGTTTTCTGCCAGTGCCCTGAGCATGTCATCGTCCAGGTTCCGGGGGCTGTCGCACAGCGCCCGTGCACACGAATGCGAGGCTATAACTGGTGTTTTGCTCAGCCGTATGGCGTCGTAAAATGCCTCGTCAGAGATGTGCGACACATCCACCATCATCCCGAGACGGTTCATTTCTGCTATTACATTTTCGCCGAATTTGCTGATTCCGTTGTGTTCCGTGCTGTCGGTCGACGAATCGCAGATATCATTGTTGCGGGTATGGCAAAGGGTAATGTAACGGGCTCCGAGTTTGTAAAACAATTCAACATTCTCCAATTTGTTGCCAATCGGATATCCGTTTTCGAGGCCAATACAGATGGCCCGCTTTTTTTCTTTTTCAATGCTGCGCGCGTCATCTGCACATCGTGCCATGGATATTTTATCTTCATGCAATTTCAGGTTCCTGTCTATAGCTTTGAAGGTCTGAACTGCCTGTTCGAAAGCTTTGGCATTCCCTTTTTCATTTCTGTCGCCCTGCCCCACAAAAACGGCGAAAAATGCGCCATCCAGGCCTCCCGCTTCCATCCCCGGTATATCCACCCGGTTACGTGGCCGCTTTCCGCGATGGTTTTCTGAAAAGTTGTAGGAAGAGTCGGTAAACCACATGGGCGTGTCGTTGTGAGAGTCGATCGTCAGCGCCCGGGCATGGATACGGGCAGCTTTGCGGATAAGCTTTTGTTCCTTGCCGTTCCCGGCAATTGCGCTGATTGTCAGTAACAATGACAGCAGTAAAAGTGGGAATTGAGCGTGGTTGCCATTCATTTGCAGCTGTATGAGAAGTGATTCATTTTTGGCAATCTTTAATTCTGCGAATTTCTGCTTTTTATCGTCTGCATACGAAATTTTTTATCCTCAGGTTATGATTAAAAGGGTTTTTTAGCCAGAAGCCTCACCAATTCTGCATTCCCAAAATGCAGCGGTCCTTCATCCAGGTGTTTGCAGGCCTCTTCGCTGAAGATCAACTCCAGTTCACTGAAGTCGGCTTCAAGCATTGCAGAAGTATAAAGCATGGCTTCGGTGCGCGGTCCCCCGCTTGCATTTCCAAGCTGTTTGCGGCTGAATGCTTCCAGAATCAGCACGCCGCCAGGGTGTAACATGGAGGCCAGTCGGCGGTGTACCGCTGCCCGCTGCTCCTCGTGAATGTGGACAAATATCAGGGCAATGGTATCGAACCGCCCATCAATACCTGCCATCTCTTCCAGGCTGTCGATGGTGTACCGGAGAGTTACTCCTTTTTTTGCAGCCAGCTTCAGTGCCTTTCGCTGTCCTTCCGCACTCTGGTCAAAGGCATGCACTTCCCAGCCTGCGGCGGCGGCATATACAGCATTGCGGCCCTCACCCTCGGCAGGAAGGAGAAGTCTCCCTGCTTTCAGCATCCGCAGATGTCCGGCGAACCAGCGGTTGGGCTCCGTTCCGTATATGTATTCTTCGGAAGCATAACGTTCATCCCAGTGTTCTTTCATTATTTCTTTCGGAGTTAACTCTTTTGGGCAGCTTATTATAGGTTTAAATGCTTAATCCGGAAGCGGTTTCCCGGATAAGCGACCATGCGGCTTCTACATGATGACGTTCCACATAAGTCTGGGCAATCACCATCCGAAGGGTATATTTTCCGGCTATTTTGGTGTGTGTGATATAAAGTCTGCCTGTTTCATTGACCTTGTGTAACAGCATTTGGTTTAATTGATTTAGTTTTTCTTCGTCCGCAATCCCCCGCGGATGGTATCTGAAGCAAACCAGGCTATAGTTAACCGGTACCAGCAGTTCAAAATCCGGTGTGTTTTTAATAGATGCCGACAACCGGCGGGCCAGTTCCAGGTGGCTTCGCACCTTATCGCGTAAGCCTTCAACCCCGAAGCTGCGGATCACAAACCATAGCTTCAGTGCCCTGAATCTGCGGCCAAGCGCCACACCCCAGTCACGGTAATCCTTTACCTGTCCGCGGGTGGCTGTTTTCAGGTACTCCGGCAGTATGCTGAACGTACGCAAAAGCGCCTCCGTATCCCTGACAAAGTAAACTGAACAGTCGAAATTGGTGAACATCCATTTATGAGGATTGAAAACATAGCTGTCGGCAAACTTCAGCCCTGCTGAAAGGTGCCGCATTTCCGGGAGCATCAGCGCTGTTCCCCCGTAAGCGGCATCCACATGGAGCCACAGATTATACTTCCGGCAGATTGTACCGATCTCCTCAAGCGGGTCGTTGGCCGTGGTGCCGGTAGTGCCCAGGGTGCCCACCACACACACAGGTGTCAGCCCGGCTTGCAGGTCATCGCGTATGGCCTGCTCCAGCGCCACGGCATCCATGGAGCCGTCTGTCTTTATTGCAACTTTTATAAGATTGTTTTTTCCGTAACCGGCGATTTTGGCCGCTTTTTCAATAGATGAATGGGTTTCCAGGGAGCAGTATATTCTTAATCCCGGTTCCGGAGCAAATCCGTTATCGTTTACTTTCCAGTCCGTGGCCCGTTCACGCGCGGTGAGCAGGGCGGCAAGGGTGGAGGCCGACGCGGTATCCTGAATTACGCCTGTCCATGTCTCAGGTAATCCGAAAATCTGCTTAAGCCATTCCATGACCCGCTCCTCCAGTTCCGTAGCCGCCGGCGATGTTTCCCAGATCATCCCCTGTTGCGCAAGCGACGCAGTCAGCATCTCGGCCAGCACCGAAGGGTAGCTGCTGTTGGCAGGGAAGTAGGCAAAAAATGACGGACTCTGCCAATGCGTGATGCCGGGCATGATGATCCGTTCGAAATCGGCCATAATGCTGCCCATGGATTCGGAAACTGCCGGAGGCTGCAACGGAAGTGCATCCAGTATCTCACCCGGTTTCACCTGCGATTTTACGGGATAACTGCTCACCGATTCATAATAATCGGCGATGCGGTCGGCCATCCTGTGGGCTTCCGCCCTGAATTCTTCAATGTTCATCATCGTTTGAATATTAATATTCCGCGGCAAGCGCATCGCCCGAACTCCTGATCCTGTCAAGCAGCGCTGTAAGGTCGCTGACGCCGGTGAAGGGATTCATCAGCGTAACCCTTAAATACGTTTTTCCGCTCACCCTGGTTTGTACAATATAAAAACCGGCTTCTGCAATTATCGCTTTACGGATTTCTGCCGTCAGCGCATTGATATCACCGCGGAAATTTTGCGGGATGTATCTGAAGCATACAATATTGCCATCGGGTTCAGTGGCCGGTTCGAAGCCGGATTCGCGCTTCAGCATCCCGGCAAGCGTATAGCCAAGGTCGTAGGTTGTATTAATGTAATCGGCGAAAATCTTATCGCCGTATAGTTTTATCAATGCAAAAACCTTAACGCCAAGCATCTTTTTGGTGCATTCCAAAGTGCGTCCGGCACTGTCGTACCAGGCTTGCTTTTTTCCGTTCACCAGAAGGTATTCGGCCTTCTGGGCAAAGGTTTCGTAGGAGTGACCACCGTTGCGGAAGAGCACGGCCGTAGTAAGCGCCGGAGTCAGCATCATTTTGTGGAAGTCGATGACTACTGAATCGGCCCGCTCTATGCCTTTAACGAGATGTCTGTATTTTTCCGAAAACGCTGCAGCTCCGCCGTGAGCGCCGTCTACATGAAACCAGAGGCCTTCCTTCTGCGCAAAATCGGCCATTTCGTCAAGGGGATCGTAGGTTCCTGTCGAAGTGGTGCAGGCGTTGCCCACCAGGGCGATGACGCGGAGCCCATCCTCCCTTGCTTTTTGCAGGGTTTGAGCAAAAGTACGGGTGTCGGCCCGCAGATTGCCGTTTACGGGGATCTTCACGATTCCTTTTTCTCCCCAACCCATGATACGGGCGGCACGGGCCACGCTGTAATGCGCTTCCTCCGAAACCATCAGTGCCAGGGATGCTGAATCACGGTTGCCCTCTTCCCATATATCGTATCCACACATGGCCTGACGAGCAGCCAACAGTCCCGTTAGGTTGCCTGCCGATCCCCCCGAGGTTAGCACGCCTTCTGCTGAAGCAGGAAGACTCATCCGCTGAGCGAGCCAGCGAAGCACCACCCGTTCGATGGCAGTCGCCGCCGGCCCCATCTCATAAATCGCCATCCCGTTGTTGAGCAGGGCTTCAAGTAACTCGGTGAGTGCCGACAAGGGCGCCGGAGGTACCACCTGATGTCCCATATAACGCGGATGATGAATGTGGTTGGATTGGGTAATCAGCGTTGTGTAGAATTGCTGTAAATCAAAGTCCGGTTTTCTCATTTCTCCCTCCCAGAATCTGTCCATTTCATCCGGCTCCGAGGGAGGTAATACCGGCATCGGTACCGCTTCGCGGCAATCAGTAAGGTAGGCTGTAAGCAGATCAACAAGTTTGTGTCCTTCACGCCGGAATCCCTCCGGGTCGAAGGCGTGTTGCAGTAATGAGTTCATCCGTATTGTTTTGGCATGTAAAAGTAGAGAAAATCGTCAATGCAACCACCGGCGGAAATGCAGCAGGTGGGGTGCCGGCCACACTTACGGCTTTGCATTCAACTGACTGGCTTTTTGCGAATGCGATTCTGACGGCAGCTGCCGCAATCCACCGGATCAGGATTTTCCCTCTGCTGGTTTCACCGGTAAATATGCAAAGCATTCATTATCAGATTCAGAATCGCTTCACATGGCTGAGAAATTGGGTATTTCGGACAATTTCAATCGTTTGCAATCCAAAAACCTTTTTACCTTTGTTACCTCTTTTATCAGAACAATCCATCGAATCAGATATTATGCAACGTTCAGAATTTCAAGAAGCTGTATGTGCCGGTATCCCCGCCGTACTTCCGGAACCAAAGCCAATCGACAACAGTGTTAGCCATGCCCCCGTCCGTAAAGATATCCTTACGCCCAACGAGAAAAAACTGGCATTGCGCAATGCGCTCCGTTATTTCGACCCGGTGCATCACCCGGTGCTGGCCCCCGAGTTTGCCGATGAACTGAAGAAATACGGGCGTATTTACATGTACCGGTTCAGGCCGGCATACCCCATGTACGCGCGACCCATTGAGGAGTATCCGGCGAAATCAAAACAGGCGGCAGGCATTATGCTGATGATACAGAATAACCTGGACCCCGCTGTTGCCCAGCATCCGCATGAACTCATTACCTATGGAGGCAACGGGGCGGTGTTTCAGAACTGGGCGCAGTACCTGCTCACCATGAAATATCTGTCGGAAATGACAGATGAACAGACACTGGTAATGTATTCGGGCCACCCGATGGGGCTTTTCCCATCCCACAAAGACGCACCAAGGGTGGTGGTTACCAATGGGATGGTTATCCCCAATTACTCCAAACCCGACGACTGGGAACGTTTCAATGCCATGGGCGTTTCGCAGTACGGACAGATGACGGCCGGCAGCTACATGTACATCGGCCCCCAGGGCATCGTACACGGAACTACCATTACCGTGCTCAACGCAGGGCGTAAAATCGCCGGTGCGGGCGGGGGACTGGAAGGAACGCTTTTTGTAACTTCGGGCCTTGGCGGGATGAGCGGCGCTCAGCCCAAAGCCGGGAATATTGCCGGAGTGGTGACCATCTGCGCCGAGATAAATCCCCATGCCGCGCACAAACGGCATAGCCAGGGCTGGGTGGATGAGATTTCCGACGATGCGGATACCGCCATCGACCTGGCGCTGAAATACCGGAAGGAGAAAAAAGCCCGTTCCATAGCCTACCTGGGCAATATCGTCGACCTGTGGGAACGGCTTGCAGAACGCGATATTCATGTTGATCTGGGCTCTGACCAGACTTCACTGCATAACCCCTGGGCCGGAGGTTACTACCCTGTGGGTCTTTCCTATGATGACTCCAATGAAATGATGGCGCATCAGCCCGAAGCGTTTAAAAAGCGGGTGCAGGAGTCCCTCAGGCGCCACGTTGCTGCCGTTAACACGCTCTGCAGCCGCGGAATGTACTTCTTCGACTACGGCAATGCCTTCCTGCTCGAGTCGGGCAGGGCCGGCGCCGATATCTTTAAAGCCGATGGCAGCTTCAAATATCCTTCCTATGTGCAGGATATTATGGGACCCATGTGCTTCGACTACGGTTTCGGGCCCTTCCGCTGGGTTTGCACATCGGGCGACGCAGACGACCTGGATATTACCGACCGCATTGCCATGGAGGTACTGGAAGAAATTGTCACCACCGCCCCTGCTGAAATCAGTCAGCAGATGAAAGACAATATACAATGGATCCGGGGGGCCAAGGAAAACCGCCTGGTGGTTGGCTCTCAGGCAAGAATTCTGTATGCCGATTGCGAAGGACGGACTAAAATTGCCGCTGCATTCAACAAAGCCATCGCCGATGGGAGGATTTCCGCACCGGTGGTGCTGGGCCGCGATCATCACGATGTTTCTGGTACAGATTCACCATTCAGGGAAACCTCCAATATTTACGATGGCAGCAGCTTTACTGCCGACATGGCCATTCACAATGTAATCGGCGATTCTTTCAGGGGAGCAACCTGGGTTTCCATACACAATGGAGGGGGTGTTGGCTGGGGCGAAGTTATCAATGGTGGCTTTGGTATGCTGCTCGATGGCAGCGCCGACAGCGACCGCCGACTGCGCACCATGCTTCACTGGGACGTGAACAACGGCATCAGCCGCCGCTCGTGGGCAAGAAACGAAGGTGCCGTTTTCGCCATTAAACGGGCCATGGAGGCAGAACCCCGGCTGAAAGTGACCCTGCCCAATATGGCGGATGACAAAATTATTGATGCCCTCTTTTAGTTTTTTCGAATTGTATTTCTGCCCGGTTGAATCATGCGAAGCAACCGGGCAGTTTTGTTATTTCCGAACCAGGAGGCCCTTCGTCTGTAATCAATAGATTATATAGTCATTCCGAAGTACATATAAAAAAACCTGCGTTGAAGGACCGCAGGTTTTTTTAATGTTTCAGAACCGGGTTTTTATCTGCTTACGCTCAGCTTGCGACTGCTGATCCCGTTTCCGTTATCAAGTTGTATCATGTAGATGCCGGCCGGCCAGTTTGAAGTATTGATATCAATCTTCTGTATCAGATCGGCTGGTGCATTCACTTCATTTATATACACCCGTTGTCCGAGTTGGTTGATGATGCTGATCTTTACGGTCTGGTTTCTTTCAGGAGTAAATCCGATGAATACCTGTTCTCCGGCAGGGTTGGGATAAACCTCAAATTCGGTAAGTACCGGCAGGTGGCTGACACCGACACTCACCACATTAAACTGGGCGGTAAGCATAGAACCGAAATCAGTGCCCTGGGTGATGGTTTGTGAACCGGATGAGAGCCTGACAAAGCCTGCGCCATTGGTACAGCAGATTCCGTTGCCGCCGGCATCGTAAACAAAGAAATCATAGCAACCGTCAGCCTCAAGCTGCACATCGGTATTGATGACCGTTCCTGACTGAGTATAAGGCCCTCCGCTGGCAACCACCGCTCCGGCCCTGTTTTTAATTTCCCAGGTGGTTTCATGAGGATTGTTATCGGTTCTTACCTTCACGAGCAGGTCGCGGGTTGTCTGAAGAGCTGTGGCAAAATTGTGCACAAGGGTATCGTTGCGGGTGTATCCGTCGCTTCCTCCGTTAACACTGGCTGCCCATACTTTCAACTGATTGTTTTCCTGTAGCTGGTAGTTCAGCGCGGGAAGTTCAATTTCAACCGACTGCAGCGGATCCAGATTACCTGTCCAGCTATATACAAATGTTTCCTCATCGTTCACCTTATAATTAAGTTCTACGGCAGTTACTGCATTGTTGCCGTTATTGCGGAATTTAACAACAGGATTCAGGGTTTCGTTGCAATAGCGGTCTGTCATGTTGGGCAATGATAGCACTTCAACATCATTTGCATAAAGGCCGGCATAATTGCCGGGAGTGAGGTTGCACGACTGATAAATTTCTTTTGACAGCGTATTCTGAACAAAACCTACAAGACTCAACTCATTGATATTGTAGACGTTTGCTAATACCCAGTATGACTCGATAATCACATAATCACCAGCGGCCATCGGAGTGGGAAGGGACTGCCCTGATTTGGACGGAAGCAGTTTCTTCATCACATTGTAGAAATCTTTCTCGCCGTTGTTTCCCGGAGCTGAGTTAAAATGAACATGTTTTTCAATAACGGCTGCAGTTGCAGCAATTTGTCCGGTAATTTCCGCAGTAGCTTCTACGACCAGGGTTACAAACAAGGTGTCCTGGGTAGGTGAAAGCCGCTGAAAAGCCATCAGATTACAGGGTGAAGGTACCGCATACCGCTGATTTACGGAGTTGATATTCCATCCGTTCGGATGACCATTATAATAATTACCATCAAGCACAGAGTTGGGAACGCTGCTTACGTTGTAAAACGAAGTCCTGCCTGCATTATCAACCGTATTGTGGTTATACATGGGGTCGTATCCCGGCCAGCTGGTATGGTAATTAATGGAGGTGATCTTATCCGGATTGTTCACCAGCAAAGTGTGGATGGAGGGGTTGTAAGTCGCGCAGGGCCCGCAGCTTGCCTGTGTAAAGTGCTCAAGCAGTACCAGCCGCTGAGATTGCGAAAACAGGCTGAGGTTAAGCAGCAGCGAAGCTGCAACCAGTGTAATTCTTTTCATAATTGCGTGTTTGTTTGTCGTTATGCAAATATCTGCATTTTTACATAGCAAAACCGGAGGTTGAAAAGTTTTTAATATTTTTTTTGAAGATTTCTTGCTTTAATCAATTATATTCTATTAGTTTTGCAGCAATAATTACTGCATAACCTTTCTTGCGTTTGATTTTTTTTGTTAGAGTTTTTAAGGTTTTGCACGATTTTTGCACTTGAAATTTACTCTTAAAATCTGCCATATGAAAAAAATATTACTCTCACTGATTATCGGCACTTTTATCCTGTCGGTTGGTAATGCCCAGTCATTAGTAATTAAGGATAAAACCGGAGTGGATGTAACCGGTCAGGTTCTTGAACATTATTGTGCCCCTGGTGCAGGTTTTGTGTCGCTTGGTCTTGATGTTTTTAATGTTTCCTCCGCTGACAAAAATGTAAAAGTCAGAAAATATGACCTTTTGCTTGCAGATAGTACTGCATCAAACATTTGTTGGGCTTCATGTTATCCTGATTTTGTAATGGAAACACCGGAGCCGCTCCTGATTGAAGCTGGTTCATTTGTTACAAATTTCACGGGGGACCTTTCGTACAGGAGCATTCAAGGTTTATCGTCGGTGAAATTTGTATTTTTTGATATGGACAATCAGAATGATTCTTCGTTTGTAACCATAAATTTCATTGTTGGTACCTTAGGAATAGACAATGCTGCCTCACTTAAGTCCGCAACCGTTTCAAATGCTTATCCCAACCCGGCTGTATCAGTTGCCAACATTGAATATAAATTGCCTGCCGGAGTAAGAAATGCCAGCATTAAAGTCAATAACCTGCTTGGCAATGCCATTCAGGAAATAACTCTCAGCAATGCCGAAGGCAAAGTAACCATCGATGTTGCAAACCTCAGCAACGGCGTATATTTTTACTCACTGATCGTTGATAATTCCGCCATTGCCACACGAAAATTCATTGTGAAGCGTTAATTACTCAATACTTGGATTACTTGGATTACTTGTTTAGCTTAATGTGAAGAGATTCCCCGGTGAAGCCGGGGTTTTTCTTTTTTGTATATGACCATTCTTCACGGGGAAGAATCTTCTTAACTCAGGATTGTTGTAAGGCAGGATGAAGTTCAGTGCCTGATTCCCGCTGTCTGCCTGCATCCCCGCCGAGGCCTGTCCCTCTTAATATGGCCGGGATCCCTTACAATATATGCAAATGCCATAATATCCCCTCTCTTCTATTAAGTCTTATGATTCCTGCAATTTGCCCGTTTATAGTACAGGTAATCCGGACATTGACCTGTCTGCCTGAGCCATTGGCCGGAAGTACTGTTATCCTCAGGCTATAAAATTTTAGTAACTAATCAGTTTGTTTTGT
>DJGZ01000012.1 GCA_002433025.1 Bacteroidales bacterium UBA5833
GATAATGAGAGATTTCGGATTTTGTAATGATTGTTCTATTCATCGTTGTTTTTGTTAAGACAGGATTAACAGGATTAACAGGATTTTCAGGTTCCAAAGTTTACTGATGCCGGTGAATTTTGTGACCGGGCTTGTTCCGGGAGACGGCGATGGCCGGATAATGAGAGATTTCGGATTTCGGATTGCATAACTCTAATTCACATTTCTTATCGGGCTTTCCAATGATTAAACAGGGAATAGCATGAGATGTAATTGTCGGGCACTTTTTTAATCTGATAGCGGTTAGCCGGTCTGTATTCAGAAAAACAGGCCTGATATTCTGAATATAATCAGAAAAACAGGCCAGAAAATCTGAATATATGTTGTAACATACTTTAATTGAACGGTCACATTAATGAATCTATTATCATTCAGGGTCTGATCCGGTAAAGGATTCATAGTTTTCTTTGTTTACCAGCAGGGTTTGATGCTGAGGATAGGCCTCGAGAAATGAAGCAGGGAACCTGCTTCTGGTCTCTTTCCATTTGATCTCGTATGCATGCAGAACGCCATCCTGCTCTTCAATGTAATCGATTTCGGCCTGATCATGCGTCCTCCAGAAATAGGTATTCGGGAACGCTGATATGTAATGGTTCCTTTTCATGCGTTCTGAAAGCAGAAAATTCTCCCACAATGCACCTTTGTCCAGGCGGAATTCGAACGGTGCAAAGTTGCTGATCAGCACATTTCTGATCCCATTATCGATGAAATAGTACTTTTTCCCTTTTTTGATCTCATTGCGCATGTTTCTGTTCAGTGCAGGCAGCTTGTATATTACATGGGTTTTTTCAAGTAAATCAATGTATTTTTCTACGGTATTACTATCAATATTGCCAATGGTATTTGACAATTCATTGTAACTTACTTCACTGCCGGTTTGAAAAGCCAGTGCCTGAAGGAGTTTTTGCAGCTGAGCGGGTTTTCTGATCCCTTCGAATTTCAGGATATCCTTGTACAGATAACTTTGGGCTATTTCAATCAGAATTTCTTTTTCGTACCCGGGATTGTTGATTACTTCCGGATAGGATCCGAAAATAAGCCTGTTTTCAAGACTTCTTCTGGCTTCGAGAATGTTTGTAAGCTTTACCAGTTCACTGTAACTTATCGGAAACAGGTAGAAGGTCCGCTTTCTCCCGGTAAGGGGTTCCTGCATCTGATTCATCAGGTCAAATGCGGATGATCCGGTGGCTATTATCTGCAACCCGGGATTCGTATCATGCAGTAATTTCAGTTTTAGTCCGATTTCAGGAACCTGCTGTGCCTCATCAATGATCACAAGGCGGGTGTCATTCCCTATCAGGTGGAGCAGTCGTGTACTGGTATCTGCCAGGGAAAGCTCGTTAAAGATATCAGCTTCATCGGCATTCAGCCAGATTGTTTTTACCTGTAATGATTCCACTACCTTTTTCAATAAGGTGGTTTTTCCAACCTGACGGGCTCCGAGCAGCAGGATTATCTTGCTTTTAAAGCAGGCATTTTCGATCGTTTTCTGAAGGGTCCGGGTTATCATGAGTTCTCTTTATTTGCAAAAATACGCAAACATTTCAAAATATTCAGAAAAACAGGCCTGATATTCGGAATATATTCAGAAAAACAGGCCTGAAATTCTGAAAAAGTATGCCTGTAAGGAGATAATCACCTCAGGTCCCGGGCTGCAGATCAGTGAAAAAACAAATACGCTACAAAAATGGCTGCAATTACCCCTGCCAGGTCGGCCAGGAGGCCGGCGGTGATGGCGTAACGGGTCTTTTTAATACCTACTGATCCGAAATAAACGGCAATGATATAAAAGGTAGTATCGGCGGCGCCCTGGAAAATGCAGGATAATCTTCCGGCAAACGAATCAGCGCCATATTGTTTCATGGTGTCAACCATCATGCCTCTTGCGCCTGAGCCGCTGAGCGGTTTCATAAAGGCGGTGGGCAGGGCATCCACAAAGTCGGTGTTCATACCCAGGGCGGCAAAACCCTGTCCGATTCCCTGAACCAGAAAATCCATCGCGCCGCAGGCCCTGAACACGCCTACGGCAACCAGAATGGCGACCAGGTAAGGGATAATCCGGATGCTGATGCTGAAACCTTCTTTTGCCCCTTCGATAAACGACTCATAAACGTTGATCCGTTTGATCAGCCCCAGGGTTATAAACGAAAATATTATCCCGAAAAGGATAAGATTTCCGGCAACGGAGGAAATTACGGTTACCTGTTCCTGGGAGATGGTGCTGAAGTACCATATAATGGACGCGATCAGCAGTGTAAATCCTCCCAGGTAAGCGAGGATCACCCTGTTGAACAGGTTGATTTTCTGAAAGGCTGAAACTGCGATGATTCCGGTGATGGTGGAGCAGAACGTTGCCAGCAGGATAGGAATAAACACATCGGAGGGGTCGGCGGCGCCCAGCTGCGCCCGGTACACCATGATGCTCACGGGGATCAGGGTAAGCCCTGACGCATTCAGTACCAGGAACATGATCATGGCATTGCTTGCCGTATCCTTGTCTTTATTAAGTTCCTGGAGCTGGGTCATCGCCTTGAGCCCCAGGGGAGTTGCGGCATTGTCGAGCCCCAGCAGGTTGGCTGCGATATTCATCATAATGGATCCGCTGGCCGGGTGGCCTTTGGGGATTTCGGGGAACAGCCGGCTGAAGAGCGGCCCGACGGCTTTCGACATCAGATTGACAATACCTCCGGATTCACCTACCTTCATCAGTCCCATCCACAAGGTCATCACCCCTGTCAGCCCCAGCGAAATCTCAAATCCGGTTTTGGCCATTTCGAAGGTACTGTTCATCATTTCGGGAAAAATTGACACATCTCCCATGAAAATCAGCCGGAACAGCCCTACGATAAAAGCGATGATAAAAAATGCTACCCAGATGTAATTCAGAACCATATATAGCCGGTAAGAAGTTCGGACCTCAAATGTATTAATTTAATGTCAGATTCTTGCGGTCATTTTATTTCTCCCTGATTGCAATGGTTCTCTTCATGATTAAGTCTGAAGTGCCGGATAATAGCTACATTTGAAATCCGAAAAGCCAAACTGATTTTTTCATCTCATAACACTCAATTATGAAACTGCAATTTTTAGGCGCTGCCAGGGAGGTAACCGGAAGCCGGCACCTGATTACCACCGAAGCCGGGAAAAAGGTACTGCTTGACTGCGGGGTTTATCAGGGTAAAGGGCTTGAAACCGATACCATGAACCGCGATCTTGGTGTGGATCCCACGGAAGTTGACCACATCATTCTGTCGCATGCCCACATCGATCATTCGGGATTGATCCCGTATATGTACCGTCACGGTTTCAGGGGGTCGGTAGTGTGTACCAATGCCACCCGCGATTTATGTTCTGTTATGCTTCCCGACAGCGGGCACATACAGGAGAATGATAACTACCATTTCAACAAGAAGAGGGCCCGTCAGGGACTGAAGCCTGTTGAACCGCTGTATACCCTTGAGGACGCCCGCAAATGTATGGAGTTGTTTATCGGGGTTCCTTACAACCGTAAGTTCAACATCGACAACAACATCAGGGTGAAATTCACCAATACCGGCCATATGCTGGGCAGCGGGGTTATCAGCATCGAAATACATGACAAGGGCGATTTTGTGCGGATAGCTTACACCGGCGACATCGGCAGGCCTGAAAACCGCATCCTGCGACCGCCCGATGCTTTTCCGCAGTGTGATTACCTTATTACGGAAGCTACCTATGGCGACCGCTTGCATCCGGCCAGGCAGGATGCTGAAGCTGAACTTCTGCGGGTGGTTACTGAAACCTGTGCCGACAAAAAGGGCAAACTGATCATCCCCTCATTTGCCATCGGCCGTACCCAGGAGCTTGTTTATACCCTGAATAACTATTTCAACGAGGGAAAGCTGCCAAGGGTGAAGATTTATGTGGATAGTCCGCTTGCGGTCAATGCCACCGATATCTTCCGCCTGCACACCGACACCCTGAACCGTGAGGTGCAGGAGGTGATGGAGAATGATCCCGATCCTTTCGGTTTCAGTTCGTTGTATTACATTAAAAGTGCGGATGACTCCAAAAAGCTGAATACCCTGAATGAACCCTGTGTGATCATTTCTGCATCGGGCATGATGGAAGCCGGACGGATCAAGCACCACCTTGCCAATAACCTCAGCAATCCGAAGAACACCGTGCTGGCCGTCGGTTATTGTAGTCCGTCAACCCTTGGGGCAAGGATATTGAGGGGAGATCCTGAAGTATCGATTTTCGGTGTGATTCACAAGGTGAGGGCGAAGATTGAGCGGATAGAAGCGTTCAGCGGTCATGGTGATTACAGGGAAATGATCAGCTATCTGGGATGCCAGTCGAAG
The DNA here is from genome assembly GCA_002433025.1 of Bacteroidales bacterium UBA5833. Taxonomy (GTDB): domain Bacteria; phylum Bacteroidota; class Bacteroidia; order Bacteroidales; family Lentimicrobiaceae; genus Lentimicrobium. The sequence continues at coordinate 4,383 of DJGZ01000012.1, forward strand.
GATAAGATCAAAAAGACATTTCTGGTTCATGGCGATGCGGAAGCAACTGCTGCCTACCGGTCGCACCTGCACGAAGCGGGGTTCGATAAAGTTGAGATTCCTGTGCTGAAGCAGGTTTACAATTTATAGGATTCAGGTTTCAGGGTTTAAAGCAACGAAAAAGGCGGTTCCTTACAGAGCCGCCTTTTATGATTCATTAACTATGAAAACTAATCTTGTGTTTTAGCCGCTTTTTTGCGGGTTGAGTAGTTGATTTTAAAAGCACCGACTTTACGAAGTTCCTGTTTTACATCAGTTACAACGCCCATCTTTACCTCTTTATCAACTTTAAGTGAAGTTGTCAGCAGCGGACGGTCGGCTTCATTACGGGCTTCCCTTTCCATGTAGATAAACTCCGCAATATCAGCAACTGTGCGAAAGCTGTCGTTCAGCTGAATACGCGATTCCGTTCCATAGAGTCTCGACTGGGTAGGAGGCCCGATATAAATAAAGCTTACCAGCGCTTTCTTTTCCAGTTTCTGAACTTCGGTGGCCTCCGGCATTTTATTCCGCACCTTCAGGGTAACTTCACGCATGGTGGTGGTCACCATAAAGAAGAAGAGCAGCATAAAAATGATGTCGGGCATCGAAGCAGTGCTGATTGCAGGCAAATCGCCTGACTTTTCTTTTTTAAACCGTGCCATGTTACTTTCTCCCTCCTATATCTTCAGGTTCAGCTTCAGAGATTGACATCGGGATGGCTTTCTGAACGGCATCGGTGTACTCCTGATTCAATTCAGAAAATTTAACCCCGAATTTCTGCCGTGAGAGTTCATCCCTGAGCTCATTAACAGCAGCGGTCAACTCGTTTTGCACCTGAATGTACATGTCATACGAGGTTCCCCTGTCATTTTTGAGTGAGATAATACCTCTTGAAACCGGGTATTCACCCAGGAAAGGGATGTTCTCAAATTTTTTCTCAGGCAGGTCTTCACGGTTATTGGGATTTGCCAGGAACTCTTTTGCTTCAGTGCGCAGGGTGCTGATGTCGCCCCATCTGCCTTCTACAAACAGACGGTCGCTTTTATTGACCAGCACATTAAACACATTGCGCTCCTTAACATCAGGAGTTTCGGCCGTAGGGTCGGGAGGAGGAGGCAATCTCCTGACGATACCTGAGTCTACATCCATGGTAGTAGTAACCAGGAAGAAGATCAGCAACAGGAAGGAGATATCCGCCATTGACCCCGCATTGATTTCGGGAACTTTTCTTGCCATAATTAATCCTTTCTTAAAGGAGCATAATTATTTAAACCACTTTGCCACTTCGGCATAGAGGATACTGATGATTACACCTGCAAAAACAATGTAAGTCGCCAGTAAACCGCCTCCGATTGCTTTAGATGCAGTTGCCGAGATCTCATGCTTTTCGTAGAATGCGCCGGTTTCGGCCGGTGATAAAGCAAAAGCCAGCAACAACACGCCAACCAGCACTAAAAATCCGATCAATCCGCCCTTTGCCTTCTTTAAGTTACCGAAGGTCTGGATCAGGGGGAACACGATTGCTGAAACTGCAGCAACAAAGATCAGGATGTAAGCGAGGTAGAGGCCTATGTTAATTAAAGGACTGTCTTGCATGGGTTTTACTTTTTAACGTTTTTGTGTTTTACCAGGATATCCATGAATGAGATGGTGGCATCTTCCATGGAGTTTACAATACCGTCGATCTTGGAGATCAGGTAGTTGTAGAAGATCTGGAGAATAATGGCCACGATAAGACCGAATACGGTTGTTAAAAGGGCCACTTTCATACCACCGGCAACAACGGTAGGAGAAATATCGCCGGCAGCCTCGATGGCGTCAAATGCCTGAACCATACCGACAACTGTTCCGAGGAACCCGAGCATGGGGGCGAGGGCGATGAACAAACCAATCCAGGAAAGGTTGTTTTCGAGGCGTCCCATCAATACACCACCATAGGAAACAATTGATTTTTCAACCATTTCAAGACCTTCGTCGTGGCGGTCGAGACCCTGGAAGAATATGCTGGCAACAGGGCCGCGGGTATTTTTGCAGATTTCTTTGGCAGCACCTACACCTTCCATTTCCAGCGCTGTTTCAACCTTGTTCAGCAATTTCTGGGTGTTGGTGGTTGAAAGGTTAAGATAAATGATGCGCTCAATTGCAAGGCCAAGGCCGAGGATAAGCACAAGCAGAACAGGGAACATCCATCCGGGTGAACCTTCGATAAATTTTGCTTTCAGCACCTGGTGGAATGATTTAGGCGCCTCATCTTCAGCTACCAGGGTTTCCTGGGGGGCTGCAGCTTCTTCCTGTACTGTAGTGTCAGCAGTCTGTTCGGTCTGCGCAGCAGCCTCATCCTGTGCCATAACAAAGCTGGTTACTCCAAAAGTGAGCATTCCTGCTACCGTCAAAAACGCAATTAATTTTTTCATAGTTAATGGTTATTGATTTTTGTTTTAAAAGGAACTTGTTTTTGTTTCAGTTTATTGTGTGAATTATCAGTTTTTCAATTTATTGGCGGAGAGAATGGGATTCGAACCCATGATACGCTTTTGGCGTATACACACTTTCCAGGCGTGCGCCTTCGACCACTCGGCCATCTCTCCGTAACAGGCTCAACTTAACGCCTCTTATTCGAATTTCAGGGCGCTAAAATACAAAAAAAAGTGTACAATATGTTTTCAGGCATATTTTTTAATCCTCTGCTTTTGGTCATTTAACCGTTAATCAACGCTTTAACAATTTAGACTGTTTCTAAATGATGCCTCAGATCAACTTTTTCAATGTCTGCCGGAGACTGCCAAGGGAAAGCTTAATCGATGGTTAATTCACCCCTGAGCGGCGTTTGAAGCATTTGTGAAAGCTGCTCCCCCGTAAAGCCTTCTCCGAGCAGGTACATGGTCTTGGCAACTGCCGATTCGGTGGTAATATCATATCCGCCTACTACGCCTATGCTGCCAAGTTGTACGCTGGTTTCGTATTTACCCATCTCCACAGAGCCTCCTTTGCACTGCGTTACATTAAAAATGGTTATCCCGCCTGCAATGCCCTCACTCAGGGCTTTTACAAACCAGGCGTCCGTGGGTGCGTTGCCGGCTCCGTATGTCTCCAGAATAAGTGCTTTCAGACCCGGAATATTGAGGATACTCCTGACCACGTTCTCGGTAATCCCCGGGAAAAGCTTGAGAATCGCCACGTTGGGATCAAGATTGAGATGGACTTTCAGTTTCCTGAAGTTTGGTTTGAGAATATGCTGATGATTATATCTTATGTGTACCCCCACCTGGGCAAGCAAAGGATAGTTTCCGCTCAGGAAAGCATTGAAATTTTCAGCATTGAATTTATTGGTGCGGTTTCCGCGCATCAGCCTGTTTTCAAAACAGATGGATACTTCAGGGACAATGGGCGTGTCGTCGGTCCGTGCCGCAGCAATTTCAATGGCGTTGATAAAGTTTTCCCTGCCGTCAGTCCGCAGCACCCCCATAGGCAGTTGTGAGCCGGTAAATACCACGGGCTTGTTCAGATTTTCGAGCATAAAACTCAGTACCGAGGCCGTATAGGCCATGGTGTCGGTGCCGTGAAGCACCACGAAACCGTCGTATTTCTCGTAATTCTCCTCTATAACCTTCGCGAGTTTAATCCAAAAGGAAGGATTCATGTTGGATGAATCGATAAGCGGATCAAAACAGTAGGAGTCAATCCTGCAGTTGAAATTCTGAAGTATGGGGATGTGCTTGTACAGGGCATCAAAGTTGAAAGGCGTGAGGGCGCCCGTAGCGGGGTCCTGTATCATCCCGATAGTGCCGCCGGTGTATATAACAAGGATGTTGGATTCCATATATTTATCTGTAAACATTTAAACTGCGATTTGTCAAAGTTAACGGGAACTGCCGGAATGTTGACGCATGAAACCGGTTCTTAATCAAACCGGAAAAGCTCTTTGGCGTTTTCCGTTGTATTACGGGCTACCTCTTCTGTACTGATGCCCTTTATCTCTGCTACTTTTTCAGCTATAATGGGAATGTATGACGGGTCGTTCCGCTTGCCGCGATAAGGCATGGGCGCCAGGAAGGGGGCATCGGTTTCAAGTACAAGATATTTCATGTCAACATGTTTTAATGTTTCCTGCATCCTGTTGTTTTTAAACGTGATTACCCCGCCGAGTCCCAGGCTGAAACCCAGCCCGGTGGCCTGTTTTGCCTGCTCGGGACTTCCGGAAAAACAATGGAAGATACCGCGGAGGTCCGGTTTGTTCACATCCCTGAGAATCCTGATCACCTCGTTGAACGATTCCCGGATATGCACAATCAACGGCAGGTTACATGATAGCGCCAGTTCAATATGATGCCTGAAAACAAACTCCTGCTCTTTTGCAAAGGTTTTATCCCAGTAAAGATCTATTCCACACTCACCGATTCCGTAAAACTTCCGCTCCTGAAGCTGCTTTTCAACAATGGCCAGTTCTTCCCTGAAATTTTCTTTCACAGACGTGGGGTGCAGGCCCATCATGGGAAAGCAGTTGCCGGGGAACTCATCAGCCAGCGCAAGCATAGTGGATATGGAGGTGCTGTCGATATTGGGCAGCATCATGTATTTAACGCCTGACCCGGTCGCCTTCTCAATAACTTCGCGGCGGTCCTGATCAAATTCTTCAAGGTAAAGATGGGTGTGGGTATCGGTAAAAATCATGCTGCAAAGATAATGGTTTAAAAGAGTGCGGGCTAATGTTGCCGGTTCTGCGGAAAAAGGTGCCGGCGATTTGTCATTGCAATTTCATTACTTTTGCTTTCCTGATTATTGTAATGCCCGATGGCCCGAAAAATCCTGATCGTCCGGTTCAGTTCTATTGGTGATATTGTGCTTACTACGCCGGTAGTGCGGGCCGTGAAGCTGCAATTGCCCGGCGCAGAAGTCCATTTTCTCACAAAGGAGGCATATGCCCCGTTGCTCAGAGCCAATCCCCGCATCGACAAAGTGATCACCATCAGGAAGAAAGTTGGTGAGGCACTTCCGGAGCTGCGGAGCCATCGTTACGATTTCATCATCGACCTGCACAACAACCTGCGTTCCTGGCAGGTAATTCTCGCGCTGGGCAGGCCCTTCAGCCGGTTTAGCAAACTTAACCTGCGCAAATGGCTGCTGGTAAGGCTTAAACTCCGGGTGATGCCGGATGTGCATATCGTTGACCGCTACCTCAAAACCGCTGCAAGGCTGAAGGTGTCCGGGGATGGTGAAGGCCTTGAGTTTTATATTCCTAAAGGTGAAGAAGTCAGTGCTGATCAGTTACCGGAACCTTTCCGGGCCGGCTATGTAGCGCTGGTGACGGGAGGGCGGCACAATACCAAGATTTTACCGGCTGAGAAGATGATTGAGATCTGCCGGTTGCTCCGCCTGCCGGTGGTGTTGCTCGGTGGTCCCGAAGACAGGGAAAGGGCAGGGATTGTCGCGGAAGCGCTGGGCTCCGGAGTTCTGAATGCCTGCGGAGAGTTCAGCCTGATGCAGTCGGCCTCGCTCGTTAAGCAGGCGGTGGCCGTGGTTTCGAACGATACCGGGCTGATGCACATTGCCGCCGCATTTCATAAGCCGGTGGTCTCGGTCTGGGGAAATACCGTTCCCGAACTCGGGATGTATCCCTATCTTAAAGCCGGCGAACCCCATCTGGTGGCGGAGGTGCGAAACCTGAGCTGCAGGCCCTGCAGCAAGATCGGCTTTGAAAAATGTCCGAAAGCGCACTTCAGGTGCATGATGGATCAGAACAGCAGGGAGATCGCTGATTTTGTCAACCGGCTTTCTGATGCAACCGGTCAGGATAACAATAAAATTTAAGGCTGATTACAGCCGTTTTGCCGTCTCCGATTTCAGGTCATCGATCCATTTACTGTCCACTTTCTGGTTTACGTGATTACGAATGCCGGCGATCAGCGTGGCAGGGTCTTCATGCACAATAAGGTTGTTCCGGTGCTCTGGTCTGACAAACTTCTGGTGGGTGACGTGGTCGAGAAACTTCACGAGGTCGTTGTAAAAACCGGCAGTATTCAGCAGGGCAATGGGTTTGTCCATGATTTCAAGCTGGTTCCACGACATGGCTTCAAAAATCTCATCCAGCGTGCCGATCCCCCCCGGCATGGCAATGAAAGCATCTGATAGTGCCGCCATTTTCTCCTTTCTTTCGCTCATGGAAGCCACAACGTGGAATTCCTTCAGATCGCGGTAAGCCACTTCCCGGTCAATCAGCCCGTGCGGCATCACACCGATCACATGCCCCCCGTTGGCCATGCAGGCATCGGCAATTACCCGCATCAGCCCTATGTTGCTGCCGCCGTATACAAGCGTAAGCCCCTGAAGGCCCATCAAACGGCCCAGTTCACGCGCGGCCGAGCTGTATTCGGTTAGTGCTCCGGGAGAAGAACCGCAAAAAACACAGATTGACTTGATCGTACTCATGGAATTTCAGTTATTTTGTTTTACCGGGTAATACAATCCGAAGCTGCTTTTCCTGATTCATCCTGTTCAATGGATGTAGTTTTCAAGCATCTGCCGGATGGCTTTCTGGCATACCGGACAGAAGTTGTTATAGGACAAGGATTTCATGGTGCAGTCATGCGCCGGCCGGAAGATGCCCTTTGTCATATAACCTCCTCCTTCGTAAGCGCCAACAGGGTATTTGTTTTTCTCTGCGGAAGGGGTCGGAATGGGAGTTCCTTCCTCAACCATATCTTTCCATTTCGTTCCGAAATCAACCAGGGTGGTCAGGTTCGGTTCCCAGGGCTCAATGCTGAGGTTGTAGAAATCTTCATAAGCCACTTCGGAGTTGTAATACTCATCTCCCAGTCCGGCAAAACTGTGGCCGAACTCATGCACAAAAACATAATTGGCAAAAGGGTTATCGCTGGTAAAAAGGGCATAGTGGTTATAAATACCGCCGCCCCCGTATACCTGGGAATTGGCAATGATGCATATGTGGTCGTAGGGGACATTGGCGGCCACATCGCGCACGCTTTTCATATCATAGGTGGTCAGGTAACGCTCGATGTCGAAGGTGTAAAAGTTGCTGTTGAGGATGGTTTTCTTCCAGATATCCTTGCCCGGGATATCTGCCCCGCTTTCGGCCGATACGGCTTCTACACCATAAATATTGATATTTCCACGGTATTCGTCGAATGGCTTGCACTGAAGCAGAAAGTCGGCCAGGCGCCGGCTGTCGGCTTTGAATTTGTCCATTTCTGCAGCGGTGTAACCCTCGGGAATAAAGACAATGTCGAGGCAGGTTTCAGGTTTTCCGGCCTCATTTACCATAAAATACGGAAACTCATGCCTCCGTTCTTTTTTGATGAAATAGCTCTTCGGGTCGATGTTGAGGGTAAACTGTTTTTCCCATTGACCGTCGCGGTTTCTTTTGAAGAAATCCACGATTGCCGGTTTCTTTGGATAGGGCATAACGACATTTTCGGGATAGGCCCGGCGCGTTTCCCTGGCTTCCGCGGTAGTCTGCCATTCGGCAAACAGGCTGGAATAGCCTTTTGAATAAATAATTTCGCCGGAGGCTGTATCGGTAACCGTGAATTTATAATTGCCGTAATCAAAAGGACAAACCAGGTTCGTTTTTGATCCCCCCCAGTACGGTTCTTCAATCAGTTCATCGAGCGCATAAACATCCGAACCGGCAGTACCGGCATGCATATAGTCGATGCGCAGGGTTTTGTTGTAGAAATGTTTTTCAAACTGCGCGGTGGCTGTGACGGAAATAAGCAGCAACAGAAAGGCCAGTGACTTTTTCATAGTTAATGGAATGAAAATGAGGGGACAAAAATAGGGATTGTCAGGCAACGGATGGCTGAAAAGCAGGATTATATGGTTAATTATGCGAAAAAACTATGTAGTTCACTATTTGATGTGCTGTCTGTTCTTTGCCACAGAAGCACAAAAACACAAAAGAACACCAAATTGTTGCAGGAAAATGGATGCCGGATACTTGTAAAAAGTTTGATGACTAACTTGAGAATACTTGCGCTGATATTCCCAAAACCAATGCCGGTCAGATTCAGTCTACCCAAATCTGGTGTAATGGGCTGTAAAACATCATATTAAATCTGAATATACTCTTGCATTCAGCTCACATATGACTTAATTTCAAAGAGTACATACAATCAATTCCCATGCTGATAGCTGGATTTTAATCTGCTATTGAAATTTTATCCTGACAATGTGATTGATTTTCTTCCTTTCTCCGTTACTATATTTTATAATTGAAGCAAATTATTAATGCTTCTTGTTGTAAGCCGGGTCCGGATTGTTTTAATGTGGTGCAGCATTTGTAATCAGCTATTCAGTTTTTCAGGTTTTTTAAAACTGATATAAAATTCTTTTGTGTGTTTTTGTGTTTCAGCGCTTTGGTGGCTTCTTTTAAATGCCAAAGTCGCCATGTAATTTCCAGCACATCAAATAAGGGTTTACCCAAAAAACTAAAGCGGCCTTTAAGTGCTTGCATGATGTTTAATTATTGTTTATTTTTGCAGCCCGTTTATCATGGCCCTGTAGTTCAATGGATAGAACGGAAGTTTCCTAAACTTTAAATATAGGTTCGATTCCTATCGGGGCTACAAAAAAAGATGCAATCCATTGAAAGTCAGATGCAATAGCCTCTGATTTTTATCATATACACAAATGGTGTACACTTTGCATCAGATTTTTCTTAATTTACAATTACAAAAGGTTGGAAGTTGTCCAGCCTTTTTTGTTTTGTGAAAATAGTATTCACAGCGCTTCTGAATGGCTATTGTGTTCATATAATTTTCTATCGCTTATTGCATTTTTTCCTTTAATGCTATACATTTGGGCCTGGGTTGCGTATATAATTCTGCGATTTCAAGCGCTTATAAGCGTTTAAAAATAAGAAGAGTATCCGTGATTTTTGGATTTTATTCCTGAATGACAATATGTTAAGGCTAATCTTAAAAGTTGATTAAATTACCTGGATTAGTCGCGGGTATGCGGTCGTTACCGCCAAGTGTAAAAAGACAGAAAATCCATTGATAATTTGATACTTATAGATAACGAGAGGAATTCATGTAATAACAACCCACGCACAAAACAACACATTTGCAAGCTCCGACACACAAGCTGACGCTTCAGCTTGCAAAAGAGTTGTTTTCTTGCCTACACACCATCTTGTAGATAACTGATTACTCGATTTAGACAATCTTCAAAATCTTTTTTTAATTCATGTTCCCAAAAACGGATGACATGCCAACCAGCTTCGGTAAGAAGTTGATTATTTTGTATATCCCTTTGAATATTTCTTTCAATTTTTGGAATCCAAAAGTCCCGGTTAGTTTTAATTTTAGTCTTCTTTTCAGCCCAATTATAACCATGCCAAAATTCGCCATCGACAAATATTGCCAATTTATGCTTTGTGTATACAATGTCTGGACTACCAGGAAGTTTCTTTAAATTTTTCCTGTACCGAAAACCAAGGTTCCATAATGCTTTTTTCAGATTAAGTTCTGGCTTCGTGTTTTGGGATTTTATTTTTGCCATCAATTCAGACCTTTGTTTGGTTGTATAAAAACCATTGGCTTCATTAAACCGGGGTACAACAATTTGATTTTCAGTATATTTTTTCAAGTCTAAAATTGTTAATAAATTATCTGCAAATTAAATTAATATCAGTTAGAAATAAAACTATATTTGTAACCATGTATAATGTTGATTAACGTGGTTATAAAAATATGGAAAAATATTATTCAATTGCAGAAGTGGCAGATTTACTTTCGGTTAGCAAAGAAACCTTACGTCGTTGGGATAGAAACGGAAAGCTTTCGGCAGTTCGTGAACCAATGAGTAATTATAGGGTTTATCGCAAAGACCAATTGAAAATATTTGATAGTCTTGACTTTTTGTTTAGCCCAACCGAAAACGAACATGAAATTAAACCTAACCGGGATTTTAATTCAATTGAATTATTTGCTGGAGCAGGTGGTTTGGCAATTGGACTGGAAGAGGCGGGTATAAAATGTTTGGCGCTTAATGAATATGACCATTGGGCTTGTGAAACTTTAAGAAAAAACCGTCCGGATTGGAATGTTATTGAAGATGATGTAAAAAATGTTTCATTCTCAAACCTTAAAGGAGAAGTTGATATTGTGACAGGTGGTTTTCCATGTCAGGCATTTAGTTATGCAGGGAAGAAACTAGGTCTAAACGATGCTAGAGGAACATTATTTTACGAATTTGCAAGAGTCGTACAAGAAACAATGCCGGCAATCTGCGTTGGAGAAAATGTGAGAGGGCTATTGACACATGAAAATGGCAGGACAATCGAAGGCATGATTTCAATCCTTGATGAGATTGGCTACAATGTAATTACACCTAGAATTTTTAAAACCATTTTTTACAAAGTGCCACAGAAAAGGGAAAGGGTTTTAATTGTTGGGATTAGAAAAGATTTAAACCAACACCTATTCGATTTCCCCAAACCATTTAAAAAAGTTTATACCTTAAAAGATGCTTTAAAAAAAGGTGAACTATATAATTGCGATGTGCCAAAATCTGATGGTTCAAAATATCCTAAAAGCAAAAAAGAGGTTTTAGACTTAGTCCCGGAAGGTGGATATTGGAGAGATTTGCCACTTGAAACACAAAAACAATACATGGGTGGAAGTTTTTATTTAGGTGGTGGAAAAACCGGAATGGCAAGGCGTATGAGTTGGTCCGAACCAAGCTTAACATTAACTTGCAGCCCTGCTCAAAAACAAACTGAACGTTGTCATCCCGAAGAAACAAGACCTTTTACTGTTCGTGAATATGCCCGGATTCAAACGTTTCCAGATAATTGGGCTTTTTCTGGCTCAGTATCTCAGCAATACAAACAGATAGGAAATGCTGTACCTGTAAATTTTGCTAAAGAAGTAGGAAATTCCATAATAAGGTTCCTAAATAAGATTTATCCTAAAACTTAGTTCCCTTTTTTAACCTGAATAATTCATAA
>DJGZ01000073.1 GCA_002433025.1 Bacteroidales bacterium UBA5833
CACATCAAATAAGGATTTGCCTTACTGGCGGAGGGTGTTCAAGTGTTCAAGTGTTCAAGTGTTCATGTGTTCATGTGTTCATGTGTTCATGTGTTCAAGTGTTCAAGTGTTCAAGTGTTCATGTGTTCAAGTGTTCAAGTGTTCATGTGTTCATGTGTTCAAGTGTTCATGTGTTTAAGTGTTCATGTGTTCATGTGTTCATGTGTTCAAGTGTTCGGGTGCGTAACGAAAAATATATATGAAAATGTAAAAACGTGGGAATGTGTGAATGCTGACTCAATATCGGGATTGCAAATCATTATGAATTCTATGGAAATTGCAAAAGAATCTGTCGATAGCTGAGAAGCTTACCTCAAGCAATCTGCATTCTGCATTCTGCAATCCGTAATCCGCAATCCGCAATCCGCAATCCCAAATCCAAAATCCGCTCCCGATGGCCATAGGGACAGCAATCCGCAATCCGAAATCCGCAATCCGAGTTCAAAACTCTTCTGCCTCCGCCGGAATCGTGTCCGTCATCACCACCAGTTCGCGGGCAGGGCCTTTCAATTCGACAGCCGGAAGCAGGCGGTCGAAATCTGCCTGCGTGATCCATTCCTTCCTCAGCATCTTGGAGGATACAAGTTCGTAATAGGCTTTCAGGTGCTCGCGCAAGTCTCCGTTTTGGTCGAAAGAATACCTGAAGGCTTTTGGCCGGGGCACAATGCTTGCCAGGTAAATGGATTCTGCCAGCGTCAGCTTTGAAACATCTTTGGCAAAGTAGAAACGGGCGGCTTCATTCACTCCATAAACCATAGGGCCCGTTTCTATCACATTGAGATAAACCTCAAACATCCGCTCCTTACTTACCAGGCGCTGTGATTCGATGAGCCAGGTAATCAGCATCTCCTCCAGTTTTCGCGTGATGGTTTTGTTGCGGTTCAGAAATACATTTTTCACCAGCTGCATGCTGATGGTGCTTCCGCCACGGGCAAAACGCTTTTCCTTGATATTGGTGATGATGCTTTCGCGGATGGCTTCGGGAATAAATCCGTTATGATGGAAAAATGCCCCGTCTTCCGATGTCATGATTGCATATTTCAGGTAATCAGGTATCTGGTTGAGGTGGCGGAAGTCGGGGTTTTCAGGTCCTGCCATGAAGGTCCGCACCGGCAGGCCCTTTTCATAAGCCGTGTAAGGAAAGTCGCCGTTGATCCTTCTGAAGTCGGTGGCTCCGAAAGAAAGGATGGAAAACCCTTTTTGTTTCAATGCAGCGGTAAATTCAAGTGAATCCGGTAAATCCGGATTAAGGTCAAAATGCAGGCTGAAACCCAGCCGGCCCTTCACCCTGATGCCTGCCAGGTTTGTAAAAAGCCCTTCGGGCAAAGCGTTAAAAAAAGTGGCTGCATCAAAATCCGGTTCATTGATCCGTAATTGTATCCTTTTTTCAGGTGATTGATTATAACGTGCAAACAGCCTGAAAGCCTGTCCGTTGAAACTGATGCGGGTTGCGCTGTCAATTTCGGCCCAGGTATCACCGGTTTTGATGCTGAATGCCGCGCTGCCCGATGAAAGCACCACATCGTAGGGTGAGATGCGCGCATGATTGATGCGCTGGTTTGAAGTCTGCACACTCCCGGTCAGCTGGGAATACCCGTAAGACTCTTTCTGATATTTCAGGTCAAGCTTCAGGGAATCAAAGGCAAGAAGCAATCCCCACCGGTGTTGCAGATACGGGATTTTCACCGGCGCCAGTCCGGCGGTGGTGAGGCTGATTCCTGCCGTACCTGTGGAAGGCTGAATCAAGCCGCCCAGATACCACTGATTGGTGGTGGTGTCCTCTACCACATAAACCCGTGTGCTGAATGCGCGGTCATCAATCAGCAGGTCATCCATCCTGAATGAGAGGTGATGCCGGTTAATCAGTGCAATGGCCTGAAGGCCCGTGATGCGGATATTCGCCGGAATGTAATTGAATATCAGGCTGAATATGCGATCGGTTAATGCTTTATAATTGCGTCCCTGGGCTTCGTGCGTGGTGGTGCTGACAGAATCGGAACCATGGTTCAGCAGGAAAAGGTAATTGCTTTCATTTCCTTCGCGCCAAAGGGTAAGCTTTGGTTTGTTGATCTCCGCAAACCCTAACTTAAGGCGGAATGTGAGCAACGCCAATGGGCTGATGCTTACCCTGATGCGTTGTATGGTCATCAGGGTGTCGCCTTCAGGAGGGAGCAGGCAAAGCTGATGGATTTTGACGGTGCTGATACCGGTAAAACCGGCTTTTTGATATCTGATTTCGATCCCGGTCCTGGCTTCCAGGCTTTCCAACCGGTCGCGCAGCATCCGGTTGAGCAGTACATTTCTGAAAGCAAAGCCGGCAAGCAGGATGAATGCCGGTAAAAGTACCGCCACCAGGGCAATCCTGCGTAATCTACGGTTTTGAAACATCTGATGCTGCGGTTTGGAGAGTGCAAAGATAAGTCATAATGTGGCGTTCTCTCTTTTACAGGCTCCCTGATTGAGTATGATAAAATTTATCAACAATACAAACCCCCTCGGTTGATTTGACTAATTTTACCAACCGCAGTTACTGTTGATCCAGTTTGTCGGGTAACTGTTTTTTGGTTCCTTAATCAGAATCCGAATCAGAACTAACCTTTTATATTACAGGTATATTTTACCTGCCGGATGATTTTCTATGAATAAATTCACTCATCTTCACGTTCATTCCAAGTATTCCATTCTCGACGGGGCTGCCGAAATCAGCCAGATGTACGAAAAAGCAGTAAAAGACCATATGCCGGCTGTTGCGCTTACCGATCATGGCAACATGTTCGGGGTTTTTAAGTTTGTGGCAGAGGCTGAGAAGTACAATAAGAAGGGGGAGCCTCCGGTAATAAAGCCCATCGTGGGGTGCGAATTTTACCTTGTTGAAGACCGGCATCGCAAGCAGTTTACACGGGATCTGAAAGACATGCGCTTTCACCAGTTGCTGCTTGCTAAAAATCAGGAGGGCTATAACAACCTGGTGAAGTTATGTTCACTGGGCTATATGGAAGGCTTTTACAGCAAGTATCCGCGCATCGACAAGGAATTGCTGTTGCGCCACCACAAGGGGCTGATCGCCACCACCTGTTGCCTGGCAGCCGAAGTACCCCGGGCCATTTTAAACAAAGGAGAAGAGGAAGGCGAAAAGCTGTTCAAGTGGTGGCTGGATATTTTCGGGGAGGATTATTATGTGGAACTGCAACGTCACCGGATCCCCGAGCAGAACAAAGTGAATGAAGTGCTGGTGAAGTATGCCCGCAAATACAATGTCAAAATCATTGCCACCAACGACACCCACTATGTGGAACAGGACTTTTATGAAGCCCACGACATCCTCTTGTGTGTAAATACAGGTGAAAAGAAAAGCACCCCGACCAATAAGGACTACAATGACGATGATTCATCGGTAAAGGGCAGGCGTTTTGCATTCTACAATGATCAGTTTTATTTCAAGACCACGCAGGAGATGTCGGAACTGTTTTCCGACCTGCCGGAGGCCATTGACAATACCAATGATATTGTGGGCAAGGTGGAGTTGCTGAACCTGAAGAAAGACATTATGCTCCCGCATTTTGCCCTGCCGAAGGGTTATACCGATCAGTTCGAATATCTGCACCATATGACTTATGCAGGCGCCCGTCAGAAGTATGCCGATCTGACCACGGAAATTACCGACCGACTTGAATTTGAGCTGGGTGTGATCCGTCAGATGGGCTTTACCGGGTATTTTCTGATTGTGTCTGATTTTATCAAGGCTGGCAGGGACCTCGGGGTTTTTATCGGGCCGGGGCGTGGTTCGGCGGCGGGATCCGTGGTGGCTTATTGTATCGGTATAACCAGTATTGACCCGATCAAGTATAAGTTGCTGTTTGAGCGTTTCCTGAATCCGGACCGCAAGAGCATGCCTGATATCGATACCGATTTTGACGATGAAGGCCGCCAGAAGGTGATCGATTATGTAGTGGAAAAATACGGTCACAACCAGGTGGCACAGATTGTTACTTTTGGTTCAATGGCTGCCAGGAGCTCAATCAAAGATGTTGCGCGGGTACTTGATCTGCCGCTCAGTGATTCGAATAACCTGGCCAAACTTGTCCCCGATAAACCGGGCATTGAACTGAAAAGGGTGATGCTGGCCCCGATAGAAGGCGCCGGAAGCCTCAGGGAGAAAGAAGGCCTGATGACGGAAGACCTTGAGGATGTGAAAAAACTGCGTGAAATTGCCAAAGGAAAAGACCTGCAGGCAGAGGTGCTTCGTGAAGCCGTGAAACTTGAAGGTTCAGTCCGCAGCACAGGCATTCATGCCGCAGGAATCATCATCGCCCCTTCTGACCTGACCGATATTATTCCGGTACACACTTCAAAGGAAACCAATTTGCTGATTACCCAGTTTGAAGGGAAGGAGATCGAAAGTGCGGGAGTGATCAAGATGGACTTCCTCGGACTGAAAACCCTTACCATCATCCGGGATGCACTGAAACTGATTGAGCAGAACCATGGTGTTAAACTCAATATTGATGAGGTTCCGCTCGACGACCAAAAAACCCTTGAACTTTACCAGAAGGGGGAAACCAACGGCACTTTTCAGTTTGAGTCGGCCGGTATGCAGAAGCACCTCAGGGAGCTGAAGCCCGATAAGTTCGAGGACCTGATTGCTATGAATGCACTGTATCGTCCGGGGCCTATGGAGTATATCCCGAACTTTATCAGCCGGAAATTCGGGCGCGAAAAGGTAGTATACGACCTGCCCGAACTTGAAGAATATCTTGAAGAAACCTATGGTATCACGGTGTATCAGGAACAGGTGATGCTCCTCTCGCAGAAGCTTGCCGGCTTTACCAAGGGCGATGCGGATACCCTCCGTAAGGCCATGGGAAAGAAGGATAAGAAAACCCTGGATGAGAAAAAGGGGAAGTACATTGACGGTTGTAAAAAGAACAACCTCGACCTGAAAGCCTGTGAAAAGATATGGACCGATTGGGAAGCGTTTGCCGCGTACGCATTCAACAAATCGCATTCCACCTGCTATGCTTTTGTGGCATTCCAGACAGCATACCTCAAAGCACACTATCCTGCCGAGTATATGGCAGCCGTGCTGACCCACAACCTGAGCGACATCAAAAAGATTACTTTCTTTATTGATGAAACCCGCCGCATGGGCATTCCGGTGCTTAGCCCCGATGTGAATGAGTCGGGATACCACTTTGCCGTGAATAAAAACGGCGAGATTCGTTTCGGGATGGGTGCG
This sequence comes from Bacteroidales bacterium UBA5833, assembly GCA_002433025.1. Classification (GTDB taxonomy): domain Bacteria; phylum Bacteroidota; class Bacteroidia; order Bacteroidales; family Lentimicrobiaceae; genus Lentimicrobium. The sequence goes on from DJGZ01000073.1 coordinate 5,276, forward strand.
GTGAAAGGCGTTGGTGAAAACGCGGTGATGGCCATCATCGAAGAAAGAACGGCCAACGGTCCGTTTAAGGATATCATTGACCTGACACGCCGGGTAAACCTGCGCACCATCAACCGCCGCAGCCTGGAAGCCTTGGCTAAAGCAGGGGCTTTCGACACCTTTGAAGGGTCGCACCGGGCGCAATACTTCTATCAGGAAGCGGCTGACGGCCCGACTTTCCTCGATAAGGTGCTGCGGCATGCTTCTGATTATCAGGCACAAAAACTTGGAATGCAGGTCAGTCTTTTCGGTGGCGAATCGGAGGTTGAAATGCCTGAAGTGGAAATGCCCGAATGTGAAGCCTGGAGCAACTTTGAACAACTCAGGCATGAAAAGGAGGTTACCGGGTTCTATATGTCTGGCCATCCGCTCGATGATTACAGGATGGAAATCAATTCATTCTGCAAAAACCAGGTGAGCGATATCCGTGAGGAGAATATCAGGCGTTTCCTCGGAAAAACGGTGAGTGTTGCGGGGATCGTTTCTGCCGCCAATGAACGGATGAGTAAAAACAATACCCTTTTCGGGAGTTTCACCATCGAAGACCATAACGACACTACGCAGCTTATGCTGTTTTCGGATGATTATCTGAAATTCAGGCATCTACTGGTACCAGGGATGTCGCTGATGATTACGGGGTCGGTGCAGAAGCGTTTCCGGGATTCGGATATGATTGAGCTGAAGGTTTCAAACATATTGCTGCTGGCTGAGGTTACCAACAAACTTACCAGTTCTGTGACCATTCATCTGGAAGGAGCGGGGGTGGATCAATCTTTCGTGGAGAGACTGAAGGAAGCAGTAACAACCTCGCCGGGTCAGGCCTCGCTTGAATTTCAGATTTCTGATGAGATGACCCGGAACCTGAAGATGATGTCGCGCTACCGGGTCAATCCGAGGGAACTGGCCGGGAAACTGAAACAATGGCCGATGCTTGAAATTAGCCTTGCCTGATTTGTTTATGCATCAGTTCAACCTTGCGGTGACTGGTATAAATATTTAAAGAAAATGACGACAGCTGCAAACTGTCAGGAGAAAAATACGTTATCTTTGAACCCTTAGCTGAATTGTTAAACCTAAAAATCTTATTTCATCATGGCAATTGAATTAACCGATGCTAATTTTGAAGAACTTGTATTGAAGTCAGACAAACCGGCCATCGTCGATCTGTGGGCTGAATGGTGCGGTCCCTGCCGGATGGTAGGTCCTCTCGTTGAAGAAATGAGCAAGGAATATGAAGGCCGGGCTGTGATCGGTAAACTGGATGTTGACAGCAACCCGGGAACCACCGCCAAATATGGTATCCGGAATATTCCCACCATCCTCTTTTTCAAAAACGGTGAAGTGGCCGACAAACAGGTAGGGGCAGTGCCCAAGTCGGTATTGGTTGCCAAGCTCGAAAAGCTTCTGTAAACTGCCTCGAAAGATCAGCCGGGATGCATGGAACGCTCTTTGTGTCCCGGTTTTTATTTCTGCTAACGTTGTCTGTCCATGCCCGTTACAATTGATCAGTCTGGTTTTGAAGACCTGAGCCCGCTTGAACTCCTTGCGCGCCAGGTGGTGGAAGGGTTTATCACAGGCCTGCACAAGAGCCCGTTTCATGGCTTTTCGGTTGAGTTTGCCGAACACCGGCTTTACAACCAGGGCGAATCGGTGAAGCATATCGACTGGAAGCTCTACGGCCGCACCGACCGGATGTATGTTAAAAAGTACGAGGAAGAGACCAACCTGCGCTGCCAGATCGTGATCGACGGTTCTTCATCCATGTACTATCCACTAAAGGACAAACCCACCCCTGAGGATCCGGATAAGATGACTTTTTCTGTCTATTCGGCGGCCGCCATCATGTACCTGCTCCGGCGCCAGCGCGATGCCTCGGGATTGAGTATTTTCAACGATGAAGTGGTGCTTCACACCGGGGCGCATTCGAGCCAGGTTCATCAGAAAAGGCTGTATAAGGAACTGGAACACCTGCTGGATGCCCCTGAGAATAAGTCGGGTAAATCAACCTCAGCCGCCGGTGCCCTGCACCAGATTGCCGAAAACATTCACAAGCGGTCGCTGGTGGTGATTTTCAGCGATATGCTCGACAGCGACGCTTCGCGCGATGAGCTGTTCCCGGCCCTTCAGCACCTCAGGCACAATAAGCACGAGGTGATTCTGTTTCATGTAACCGATAAGAAGCACGAAATTGACTTCGCTTTCGACAACAAACCCTATCGTTTCATCGATATGGAGTCCGGCGAAGAGGTGAAGATCCGCCCCAACGAGGTCAGGGCCGGTTATCGCGAACAGATGAATTCCTTTAAATCAGAGCTTTATCTTCGTTGCGCGCAGTATCACATCGACCTGGTGGAAGCCGATATCAACCTGGGCTACAAGCAGATATTGCTGCCCTATCTGCTTAAGCGCGTGAAAATGCACTGATTGCCGAAAGCCCGGCAACCCTGCCACAGCTTCCTCATCTTACAGGTTGCCAATCACATGCCTGAACAGGCGAGTCAGCGACTTTTCAGCTTTGGCTGCAGTGGCAATGATGTCGCTGATGTCGGCGGGGGCAAGGTTGTCGGGGTCGCATTCATCGGTAATCACACTTACGGCTGCGCAGGGCAGCTTCATGTGGTTGCAGGCGATGACCTCCGGCACGGTCGACATGCCTACCACGTCGGCACCTATGGTTCGAAGAAAGCGGTATTCGGCCCTGGTTTCGAGGTTAGGTCCGGCAACGGCAGCATAAACACCGGTGTGCAGTTCAATGCCTTCTTCTTCGGCCGCTTTCGCAAACAAGGCATTTATTGCGTGATCGTAGGGCCGGCTCATGTCGGGAAACCGCGTACCCAGTCCATCGTGGTTGGGGCCGGTCAGCGGATTGGCCGGCAACAGATTGATGTGATCGTCGATCAGCATCAGGCTCCCCTTTGTCATTTTCAGATTGATCCCTCCAGCCGCATTCGATAGCAGCACGGCTGACACCCCCAGTAGTTTCATAATCCTGACGGGCAATACGATCTGATGCATGCTGTATCCTTCGTAGTAATGGAAACGGCCCTGCATCGCCAGGACTTTTTTTCCGCTCAGCATGCCATAAATCAGGCGGCCATGGTGCGTTTCTACTGTAGAAACGGGGAAGTCGGGAATGTCTTCGTAGTTGATAATAACTTCAGCATCAATATGCCCGGCAAGATCACCCAGTCCGGTGCCGAGAATAATTCCGGTATCCGGGCTTTTAATCCCACGCGATTCCAGATAGTTAAGGGTTTCGGTGAATTGTATCATGTTTATGGTTATTTTGGCTTGGTTTTGTTGCCGAAAGTTACGGCAAAATTATAAACCGTTTTCCTAAACCCATCCATCGTGCCCGCGCAAATAAACGAGGAATTTCTGAAACGGCTGGAAGACCAGCTATCCCGGCAGGGTAACTGGCCGGCAGTGTATATGTTTAAATTCATCATTGCGGATTCAAACCGCGATTATGCATTGTTGCGTAGTCTGTTCGGTGATGAGGCGCGTATTTTTACCCGCCATTCATCAGGGGGGAAATATATATCGGTAACGGTAAAGGAAATGATGCTCAGCCCCTCCGAAATCGTGGAAAGATACCGGAAGGCTTCACTAATTGAGGGGATAATTGCATTATAACAAGAAGGAGTGTTTCCAGTAGATAACACTCCTTCTTGTAATTCTCAGTAATTATTTCGCGAAACTGATCGCCCTGGTCTCGCGGATAACGGTAATTTTAATCTGTCCGGGGTAGGTCATTTCGTCCTGGATTTTCTTCGACAGGTCGTACGAAATTTTGTTTGCCTCGTCGTCGCTGACCTTGTCGGCGCCAACAATTACCCTGAGTTCGCGGCCTGCCTGTATGGCGTATGTTTTTACCACACCGGGGTAGGAGAGGGCCAGTTCTTCGAGGTGATTAAGCCGCTGAATATAAGCTTCCACCACTTCGCGCCTGGCGCCGGGGCGGGCGCCCGAAATGGCGTCGCAAACCTGCACGATGGGTGCAATCAGGCTTTCCATCTCTACTTCATCATGGTGTGCGCCGATGGCATTGCAGATGTCGGCGGGCTCCTTGTAGCGTTCGGCCAGCTTCATGCCAAGGATTGCATGCGGCAGTTCCGGCTCATTGTCGGGTACCTTGCCGATGTCGTGCAGTAGTCCTGCGCGTTTTGCTTTTTTCGGACTGAGGCCGAGTTCAGCAGCCATGGTAGCGCAGAGATTGGCAACCTCCTTGGAGTGCTGCAGCAGGTTTTGACCATAAGAGGAGCGGTATTTCATTTTACCGATCATACGGATCAGTTCGGGATGCAGCCCGTGGATGCCAAGGTCGATGGCTGTGCGTTTGCCGGTTTCCACAATTTCCTGTTCGATCTGTTTACGGGTTTTGGCAACCACTTCTTCGATGCGGGCGGGGTGTATGCGGCCGTCGGTCACCAGTTTGTGCAGCGACAGGCGGGCGATTTCGCGGCGCACGGGGTCGAAACCCGAAAGGATAATGGCGTCGGGGGAGTCGTCAATTACGATCTCAATACCGGTAAGGGCTTCAAGGGTGCGGATATTGCGCCCTTCACGGCCGATGATGCGCCCCTTGATCTCTTCACTTTCGATGTTGAAGACCGATACGCTGTTTTCGATGGCGTGCTCGGCAGCCGTACGCTGTATGGTTTCGATAACAATTTTCTTGGCTTCGGTATTGGCGGTAAGCTTGGCTTCCTCCACGATGTCCTTGATATGTACCATCGCTTCGGATTTGGCCTCGTCCTTAAGCGCCTCAATCATCTGCGCCTTGGCCTCTTCGGCCGACATGCCCGAGATGGTCTCCAGCTGTTCAACCTGTTGTTTTACGGCTTTGTCAAGATCTGCCTGCTTCTTGTTCAGTAATTCAAGTTGCGAAGTCAGGTTGTCTTTGATGGTGGTTACTTCTTTTTGTTTTCGTTGTAATTCTTCAAATTTTTGCGACAGGGTGGCTTCTTTCTGTTTCAGCCGGTTTTCGTTTTTGAGTATTTCTTTGTTTTTTTCCTGGTAAGTGTTTTCGTAATCGGTTTTCATCTGGAGGAACTTCTCCTTGGCCTGAAGGATTTTGTCCTTTTTAACCATTTCAGCCTTTTCTTCGGCGTCTTTCAGAAGGTGTTCGCTCTTTTTTTCGATGGCCTTCCGCAGGAGCGTGCTGGTTACCAGGCCTCCTGCTACAATTCCGGCAACGGCGGCCAGAATAATCATCAGTGTATCCATTTTTTTTACAAGAGTTAATTGTGGTTATGCAGAAACGGAGGAAGGGACGGACAATAAAAAACCCGCATTGACTCAATAGTTTTGGTAAACCCCAAAACTACATAAATGGAACTGCCAGGGACTTCAAACTTCCAACGCCCTCCGGAGAGGGACCTGGCCGGAGCCAGGGTAAGGCCTGTTCTACATCCGTTCTGAGCGTTGTCCCAAAGTTGAAAATGTTGAGTTTACAAACTTGGTAGAATCAATGCGGGATGTCATTAATTTTTTCAAAGAACTTGTTGCAGACTTTTAAATATGGTCATTCATTTGTTAAAACCCTGTCTATTTCAGCAAGTTTGTCAAACAACTCATTGTCGCGGTACCTTAGCTGGTTCTCCAGCTCAACGGTACTGGTTGCATATTGCAGGGCAACCATCGCCAACAGATCCTGTTTGTCTTTATATTGAAAGTAACTTGCATATTTTTTCATTTGTTCATCGATCAACCTGGCTGCATTGCGGACCGCCTCCTCTTCTTCCCTCTGTATCGTCAGTTTATAGGGCCGGTCAGCTATTACAACAGTTATCGACAGTTCATCCATCAGGTAGTTTAACAGTTTATTTATTTAAAAGTCCGATGCAATGGTCAATTTCCCGCACAAGCTCATTAATCTTTAGTTTGACATTTGTCCGGCTCTCTTCTCTGTTCAGTGATTTCGCCAGTTTTAATGCAGTTAGTTTTTCGTGTAATTCATTGATCTCCTTTTGGAGGTCTTCAATCCTCATGTTCAGCGAGTTCACTTCATTATATAAACGCTGGTTCTCGCCTTTTAGTATGCCGTTTTTTTCAACCAGCTTACGCACTTTGTAGTCAATTCCTGCAACAAGCGTAACGGCACTTTTCATGAAATCCTCTTTAAGAGCGGCAAAGTTAGTTTAAAGTTTGACATCCGCAAGCAGGCTGCCGGGCTGCCCGCGGTCATTTTTCCTCAAATATAAACAATTTCATGAATACATCCATCTTTTTTCTTAATTTTAATTAAATTTTCTCCGTTGTAATGGTTGATTCAACCCATATCCCATGGCGGATGCTGATATCCGGTTAACCAGGATTGGAGAAGCAAAGATGTTATTGATTATTTTCATGAATTAGTTAGATGAAAGTTCGGTCCTGACAATTCTATTACAATAAAGGTACTCTTCAGAAGCCGCCGTGATTTTGGATGTTAATTTATGAATTGTTTTTTATAAAAATATTGAGTAAAACTAATTATGAAAGAAGAATTTCTGCATTATATCTGGAAGTTCAGGCTATACAACAAGCCGCTGAAGACAGTTGAAAATGAGCATGTTGAAGTGATATCTCCCGGAATCCACAACCATAATGCGGGGCCGGATTTTTCCGATGCCCGGCTCAGGATCGGAGATACTTTGTGGGCCGGCAATGTCGAAATTCATGTGAACAGTTCCGACTGGTACCGGCATGGCCATCAACATGATACTTCCTATGACAATGTGGTGTTGCACGTGGTTTACCATCACGATGATCTCACTTCAGACAACCGCTTTCCGGTTCTGCAACTGAAGGATTTTTTTGATTCATCATTGTATGCTAACTATCAGCAGTTTATTGATTCGAAACGATGGGTGCCCTGTGTCAATCAGATCAATGAGGTGCCTGCACATGAAATTTATCTCTGGCTGGAGCGGATGCTGATAGAAAGGCTGGAGCACAAAGCGGAGTTGATTCAGGGATTTCTCAGTCTGGGGAACAATGACTGGGAGGAGGCTTTTTATCATACCCTTGCCCGCAGTTACGGCTTTAGTGTAAACGCCCTGCCTTTCGAAATGATGGCCCGGTCGCTGCCGTACCGGGTAATCGCCAGGCATCTTGACCAGCCTATGCAGGTGGAAGCGCTGGTGTTTGGTCAGGCCGGGCTGCTCTCGCATGACCTGAGAGATCCCTGGCCGCAGGAGTTGTTCAGGGAGTATTCCTTTTTGAGGCAAAAGTATCATCTGGTGCCCATTGCACCTCATCTTTGGCGCTTTATGCGGTTGAGGCCCGTGAACTTTCCAACTATTCGCCTTGCCCAGTTCTCAGCCATGCTCTGTGTCGGCGGAGGATTGCTTTCGCGGGTGCTGGAGAGCAAAACTACCGATCGGCTGACAGAGCATTTTTCCGGCGTCAGCGCCTCTGCATACTGGGACACCCACTTTATTTTCGACCGTTCTGCGCCCGGACGGAAGAAACACCTTGGAAAAGAAGCGTTAAGTTTACTGATGATCAATGCCGTGCTGCCGTTCCTGTTTGTATATGGCCGTTCCATCGACAACGATCGCCTGTGTAACCGGGCTTTGGATTTTTTCGGGCGGCTTCAGGGAGAGAAAAATGTACAGATCAGCCGATGGAAAGCCGCCGGTATGGATGTGTCAAGCGCTTTCAACACCCAGGCCCTGATCGGTATGAAATCTGATTACTGTGATAAAAAGCGATGCCTCGATTGCAGGATCGGCAATTTTCTGCTTAAACCAGGCCAAACCATTTGACAATGCTTAACCGGGGGCATATAGATTATTGTTCAAACCTGCCTGCTATCTGTTATTTGATTCGGGCTAAAACAACAGTTGGCGAAAGATGATTTATTTTTTAATATTGCATTTACCAAACAGACCTGTCAAAGTTCAATGACTGAATCCATTGAAATGCTTGAAACAAAGGAAGGTATAATGACCCGGCAGGAGTTTGTATTTCTTGTGCATAGTTCTTAAGTGACAGAATATAAGTTACTTGTAAAGTCGTCAGGATTGAAATATTTACATACTAAAGTTTAACTCACTCAGAGAAACGATGAGCACAAACACTGAAGCGTGGGGGTCCAGGGTTGGGCTGGTATTGGCTATGGCAGGAAATGCCGTTGGATTTGGTAATTTTTTGCGGTTTCCGGTGCAGGCCGTGCAGAACGGGGGCGGGGCATTTATCATCCCTTATCTGGTTTCGTTTTTGGTGCTGGGCCTTCCGCTGCTGATGATAGAATGGGCTTCCGGCAGGTTCGGCGGACAGTTTGGCCATCATTCCACCCCTTTCATCATGGGCTCTATGGATAAAAGATGGCTCTGGAAGTATGTAGGAGTCTTCGGCATCTTTTCGAACATTGCCATTGCCGCTTATTATTGCTACATCGAAAGCTGGACCATTTCCTATATTTTTCATTCCCTTTTCGGGACCTTCAACGGGATGGACCAGCATGAGGTTGCCGGATTTTTCAGCAATTACCTGGATGTTACTACCTCAACAACCGGCATACCCTATGAAGCCCTGATTTTTTTCGTGCTCTGTCTTGCCCTTAATACATGGATACTGAGCCGCGGGTTAAGCGGTGGTGTAGAAAAGGTGGCCAAAATAGGGGTTCCCATGCTGATTGTTTTCGGAATTTTTCTGGCGTACAGGGGCATCACCCTGAAGGCCGGACAGGAGGGGGCGATCAATGACGGAACGGTAGGGCTTAATTTTTTATGGACCCCTGACTACTCCTCCCTGGCCAACCCAAAGGTGTGGCTGGCTGCCGCAGGACAGATTTTCTTTACCCTTTCAGTGGGCATGGGATCCATACAGTGTTACGCTTCTTACCTGAAGAAACGCGACGATATCGCCCTCAACGCGATGTCGGCCGGTTGGATGAATGAATTTGTGGAAATAGTGCTGGGCAGTGCAGTGATTATCCCGATCTCTATCGGCTATCTGGGCATCGACAGGGTGGTGGAACTTACCGGAATCGGCGGGCTCGGGCTGGGTTTCCGCACCATGCCCTTTTTGTTTGAGCAGTGGGGGCCCATACTCTCAGCCATTGCCGGGGTGAGCTTTTTCGGACTCTTGTTTTTTGCCGGAATCACTTCCTCACTGGCTATGGGTACACCGGGTATGGGATTCCTGATGGATGAGTTTAACTGGTCAAGGCCCAAAGCAGCATTTGCTTTTGGAACCGTTGTGCTTTTGCTGGGCCTGCCCACCATCTTCTTTTTCAATGAAGGGGTCTTCGATGAATATGACTACTGGGCCGGAACAGTGTCCCTGGTTGTTTTTGCGCTGCTCGAAGCCATCCTCTTTTCCTGGGTATTTGGCCTGAAAAAGGGCTGGCGTGAAATTACCGAAGGAGCCGACATAAAGATCCCGTTGATTTACAGGTTTATCATTAAATACATTACCCCGGTTGTACTGATTCTTGTATTTACAGGTGCCCTTATCCGGCCTGTAAATGACGACTGGAGCAACCTGAACCCTCGGGAATGGGAGTTCCATAATGAGAGTATTATCGGACAACTGCAGCATAAAGGTGTCGGGCCTAATAAAACATGGTTTGCAGATGCTTTTTTTGCCGAAGCCGATGGCAAGGTCGATTCTGTTTTCGTCTTGCGCGAAAAACATTATATAAGAGTTACCAGGCTCAGTCCGGGTGGTGAACCTGTGTCGCGTGATTACAGATTTAATCCTGAAAAGCACAGTTTATCCCTGACCCCGGGAGATGAAGTCGAAACAGGCGCTGTACTTTATTCCGGAAAAATTGTAAACAGGGTATTTTTTATTGATATGGCCAGACTGCTGCTTGTTTCCTTATTTCTGCTTATTTCGTTACTTGTATATATTGCATGGCGTAAACGAACCAAAGATGGGAGGGTTTCCTGATGAATGCTTCAGCTTTGATACTTATGGTTGTTGTTCAACTGGTTGTGGTAGTGCTCACCGTGTACTTTTTTTACCGCGTGCTGGTGTCTAAGCCAAAACCTGAGCCTGATTCCTATATTGAAAATGATGATGTAGAACGATAATCACTGCCCAGTGAATAACCGGCTGAAAGAGTATTTCCATTTCGGTAAATCGGAACGCAATGCCATTCTGATTGTGATTCTGCTGGTTGTTATCCTGGTGCTTGTGCCTCGCATTTACAGTAAGTACAGAACGCCCGAGCCGTTTAGCGATGGCTCATTTGCGGCCGAAATTGATGCTTTCCTGAAACAGGAAGCGTCGGTGGCGCAGGCGGATCAGCACAGTTTTGATTTTATACGCCCCGACAGGTCTGCATTGAAGGAAAGGTTCCATCCTTTTGATTTTGACCCTAATACGCTGGATCATGCAGGCTGGGTCAGGCTTGGATTTACTGAAAAGCAGGCCGGTAGCATTCTGAAGTTCAGGGAGAAGGGCGGGAGATTCTTTAAAAAGGAGGACCTGCGGAAACTTTATGCTGTCAACGATGAGATTTACGCTCTTCTGGAACCTTTTGTCAGGATTGAATCTTCCAGGTCCCCGGCTGCGGGGAATGAAAATCAGCCGGAACGTTCTTATCCGTTAAACCGGTTTGCAGATGAGCAAACAGAACTGAACAGTTCCGATTCGGCGGGCCTGGTAAAGGTCAGGGGAATAGGCCCGGCTTTTGCACGCAGGATCATCCGTTACCGCGAGAAGCTGGGAGGTTTTTCCGATGCCCGGCAGTTGCTCGAAGTGTATGGCATGGACAGTGTAAAATTCAGCCAGATCAGCAAAGGCGTTTTTGCCGATGCGTCACTCATCAGGAAAGTAAATATCAATACGGCAACCATGGACGAACTGCGGGCCCATCCCTATATTGACTATTACATTGCAAAGGCCATCATTGACAAACGGATACGAAAGGGGAGTTATGCTTCCCCAGATGAATTGCTCGAAATTCCACTGATTTATGAGGATCTGTATTTTAAACTCAGACCATATCTGACCGTGAACTGATGCCGATGAAACAGCGCGTTGTTAATATTTTTCGAAAGTTTTCCTGCGGTAAATTGTTGCCGGTATTGCTTGCCTTGCTGCCTGTTTTAAGTCCTTTCAGGGGCGTTACGCAGGTGTTGCCCGGTGTTGAAAATCTTGTCGACCGGGCAAATGAAATGCGCAACAGCAACCCGGATCAGGCCATGCAACTGGCAGCAATGGCGATGAACGAAGCCCGGAGGGAGAACCATATACCTTCAATTGCCAGGGTATACAGGTTCACCGGGGTGCTGAATTTTATGACCGGAGACCTGGAAACTGCTGCCCGGCAGTTTGATTCCGCCATTATTTTATACGAAAAGGTCAAAGACGACAAGGGAATTGCTGCCAGTCTCAATAACCTGGGGGTGATTTATCAGGAGAGGGGCGAATATCCCCGTGCAATTGGCTGTTTTGATAAGTCGGTCCGCATAAAGCTTGACTTGGGTGATACTGCCGGGGCAAGCAGCGGAATGATCAACACGGGAACCATATACAGTTATATGGGTAATAATGGGAAAGCGCTTCAGATTTTTAATGATGTGCTCAGGATTGCATCGGCAAACCGTGATACAGCCAGGATTATAGATGTAAAAATCAACATGGGTACGGTCTTTATCAATGATAAAATGCCTGATAAGGCGCTGGAAGTTTTGCTGGAAGCGGTTTCCCTTTCGAAGAAAACCTTTGACAACTACAGCCTGGCTTATTGCTATAACAATATAGGAGGAGTTTACCAGAATACCCGTCGGGATATCAAAGCGATCAATTACTTCAGTCAGGCGCTGGCCCTGCGCGATGACCTGGGAGATGTGGCCGGTATGGCTACCACCCTTGATAACCTGGGGAAAATGTATACCAGGCTTGGCGAATACGATAAAGCACTCGGTTACTTTTTTCAGGCCCTGAAAAACAACCAGCAGCTTGAAGATAAGCGGAGTACGGCGATTTGTCTGAATTCAATCGGTGAGTTGCTGATGAAGAAACATGACTTCCACGGAGCGATCGGATATTTTACAAAAGCTGTCTCCATTGCCCGTGACCTTGCCCTCAGGCAGGAAATCAGGGTGATGTATGCCAATACCATGCTGAGCTATGCGGCGCTGCAGGAGTTCGACAGTGCCCAGGTATATCTGACAAATTATAATGCAACAGCAGATTCGTCGTGGTATGCCGCAATAAATGCAGAAAAGGCCATGACATCGCAGCAAGAAACCGGTCAAAATCAGCTGATCAGTGGTAAAGCCGGTTATTATCTGCTGGCGGGATTGCTCGCATTTTTCTCGATGATGTCGATCCTGCTGTTCATAAGGTTGAGGGTTTTTCAGAAACGGGCCATGAACCTGATCAGCAGGCAACGCAGGTTATAATGGCAGATGCCATCGGATTGGTAAACGATGTCAGCTTGTTTTCCTGAAATGTCCTGATTCATCCGCTTTATCATAAGCATTGTTCAACAGCTCCGGTTGACATGGATCACTCCGGTTTTGGTTTTTTATCCGGGGAGTATTCGTAGCTGATTTGTATTTCCTTTGCAGGCGCTGTTTGGTCTGTTACTCCGGGTGCAATGTCATCAGGGATATCCGTGGACGGGGTTTCCGTATCCTCCTCTTCATCTTCCCAGTCATACTGCTTTGGCTGCGGTCCGCTTTTCCGGTAGTAAAGAGCCATTACAAAACCGGCTACTGCGCCCATCAGGTGCGATTCCCATGAAATATTCTTTTCAGGGAAGAAATCGGGAAAGAACCCCCATATCATACTGCCGTAAAGGAAAATGACCAGCATTCCGAAAGCCATCAGACGTGGTTCGTGCTTGATCAGGCCATTGGTGAAATGAAAAGATGCCAGGGCATAAACCACCCCGCTGGCGCCTACATGAAAACTGTTGCCCCTGGCAAAGAGCCACACCCAAAGTCCGGTTATCAGCCAGAGCTGGATAAAAATCTTCATGGATTCTTTAGGGTAATAATAAACCAGGGCGGCCCCAAGCAGAAAAAACGGAGCCGAATTGGCAGCCAGATGTGCCAAATCGGCATGAATCAGGGGCGAAAGGATAATTCCCGGCAATCCCCTGGCCTGGAGCGGTAAGATGCCCAGCGTACTTAACGAAAACCCACCCGCCAGCTCTATGCCTTTCACAAGCCACAGTAAGGCAGTTATAATGGCAAAAGTGACTGCACCAGTTATCAGCCTGCGTTTTTCATCCTGAAGTACCAAAATATTTGTTTTAAAGTAAGTAAGATACTTCTGCGAATGTATCAAAAATTATTCCCTGAATTCAGCGGGCTTTTTCAGTGTAAAGACCCTGCTGATGTTAAATCCGAAATAAATATCCCCGTTTGTCCATTTGCCCCTGGTTTCGGTAATGAGTCCCCGCTCAAACATGGGCTGGGCGTTGGTAAAATGCAGCTGAAATACGTGGCCTCCGGTTTCGATATCGAAACCAAGCGACAACGGGTTGACGAAATTATCTGCAGTGCTGCCGGGGAGGAGGTAAAAATATTCGGCGTTCAGGCTGGTCCTGCGGGTTAACTTAATCCGGCCACCCAGCCCCATGGCAAAGGTGTCGTTGTCATCGTCGGTGGCTGCAACCAGGTTCTTGTGAATAAATGTCGGGGTGAACTGCAATGAAAGGTTGTCGTTAAACTTGCGTGCAAGCAATAACTGATGTACATATGTCATGCGGGAGGAAAAGTAATTTTTTCGCTCTGTATCCTGCCACTTCAGTGAAAACAGATCTATGGAAGCAAAATAAGTGAGACTTAGCGGCATGTTTTTCTTTCCGCTGCTTTGCCGTAAAACTTTTGCCTTGAGAAATCCGTCGTAGGTTTTCTGATATGAACTCCGGCCGAATCCTGCACTCAGCCAGTCGTTGATGCCGTATTCGAAACCCAGTCTGATGGTTGCCTGGTCGAGCCCGAACAGGTCATAAGCGCCTGAGTTGAGTTTGCCAAAACGGTGCGAGATCATAAACAACAATACGCCGTTGGCCGGATTTTCAACTGAATGTCCGCTGACGACCCGGGTTGTTTTAAATGTTGCATAGGTGTATTCGGTCACCGGCTCCTCTTCTCCGAACAGATCCATAAGCTCCTGCGCGCGCAGTGACGAAAATATACCTGTAAAAAGCAAAAGGATCAGGATGGTAATAGTATTCTTTCTGCTCATTGCTGGCTTTTTATAAGGTTAGTTCTGTGGTGCACCGGCATCAATCCAGGCTTTTATTTTTTTCAGGTCGCAGGCGGGCAGTTTATTGCCCCCCTGGGGCATGGGGGAAGCGCCTGCTTCATGATTGATGGCTTTCCAGAATATCCCGCTGTTTACTGCAGTCTTTAATCCGTCATAGGTGCTGGTAACCACACTGCCCGAAGGAGAAGCAGGGTTGTGACAGGCGTTGCAGTTTGAAGCCATCAGCGGTGCCACTGTGCCGGTATAAGTAACTCCGGTAGTGTCGCATTCACTTCCGGGTAAACCGGGATAGAGATATTCTTCGTTATCGTAATAACAGGAACTGACAAATATCAGGAGGAATGCAAGCGGGATTATCTTCGCAAAAACACGATGCCCGGAATTAATTATTCGGCGTTCCATTTTCTATCCATTTTCTGATTTGGGTAATGTTGCAATCGGGCAGTTTTGCGGCATTCTGAGGCATGGGCGAAAACCCGGGCTGATGACTGACAGCGCCCAAAAGTGATCCGTTTACTGCTGCCTGCCGGATGGTCGCGTAATCCTCAAGCCTGATATTCGCGGAAGGCTGGGCTCCGCTGTGACAACCTTTGCAGTTGTTGTTGATCAGCGGGAGTATGACGGCATTGAATGTAAATACTGTAGTATCGCAGTCGTTGTCGCAATAATTGTTTTTGGCACCCTGGGTAATCCAAAGCCTGATGGTTTGTATCTGCTCCGGTGAAAGCGCAGCCATGGGAGGCGGGGGCATACGGTCATCAGGGTCATTATCGGTAATCCGCTCGTACAGGTCGCTTTCGTCCGGGTTGCCGGGCCTGATATCTGCAGTATTCATTACACTGGCATAGGAGGTAAGTACCACCCCGTCGCTTGCCGAAGCAGCATCGTGACAACCTGACATGGCGCAACCGGAAACGAGAATGGGAAGCACATCATTGACAAAATAGGCTGTGTCAGGACTGCAGGGAATGCCTGCAGCGATGGTATCTGTAGGATCCGGCTGTTCAGGGATAACATCCGGTTCATGTTTACATGAATGAATAACAAAAGCCGATAATATGAGCAGCGTTATTGCAGAAAGAAAATTTCTTGTCACGCACGATGCGGTTAAGGGTTGATAACTGAGTGTATCAGGTCAGGTCTGGTCAATCCGGCCGGATTTTAAATTTATTTAACTCTATTAAACCCTTATGATTGCCAAATGTTTATGATGTAACCTGATTTTATGCTTATTTTTGTCACTCTTTTCCTGAAATAGTACTTTAAAAACTACCCAAGATGTCTGTTCAACGTTCCGGATTTTCCGCACTTTTCATTATTTTTCTTTTTATTGCCGGTTTACCTGCTACATCCCTCCATGCCCAGCAACGGAGTGATTCCCGGGCAACCTCCCAGAAGTTCTCTTCTCTGCTGCAGATCATCAGTTATTATTATGTTGACACTGCCAATGCTGCGAAGCTGACCGAGCGTGCCATTGAGGCCATGCTGAAGGAACTGGATCCGCATTCGGTGTATCTATCTAAGGAAGAGGTAAAAAGAGCCAATGAACCTTTGCAGGGAAACTTTGACGGAGTAGGCATTCAGTTTCAGTTGTTCCATGATACCATACTTGTTGTTGCCGCGGTTCCCGGAGGGCCTTCTGATAAACTCGGGATTCTGGCAGGTGATAAAATCATTACAATTAACGGAGAGGATGCTTTCGGCAAAAAAGTGACCAATAACTATGTAATGGAGCGTCTCCGCGGGCCCAAAGGCACAAAGGTAACGGTGGGCATAAAAAGAAAAGGCCGGAAAGAACTGATCGAATATGTCATTACCCGCGATAAAATTCCCCTCAACAGCGTTGACGCCACTTTCATGCTTAATGCAGATATCGGTTACATCAAGCTTACCCGCTTTGCCCGCACATCCCTTCAGGAAGTGAAAGAGTCGATTGCGGTCCTGAAAAAACAGGGTATGAAGAACCTGATACTCGACCTGCGCAACAATTCGGGCGGATTTCTCGATATTGCCATTGATCTGTCGGATGAATTCCTTCCAGCGGAGAAACTGATCGTTTACACAGAAGGCATGCGCAGTCCGCGAATGGATTTCAAAGCCACTTCGAGGGGTAGTTTTGAAAAGGGCAGACTGATCGTTATGGTGAATGAAAGCAGCGCTTCGGCCAGTGAGATTGTGGCAGGGGCGGTGCAGGACTGGGACCGTGGAATCGTACTCGGCCGCAGGTCTTTCGGAAAAGGTTTGGTGCAGCGTCCTTTCAATCTGCCCGACAGTTCTGTGGTCAGGCTGACAACTGCCCGTTATTACACCCCTTCAGGTCGTTCCATCCAGAAACCTTATGAGGACGGAGTGGAGGATTATTACGCTGACCTTACCAAGCGTTTCAGGCATGGAGAGTTTGTGTCGGCCGACAGCATCAGATTCCCTGACTCCATCAGGTATTTTACCCCTTCGAAACGTGTTGTTTATGGTGGGGGAGGTATTATGCCTGATGTATTTATACCGATTGATACAACGACCTCTTCGAGGTATTATACCGATTTGTGGCGCAAAGGCCTGCTCAACGAATATGTGATTGATTATCTGGATATCAGCAGGGGACTGCTTCAGGCTGATTATCCCGATATTGCATCATTTAAAACAGGCTTCCTGGTTGATGATGCTTTTTTGCAGCAATTTGTTGATTTTGCTGCGGAAAAAGGGGTGCCTGCCGATGAAGAAGGACTGGCGCGATCCGGTAATGAGATCAGGCACATTCTCAAAGGACTGATCGCGAGAAATCTTTTTGATGTTAGCGCCTATTTCGAGATGATCAGCCCCATTGATCATGAGCTGATGCAGGCTGTTGAGGCGATGAACAACGAAATGCTTTTCAGGAAGTTGAGCATTGCAATGTAAGATTCCGGTGAATTCAGTATCCTGGTTAAAACATCTGAAACGCAGGATTTATATAACTTTTTACATAGAAATATCAAGGCTTGTTAGGAGTTTTGATTTCTATCACTAAATTTGTTAAGCAAATCCGGCGAAGGAAGCCTTCAGCATAACAGAAATTTAAAACAGGGTTTTATGGCAAATATCGAAACCAAATACATGGGCCTCACATTAAGCAGCCCTGTAATTATTGGAAGTTCAGGACTGACAAGTTCACTGGCAAACATAAGGGAGTTTGCCGGCCGGGGAGCCGGGGCGGTGGTGCTCAAATCGCTTTTCGAAGAGCAGATTATGCATGAAATTGCACACACCTCTTCCCATGATACCACTTCAAACATCTACCCCGAAGCGCTGGATTATATTTCAAATTACAGCCGTAACCACCGTCTTGAAGAGTATCTTACACTGATCAGGGATGCAAAGCATGCCGTTCAGATTCCCATCATTGCCAGTATAAACTGCATCAGTTCAGACGAATGGACAACGTTTGCACGAAAAATTGAAGATGCAGGTGCAGATGCGCTGGAACTGAACATATTTGTAATGCCCAGTGATCCAACCCATGGTGCCGAACAAAATGAGAAGCTTTATTTCACCATCCTGGACGAGGTGAAAAAGCAGGTTCGGATTCCCGTTGCGCTCAAAATCAGTTATTATTTTTCGGGGCTCGCCAAGATGGCCCTCAAGCTTTCATGGGCCGGCGCCAAGGGCATTGTGTTGTTTAACCGGTTTTATTCGCCGGATATAAACATTGATACCATGAAGGTAGTTGCAACCAACGTTTTCAGCTCTCCGGAAGAGATTTCAACTTCACTGCGCTGGGTGGCCATGTTGAGTGACAGGTTGTATTGCGATGTTTGTGCATCCACCGGAATCCACGACAGTGAAGGCATGATCAAGCAGTTGCTGGCTGGTGCCAAAGCGGTTCAGATTGCATCAACCCTTTACAAAAACGGTTTCGGCCGCATTGATGAAATGAATGCCGGTCTGAAGGCCTGGATGGAGAAACATGGATTTGAAAAGACTGAAGATTTCATCGGTAAAATGAGCTTTAAAAAGGTGGAAAATCCGGGAGCCTACGAAAGGGTTCAGTTTATGAAGCATTTTGCCGGAATTGAATAATTGCGGAGTTTTTAAGGAATTGCCGCTTCTTCAGGGGAGCGGCATTTTTTATAACGGATAGTCAATAGAAATTCCGGTATGGCCGGAATGTTGATTTTATCAAAGTAGCTTATCCGTTTCTGTTGATTGCCTGTGCGGCCATCCACGCCGTTGAGAAGGCCGCCTGGATGTTGTATCCGCCGGTATCCCCGTCAATATCCAACACCTCGCCGGCAAAAAACAGGTTTTTAACCAACCTGGATTCCATGGTGAGCGGATCGACTTCATCAAGCGAAATGCCGCCGCTGGTTGCCATGGCTGTGCTGAAGCCCGCAATTTTATCAATTACAAACGGATGACTGCAGCACAGTTCCGTCAGGGTCTTGCGGCTCTTTTTTGAGATTTCGGCCATGGGTTTGTCCGGAGAAATACCAGATATCCCGATGATGGCCCTGACGAGGCTGCGGGGCATGCAGGAATTTTTAAAGAAGGCAAGCAACGGCAGCTTTCCGTTTGAATTGGCAAGACTCGTAAATTGTTTTTCGAACGCTGCCTCTTCAAGATTGCACAGATTGATCTTCAGGGTGTCTCCGTTTCTGAAATAGCGTGAAAAATCCAGAATGCCCGGGCCGCTGAGTCCTTTATGGGTGAACCCCGTATCACCCCTGTGGCTTCTGATTTCTTTATTGTCCCTGAAGAGTCTGATCAGGATATTATCGAGCGATACGCCGGCAATGGATGCAAATTGATAGTCCTTTACAAAAACAGGGCTCAGGGCCGGCCGGGGCTCAACAAGGGTGTGCCCCGTCTTTTTGGCAAATGCATAGCCATCACCGCTCGAGCCGGTTGAAGGATAGGATAAGCCGCCGGTAGCAAGTATCAGGTTTTTGCATGTGTAAGTCTGGTGAGTGGTTTTTATTGAAAAGCATCCGTTCTCCAAAGAGATGTCTGAGACCTGCGTACCTGTTCTGATCAAGGTTTGTCTTTCTCCGCAGGCAGATAATAAAGTGTTCAGAATTTCACCCGCCCTGAGGCTTCGGGGGAATACCTTCCCGTTTTTATCGGTAACGGTTTCAACGCCCCTCCTTCTGAACCATGCTATGGCATCCTGGTTGGTGAATGCTTTCAGGGCAGGTTTCACAAAGCTGTGATTGTCCCCGTAATGCGTGAAAAAATCTTTCAGCGGGCCGGCATGTGTGAAGTTGCATTGGCCGCTGCCCGAAATCATCAGTTTTCGTCCGGGTAATTCCTTCTTTTCCAGGATCAGGGTCCGGGCATTCCGGATATTCGCTGCTGCAAACAGCCCGGCTGGTCCGGCTCCAATGATGATGGTATCGTAATCTGGCGTTTTATCCATGATTCAGCAAAAATAGCAAATTACAATTCCGGATGATTACACAGAGCAGTATGCCGGAAATGATATCTTTTTATCTTTGCTGATACAATCTTTAAGTAAATGTCAATAAACAAAATCCTGGTCGTTGACGATGATGTTACATTCTGCCTGATGCTGGAAACCCTCCTTCGCAAGCATGATTACGAGGTGGTACATTCGTATTCATTTGCCGAAGGCAGAAAGAAATTAAAAGATTTTAATCCTGATATTGTCCTTACTGATCTGAGGTTGCCTGATCACGACGGGCTGGAGATACTTCAGCTGGTGAAGCGCGATGCGCCTGCAGTGCCTGTGATTCTGATGACAAGCTACGGTGATATCCGGACAGCAGTGAGGGCGATGAAAATGGGCGCCTTCGATTACGTTACCAAGCCGGTGAACCCTGACGAAATCCTGTCGACAGTGCAAAGGGCGGTAAACACGCGCAATAAGGCTGCCACAGAAGTAAATCTGCAGGTAAGTGATGAGTCATATATTGAAGGAATCAGTGAGGCCTCGGTGAAAATTCTGGAACATACCACCCTGGTGGCTCCCACGGGGATGTCGGTACTGATTATGGGCGAGAGCGGAACAGGGAAGGAGTTCGTTGCCCGGCGTATTCATGCCCTCAGCCAGCGAAGCGACAAGCCTTTTGTGGCCATTGATTGCGGCGCCCTGCCGCGCGACCTGGCAGGCAGCGAGTTGTTCGGGCATATGAAGGGCGCGTTTACGGGTGCCATTGCCGATAAGCAGGGTCAGTTTGAAGTCGCCAACGGAGGGACGATCTTTTTGGATGAGATAGGAAATCTTAGTTATGATATTCAGATTCAGTTGCTCCGGGCCATTCAGGAACGTAAAATCAGAAGGGTCGGTTCTACGGTGGAAATACAGGTGGATGTAAGAATTATCACAGCCACCAACGAAGATCTGAAACAGGCTGTTTCGCGCGGCGATTTCAGGGAGGATCTATATCACCGCATCAATGAATTTGCCATTCAGGTTGCACCGCTCAGAGACAGGCCCGAAGATATGCTTATGTTTGCCAGACATTTTCTTGCTCAGGCAAACAAAGAGCTTTTACGCGATGTGGATGATTTTGCGCCGGATGTGATGCAGGTATTCAGGAATTATTCCTGGCCGGGAAACCTGCGTGAACTCAGAAATATCATTAAGCGGGCGGTGCTTCTGTCAAAAGGGCCTGTAATTACCGCCGGAACACTCCCCGATGAGCTGACAGCAGAGGCTGAAGCAAACACAATTGACCAGCCAGCCTTAATAAGGCCTGTTAATGAAAATCCGGTAGAAGATATTGACCTCAGGGAAACCTCCCGCCGGAGTGAACGGGAGTTGATTATTGCCACACTCGAAAAAGTGCGGTTCAACAAATCGAAAGCCGCCAAAATGCTGAATGTGGACAGGAAAACCCTCTACAACAAAATGAAGCAATACGGGATCCCGCTTCAGTAATTTAATAATTCATCTTTCAGGGCCTTTGCAATTAGATGCATCCCGTCAGTGGCCTTTTCAAGCAATACTTTTATTGTTTCAGTGTCAGGTGAATCCAGCCTGCCGGATGTTTCGATCTGTTTCAACAGGTCCGATTCGACTGAGGCTCCGAGATTTCTGATATTGGGAAGCATACGGTGGGCCAGCAGTGAGAGTTGCCTGTAATCGCCGTTGTCGAAGGCTTCATTCATCGAAAGGACCGTCGCGTTGATATTGTTCAACAGCGACTCCATGATTTTTTTCAATGCCTCAGGGTCGTTGCCTGAAAAATCTTTAAAGATATCCAGTTTAAGCGCTTTGCCTGGCAACGGAATTTCCTCGTGCTCCGGGTCCAAATGCCCGTACTTGCAATCCAGAATTAGGCTAAGTTCCTGATAAAGTGTGGATTGTCTGAAAGGTTTAATCAGGAAACGATCCAACCCTTTGCGCCGGTATAGTTCAAAATCATCGGGCGTTGCATGGGCTGTAAGCCCGATTGCCAATGGGGCATTGCAGCCCTTTTCCCGGACAAAGCTGTTTATTTTCTCAATCAGGTCCGGGCCGCTCATCAGGGGCATCTGAATGTCTGTGATAATCAGGTCATAGTCTCCGGGGTGATCTGCATACAGCTGCCACGCTTTTTCTCCGTCGGGTACTGCATCCACTGTGGCCCCGGTTTCCTGAAGCAGGCTGATGAGCAGAAGCCTGGTTGTTTCATCATCTTCTGCCAGCAATATTTTTTTTCCTTCCAGCCGGGGAATGCCGGTAAAGTGATCCGCTTCAGGTACATTGATTTCACCGCTGTATCCAGGCAGCTGTAACGTAATTTCCACCGTAGTACCTTCACCGGGTGCGCTTTGCAGGTTTATGGTCCCGTTCATCATTTCGGTGAGTTTGCGGCAAATGGCCAGTCCGAGACCTGAACCGCCGTATTTACGTGTTATTCCTTCATCCACCTGTGTAAATTCCTCAAAAATTTCCTGCTGCTTTTCCTCCGGAATGCCAATGCCGGTGTCGGTCACCCTGATGCGTAACCCAGTCGTTTCATCTTCCGGATGGATGTCAAGTTCCAGTTTAATAGTGCCCTTGTCAGTAAATTTTATACTGTTATTCAGCAGGTTATAAATGATCTGCCTGATTCTGAGCGGATCCCCTTTTACCGCTATTCCGGTATTGCCGGTTGCAGCATAACGCATTTCAATGCCTTTTTTTTCGGCTTTTGGCTTCAGGGTTTCATAAACTTCTCCAAGAAGTTCATCAGGGACAAGCGGTTGTGATTCAAGACTGAGTTTTCCGCTGCCTATTCTGGAATAGTCGAGCAGGTCGTCGATCAGGCCAAGCAAGTGTTCCGAAGAAGTATTGATATACTTCAGGTAATCCTGTTGCTCGCTTGAAAGCTTTGTATTGGACAGCCTTTCCGAAAATCCGATAATACTGGTGATCGGTGTTCTGATCTCATGGCTCATATTGGCCAGAAACAGTTCCTTGACTTTTAACAGTTTTTCTGCCAGGAGCCTGGCTTTTTCAAGCTGTCGCCGGTAAAATGCGCTGCGGGCCAGGTCCTTCCAGATCAGTACAATAAAAACCAGCATGGTGAGTAAACCCACCGTGGCAAGGACCAGGGCGGTGTTCCATAATCTTTTAACAAGCACATTGGCTTTTTCCGAACCTTCAATTGCCCGGTTGATCTCCTCTTTCTCGAAAAGTATCAGCACATTACGGATTTCATCGAGGATTACCTGGTCTGTTCTGAGCAGTAGCAGTTCGCGTTCAATGGCCATCTGACGCTCTATTCGCTCCTCTTCGCCCATCTGCTCAAGCTGCGTCCGCACCTGCGCAATGGTGGAATCATGCAGCCGGGTAAAGGTCTGAATGGTGTCAGGCGTCTGACCGACTGAATGCTGAATTACAGGGATGCTGTCAGCAGAAGGGCTTTTACCGGTTATACCTGACCATAAACGTTTAAAAATATTCTCTTTTTTTGCCGGTTCTGATTCCCGGGGTTTCCCCGAAGGGGGAGTTGGCGGATGTGCTATGGTTCTTGTTGAGAACGCTACGGTATCGCTGAAGCGTTGCAGCACCTGATTCAACCTTTCTGTACTCAGAATGGGCGATCCGGCCGCTTTGCCCTGCCTGAAGAAATTCTCCAGTGTAGCCTTTTTCAGATCAAGCAGGCTGTCGACTACCAACATTCTCAGGTATTGATCGGTATGCATCACACTGGTATACTTGAGAGAGTCGGCGATGTCCCTGATTTCTTTTTCATCCTCCCTGTATTTATTCAAATACCTCCGCTGGCCTGTAGTAATATAGGCCCGGGCTTGTCCATCGGCATCAATCAGTTTGGAGAGCATATTGCTCACCAGGGTGAGTTTCGTTACGGATTGCGAAATCCCGGTGTCGGGCGGCGTGAGCTGGGCTGCAAGATGAATCATGGCAAAAACTGCAGCCAGCGCCAAAAAGAGAATCAACAGGAACCCTGTGACCACTTTCCCTTTTACCCCCTCCGGGTTATTTTTTCCGTTCATCCCTGCAAAAATAAGGTCAAATGCGCTATGTTGTTAACGGACTGTGAAGAATCTGTCATGTGTCTGGTTAAATGCTTTTTTCTCAGATTGTTTCTGGGCTTTCGGGAACTGTTGTATAGGTCAGTAAAGATTGATAATAAAGTGCCCCCGCATTGTGGATGCGGGGGCTTTGCTTCATAACAGTTTCCTGTCCGTTAATTGAAGCTGGCTGGTTGATAAGTGAGGTTACTTATACTTCGGTTGAAATCACCAGCATGCGGGACTTTTCCCAGAATATGGAAGGATTTTTTATCACAATTTCTTCAACCTTCTTTTCAGTCATTATCAATTCGTAGGAGCCTGCCGGATGAACCGACATTACGGTGGCCTTTTTTACGCCCAGCGGAATTGATTTCAGGTTGCGGATATCTATCCTGGTGAATTCATTCAGATCTACATCCCCGGCAATCTTCTGTGACTTGCCCAGGCCAAGAAAACCACCTTCTTTATTGAGTATTTTTTTCTCAATTAATTCCTTGCGCTCTCCGACAATGAAATAGGCCGTATTCAACTCGTTGGTTTTTTCATTGACAACTCCGGTCAGCGCCCGGTTTTTATCTTTAATCATTGAAATAGTGTCATTAAGCACAGCAATCGAGAAATTGAGGCCGGCAAGTTCTTCTTTCAGCGTCTGTATTTCGTTGTCCCTTTCGGCGAGCTGCTGATTGGCGAGCGCAATCATATTGTCAAACTCCTTGATTTTCAGGTCTGAATCTTTGATTTTACGGTTGAGGGCTGCAATTTTATTTTTGTTTGACTGCATGAGTTCATTAATCATGCGGATATCTTCATTGATGCGGTCGCGGATTGGTTTGCTGAGTTCCTTGCCCTGCCCGGTTTGGGAGCTGATCAGTTTTTCGCGGCTCTTGACCTCTGCAAGGCTGGCTTCTATTTCATTGATCGTCATCAGAAAGTCGTTGACAAGGGAGTCTTTGACTGCGGCATCGCTCAGGATTTTGTTCTTTTCCTGAATCAACTGATTTATCTGTTCAGTTTGCTTTTTGTTTTCACAGGAAGTGAAGAGCACTGGCAGCACAAGCAGAATTAGCAAAAAGTTTTTCATAGTTTTTCGGGTTTTGGTTTTGTCTTATTCATTCAAAATGTAAACCAAACAAGAGGTAATTGTGCAAAATATTGAATATCAAATTATTGAAAATGCAATAGCGGATATGGAATGTGTAATTAACTCCACAGTCCGGGAAAAACCAAAAACACATGTGCCGGAAACCGGGGGATTTGTTGGACGGATTACCGTATTCGGGGATCAGCTGAATGCCGGATTAAAGATGTTGTTGCCGTGGGATGACTTTATTTTCTTTTTTTCAGTTCCCGGCTTACCTGTTCGCGGGTTCTGACGCTTCCATGTGATGGAAAGAAAACGCGGCATCCGGTTTCCAGCAACAGTTCCCAACTCGTGAACAACAGTTCCCGGTCATCGGCAAAGGGAGGAAAGCAGCTTCCGGGATAAGTTCCGAACAGGGTATCGCCGGCAAGTGCGATTTCATTGTCAATAATCACACTTGAAGATCCTGCGGAATGCCCCGGAGTGTGAATGACCTGAATATTTTCAAGGTCTTCTGAAAGATATAATTGTTGATCAAAGGTTATATCCGCATCGCAACCCTGATATTTCACCAGGCGGTTGGCCAGTTTGCCTGAAGTTCGGGTGAGCCATCCCGTAAACAGGTTGGTGCCGGCGGGAACCGGACTATCGCCTGACTTCAGAAATCCCTCTTCGGATGCATGCACAATCACTCTGGCATTAAAGCAGTTCTTAATAGCCCGGGCATTGGCTGCATGGTCAAAATGGGTATGTGTCAGTATCAGATAATCGATGGACCGGATGCCGAGTTTCATCAGACGTCTGATAACGGTTTTCTGCATAAACCGAGGGCCGGTGTCAACAAGAATCTTTTTATCACCGGAATTAATCAAAAAAACATTGCTGCGACCGCCTGCAATGCTGATGATGTCAGTTCCCTTACTGCTGGTGAGCTTCTTCATATCAGTATACTTTGGATTTTCCGGTGTTGATTAAGGTTGGTGATTCAGCGCATCATTCTGGCTGTGATACTTCCATGGGTGGTTTGTACGCGGATGAGATATGCGCCGGGAGGAACGTTGTGAAGGTTGATGATTTCCCGTGAATTGCCGGGGAGATTATTCAGCCTGAGCACTGCCTTACCGCCGATGTTGAAGACCGTGATTTCTGTGATTACCTCACTTTCGATCAGGACCTGTTCAGGACTGATGTTTGTAATCTTCAGGGAAGGAAGTTTTTCGTCAGCCAGTCTGGTGCAAGATAGCAGCGTTCCGTCCAGATATGACCGCTGAAACCAGATATTGAGCGCCCCGTTTCTGGTGTCGCCCCAAACGGCGCTGATGGTGTCGTTAAATAATTCCAGGCACATGAAATCATTGCCATTCTGAAAAAGGATATCATCAAACGGGATGATTTCGCTGCTCAGCCTAAAGTTGGGGTAGAAATCCGGTTCGTTTTTACGCCTGACGGCAGCGTATATCTCATAGGCTGCCGCATAACCCGTATCGGAAGCATTCCGGCGGTCGCGCCAGGCAATGGCCAGGTCGCCGTCGGTATCGAAAGCGGCCCAGACGAGATCCTGCATCCGCCCGTTTCCGGTTGGGTCGTCGTTTATCCGTGTCCCTTCATTCCAGGTTTCGCCTCCGTTAAATGATTCCATCAGAAAGACATCGGCATCTCCGGATGCATTCCGCAGATGGATGAATGCAAAATGCTGCGGATCGGAAGGATTCACGCGGAGCAGGTACCCTTTTTTTGCTGATGTATCGCTGACGGCGATCGTTGAAGGTGCAGCAATCACACTGCGATGCGAAAAGCTGATCCCTGCGTCGGCAGAAGATGCAAGGACAAACTGTGGAAGCAGGTTCTGTGAGAAGACCAGGCTGGGATAGATACAATGGAAAATACCTGTTGAACTGATGGCCGGTGTTGGCATCGGTTTTGCGATAAACGGGCCTGACAACCATCCTGTTGTATCGGCATAACGCCATGGCTCAAAAGACTGGCCCTGATTCACTGACCTGGTAAAGTAAGGATGATAGGGTGGCGCACCAGCGGGGCTGGCATTCATGGTGGTGATGTATATATTGCCGCTGAAGGCGCCTCCTGAACAGTCAATGGTTATCCAGGGGCGGTCGATCGGAAATCGCCCGGGATCATCATCAAAAGCAATTACTTCAACAGCCTGTTCCCAGGTAAGCCCCCCGTCAGTCGATTTCCTTACATAGACGGCGCCTGACGTAAAATACGGATCATAATCAATATAGGAGAGATAAACGTTTCCCTGGCTGTCAAATGCCAGGGAAGGGTCGGCTGAGGTATGGCCGTTTTGCACATGAGGTACATTGGCTGCAGCGCTCCAGTTTATTCCGCCATCGGTACTGACCCTTGTGCGGATCATTATCCGGTTGAGAAAAACATAACCCATCCAGGCAACCACCATGTGTCGTGGATTTTGAGGTTTTACTGCCAGGTAAGGCTCCCCGTCGAAAATAACCCCTCCGGAAAGGTTTGAATTCTGTGCCGGGGTTACATTGCCAAGAAGGCTTATGATTCCGATGAGAAGGATTTTTTTCATAGTGTGCCGGATATTAACTTTCACGAGGTTTGCGGTGTCCTGAGTCCGTTTTAAGTAAAGGGATTCTTTCCTGATTGCCGGAGCACTCAATGACAGTCGCAAGTCTTCTGGCCCTGGTTGCATCCTGCCGGGCGCTGAGGATCCAGTAAATGCAGGTTTTACGGTATGAAGCGGATGCGTTGCAAAACCAAACATAAGCATTGGGGTGCTTCATAAACTCCTGTTCCATTTCCGGAGTTAAGCGGCCATTTTCGCGCAAAAAATTTGCGGAATCCGTTCTCTTTTTATCACGGGCTTCATAAACTGCCAGGCCTGCGGGATGCATAAGTCCGGCTTCCTTCAGTGTTTCAACCCTTTTGATGTTGATGCTGCTCCAGACACTTTTTGCTTTTCTGGGTGTAAACCTGACTTTATACCGCGATTCATCCACACTCCGGGTCAGCCCGTCAATCCAGCCATAGCAAAGGGCGATCTCAACCGCTTCAGGGTAATAAAACCCATGCGCAATCCCTTTGCGCTTTTTTAAAAATCCCAGCCAGATTTCCTTTGCATGGCTGTGATTTTCTTCGAGCCACTCCCTGAATTCACTGCTTTCGCGAAAATACATGACTTCCATGGTTGTAGCGGTATGATTTATAATGTAAATGCTTTTGCGAATTTATCATTTTAACAGGTTCCGGTCACGTTTTATGCGGATTTTCCGACTGATACCCGAAAGAGCAGTCCGGAGAAGTTGAACCATTCAGGCGAAAAGAGGTTTATAAGAAGTATCTCTGCTTCGAGAGTCTTTGCAGGGAACGAAATCTGGTATAACTAAAAATAAATTGTTAAATGATGAAGTTTTTAATTTGCATTTACGTATTTTCAATGATTATTGCCGCCGCGGCTGCCTCAGCGGGAAATTCAGCTGAACCCTGTAAGCTCTGTGGTCATGATATGCCTGCTACGGTGTCATCGCAAGCTGACACCAACATTCACTATCCTCAGGAGAAACATCTGAAAAATATCCGGCAACTCACCAATGGCGGTGATTTTGCTGAAGCGTATTTCAGCTTTGACGATTCTATGATTGCTTTTCAGGCGAAAAGCGCGAAATGGGGTACAAAGTGCGACCATATTTATTATTTCCCATTCAGTGACGGAGATATGAAGAACCACATTCCGCAGCTGATCAGTGAGGGCCTGGGCCGGACCACCTGTTCGTTTTTTATGCCGGGGGATACCAGCATTCTTTACGCATCTACCCGCTCCGGGGGCAGTGATTGCCCTCCCGAACCTGAAAGAAGGGCTGATGGTAAGTACCTGTGGCCGATTTATCCCGATTTTGATATTTATGTGGCAAACCTGAAAGGTCAGCTGATCGATACCCTTGTGAAATCGCCCGGTTACGATGCCGAAGCGACGGTTTCACCCAAAGGTGACCTGATCGTATTTACTTCAGACCGTTCGGGAGACCTGGAACTGTATACATGCAAAATCGATGGAAGTGATGTAAAACAGGTTACGTTCGACCTTGGCTACGACGGGGGCGCTTTCTTTTCTCCCGACGGAACAAAGCTGGTGTTCAGGTCATCGCGTCCGAAAACGCCTGAAGAGATCAGGGAATACAAGGAATTGCTTTCAGAAGGGCTGGTTGCTCCTACCAACATGGAAATTTATGTGTGCAACGTGGATGGCAGCGACCTCAGGCAGATCACCAACCTGGGCAAAGCCAACTGGGCGCCCTTTTTTCACCCTTCGGGTGAGAAAATCCTGTTCAGCTCCAACCATGCTTCTGCCCGTGGATTTGAGTTTAATCTCTATATGATCAACCTCGATGGCTCCGGTCTCGAGCGCATCACATGGGATCCGGTGTTCGACGCATTCCCGATGTTTTCATACGACGGCAGGAAACTTATATTTTCCTCTAACCGGAATAACGGCGGAACCCGTGATACCAATATGTTTATTGCCGATTGGGTTGACTAAGCCGGTTTAAACCTCCGGATGCTGATTTACAAATATCCCTGCTCCTTCCTCCAAAAGGCCGGAACAGGGATATTTTTTTGCACCTGGTATCAGATTAATCCGGTTTCTGCTGTTTGAGCGCTGCTTCCATGGTTATGGCAGCCGGGAAAAGTATGTTGTTTTCGAGGTGGATATGCTTGTGCAGGTCCTGCTGGAATTCCATGAGCAATTCATAAGTAACCCTGTAGGTATTACAGGCGTCTTCAGGAGGGGTGTAGCCACTGCTGAGCTCTTCGATCTTTCTGAACCTTTCACCTTCGTTATCATGCTCCTGCAGCATGACGCTGATGGGGTTTGCAACACTTCCGAATGCTGCTTCCGGAATTGCGCTGCTGCCTGGCCTGATATTCACCATCTTACGGATGAACGGGAAAAGAACCAGTTCCTCCTTTTTCATGTGTTTTGTAAGCTCTCCGGCTGATATCCTGAAATGTTCTGCAATTTCATAGACTTCAGGATGCCGGTCGCCATGAGCGTTGGTCACTTTTTCGAGCAGACCGGTCAGCTGTGGAATGGATTGTTCCACATAGCGATGATGGATTTTTTCGATATAATCGGCAAGAAGGTCTGGCGGCCAGGAACTGAAGTTGTCATTCCCCGTTATGGGGCCGGTTGCCGCCTGCGACAGTTCTTCCAACAGGGCTTCATAATTTATGTTTTCCTGCCGGCAGACATCCTGAAGCGGGCGGTTGCCGCGGCAGCAGAAGTCTATGCCGTATCGCCCGAAGACGGCAGCCGTCCGGTAATCTTCTGTGACATAGCTTCCAATGGTTTTATTCTGATTGTCCATATAGTTGATTTTTAACGGATTTTTTTCTGAAAAGCGAGTTTAAATACAAACCAGAACAGGGCCAGGGCGCCTAGGGCGAATACAGTGTCCCCGATGGTCCTGAGCCAGCGGAAAGTTGTGAGGATGGGTTGCTGCATAAATTCAGCGGAACGGGCATACCACATGCCTTCATTCACGCTGGCAACGGTTTGCATAAATCCGACCGGAAGAATGCTCAGGAAGATCATCAGCAGCAGGCCGATGTTGATCGACCAGAATGAGAAACTGAGCAGTTTTTCATTCCAGACCTGCTCACGGTAGAGGCTGCGCAATACGAACAGCATCAGGCCGATGCCAAGCATTCCGTATACGCCGAAAAGTGCTGCATGTCCGTGCACCGGCGTTGTGTTCAGCCCCTGCATGTAATAGAGCGCGATGGGCGGGTTGATGAGAAAGCCGAAAATGCCTGCACCCAGGAAATTCCAGAATGAAACTGAGAGCAGGCTGTAGATGGGCCATTTATAATCCCTCAGCCATGCCGTGGATCTGGAAAGCCGGTAGTTGTGGAAAGCTTCGAAACCGATCAGAACAAGGGGGACCACCTCCAGTGCGCTGAAGGTCGCCCCGAGTGCCATCACGGCCGTGGGAGTGCCGGTAAAATACAGGTGGTGAAATGTGCCCAGAATACCACCCGAAAGAAAGATAATGGTTGCGAAAAGCACACTTGAAGTGGCGGTTTTTGTGCGCAGCAATCCCATCCGTACAAAAAGGAAGGCTGCCACAACGGTAGCGAAAACCTCGAAAAAGCCCTCCACCCACAGGTGTACCACCCACCAGCGCCAGTATTCGGCTATAGCCAGGTTTGTCTGCCTTCCCCACATCAGTCCGGCGCCGTAGAACAGGGCAATGGCAGCCGAAGCGATCAGAAACAGGATCAGCAGGTTCTTTTCCTCCGTTTTACGCCTGAATACCGGAATCAGCGGCCTTACCATCAGCGTGAGCCAGATAAACAATCCGGCGAACAGGAATAGTTGCCAGAAGCGGCCCAGGTCAACATATTCATAACCCTGATGGCCGAACCAGAAGTTCTCCACATATCCAAGCTTCTGCATTACGCCCATCCATTGTCCGGCCATTGAACCCAGTACAATGATCAGCAAAGCCACAAAAAGGAAGTTTACACCCAGTTTCTGGTATTTGGGATCGCTGCCCGAAACTGCCGGGGCAATGTACAAGCCTGTTGCAAGCCAGGCGGTTGCAATCCAGAAAATGGCCAATTGAACATGCCAGGTACGTGAAATGGCATAAGGCATAAAGCTGGCAAGGGGTATTCCGTATAGTCCGTCACCCTCCACGCCGTAATGCGCCGTAACTATTCCCATTACAATCTGAAGAAGAATCAGAAAATTGACGATCCAGAAGTATTTCTCCACCGCTTTCATCGAGGGCGTGATGTTTTGCCGCATAAGGGGGTCTTCAAGCGGTTTTTCAACTTCAGTCTCTTCTGTTGTTTTTGCATGATAGAATACCAGTATTCCTATCCCGATCAGCAGCATGATTACGCTGAAACCGGTCCATAGTACCAGGTCGCCGGTAGGCTTGTTGCCGACGATTTCATCAGGGGGCCAGTTGTGTGTGTATGTGATGGCTTCCCCCGGCCTTTCTGTGACACACGCCCAGGATGCCCAGAAAAAGAATGCATTCATTTTATACATCCTTTCCGGATCCTTGATTGAGTTTACCGGTATGGCATAATCATTACGAAGTTGATGATAATCAGGATTGTCCATAAAAAGACTTTCGTAATGAAGGCTCAGGCTCCGGATGGCCTCAGCCCTGAGGGGCGATACCGTGATGGTGCCGGTGGATGGATCCCAGGTGTTTTTTCTGAGTTCTTCCTGCAACCTGTGGTTAAGGGCTGCCTGCTGCTCACCCGGCAGTTCGTCGTAAGCCCGGCTGAATTCCTGCTTGGACCAGGTGTTCAGTATAAAAACGGCTTCCCTGTGCAGCCAGTCGGCCGACCAGTCGGGTGCCACATAAGCGCCGTGACCCCACACGCTTCCCACTTCCTGACCGCCGATACTCTGCCAGACATTCTGGCCGTCTTTGATATCCTGACCTGTGAATATAACCGTTCCATCGCTTGTGACCACTTCCTCAGGAACAGGCGGAGCCTGCTGATAGATCTCATAACCATAATAACCCAGTACGGCAAAGGATATAACCACAACAAGCGCAAACCCGATCCAGAGTTTTTTTTCATGTTTCATATTGATGGTGTTTTGATGTGAATAATTGTGTTGCTTTCCGGACCATTTTTTTTAGTCCGCTGTCATTGGCATTCATCCGGTTCCCGGGTAGAATATATGATCACATCGCCCCGGTAATCCGGTAACAGTTACTTTCCGGCTTAGAACATCCTTTCTTACTGATGAATGTTTACCGGCCTTTTAAGGTATGTTTGCCCGTCCTTCAGTCCGAGTGCCAGCTCTTTGATTTTTGTGTTGTCAAGCACCTGTTTCAGATTATAACGGATATCGTTGAACTTGTCGTGAACCGGGCACGGCTGGGCCGGGGAGCAATGCTTCAGACCCAGGCCGCAACTGGTGAAAATTGAATCCCCGTCAATAGCCTTTACTATGTCAGCAACGTTTCTATCTTCTATCTGGGCCGGATTCATCATAAACCCGCCCCGTTGTCCCCTCAGTGAAGTAATAATGCCTGCTTTTGACAAGGTTTGCAGGATTTTTGAGGTGAAAGCCGCCGGGGAATCTATCTCCGCGGCAATATCATTCAGGAATGTGCGCTCATTCCCCAGCGATTTTCCTGCAATATAAATGCAGGCCCTTATTCCGTATTCACAGGCTTTCGAAAACATATCTGCTTTGTTTCTTAGCTGCAAAGCTATGATATTTTTAAATCGGATAAAAATATCCGAATAAAAATTTTGGTTTCTCAAATCCGGATTTCAGGAATCTGAATTTGACTGTCACTGGGAGCAGCAGTTCATCCGGGATGGTGAAGCATGATTCTGCAGGTTGTATAATTTCTGAAATACCCGGCTCACTGCTTCTTCAACGGTTCATATAATTGAATTTGCCGATAATCAGATCCGGTATCCGTTTTTATTACTTTTGATCAGTGCAAACCCACCTTCGAAGAGGTCAGTTTTTTTTATCGGTAAACCGGAACGCTGTTTATTAAACTATTTGAATATGAATCGATTGACATCTTATATTGCCGCTTTTTGTTTCCTGATTGTTATGCCGGTTAAGGGTCAGTACACAGTTACATCTCCTGACGGAAAACTTGCTTTAAAGGTTAATCCCGCCGGGAACATCGGTTTTACCGTTTTTATGGAAGGAAAGGAAACGTGTTCCGTATCGCGGCTGGGCCTGGAACTGGCATCAGGGGAAGCACTGCCGGCGCCCGGCACAAAGCCCGCAATCTTCCGCAGCAGCGGTTTAACGGAGTATCAGGCAGTGGTCCCGGTGAAGTACCGGCAGGCGTCCTATCCTTTCAACTGCCTGGAACTGAAGTACCGGAACGGACCAGCCATTGAATTCAGGGTATATAACGACGGCGTGGCATACAGGTTTATCACTTCGCGCAAAGGGATGCTTAAAGTAAAGAACGAAGAGATGCGGCTGAACTTCCCGGAAGGTTCAGAAGTGCATTTCCCCCGCGAAAACAGCATGTATTCGCATTACGAACGGCCTTACCTGCATCGGCCTGTTGACAGTATTGCCCCCGGTGATTTTTGTTCCCTCCCGGTCTTATTTACGGCCCCCGGAAAAGTCCGGGTGCTCTTTACGGAAGCCGATCTGATTGGTTACCCGAATGCATTTCTGAAGAAAAATACAGACAATGGCTTCCGGGCTGTGTTTCCTGAGGTTGTGCAGAAAGCCCTTCCGCGAGGCGGAACCTCTGACCGCTCGGAGGATATTGCGGAACAGGCCGGCTATATTGCTGAAACACCGGGCGGACGGAGCTTCCCCTGGAGGGTATTTGCAGTTTCACAACATGATGCTTCCATTGCCGGGAGCGATCTGGTTTACCGGCTTTCGCGACCTTCGGAACTAAAAGATACTGAGTGGATCCGTCCCGGCAAGGTTGCCTGGGACTGGTACAACGCCAACAATATCACCGGCGTGGATTTCAGATCGGGGATCAATACGGAAACCTACAGGTATTACATAGATTTTGCGGCTGCTTACGGGATTGAGTATGTGATTCTGGATGAAGGCTGGTCGAAAACCACAACCAATGTATTGGAAACCATTCCTGAAATTGATTTGCCGGAGCTGATTGAATATGCAGCTTCGAAGCAGGTGGGGATTATCCTGTGGTTACTTTGGCATCCGCTCAACGGAAATGAGGAGAAAATTCTTTCATCATACCGGGAGTGGGGCGTAAAAGGGGTAAAGGTCGATTTTATGCAGCGTGCCGATCAGGGAATGGTTAATTCATATGAAAAAATTGCCGCGGTGGCGGCGGCCAATCATTTATTGGTCGATTTTCACGGGGCTTACAAGCCGGCCGGACTAAACCGGGCATATCCGAATGTGCTGTCGTTCGAAGGCGTTATGGGCAACGAGAACAACAAATGGAGCACATACGCCAACCCGGAACATAACGTCACCCTGCCTTTTATCAGGATGGTGGCCGGCCCAATGGATTACACCCCCGGCGCCATGCGGAATGCACAAAAGGATGACTTCTGTATTAACTTCGACAATCCTTCAAGCCTGGGTACGCGCGCGCATCAGGTGGCCATGTATGTGATTTATGAAAGCCCGCTGCAGATGCTGTGCGATGCTCCTTCGCTTTACCTCCGCGAACCTGAAATCCCTGCATTTATCAGCCGGATACCGGTTGTGTGGGATGAAACCAGGGTGTTGCAAGGGGAGGTTGGTGATTATATTCTGATTGCCCGGCGAAACGGGGACACCTGGTACCTGGCCGCCATGACCGACTGGTCGCCGAGGAATCTGGAAATCGGTCTGTCTTTTCTTGGGGAGGGAGTCTATCAGGCGACCATTTTTAAGGATGGGCCGAATGCAGATAAAAATGCCGCGGATTACCTGATCAGAAATCAAAATGTCCGCAGAAATGACAAGATCCACTTTAATCTGGCTCCCGGGGGAGGCTGGACGGCCATTGTCAGCCCGGCAAATTAGCTACAGAAGACCTTTGAACAAATCCGGTA
The DNA here is from genome assembly GCA_002433025.1 of Bacteroidales bacterium UBA5833. GTDB lineage: Bacteria > Bacteroidota > Bacteroidia > Bacteroidales > Lentimicrobiaceae > Lentimicrobium. Next base: position 40,554 of record DJGZ01000073.1, read on the forward strand.
ATTTTATCAACAAAATAAAACGAAACGGTCACTGACCTGCAATTATGATCTTCTTCACCAAACTGGGCATACTGCTGATTGGTTTTGTTTATGCAGGGTTGATGCCTTATACTATCCGGAAAGCCATTGGTCATCTAAGGTTCGACCTTAAAAGGCATACCCTCAGTTTTTTGAGCAATACAGAATTATACGGAGAAATTTACCGTAAGGCATACAAAAGAATGCTGTTTATTACGGCCATTCTTACCTATATATTTTTCTGGCTGATGACCTGGTTTTATAACCTCGGAGCGTATGAAAAGCTGATGCGTAACATCGACATTTGTTTTGCTTCCATCACTCTGCTGGCTTTTCTGCCGCACAACCTCAGGCCCGTAAGCCTGAAGAGCCTGGCGCCTTCGTTGCAGCGCATCCTGCACAACCTGTTGGCGGTGGTAGTATTCATTGCCCTGCCTTTGCTGATTATCAGTTTTCAGGTAACCCTGATGCCTTATGCCCGCTTTGCAGGGCTTTCGGGGTTGGTTGTTATTCTGGTGGTGCTGGTGCTTACCCTGATTTCCCTGTTCAAGCAGGGAATCAATGGTGCCACCGAGCTGGTGCTGATCAATGGAATCAGCATCTGGACCATTTACATCACTTTTCTTACCATGCTTCACTGATCTTAGCTTTTAATGTCCGGGGCATGGATATGGTGCCATCCTAAGTAGTACTGAACGGAGCTAAACGAGTGACATTTCTTTTTCAAGTTGCTGATTATTGGTATATTGCATTTTCCGGATACGATGACCCACCGGGTTTTCAACCATGACGGCAGGGGTTGTTTATAACATATATTTAAAATTTCCGCTGAATGCCGTAAGTTTGCCTGTCGAAAATGGCAAGCATATTCTTTTGTTAACAACCTCTATAACAGCAATTCATGAGCAAAGATCTTACCACTCTGGCTGCCGATAACATCCGCATCCTTTCTGCAGCAATGGTTGAGAAAGCCAGGTCGGGGCATCCCGGCGGCGCGATGGGCGGAGCCGATTTTATACATATTCTCTACACGGAATACCTCCGGTATGACCCTTCGGATATGACCTGGCACATGCGCGACCGTTTCTTTCTCGATCCCGGGCATATGTCGCCCATGCTTTATTCGGTGCTGGCCCTTTCGGGGAATTACAGCATCGATGATCTGAAGAATTTCAGGCAGTGGGGGAGCGTAACACCCGGTCATCCTGAGGTGGATCAGGCCCGTGGGGTGGAGAATACATCTGGTCCGTTGGGACAGGGTCATGCCATGGCCATCGGCGCTGCCATTGCGGAACGTTTTCTGTGTGCCCGCTTCGGCGAATGGATGTCGCATAAGACTTATGCTTATATCTCGGATGGAGGGATTCAGGAAGAAATTTCGCAGTCAGCCGGCAGGATTGCCGGTCACCTCGGGCTGAGCAACCTGGTCATGTTTTTCGACAGCAACGACATTCAGCTGTCGACCGATACCCATGTTGTTACCAGTGAAAATACCGCGATGAAATATGAAGCCTGGGGCTGGAATGTAATGACCATTGACGGAAATGATCATTCAGCCATCCGTGCGGCGCTGGATGCTGCCCAACTTGAGCGGGAGCGGCCCACCCTGATCATCGGTAAAACCGTAATGGGCAAAGGAGCGCTCACGGCCGATGGAGAGAGTTTCGAGCGCAAATGTGCTACCCACGGCATGCCGCTGGGTGAGTCAGGTGCTTCATTTGAAAAGTCCATCGCCAATTTGGGAGGGAATCCCGGTGATCCGTTTGCAGTTTTTCCGGAAGTAGCTGCCTTGTATGCAGAAAAGCGGGCTGAAAAGACAAAAGCGGCGAAGGAAAGAAAAGCATTGCAGCAAAAATGGGCAGACGATAATCCTTCCCTGGCAGGCAGACTTGATTTATATCTGTCAGGAAAACTACCTGAACTGGATTTCGGCAGTGTGGTTCAGAAACCGGGTATAGCTACCCGCGCCGCTTCATCGGCCATTCTCGCATACCTTGCTCAAAACGTGGGAAATATGATTGTTTCGTCTGCCGACCTTGCCAACAGCGACAAGACCGACGGGTTCCTGAAACAAACCAAACCTCTGGCCAAGGGCGATTTCAGCGGTGCATTCCTGCAGGCGGGCGTCAGTGAACTGACCATGGCGGCCATTTGTAACGGCATTGCCCTGCATGGCGGGGTATGGGCCGCCTGCGGCACTTTCTTCGTGTTCAGCGATTATATGAAACCGGCCGTCAGGCTTTCGGCATTGATGGGATTGCCTGTCAAATATATCTGGACGCATGATGCCTTCAGGGTGGGAGAGGACGGGCCCACACATCAGCCCGTTGAACAGGAAGCACAGATCAGGTTGCTGGAGCAGATGAAAAACCACCACGGCGCCATGAGCCTGCTGGCCCTTCGTCCGGCAGATGCCGCCGAAACCTCGGTGGCCTGGAAACTTGCCATGGAGAATACCTCAACGCCAACAGCGCTAATCCTGTCACGGCAAAATATCAGCGATCTGCCTGTAGCAGAGGGGGCAACACCATACAATTCAGCACTTCGCGCCGCAAGTGGAGCCTATGTTGTTCAGGATTGTGAAGGAACTCCCGATGTGATCCTGCTTGCCAGCGGATCTGAGGTTTCAACCCTGGTTGCAGGTGCAGCATTGCTGATGGCTGAAAACAATCTGAAAATCAGGATTGTTTCAGTAATATCTGAAGGATTGTTCCGCCAGCAGGATCAGGCTTACCAGCACAAAGTTATGCTGCCGGGTGTACCCGTATTCGGACTGACCGCCGGATTGCCGGTTACCCTTTCAGGACTGGTTGGCGAAAATGGCAGGGTCTGGGGCCTCGACCACTTTGGTTACTCCGCTCCGGCAAAGGTGCTGGATGAAAAGTTCGGATTTACCCCTGAAAATGTAGCCTTACAGGTAAAAGAATACCTGGGCTTATAGCCGGCGATTCTGCCATTTACTTGCTGGCACCTGTGCTGAATCGGTAGTCCGTTGTACTTTCGAAAACCTCGCCCGGCTTCAGCAGGGTGCCCGGAAACCCGGGATGGTTCGGCGAATCGGGATAATGCTGCGTTTCAATGGCTACACCCTTGCAGCGCCCATATTGCACCCCTTCGTGTCCGGTCAGGGCTGGAATATAATAGCCTGTATAGATATGCACGGACGGTTGATCTGTGAATACCTCCACCTGCCTGCCGGATAGCGGTTCCGACAACACTGCCGCAGGAATAAGACTTCCTTTTTCGTTTTCAAGCGCATAACCGTGGTCGTAACCATCAGGTAACCGGCCTATGTCGCGGCCGATGGTTTTGGGCTCCGAAAAATCAAGGGCGGTGCCCGTAATATCAATAATCCGCCCCGTGGGGATCAGGTTGCTGCTTTCAATATTTTTATTACTGAATATCCTGAGCCGGTGACCCAGGATGTCAGGTTGGGGCATATTCAGGTTAAAATAGGTGTGATTGGTCAGGTTGACCACGGTGGGTCTGTCGGTGGTTACCTGGTATTTTATGGTAAGCGCGCCGGGAGATGACATCATATAGGTAACCTTTACCTGAAGGTTTCCCGGAAAACCTTCCTCGAGGTGGGGGCTGAGGTAACTGAGTTCAAGTCCGTATTTGTCTTCCGTCATTATTACCTGATGATCCCAGGTGCGTTTGTCAAATCCCCTGAATCCGCCATGTAGCGTATTGCCTGCGTTGTTAAGTGGCAAACGGTAACTTTCCCCGCCTATGCTGAATTTCCCGCAAGCGATCCGGCCCGCGTACCTGCCGGTAATACACCCGAAATAGGGGCAGTCGGCCAGATAGCGTTCATCCAGGTAGGCATCTGCAGTATCAAAGCCCAGCACAACCTCTCCGGATTGTCCGTGCCGGTCCGGCGTCCGTATGGAAGTGATGATGCCGCCATAATTGCTGATGCTGACAACCGTGCCTTTCCCGTCATCCAGGGTGTACAACACAAGATCTCTGCCTTCGGTGTCGCGCCCCCATGGCCTGAGCAGATGTTTCATAATGTGGTTTTTCAGCAAAGATAAGCGGTTGATTTTAATCATTAAAATTCCGGAGAATTCTGTGTCTTATTTACCGGATAAAAAATATTCGGATGATATGATTTACTTTTACGACAGAAAATTTCTTCTGCAACTGTGGAAGGGTTTGCCGGTTAACGGAAATTTGTTGCCGGCAATCAGCTCACTGATTATTTTAAACAAGAGTTAACGATGGAAACAGAATTTTTAAAAGCCATGTTTTCGGAAAAATACGGGCCGGGCCCCGTTCAGGGATTTTTTGCGCCCGGCCGGGTCAATCTGATAGGTGAACACACCGATTATAACGGAGGCTTTGTGCTGCCCTGTGCGCTGAGTTTTGGCAATTACTGCCTGATCCGCAAAACGGACCGGCCATATGTGCGGTTCTCCTCCCTGAATATGAAGTTTGAAACCGAATTGAGCGTTGAGGATCTTAACAAACCGGTAGGCAGGGAGTGGGTAAATTATCCGGTAGGCGTTTTTGCCCAGTTCCTTAAAAGGGGGGTACGTTTTCCACAGGGGGCCGATCTGCTTTTTTACGGAGATGTGCCGGCAGGGGCAGGCCTCTCTTCTTCGGCGGCCATCGAAGTGGTTACTGCTGTGGCCATAAACAATGTTTACGAAACCGGTTATTCAGAAATCGATCTGGTAAAGATGGCGCAAAAAGCCGAGCATGAATTTGCCGGGGTCATGTGCGGCATCATGGATCAGTTTGCCTCCGCCATGGGAAAAGAAGGGCATGCGGTTTATCTGAATTGCGATACCCTTGAATATGAGTTGGTTCCGTTGACGCTGGAAGGCGTTAAGATTGTGATCGCCAATACCAACAGCCCGCATAAACTGGATTCGGGAAAGTACAATGAACGTGTCGGGGAATGCCACACTGCAGTTGCCGCCCTTCAGCCTTACAAAGCGATCCGCCAGCTTGCCGATATCAGTGTTGAAGAATTTTTAGGATTGAGTGTTCATATTCAGGATTCTACCGTGATGCGGCGTGCCCGGCATGTGGTCACTGAAATTGAGCGTACCCGCGCGGCTGTTGAATTTCTGAAAGCCGGAGATATCCAGGCTTTTGGAAAACTGATGATTGCTTCTCATAATTCCCTGCGCGATGATTATGAGGTTACCGGACCGGAGCTTGATGCCATGGTGGAATCATCCCTTGGTATTGAAGGAGTGCTTGGCTCACGTATGACTGGAGGCGGCTTTGGCGGGTGTACGGTAAGCCTGGTAAAAGATGAGGCAATAGAAGGATTTATCAGCCGTACAGGTGCCGAATATAGGGAAAGAACCGGTCTGACCCCCGCATTCTATGTGGCTGAAACCAGCGATGGCGGCAAACGCATATGCTGATTGGTTTTACAGTTGGACCGGGTTGACTTATACTGGTCTGAAAGACATAAGGAATAATCAGTTAAGGCAGCGCTTGTCAGCAGCGAATATTCAACCTGCTGTCGGGAGGATTGTCTGAGTGCTTTTTTCTATCTTTGCGGCATGCAGGAAACCATTCTTATTCTCGATTTCGGCTCCCAGTACACTCAGCTCATCGCACGCAGGGTCAGGGAGTTAAACGTTTATTGTGAAATTCATCCCTTCAACAAAATCCCTGAGATTACTCGGTGGATCAAGGGGGTAATCCTCTCGGGCAGCCCTTTTTCGGTGCGCGATAAGGATGCACCCTATCCAGATTTGTCATATATCCGTTCCAAAGTTCCTTTGCTTGCTGTGTGCTATGGCGCCCAATATTTGGCCCAGACGTCGGGGGGAGAAGTAATGCCCTCAAAAATCAGGGAATACGGCCGGGCTAACCTGGGTTTTATCGACATCACCAATCAACTTATGCAGGGCATAAGCCAGGGTAGTCAGGTGTGGATGTCGCATGGCGATACCATTTTGAACAAACCTGATCATTTTAAAGTGATCGCCAGTACTGCTGATGTTGATATTGCAGGCTTTCAGGTTGAGGGCGAACCTACCTGGGGCATTCAGTTCCATCCCGAAGTCTATCATTCAACCGAAGGCGCTGTGCTGCTAAAGAATTTTATTGTGGGCATCTGTGGTTGTCTTCAGGACTGGACGCCGGCTTCATTCATAGAATCAACGGTCGCTGAACTGAAAACTCAGCTGGGCAACGACAAAGTGCTGCTCGGGCTTTCGGGCGGCGTTGACTCCTCGGTGGCTGCCGTATTACTCCACAAGGCCATTGGCCGTAACCTGCATTGTATTTTTGTGGATAACGGGTTGTTGCGCAAAGATGAGTTTAGCAGGGTGCTGGATTCCTATCAGCACATGGGGCTTAACGTGAAGGGCGTGGATGCCGCGGAAAGCTTCCTCGAAGCGCTGCACGGCATCAGTGAACCTGAGCAGAAAAGAAAGGCCATCGGAAAAACCTTTATTGATGTGTTTGACCACGAAGCCCATCTGATCAGCGATGTAAAATGGCTGGCACAGGGCACGATTTATCCGGATGTCATCGAATCCGTTTCGGTGAATGGACCCTCTGCAACCATCAAATCGCACCACAATGTGGGCGGGCTGCCCGATTATATGAAACTGAAGGTGGTTGAACCGCTGAAAAGCCTGTTTAAAGACGAGGTAAGGCGGGTGGGTACCACCCTGGGCATTGACCCCGATATTCTGAACCGTCATCCATTTCCGGGTCCGGGCCTGGGTATCCGCATCCTTGGGGAAATTACCCGCGAAAAGATCCGTATTCTGCAGGAGGCTGACGCCATTTTTACTGACGGCCTGAAATCTTCCGGACTATACAAGGAAGTGTGGCAGGCAGCCGTTATATTATTGCCCGTGAAATCGGTCGGTGTGATGGGGGATGAACGTACCTATGAATATGTGGTGGCGCTCAGGGCTGTTGGCAGCACCGATGGCATGACTGCTGACTGGTCGCACCTTCCGTATGATTTTCTGGCAAAAGTGTCGAACGACATCATCAATAAAGTAAAAGGGGTGAACCGCGTGGTATATGATATCAGCTCAAAGCCCCCGGCTACCATTGAATGGGAATGATCCCCGTTCGTAAACACAGTGAACTATGGTCTTGAAAAGAACCCTCATCCGGCTTTTATTCCTTTTGTGTTTTATCTCCGGTCTCAGAGCCCAGGAAACAGGCGTTCGCCGGTCACAGGTGGTGGAAACCTACAGGGGCAAACAGTATTATATACATTTTGTTGAGCAGGGGCAGACCCTTTATGCCATCTCACAGGCATATCAGGTAACGGTAGACGATATCAGGCATGCAAACCCCGATATCTCTGAAATGCTCCGCGATGATCAGATACTGATGATACCAGTCAAAGATCTACGTGCAACGCCCGAACCTGTCAGCAAAACTGAGACTCCCGCTGATTTGCCGACCCGCGATGTTGCTGATGGGCAGCGGTCGCACATCGTTGCGCCCAAAGAAACCTGGTATGCTCTGGCGAGGCAGTATAACCTTGCCGTTAAGGATATCATTGCCGCCAATCCCGGGGTGGATACCCTGCGGATAGGCATGAAGGTAACTATCCCAGAACCCGTGCAACCTGACGCGCGTCCGGGTCTGAAACTTTATACAGTCAGTGCACAGGAAACCCTTTACGGAATTTCAAGGGCATTCGGAATCACAGTGGATGAACTGGTGGGCCTTAATCCGGCTTTAAGCAACGGACTGCAGACCGGGCAGGTGATCTATGTCCCTGACCGGCAACCGGTGGTGCAGAAGCCTGCAGAACAACCCCGGAGCAGGAAGGATGGATACCTGGAGCACAGGGTTGAACGGAAGGAGACCCTCTACAGTATTTCCAGGCGCTATGGTGTGGAGATGACGGCCATACTCAATGCAAACCCCGGCCTTGGCGGATCGCTCAGGAAGAATGAAATCATACTTATTCCTTTGCCTGGTTCATCACTCGCGGGCACCGTGAAAGTTAAGCAGGATTCTGTGGTTCTGGGCAGGGCAGTGCATGCCGAAGCGCTTCCTGAATTGCCGGCGATGAACTGCACTCCCTCTCATCCGGTAAAAAGGACTTTCAACCTGGCGCTCATGGTTCCCTTTTCTCTCGAAAAAGCTGACAGTGTTTACACCGGCGATCCCATGTCGCTGAAACTGCCTTCGGATTATCGGTCTCTCGATTTTATACAGTTTTACGAAGGCGCGCTGATAGCGGTTGATGACCTGGCTGCCCGTGGAATGGATGTCAGACTGCATGTTTACGATGCCGATGCCGGAGAGGGTATGACAAAAACCAGAAGGATTCTCAATAATCCTGAAATGGAAAATATGGATCTGATCATCGGACCCCTGTTTGCACGAAGTTTTGAGCTGGTGGCTTCCTTTGCCGCAAAGCATGAAATCCCGTTGATCAATCCGCTCTCGCAAAGGAGCGAGATTATTGCCGGTAATTCTTATGTGGTAAAACCACAGCCTTCGGGTTGGAGCAGTTATAATGGCACAGCCCAGGTACTTGCCGGCCGGTTCAGCGATGCCAACTTCGTGGTAATGCGCCGCAATGATATAGAAAATGCCTCTATGGCCGGGGCTTTTTCTGGTACACTCCGGAAACTGATTGCTGATCCTGCCGGGGTTAAAGAGGTTATTTACAGCCAGGTTCACGATGCCGGGCTGATGCAAAGTATGGTTCCGGGCAAAACCAACGTTGTTTTGATGCTTACGAATGATAAGGCGCTGATTCCAGCACTGCTCAGGCGGCTGAATGATTTGCGCGAAAAGTATCAGATTGTGGTGGTTGGCCTGCCTGAATGGGAAGAGATGGAAATGGACATCAATTACCTGCATCAGCTGAATGCCCATTTCTTTACCCCCTGGTTTGTCGATTATTCCGATCCCGAAGTTGTCCGTTTTATCAGCAGTTTCAGGGATCGATATATCGGAGAACCGGAATTGGCACGTTATGCCTATCTGGGTTACGATCTTACAGCCTATTTTCTTGAAGCCCTCTATTCCTTTGGCCCGGGTTTCTTAAATTGCATTCCTGATTTTACTAAAAAAGGCCTGAGCAACAATTTCAGGTTTCAGCAACAGAATGGCGGTGGATATGAGAATACCAGCATAACGGTTTACCGCCTTGCTGACTTCCGGAAAGAGACCGTTAAATAGGGCTTTATACGTAATTTAATAAGTTAACCAATCTGCCGCCTGATACCGGCGCTGGTTCTTGCAGCCTGTATGGCTTTTGCTATACCAAAGATTATTACGAAAGCGAAAATAATGGTAGCTCCTGACGGAATATCCAGGTAATAAGATGTATAAATACCTGACAATGAGCCAATAATCCCTATAATTATTGAGTAAATCATCATTAATCTGAGATTTTTGGTAAACAGGTTTGCAGTCGACTGGGGAATGGTCAGGAATGAAATGACCAGGATAATCCCGACAATCCGGATATTCATCACTATGGTAAGCGCCACCAGGCTGATCAGGATATATTTGAAAAGGCTGACGGACACCCGGTGGGCGCGGGCATATTCCTCGTCGAAAGCAATAAACAGTATGATGTGATAAAACCGGATAAAAAACAGTGCGATGACTGCACTCAGCCCAAGCATCAGCCTGAGGTCGGTTTTCCCGACTGTCAGGATGCTTCCGAAAAGGTACGACATCAGGTTGGGCGCATATCCCGGGGTCATAAACACAAAAATAATCCCCAGTGCCATTCCCAGCGACCATAGAATCCCAATGGCAGAATCCTCACGCACATTGGTTTTGCCCGAAACATATTCAATTCCCAAAGCAGATAGTACACTGAAAACCGCTGCTCCGGTTACCGGATTTAATCCCAGATAATAGGCAATGCCGATGCCCCCGAATGAAGCATGGGTGATGCCCCCGCTGATAAAAACCATGCGCCGTGCAACGATGTAACTGCCGACAATACCGCAGGTTACACTGGCCAATAATGCTGCCCAGACTGCATTCCGGAAGAATTCGTATTCGAAGAGATGCAACATACTCTCAGTCTTGATTATGGTGATGTTCGCCGAGCACGGTATGGGGCACCTCACCGTGGGTGATCAGTTGTATCGGGCAATTATAAGCAGCAAGCTGGCTTTGGGTTATGATGTTTGAGCGGTGGTAATGAAGGTTGCGGTTTACACAGGCGATGGTTTTCACGTAGGTTGTGATGGTACCCACGTCGTGCGATACCATCATAATGGCCATTTTCTCGTTCAGATGACTCAGCAGTTCATAGAGGTCATGCTCGAACTTGTTGTCAACAAAGGTGTTGGGTTCATCAAGAATCAGCAGGCGGGGTTCCGAAATAATGGCACGTCCCAGAAAAGCGCGTTGCATTTGTCCGCCGGAGAGCTCACCAATGCTTTTCTTCCGGAGGTGGGCAATTCCCATCATTTCAAGTATCTCCATAGCCCGGGCTTTATCGCTGCGGGTAAACCGCCTGAGTCCTGCATTTGCCGACATCAGTCCGGAGAGCACAACCTCATTTACCGAGATAGGGAAGCTCCGGTCGGTCTTGTTGACCTGGGGCAGGTATCCGATCAGGTTGCGCTGATCGCCCCCGTAATAAATCACTTCTCCCTGCATAGGTGGAATCAACCTGAGAATCAGTTTCACCAGGGTGGTTTTGCCACCGCCGTTGGGGCCGATCACCCCGATATAATCTTTCTCCTGAATACTCAGGCTCACGTTGTGCAGTACAACTTCATTGCTGTAACCGGCACTTGCATTGCGTATCTCAACGATCTCCTGCATGGGTGTTAAGGCATCTGGCGGTTCGAAGCTGCTATTTTACCGGCAATGTCCAGCATGTTTTTCATCCAGTCGGCATCAACCGGATTGAACTCTTCAACCCTTGCATTCAGCTGAGATGCAAGCGAAAGTGCGCTCTGTTTGTTGAACTGGCTGGAGACAAATATAGCCCTGATCTGCTTTTCGCGGGCAATTGTGATCAGTTTGCTCATATAACGCGGACTTGGCTCCTTGCCTTCCTGCTCAATGGCGATCTGTTCAAGGTTGTAGTCCCGGGCAAAATAGCCCAGAGAAGGATGATAAATCATAAATTCCCTGACCCCGGAGGCCTCGATTATCTGTCTGATCTGCATGTCAAGAGAATCAAGCTCAACCATAAAACGATCGTAATTGGCGGTAAAATATGCTGCATTCTCCGGATCCAGTTCAATAAGTCCTTTCAGCATGTTTCCAGCCTGGATTTTAACTGCCGGAACCGAAAGCCAGATGTGCGGATCCACGCCGCCGGGATGCACATGGTCGCCATGCTGTACTACTGCTCCCCTGATAAGGTCAAGATCCTCAGAAGTGTCGTATATCTTCATTCCGGGGTAATTCTGTGCTAACTTACCCAACCAGTTGATTTCAAAATCAAGGTGACCAAGTTTGAAATATGCAATTGATTTACCTGTCTCTGCCATCTGTCGGGAGGTGGGCTCATAAGTCTCATGATTGCCTTCTTCCGGTATCAGAACATTCACGGAGAACTTATCCCCTGAAATTTCCGAGATAATGGTTTTTTGCGGTAATGTACTTACAGTGATGATTTTCTCACCTTCGGATGTTATTGATTGATTCCGGCATGAGCCTGAAATCAACACTGCAAGGAGCATAGCGGCGGTATAGTAGCGTATCATGATGAGAAATTGTAAACTATTTTCCGGATATTTGATTTCCGGATACAAAACTACAACAAATCGGTAGAGCAAAACAATCCTATTCGCCTAATGTTTGGCAGTGAGGTAGGGTAAGGGTGCATATGCAACAGACTTCCGGATATGCACCCAGGCCTTTTGGGCCTGTGTCGTTTGCCGCCGCCTATGCCCTGCGAATGATTGTTATTTCGCTAACAATGTCAGCCTTAGGTAAGTAATTAATAGATAGATTCTTAAAAATTCCTAAATTTTTAAAACCGCTCGTTTAGAAGACGGTTTTAGTTTTTCAATTCAAAAAATTGCCCTAATTTTGCCTGAAATTGATAAATAGTTGTTTATGGAAAATAAACTTCAGGAACTCACCCGTAAGATATACAACGAAGGCGTGGAGAAGGCGGAGCAGGAAGCCGCAGTTATTCTTGACAATGCACGTAAGGAAGCCGCTGCTTTAACGGCAAAGGCCAGGACTGAGGCAGAAGAAATTGTGAAGCAGGCCAGGGCCAATGCCGATGAGATGCTGCGCAATGCGCAATCGGAGGTCCGCATGTCGTCGAAACAGGCCATCAGTGCCATCAGGCAGCAGATTGCCGGCCTGATCACCGCAAAAGTGGTTGAATCACCCGTGAAAGATGCGGTAAGCGACAAATCATTTATGGGCGACATCATCCGTAAAGCACTGGAACACTTCAACCAGGATGCAGCCCTTATACTTCCGGCAGCAGATCAGCAGTCGCTGGAGAAATATTTCGGAACCCGTCTTAACCAGGTGCTGGCCGGAGGCGTTGAAGTGAAATTTGACGACCGCATCAAGGGCGGTTTTAAAATCGGACCCAAAGACAACAGCTATCTTATCAGCTTTACCGACGAAGATTTTCAGGCATTTTTCAGGTCTTTTATGCGTCCGCGAACCATTAACCTCTTATTCGGGGGCGAATAATGATCAGGAACAATTATTACTATCTGGTTGCAGGACTGCCCGAAATCATACTGGAGCAGGGAAAGTTGCAGTTCGGAACGGAGCAGTTGCGCAAAGAACTGAAGCAAGGCCTCAGCCCCGGGGATTTTCGTCTTTTTGAAATGCTTTTACTTCCGGAAGATAATTCCAATCTGCTCAGTCTGCTGCAGAAAGAAGACAGGCCACGCTCCGCGAAGGGTATTTACCCGCCTGAAATGCTCGCGGCTGCTATCAGGGAGCCCGGAGCGCTGATGAATTATATGCAGCTGTTTATCGGGAGTTTCTACGCCGAGAATCGCCTGTATCCAAACCTCTCCCCGCAGAATGAACTTACACTTCTGTATTTCAAAGAGATGCTGGAAGTGAAAAACAACTTCATGCGGTCGTGGTTCGGATTTGAGCTGAACCTGCGGAATGTACTGCTGGTGCTTTCGGCCAAAAAGAACGGCCTGCCTTATGAAAACCATGTGATCGCTGCCAACGCTTTAGCTGAATCCATACGCCGGAGCAGCGCCCGCGATCTGGGGCTGACCCAGGAATGGCCATGGATCGACAGGGTATTGCAGATTGTGGAAATCCAGGATCTGCTGGCGCGCGAAAAAGCCATTGATCAGTTGCGGTGGAACTTCCTTGATGAAATGAATACATTTAACTACTTCACGGTTGAAGTGCTGATTGCTTTCTACATCAAACTGGGCATTATTGAAAGGTGGCTGCAACTTGATCCTGCTACCGGCGAAGAGTTATTCAGAAGCATGCTCGGGTCACTTCAAAACAGTTACGAATTTCCAAATGAGTTTAATATAAAAGATGGAAGAAAATAAAAAGACAACCGGGATCGTATCCGGTATTATTGCCAACCTGGTAATTGTGGAAATCAGCGGTCCGGTTTCCCAGAACGAAATCTGCTATATCAATCTGCGCGGAACCCGGCTGATGGCCGAGGTCATTAAGGTGCTGGGAACCAAAGCTTACGTGCAGGTGTTCGAAAGTACCCGCGGACTGAGGGTTGGTGAAAGCGTTGAATTTATGGGTCATATGCTCGAAGTAACCCTTGGCCCCGGCATTTTGTCGCGTAACTTTGATGGCCTTCAGAACGATCTTGATAAAATGGAAGGAACTTTCCTACGCCGTGGCGAGTACACAGCACCCATCAACACGGATCAGGCCTGGGACTTCATACCGCTGGCAAAACCCGGCGATATCGTGGTTGCCGGAAGCTGGCTGGGCGAAGTTAAGGAGAACTGGATTTCCCATAAAATCATGGTGCCTTTTAAGTTTGAAGGCAAATACACCGTGAAGCAGGTGCAACCTGCTGGTACTTACAAGGCTTCATCACCCGTTGCAGTGCTTACCGGTCCCGATGAGCGCGATTACGAGGTGAGTATGGTGCAGAAATGGCCTGTTAAGATTCCCATCAGGGCCTATACCGATAAGCCCAGGCCTTTCAGGCTGATGGAGACCGGCGTCCGCATCATCGATACCATGAATCCCATCGTGGAAGGGGGAACGGGGTTTATTCCCGGGCCTTTCGGATCGGGAAAGACCGTGTTGCAGCATGCCTTGTCAAAACAGGCGGAAGCCGACCTTATCATAGTGGCCGCCTGTGGTGAGCGCGCCAATGAGGTGGTAGAAATTTTCACGGAATTTCCTGAACTGGACGATCCCCGCACCGGCCGCAAGCTGATGGAAAGGACCACCATCATCGCCAACACTTCCAACATGCCGGTTGCCGCCCGTGAGGCTTCGGTATACACAGCCATGACCCTGGGCGAGTATTACCGTACCATGGGACTGAAAGTGCTGCTGCTCGCCGACTCCACATCGCGCTGGGCACAGGCTTTGCGTGAAATGTCGAACCGGATGGAAGAACTCCCCGGGCCCGACGCCTTCCCTATGGACCTGCCCGCTATTATTTCAAGCTTTTACGCCCGCGCCGGGTATGTTTATCTGAACAATGGAAGTACAGGCTCCATCACTTTTATAGGAACTGTATCTCCGGCAGGGGGTAACCTCAAAGAACCGGTTACTGAATCTACCAAAAAGGCCGCACGCTGTTTCTTCGCGCTTTCGCAGCAGCGCGCCGACAGCAAACGCTACCCGGCAGTGGATCCCATCGACAGTTATTCAAAATACCTTGAATATCCCGAACTCCAGGAATATCTTTCGGAGAATATCTCAGAAGACTGGCTCGGCAGTGTGCTGGAAGCAAAAAATATCCTCCTGAGGGGAAAGGAAGCCTACGAGCAGATCAACATTCTGGGTGACGACGGGGTGCCCATTGATTACCACCTGCGCTACTGGAAATCAGAAGTTATTGACTTTGTGATTCTTCAGCAGGATGCCTTTGACAAAACCGATGCTTCAACTCCCATTAAACGACAGAAATACATGCTTGGTAAGGTGCTCGGAGTTTGTAACACAGGCTTCAGTTTCGAGGGCTTTGAGGAGGTCAATCCTTACTTCAAACGCATCATCAATGTGTTCAAACAGATGAACTATTCACTTTTCGATAGCGAAGACTTTAAAAAATACGAAGCAGAGCTGGAAGAAATTATTAATGAAAGGAAAGCGGCCTGATGGAAACAAAAGCATTTCAGAAAATATATACGAAAATCACGCAAATTACCAAAGCAACCTGTTCCCTGCAGGCTACCGGAATCGGTTATGAGGAAATGGCCACCGTAAACGGACGGTTGGCTCAGGTGGTGAAGCTCAACGGTGATAATGTCACCCTTCAGGTGTTTTCCGGTACCGAAGGTATTCCTACGAATGCTGAGGTGGTTTTTCTGGGCAGGCCGCCTGTGCTGAAAGTGGGTGATGAACTTGCCGGAAGGTTTTTCAATGCATACGGAGATCCCATTGACGGGGGCCCTGCCGTGGAAGGTGAAGAACGCGAAATCGGCGGCCCTTCGGTGAACCCGGTGCGCCGCAAGCAGCCTTCAGAACTGATTGCTACCGGTATTGCCGGTATTGACCTCAACAACACGCTGGTCACCGGACAGAAAATTCCTTTCTTTGCCGATCCCGACCAGCCGTACAATCAGGTGATGGCGCAGGTGGCCCTCAGGGCTAAAGCCGACAAGATTATCCTGGGGGGTATGGGACTGACCAACGACGATTATCTTTATTATAAAAACGTATTCGACAATGCCGGCGCCCTCGATCGCATCATCAGCTTTGTGAACACCACCGAGAACCCGCCGGTTGAAAGGCTGTTGGTTCCCGATATGGCGCTCACCGCGGCTGAGTATTTTGCTTTCGACAAAAAGGAAACCGTGCTGGTGCTGCTCACGGATATGACACTCTACGCCGATGCGCTGAGCATTGTGTCGAACCGCATGGATCAGATCCCTTCGAAGGACAGCATGCCCGGCTCCCTTTACAGCGACCTGGCCAAGATTTATGAGAAAGCAGTTCAGTTCCCTGAAGGTGGCTCTATTACCATCATTGCAGTGACCACGCTTTCGAGCGGTGATATTACCCACGCTATCCCCGACAATACAGGTTACATTACCGAAGGACAGCTCTTCCTGCGCCGCGATTCAGATATCGGAAAAGTAATCGTGGATCCTTTCCGATCTCTCTCAAGGCTGAAGCAACTGGTAATCGGCAAGCAAACCCGCAAGGATCACCCCCAGGTGATGAACGCCGCGGTACGTCTGTATGCCGATGCCGCCAATGCGAAGACCAAGCTTGAAAACGGCTTCGACCTTACCGACTATGACGAGCGTACCATGCGCTTTGCCAAAGAGTATTCCAACGAGCTGCTTGCTATAGATGTCAACGTTGATACCACTTTTATGCTTGATAAAGCGTGGGAGTTGTTTGGCAGGCATTTTACCAGGGCAGAGGTAAGCATCAGGCAGGAATTTGTAGATCTCTACTGGCCTAAGTAGGAAATTGCGCATCAAAACCGGATGGATCCGGTTGAATTTCCGGTAAAGCTGAGTTTTCAGCTTATAAGTGACCTGAAAATACCCGATTACAGAAAAATGGCGATAAAATTTCAATATAACAAAACCTCCCTGCAGGAGCTTAACAAGCAACTGAAGGTGCGCGTGCGGGCTTTACCGACCATCAAGAATAAGGAGTCAGCCTTGCGGATGGAAGTGAAAAAAGCCAAAGATAAAGCGCAGGCACTCAGTCAGAAACTGGATGAAGCAGTAGAAAGCTACCGAAGTATGGTCAGGCTTTGGGGAGAGTTTGATGCAAGTCTTATAAAGATTGACGATGTTGAACTCAGCATCCGGAAAATTGCCGGAGTGCGCATTCCGGTGCTCGATGAAGTGAAATTCAGCCTGGGCGATTACAGCATGTTCAACAGTCCGCTATGGACTGCCGATGGTATTGCCATCGTAAAGCAGCTGGCTTCCATTGGTATTGAAAGCGAATTTTTTAACCGTAAAATGGCGTTGCTCGACCATGCCCGGCGCAAAACCACGCAGAAAGTAAATCTTTACGAAAAAGTACAGATTCCGGGATATGAAGATGCAATACTGAAGATCAAGCGGTTTATGGAAGACGAGGAAAATCTTTCCAAATCGGCCCAGAAGATCGTGAAAGACCGTCAGCAAAAGATGGAGGAGGCAGTATGATAGCCCCGATGAAAAAATATTCCTTCCTGGTGTTTCACCGCGAGTACGAGCAGTTTCTGCTTAAACTCCGCGATATAGGGGTGGTGCACATCATTGAGAAAGAGGGCACGCTGACTGAAGAAATCAGGGAACAGCTTCAGCAGGCCGAACAACTCGACAAGCTGATCAGATCGCTCGAAAACCGTGGTGTAATAGCCGGGGAAGCAACTGATGTAGAAGATGTTACGGCTTTGCATAATGAGATCAACGGGATACTCAATAAGCAATCCGCACTGGTGCAGCGCCAGGCTCAGTTGCGTAAGGAAATGGCCGAAACAGAACCATGGGGAGATTTTTCCACTGATCTGATTCATAGACTGGGAGATAAATCCATCAGGATCAGGTTGTTCATTGCTCCGCTAAGATCTTGGGATCCTGAACTGGTCAATGATGCAGATATATATGAAATCAGCCGCTCGGCAGGCATGATCTATTTTGCCTGGGTGGATACCGGTTTGCCTTTCCCTGCCATTGATGCAGATGAGGTGAGGCTGCCGGCGCATTCGTTAACAGAGCTTGATAAACTGAAACAGGAGATTGTTGCAGAAGAGGCCGGACTGAATGCCCGCCTGGATGAAATTGCGGCCGGCAATCTTGACGCGCTGAAAACATACAGGCAACAATTGCTGCAGGATGCGGAGCTGGAAAAAGCGTTCTCGACAACTGCCTCGGAGGCCGGCGATAAGCTCCGCATTCTTGAAGGCTGGATCCCTGCCGGAACCGTTGATGTACTCAACCGTTTCCTGGATCAGGAAGGCGTTTACTACCTGAGCGAATCGCCGGTACCCGGAGATTCGGTTCCTATCCTGCTGAAAAACAAAGGCTTTGCCAGCAAATTCGAGATGCTGGGTGAACTTTATGCACTGCCGGGTTACAAGGAAATTGACCTTACCCCGTTTTTTGCCCCCTTTTATACCATTTTCTTCGGATTCTGCCTGGGTGACGCCGGTTACGGAGTGCTGATCACCATTGCCGCCCTGATTGCCAGGGCAAGGGTTGGTAAACAATTGAAACCGATCGCCTCCCTGGTCTCATACCTCGGGATATCGACCATCGTATTCGGTCTGATCAGCGGAACGGCCTTCGGGATTAACCTTTACGAAACCGGTTTGCCGGGCTACCGTCAGCTGCAGCAGCTTTTTACTGAAAAGGGAACGGATATCAACAGCCTGCTCTTTACCCTGTCGCTGATTCTGGGAGGGATTCAGATTATTTTCGGAATGGGACTGAAGGCTGCCAACGAAACCGTGCAGTTTGGATTCAGATACGCGTTGGGTACCATCGGCTGGATCATTCTCCTGGTAGGTCTGGCTGCCGTTTTCGGTCTCAGCAAATATGCAGGTATTCCCATGGAGACGCTTAAACCGGTGATGTATGCGGTGCTTGCCGCGGGCGGAATTCTTGTGTTGTTTATGAATTCGCCCGGAAAAAACCTGCTGATGAATTTCGGAATCGGTTTGTGGAACAGCTATAATATGGTGACCGGTGTGTTGGGAGACCTGCTTTCATACATTCGTTTGTTTGCCCTGGGTATTTCAAGTGCCATCCTGGGCTTTGTGTTCAACAGTCTGGCTTTGTCGGTCGGAACCAGCATTATCGGAATAGTTTTTATGGTCATCATCCTGGTGATGGGCCACAGCATCAACATCTTCATGGCCGGGTTGGGTTCCTTTGTGCATCCCATGCGTCTGACCTTTGTGGAGTTCTACAAAAATGCGGGATTCTCGGGCGGAGGCCGTAAATATCAACCTTTCAGAAAATTAACCTAAGTCAAATCAATACCTTAATCAATTAACTATGGAACCGATTATTTTAGCTTACATTGGCGTTGGACTGATGATTGGACTGGCCGGCATCGGCAGTGCAATTGGTGTAACCATCGGGGGCAATGCCTCTCTGGGCGCGCTGAAGAAAACCCCGGATGCCTTCGGTAACTTTCTTGTGCTGAGCGCATTGCCCGGGACTCAGGGGCTCTATGGATTTATGGGATATTTTATCCTGCAGGGATTCCTGACTCCGGCAATTACGCTGGCTCAGGCTGCCGCCGTTTTTGGTGCCGGACTCGCGCTCGGATTTGTGGCCTTGTTATCTGCCATTAAACAGGGTCAGGTATGCGCCAATGGTATTGCCGCCATCGGTGCCGGACACAATGTGTTTGGTAATACGCTGATCCTTGCCGTATTCCCAGAACTTTACGCCATCATCGCGTTTGCAGCTACCTTCCTGATCAGCGCCAGCCTGTAAGCGCGCTGGGGATGCCTGAAAATTGAAAAAAGCATTGCCGGTGTGTAACCGGTGATGCTTTTGTGCGTTTAATACTTAAAGAAACAGGATATTATGGAAACCAAAAGCGAATTTAAAGTCAAGGGCGAAGAACTGCTCTCCAAAATAAAGGAACTTATCCATCAGGGCAATGTAACCCGCATCATTGTTAAGAATGAGGAAGGCAAAGTATACCTTGAAATTCCGGTAACGGTTGGTGTAATCGGCGCGCTGGTAGTGCCGGTGCTGGCCGCAGTGGGCGCCCTGGCGGCCCTGGCAGCCAATTTTACCATAGAAGTGGTCCGAAAGGACTAACCAACAGGACCTGTAAGATTGTCTTTTCCTGCCTTCTTCCTGAAATGACGTGATATGCCATTACAGAGCGGGGGCTGTGATGTATGTGACTGCAGGTGATGCTCATTAAGTCCGTTGTTGAGCTTCGGGCTATCCGATTATTCTTGTTCATTGCTCTTCAGAAATCCGAAAAAAACTTCTACCTTTGCGGCCTCATTCCGGAACCATGTCCATGGAAGTTACCGGATTGAAAATGAATTAGCCACAAAAAATTATAATTCCAGGAAATGAACATCGAATTACAGAAGACCGGTGAACTGACTGCAACGGTCAAAATAGACCTGTCGCCAGCCGACTATGAGGAAAAAGTACTTAAAGTGCTGAAGGATTATCAGCGTAAAGCCCAGATGCCCGGCTTCCGCCCCGGTAAAGTCCCTTTCGGACTGACAAAGAAAATGTACGGTCAGGCTGTAACCGCCGATGAAATCAACAAACTGCTCGGAGAGTCTCTCGAAAGTTTTATCAGGGAGCAAAACCTCGACCTTTTGGGCAACCCGCTTGCAAATACCGAGAAAACCCCGCAGATTGATTTCAGCGAACCTGCTGAAATGAGCTTCTATTTTGACCTGGGTCTGAGTCCGCAGTTTGAACTGAAACTGGATGGTAAAAGCGGGGTCGTCTATCACAGGATTGAAGTCTCAGATGAGATTGCCCGCAAATACATGGAAGACCTTCGTCGTCGCAACGGAACCCTTACAGATGTTGAGGTTTCGGAAAAAGGCGATCTGCTGAAGGGCGACTTTGCCGAACTGGATGCCGATGGAAATATAAAACCGGATGGTATCACCAGTAATGGTTCCGTGAACCCCGAGCTCTTTAAGGATGAAGCCATTCAGGCATTATTTACCGGTGTGAAGAACGGAGATGTGGTGAAATTTAATCCGATGCAGGCTTCCGGCAATGCCACCGATGTCGCCGCCATGCTCGGAATCAGCAAAGAGCAGGCCGAAACCCTGAATACTGAGTTCAATTTCACGGTTACCGGTATCAGCCGTATGATTCCTGCTGAAATGAATGCTGAATTCTTCGAAAAGATTTATCCCGGAGTTGAGATTGCAGATGAATCTTCTTTGCTTGAGCAGATTAAAAAAGATGCTGCCGGTTCATTTGTCGGCGAAAGCGATAAAAAATTCTTCAACGACGCCATCAAATACCTGATTGAAAGTTCAGCCATTGAACTGCCCGATGATTTTCTGAAACGCTGGCTGGTTGATGTAAATCAGGACAAACTTTCAGCCGAAGAGGTTGAAAGGAATTATGACGATTATGCGCGTTCCATGCGTTGGCAGCTGATTGAAAACCGCATGATCAGGGAACACAACATCCAGGTTTCGGAAGAGGAAATCCGCGATGTATTCAGGAACTATTTCCAAAGGCCAGGCAGCGCCGAAATGGATGAAGATATGAAGAAGCGCATCGATGGCATCGTGGATTCCTTTATGAAAAACAAGGAAGATGTCCGCAGGATCAATGATCAGCTGTTCGAGCAGAAAATCCTCGCTTTCCTGAAAGAGAAGATTCAACCGGAGGAGCAATCAATCTCATATGAGGATTTTGCAAAACTGCAATAATCCTTAAGTCAGATCTGTAATGGTAAACGCCCGGCAACGATCCGGGCGTTTTTCGTATAAATGGCTTAATTCATAAGTGATTCTTCGGACTTTTGGTTCATTTCTGATAATGCCTTCCTGAGTTCTTTATTCTCTGATTGCAAATATTTTACTGCTTCGATAAGGTAAGGGATCAGTCCGATATAATTAACCCCTTTGATTCCGTCAGCGTTTTCAGATACAAGTTCCGGAAATATTTTCTCCACTTCCTGGGCCAGGAGACCGGTTTGCAGTGCGGCATCGCGGTTGGTATCTTTCCAGTTGAAGTGATAACCGTTCAGCTTTTTAAGTGAGGTCAGCGGGTCCCCGAGCTTCCGGATATTTTCTTTCAGCCGTTCATCGCTGTTCTGTGTGAGTGTGCCCATAAGCGTGGCATTGCCGTTGCCGCGAAGACTCAGAATGTCGCCGGTGCCCTGGTAAAAGAAATTGAAATAGGCTCCGGTGTTGGTGGAGGCGGTTAAGCCATAGAGGTCCCAGAAGTTGGAAGGGCGTCCGGTATTCTTAAAGCTGATTCGTGAGCCGTCGCCGGAATTGTTTGATTCTTCCACCAGCAGATGGCCGGTGCCGGTAGCACTATTGAACCGGATATGCAGTCGCGCTTCGGGAGCGCTGACACCTACTCCGATATTGCCGCTTTTCATCAGGACAAACGCATCACTGCGGTTTGTGGTGGAGGTGCCATTGCCAATGGAAAAGAGCCGGTCCGCTGAGTTCCAGTCAAATACACCGCCAGCCGGGGTATAAGAGGTGTTATACCTGCCCAGGGCAGTCTCTACCAGAGAAGGAGCAACTGTATTCTGCCCCCAGGCTGTTGAGTAATACGCTGAGGCAGTAGATCCAACACCCCATGCTGTGGAATGATCTCCAAAGGCATTTGTATAAGTACCCCATGCGGTTGAATAGTTAGCGGTGGCATCGGTGTTGAATCCAAAAGTGAAACTATTGAATCCTGATGCATTGGTTTGATTTCCAAAGGCAAATGAAAAGTCTCCCGAAGCAACGTTCTGGCTGCCCATTGCAACTGACTGCGAACCTGATGCGGTTGTTGACAGGCCTGCGGCAAAGGAATAATTGCCAATGTTGACTTTATCCCAGTTGGTTTCGAGAGCCCTTCCAACCCTGAAGGCTGCTTTGTCGGGATACCACATCATGCGGGTACCCGGGCCCGAAGCGGGAGGGTCGCCCTGATTGCTGATAATTGATTTATATTCTCCGGTAAAAAGCACGTTGCCCTCGCCCGAAGCAAGCCCTAAGGTATGGAGCAGGGCAGAGGGTGCTGGTGGAGCCGGATCGTTGGAGATCATTACGCCCTGGGCAAAAGAATTGATTGTGATAGCTGCTGCAATAAGCGTGAAGGATATAACTAAGACTGGCGGTTTCATATGTTGTTCTTGAAGTTGAATTTTTTCAAGCTTTGATTATTGCTTCACTACTTCAACGCCTTACTGCGGACCTATGGCCAGGCAGGCAACAGTAACAGTGCTCAGATTAAGTGTTCCGGTACCGACATTGGTCACATAAAATGAGGTGCTGCTGCTGTTCGAAGCCCAGGGTATAATGTTAAGCCAGCCCAGGTAGCCGGAGGTTCCTGAGGCGGTTGTTATTTGTGCGACGATAACCCGAGGCGTTCCGCTGAATGTTTCCCCATAAGAGATGGCTCCGCTCTCAAAACCTACTCCCGCGCCGGCATTAATGGAAAATGTGAATGAGAAGGGTACAATCTTATACTGCGTTCCGGAGTTGCTGCGCACGATGCCGCGGTTATTCTGAACGAGTAAATTGCCCTCCGTGGTCAGGTTTCCTGTAACCCGCATGTTGCCCTGAAAGCGTGAACTCCCTGAAAGGTCGAGCGCATATGAACTGTTGAACTAAACCTCCGGTAGCATCCCCGTAAAGATACAAAAATGCCTTTTTTCTGATATATAGGTAATCTATCACCAAAACCCATCTATCATGAAAAAGCAAAAATCAGGCGGATCCTTCCGCACTAAAGGCGAAACCATTGTTGCAAAAGCAATCCGCACAGTACCCGGATTCGGAGATACTTACCGGAAGTTTGAGCAGCAGATCACACTGGAGCAAGGCAGCAAAAGCGCCCTGCAGAATTATGGCCGCAGCATAGCAAAGATAGCAAATCATTTCGGGGTTGATCCACTGCACCTGGGCCTGGACCAGATCAACGATTATCTTTACACTTTACTCAAAACCTCATCACCCAGCAAGAGCTATTTCAGGCATACCGTGTATGGACTGAAGAGCCTTTACCGCATGTTCGGCCTGCAGTCGAAAGCGCTGCAAATGCCCCCCATAAAAGACCCCGAGACCCTGCCGGTGGTCTTGTCGAAAGAGGAAGTAAAGAAACTGCTCTCCTGTACAGAAAACCTCAAGCACCGGGTAATGCTCGCCCTGCTTTACAGTTCAGGCTTACGCATGAATGAGGCCCGGACACTCAGAATCAATGACATCGATTCCGACCGCATGCAGATACATGTCAGAATGGGCAAAGGGCGCAAAGACCGTTATGTGGTACTGTCGGAACTGCTGCTTAAGGGGCTGCGCGATTATTACCGCAAAGAGCGGCCTGAGGTTTATCTCTTTAACGGACATACGCCCGGAAAACCAATGGGTGAGCGAAGCATTCAATGGATTATTAACGAAGCCGTGGAGAAGGCCGGCATACAAAAACCGGCCACCTGCCACACCTTGCGTCATTCCTTTGCCACTCACCTGCTCGAAAACGGGGTCGACCTGTTCAGCATCAAAGAGCAACTGGGCCATGCCCGCATCGACACCACACTGGTCTACCTGCATATCGCCCGGGTGTCGCCTAAAACAGTAAAAAGCCCCCTAGACACGTTGTACGGAAAATGAACACCCCGGCCTTTGAAGTGGCCGACGTGATCAGGTATTCGGGCGATGAGTTTATCAGGAAGTGCAAACCTTTGGGTTACCACAAAGGCGTGCTGACTGCCCTTAAACAATGCCGCACCGAAGCGCTGGGATGCCACATTTATCAATGCAGCGACTGCGGGCACACCCGCATCGCTTATCATAGCTGCCGAAACAGGCATTGTCCCAAATGCCAGCAGGTGGACAAAGAACGGTGGATCATGGACCGGGAGGCTGATCTGTTGCCGGTAGGTTATCTGCATATGGTGTTTACACTTCCTGAGGTACTGAACCCATTGTGCCTGAAATATCCGGTGATGATGTACAACCTGCTCTTTCATGCCGTGCGAGACACCCTCTTTACCTTTGCTGCCGACCCAAAACACCTGGGCGCCGATATCGGATATGTGGCCGTTTTACACTCCTGGGGACAAACGCTTGCACTGCACCCCCACCTGCACATCATCGTGCCTGCAGGCGGGTTTAACATCAAAGGCCATTGGGTGAATGCAAGGGGTGATGGCAATTTCCTGTTTCCGGTAAAGGCACTCAGCTCCGTATTCAGGGCAAAATACCGCGACGGGCTTAAAACAGCCCTGGCAGAACAAGGTATTCAAAGGCCCCGGGACCTGTTTGAACAAATGATGTTGCGAAACTGGGTGGTGTATGCAAAAGAGCCGTTGGGAGACCCCCGTAAGGTGATTGAATATCTCGGGCGATATGCTCACCGTATTGCCATCAGTAACCACCGTTTGATCAACGTAACAGACACTAATGTCACCTTCCGATACAAAGACTATCGTCATGGCAACCTGCAAAAGGAAATGACACTCGGCAACACGGAGTTTCTGCGACGGTTTTGTATGCATATCCTGCCTCCCGGGTTTGTGAAGATCCGTCACTACGGAATCCTGTCTTCGCGCCGTAAAGCTGAATACATACCCAAACCGAAGGATGAAAACGGACAAAAAATCGCAAGGTCAAAACCCGCCTGGCAACAGGTGTGCCGCGAAAGACTTGGATTTGATCCGGAAAAATGCCCATGCTGCGGCTCAGGCAGAATGAAGGTTATCGGCATTGTTGATCCACGGCCACCGCCGGATCAACTGTTACTGGCATGGAATCAACGCTCTGAAACCCGGTTTTAATTCCTCAAAAAGGAATGGCCACGCTTTTGCCCAAACCCAAACCATTTAACGGCAATAAAGCCTTTCAACCATAAAACAAACAGCCCTATGACCTGAATTTCATACTGACACCATAATCTGACCCGGAAGAATGACCCCGGAACCCGATCGGAAAATATTTGCCAAACATTAAATCCCCATGTCTGCACTGAGCGGTATCGAAGTGGAGGTAATCCGGAGCAGGTCGGTAAAGTTCAACACTTACTTAAATCGCAGTCGCAGAAAGGTCACGGCTGCGATTTTTGCTTTTTACTCAGCGACTGCGTTTAAGTCTTATTTGTTGGGTATAGTGCCGATGCCAACCCGTGTGTTAAAATATCCTGTGCTGGTATGCAGGGGGTAGGTGGGGTCAGGAATCCCGATACCCAGTCTGTATGTTGCATATATAATATTGTTGAACCGCGCGGTACCCGAAACATCCAGACGATATTGAGGAGAGGAGGTTCCTATGCCTACATTGCCGGTAGAATCAATCGATAGCCTGCGCAGACTGCCTGTATAGAGATCCAGCCCTTTCTGCACATTACCCTGGTTGCTGCGGTTACTTGCAATACCCACCCTTTTGTTTTGGCCAAAAGTGAGGGCGCTGGCCAGGCTGCCGAACCCGTTCGAATCTGACTGGTCCACATTGATGCCCGCATTCACCGATAACATTGAAACGGGATTATCTGTGCCAATGCCAACATTTCCATCGCTGTAATGAATGCCTGATCCATTGTTTATCCACTGGCTGCCGGCCCCCGCGTTGCTGCCAACCATTTGCCAGCTTGGGGTGGAAGGCGTGCCGGAATTGAAGTAAAATCCGGGTGTATTATCCGTTTGGTAGATTATTAAACCGTTTGCCGGATTAATAATCCCGTCTCGCTGGGAAAGGGTCATCCTGGGTATCAGAATGCCTTTATCGGTTGATTGCACATCGAGCATGGCAGATGGATCGGGCGGAATGTTGCCCGCGTTAATGGCTACGCCTTGAGTAAATGCCTGATTCTGAGTGTAAAGAATGCTTAATGCAATCAGGAAAGCTGAAATATGGTTTTTCATATCTGTATGTTTTAACTGGTTTTTGGTAATGCAGTTCCGGTATTTATCAATCAGGTCAGTGAACGGTGGATTCATGATTTTCCACGCTCCGGCTGACTATTTGTCCAAAGAGTTCAATGTGCCGGCTTCAATCAGCCGGATCAGTTCATTTAGTTGATTTTTAATGCTTTCATTGTCGCGGCTGAGTTGTTCGATTTTTTCTTCAACTATGGTGGAGCTTTCTTTCCCGGATGAGAGGTTGCCGGCTTTTAAACCAACGGGTGAACCGAAAGAAGATGCAGCATTATTTTCGTATAACGCGTCTCCCGATCGGGATAAACCATGTGAATTTTCCTGATTCACAGATAGTCCGGTAGTGGCAGCAGGAAGTCTGTAAGCCATGCCCGTAGTATATCCGAACTCATTCGAGTTCCATTGCGATGGTTCAATGCAGTTACCGCAAAGGCCGACCTCGTAAACACCGGCCGGAAGGAAACCGGTTGAATATGACAGAGAAAAAGGTATTCTTGCATTGGCCGGTAAGCGCATACCTAAGATACCACCCCCTAAAGTTGTGATTGCACCACCGCTGACATTCCGGTAACAGACATAAATATTAAGCAATCCTGTTGTGATTCCGGTAGTTGTTCCCAACCCTCGGGTTGAATGAATCATAATATTGGCTGTCTCGGTAAGTTCTACAATAGCTGGTACAACCAGGAAACCGAGCGTGCTTGAAATATTTGAAAACCCCGAAGCCTGCCCGATACCCAGGATGCTCATCGGACTGTCCTGCCAGGCAGCCGTGCCTGTAGCATCACTTGTGAGTACTTTTCCGGCACCCGGTGATCCGCCGTTGATTTTAACCTGGCCATTTACTTCGAGGGCTGTACCAGGATAACTCACCCCGATTCCGACATTTCCCAGGTTATAAGAAAGGTTATTGTCATCGTCTTTCTGCCATTTATCGCCATAATCAACCCGAATCCACCCCTCGCCGGTCATTACAAACAAGGCATTGAAATCAGTGTCGAAGACTACAAGGCCGGAAGCCGGTGCTGCAATGGCTGCCCGCTGAGAAGAGGTTAAGCGTGGCGGCAGAAAGCCCTTCGTGGTTGATTCAACATCGAGCATGGCGGACGGATCGGGCGGGGTATTGGTTTCATTGATGGCTAAACCCTGGGAGTAAACCGTTACGCTTATAAACATTAAGCCGATTGATAATATGAATAATGAAATACCTCTGCTCATGCCGAAGAGTAGTTTTGGTGGATAAATCTGAAGATAGTGTTATTGAACCGGATATAGATATAACAGACAGATAAGAGCGCAACAAGTCAATGAATAACAAGATGAAATAAATTATTATCCACCGGTTTGCAGATTTAACAGAAGTTTAACAAAATAGTGATCTGCAGTCTGATAATCAGACTGGCGCAGAAAAATGGGTTAGCAGGTGAGCGGAAAGCCTTTGGAGGCCGTGCTGCCTGAATTACCGGCTTTCAGTTATCAATTGTTTGATTCTTTCGAGTTCTGCAATCTGAAACTTTAATTTGTCAATGGTCTCCTGCTGCTTTTGAATCATAACCTGTTGTTCCTGGATGGCTTTGATTGCCACTACTGAAAACCCCGCATAGTTAATGGCCAGGTTTTCACCGTTTTCGCCGACAGATTCAACCAGTTCCGGGAAGACCGCAAGCACATCTTCGGCAATAAAGCCGAGGGTAAATTGTTCGTCCGGATCGCGCAGGTAACGGTAACGCGAAGGTGCTAATTCCCTGAGTTTCTCCAGGGTATTGTCTGTCATCGCGGTGATATCTCCTTTCAGATGGCGGTTGCTGGTTGCCGTGTAAGCGCCTGTACTGCCGTTGAAATTGCCTACCGGGGTGTCGCCCGATATTGAAGAGTAAAGTATGAGTGTTCCCTGACCGTTATTGGTGTGAAGTGTCCAGTGCCTGAGGTTGGCCCCCCGGTTCTGTATGCGGATACCCTCATTGGTAAGGTTGGCATGGCGCACATGCAGGGTCGCCCCCGGTGTTGCGTTCGTACCTATATTCACGTTTTGATTAAAGCGGGCTTCTCCAAAAACAAACAAGCCGTTTTCAGGAGCGCTGCTGAGTGTACCGGCAGTCAATCCGCCGTTTGCAGTCATAAACAGTTTGGTGATCCCGTCAATCTGTACCCTGAGCGCGTTATTGTCTGCGGCGGCATTAACATGCAACCATGCCTGCGGGTCGCTTACCCCTATGCCGGTCCTTCCGTTTTTCAGCACCACCATTGCATCTGACCTGCTGTCGTTGGCGGTTCCGTTGCCTATGACAAAAAGCCTGTCAGTATTTACCCAACCCGGAGCGCTGGAATGAGCGTATGATGTATTATATCTTCCGAATACAGTTTCAAATCCTGAAGGCGCAACTGTCCAGGATCCGAAAGCTGTGGAATATGCCCCCGAAGCAATGGTCTGATAACCCATTGCTGTGGAATGTGCAATGGATGCAGCGGTGTTGTAACCAAGGGCTACAGCGCCAATACCTGTTGCGCTGGTATTGTGGCCCGCTGCCAGTGAAAATTCACCCCGGGCCGTTGTATTGTAACCCAGTGCTACGGAATGCTCTCCGGTCTGGCTTTCATTCCATTGTCCTCCGGTTACCTGCCCTGCCCTGAGCGCGGCCTTGTCGGGATACCACATAAACCGGGTCCCGCTGCCTTCAGCAGGAGGATCGCCCTGATAAAATGAATCCTTGAATTCCCCCTGAAAAAGGACGTTTCCCCCGCCATCATTTTCAGGCCCGTAAACATGCAGGAGCGCAGCCGGGTCGGGTGCATCCGGATCATTGGATATCATTACCCCCTGGGCGTTGGAGGTTCGCATGGTAAATGTCAGCACGATAATGGCCGGAAAACAGAGAACAGATGTACGCATGGTTCAGGGTTTAATTGTTGAAGTAGCTCATTTATTTTGTGTCGCTTCTGCCGGATTCCGGCAGTAACGGATGCTGTTGAATACACCCCTTTGATAGAAATTGGCTCATAGGCAGACCTGATTAACAGAAAATTAACAATTTCTTCTTGCCCTCACAGGAGTTCCGGGGTAACATCAGGCCCTGAAATCCTGTTAAGGTCATTTCAGGGAAGGAAGGCAATTTGGCTAATAAACTGTATGTTAAGATGTTATGAGTCAGGTTTTAAATTTCAGGAACACTGCTGATTCGCCGGCCCTGAATCATAAAATGCGTAAACCGGTTGGATAGATCACAATGGCATGATATTCGACCAGGCATGAAGAATTAAAATCTGATCATTTATTAAAATCTTCTCAGTGAAAACCTGTAATTTTGACAGTAACTAAAAAATAGTCCTATGCAAAACGAATTCAGAAAATACGCAACGAAGCATCACGGCATCAGCAGCCTCACCCTCGATCGCTTCACTTCACAGGTAAGCGGGTACATCAGTCCGACCATTATTGAGGAGCGCCAACTGAACATTGCCACCATGGACGTGTTCTCCCGTCTGATGATGGACAGGATCATTTTCCTGGGCGTGCCCATCGATGATTATGTTGCCAACATTATCCAGGCGCAGCTGCTGTTTCTTGAATCGGTTGATCCGAAAAAGGACATTCAGATTTATCTGAATACGCCGGGCGGCTCGGTTTACGCCGGATTGGGAATTTATGACACCATGCAGTATATTGCCCCGGATGTGGCTACGATATGTACAGGTATGGCTGCTTCTATGGGGGCTGTGCTGCTTTGTGCAGGCGCGGCCGGTAAACGTACGGCGCTTAAACACTCGCGCATATTGATCCATCAGCCCATGGGCGGCACTCAGGGGCAGGCGTCTGATATTGAAATCACTACGCGTGAAATCCTGAAACTGAAAAAGGAACTTTACGAGATCATCGCCCAGCATTCAAATCAATCTTACAAGAAGATAGAGAAAGACTCCGACCGCGACTACTGGATGACCGCTGAAGAGGCCAAAGAATACGGTATGATCGACGAGGTACTGGTCAGGGGTAATAAATAATATCCAAATCGAAATCTTTTTAACCGGGGCGCAGGTTTTGCAGCCCCTTTTGCTTTTTTTTGCGCCTTCGGCAATACCGCTACGCGATGATGCCAGGTTGCGAAGAAGCTGCGCGATTTTTTTGTAATTTTGCAACCGGAAGAAAATTTGTCTTACTGACTGGACAATCGATACAATTTCAGGTCATTTTTTCAATATAAGACTGACTTTTTGCCAGAAATGGCAATCAATCATCAACTGAATCATTCTCAATATGCCTAAGAAAGAAGAAAGGTGTTCGTTCTGTGGCCGTCCGCGCAGCGAAACAAATATGCTGATCGCCGGACTTGACGCCCACATCTGTGACTATTGCGTTGAACAGGCCCAGGATATTCTGCGCGAAGAACTCAGCTCGTCAAAGACGCGCGATTTCTCAAAAGTCAAGCTCCACAAACCATCTGAAATCAAACAGTACCTTGATCAGTATGTGATTGGTCAGGATGATGCCAAGCGCGTGCTTGCCGTGGCGGTATATAATCACTACAAAAGAATCGGCCAGCCGGTATCGAAGGATGAAGTGGAGATTGAGAAATCGAATATCATTCTGGTGGGCGAAACAGGAACCGGAAAAACCCTGCTGGCGCGTACCATTGCCAGGTTGCTGCATGTGCCTTTCTGCATTGCTGATGCCACGGTGCTTACCGAAGCCGGTTATGTGGGCGAAGATGTGGAGAGTATCCTTTCAAGGCTTTTGCAGGCTGCTGATTATGATGTGGCCGCTGCCGAAAAGGGAATTGTATTTATCGACGAGATTGATAAGATCGCACGCAAAAGCGATAACCCTTCCATTACCCGTGATGTTTCCGGCGAAGGTGTTCAGCAGGCTATGCTGAAACTGCTCGAAGGAACGGTAGTCAATGTGCCCCCTCAAGGCGGACGTAAACATCCGGAACAAAGGATGATACAGATCAATACCCAGAATATCCTGTTTGTTGCCGGCGGCGCTTTCGATGGTATAGAGAAGAAAATCGCCTCCCGCATGCAGACCAATATGATCGGCTATGCTGCAGGCAAGGAACAGGATGTGATCGACCGCAGTAACCTGTTACAAT
>DJGZ01000021.1 GCA_002433025.1 Bacteroidales bacterium UBA5833
CCGGGTTGGGTGCCCTATCCTTGTCTGTGAGATTGGCTATGAGTTTTTCAGCAATGCTGATGCAGTTTGAAGCAATTGATTTTGGACCGGAAAGATCATGCCGCCAGCATGTTTGCCTATATGCTTATGTAATCCTCAAATAAATTGTAAGCTCATGGCTGACGTTAATGTTGATGTAAAACGTCTGAGTTTTTCAGCAGACCCTAGTTAAAAATTGTCTTTTAAAATCACAAGCTTTTTCGAAGAGAATGATTCACTACTTTTAACTGTCAGGATGTAGATGCCGGGAACGAGAAATGAAGTATTAATTTCTATTGATGGTGCAAAAGTTTTAGTTTTGAACATTTCTTTTCCCGACAAGTCACAGAGAAAAATATGACGTTCGATATGCCGCGGATTTCCATCCCATTGAATGATTACCTTATCTATTGCCGGATTTGGAAAAACGGAAAAGGATGTAAAAGGGATTTCACGGATATCATTATAATAGATGAATTTAGCGATGAGAACACTATCCTGACGAATATCATTGACGGTCAGCGGATTATTAGTAGTAATACTATCACCGTTTAAAGAATACCAACCATAAAATATATAATTAGATATAGGAGTGGCAGTAACACTATTCGAGTTATTCCCAATCACAACCCATTGCATGACATTTTGGACTGGTTCAATAATTCCTCCGGTATCAGCCTGAAAAGTAACAAGGTAAGAGTGATTATGCAAAACTGGTCTGATTTGGCCATCAGGTGCCTTCCCAATGCGCCAGGGCTCCTGTTGAGTGTTGCCAAAAAGCCAACCCTGATCCTGAAAAGTTGCCATATTACTAAATGCAGAAGTAACTAACCGAAAAGGATCCTGGTTTTGTCCATTGTGATCCATTCCTGTTCCAATGGTCATTTCACTGGTTTCAGAATCGTAAAAACAAGATGAAATGTAAGCTGTACTTCTATTCAGACCAATAAAACCGCCTGAAAACCATCCACTACTATTTATAATACCAGAGGAATAACAATTTGAACAATTAGCAAAGTAGCTGTTTTCACCCAGGAAACCACCAACGGAATTGTTACCTTGAGTAGTACAAGCTGAGTATGAATCGGTTATTAATGAGCCTCCGGTTGTTATGCCGGCAAAACCACCTACTTCAGTATCTCCCTTAACGCTACCGTAAGAATAGCACTTTAAAATTTCATTATTGTTTATACCAACGAAACCACCTATACGATCACCTTGATCTGAACTGATATTAACGTTGGAGTGACAGTCCCATATTAATCCTGAATTGAGTCCAACAAAACCACCAACATTTATATTTTCTGAACCCACAGTAACGATTATCCCTTCAGCAGAAGAACGGCTAATATCGGAGTAGTTTTCACCAACAAAGCCCCCATATTTATGCAAAGCACTTTGAATGCGTTCGATCCTGAATTTCACATGACAATCAATTATAGAAACATTGCTATATCCTGCCAAACCTCCTACACTATATTTTCCTGAAAGGACTGTATTTACGCTGCATCTTCTCACCCATGAATCATTATCCTGCTGAATAAATCCTACAAGACCACCTGCACGACCCCAGTCTGCAGCAACCGTATCACTGCAGCTGCAATCTTCAATTCTTCCTCTTAACAAATGCCCCACCAAACCACCAACCATTTCCCTCCCGTTAACTTTACACCCTATTAAAACGATGCCATTTACTTCTGGAATTTCATTATCATAACTTCCCATATAACCAACCAGAGAACCAAGTTTTGAATAGCCATTTGTATAAGAGTTGACCAGGGTTAAATCGCGAATATATCCTGATTTTATGGAACTGAATAATCCAACATCAGAATCAAGATTCCTGTTAATGAACAGATTACTTATGGAATGATTATTCCCATCAAATCCTCCCTGAAATGGAATACCCAAATTTCCTATCGGACTAAAGCCTTTTCCCTGGAACCATGTTCGGGTTGGACTTGCATCAATATCCTGTGTCAATTTGAAATACCGATTCCAATGGTGTGTTGAGTCAGAGAGCATTTGCAAATCATCCAGATTGGAAATAAGATAAGGAGAATCTGTTGTACCATTGCCTCCACTATATTGAGCAAGTAAAAAAAAAGGATTTATAAAAACAAATAATAAGTAAGCTAACCGATAAAAAGTCTTCATGGATTTTATATTTATAAAATTAATATTTTTTTCAGTATTACTTCTTTGTTTGCAACGTAACGCAGGATATAGACACCGCCAGGAAGAAAACTTACATCAATAGTGCCGTTGCTGTATAAAAATTGCTGGGAAAGTACGTTTCTGCCGTTGATATCAAAAATTTGAATCATGCAACTCGTCGTTTGGCTTTGATTTTCTGATTTGCTGAACGTAACATGATTTGTTGCGGGATTTGGAGAAACATTTAAATCTTCATATTTCGAGACATTTACGGTGTTTACTACTGTTGGGTCAGTAAGGTCTGTAACTACGAATTGCCAGAAGTTATAACCGGTTTCAGGAATAAAGTTACTACAATTAACATCGAATGACGGACTGAAATCCATCATTGCCGAAATTGCATATCTGTTAGCTTCAAATTGAGTTACGCCCTTGAAATGCTCAGAAAGTATTCCTCCAATAGATTGCTGCCAAAGCATTTGTCCTGAGGGGGTTATCTTAAAAATCCAAATAGAAGATTCATATTGCCAATAGGTATTATTCCCTATGACATCACCATCTTTTGATGTCGATTCACAAAAAACAAGTAAATTGCCATCTGGAGCTTGTTTTATTGAAAATGCTCCCTCACCTTCAGATCCACCATAGCATTTTGACCAGATTATATTACCAACCAGGTCTATTTTAAAAACCCAGCAGTCAGCCCAATCACTGCTTCCATGATTACCCGCATTTTCCAAATCTCCATCATATGAAAATGTCAGGCCTGCAACCACATACCCATCCGCTACCGGAGCAATAGAAAAGAGTAAATCTTTTTGGCTGCCTCCATAACAATGCTGCCATTCTATCATACCCTGACTGTTGATCTTGCATACAATTGCATCGGAACTGTAATTTGTTGAATTGCATTCAATATTGCCGGTGCTGTCATTCGAATACCCGTTCATAGCTGCAATATAGCCACCATCAGGTGTTGGAATAATAGCATTGATTGCTTCAAAATCAGAGGATCCAACAGTCAAATCCCATTCTATTTCGCCGGTTTTATCAAATTTGGAAATCCATGCATCTTCATAACCAAAGTGGTTGGTTACACAACCACCTGACTCAGAAGCCATAGCTCCAAGTATATATCCTCCATCGGGTGTTGGAAATGCAGATTTCTGGTACATCATTCCGTTGGGTGTTCCAAACTTTTTACTCCAGAGTATGTCACCTTCCTGTGAAATTTTAACCATCCAGTTGTTGCCAATTCCCGGATAAGGATCGTTTATAATATCACCATCAATAGAAGAACTATATCCAAGAATAAAAATTCCTGAAGAGTCAGAAGCTTGAAAAGCACTCCAGGCATAATCCACGCTACTTCCACCAAGTGTTTTCTCCCATATAATATTACCTGTATCATCTATTCTTATAATCCAAATGTCATAACTACCATGATTAAATGATACCGGCCCATCAGAAGATAATGTAGATCCTATAATCATATAGCCATCATCAAGTTTTATCATATCACAAGATTCTTCATCCTCAGAACCTCCATACGATTGCTGCCAGCCTATCTGAAGCTGACAGGTTGCAATTTTAGCAGAGAAGAGCAGAAAGTAGAACAAAAAAGAGAATTTTAACATAATGTGTTGATTTATTCATGAAACACTTTCCATATTTGTATCATTAAACCTTAATCATCGCAATCTATTACATTTCATAAAAATCAAGAACCATCATAGAAATATTTGAAATTCCTATATACAAATATATATCAACATTTTACAAAAACAATCACTGTTGTCCGGTAAATATACAAAAATCAAGGTTTGATTTCGTAACACAATGATAATTAAACACAATAATTTTATTATCTTGGTTGAAGGAGGGCAAAGTTGCTGTATTTAAGGGACAACCTTTAAGGTTTTATTAAAGAAAAGTGGATCTTCTGACGGAATCATCACTCCGTAATCCTTATCTAAAGAAAAGCATTGAAAATACTAAAATTCTCATCTATGACGGAGCAAGGCAGGAAGTATTTGTCTGATACTTTACTGGCCATTGGGTTAATAGAAGATTTCGCCAGTGATATATTAACCTATTCAGATTACCCGAATGATTTAAAGACTCAAAGTGCAGTCGAAAGATAGCTTGGAATAATTGGGGGGCTGTTAATAAGTAAGACAAAAATTTTCCGGAAAATAAAATCTGGATAGTGCCCGTAGAATAATTCGGTATGCGCAACCGGATTATTCATTCCTATGATTCTGTTGATTCATCAATGGTTTGGGCAATTCTAAAAAATCACCTTTTACCACTTAAGGAGGAGATATTTAAACTAAATGATTTGTAAAGAAATAAAAATCAATATGTTGCGTCTTTGCGTGATTCTTAATTTTAGCGGATTATTGTGGTTGGAAAATAAAAAACTCCCGGCCAATGACCGGGAGTTGCTATTTTTTTGCCAGTATTATCTGATTTACAGATTATTCAGCATCCTTGATGGGGAGAACGGAAACGTAGGATTTGTCGTTTTTCCTGCGGCGGAATTCAACGACACCATCTACGAGGGCAAACAGGGTGTGGTCCTTGCCCATGCCTACATTCAGGCCGGGGTTGTGAACCGTGCCACGCTGACGGATAATGATGTTACCGGCCTGTGCAGCCTGTCCACCATAAATCTTAACGCCGAGGCGTTTGCTGTGTGATTCCCTACCGTTCTGCGAACTACCGGCACCTTTTTTATGAGCCATATCTTTTCGTTTTTAGCGGTTATACAATGGTTTTGATACAGCCTTCTCAGGCGGTGATGGCATCGATCTGCAGCCTGGTAAGGTACTGCCTGTGACCGTTTGACTTCTGATAACCTTTTCTCCTCTTCTTTTTGAAGACGATCACCTTATCGCCACGTAAATGCGACAGGATTTTAGCCGTAACGACAGCGCCGGTAACCGTCGGCTGTCCGATGGTAACAGCTCCGTCGTTGTCAACCAACATTACGTTGTTCAGTTCAACGGTTGAGCCTTCTTCACCCTCAAGACGATGCACGAAGATCACCTGGTCTTTTACCACTTTGTGTTGCTGGCCGGCGATTTCTACGATTGCGTACATTGTGAATTGTTTAATAGGTTAAGGTTCCCCTGATTATCGGGGGTGCAAAAATAGGAATAATTTTCTAATTCCAAATGATTTAATGCGAAAATTTTATAACTCCGGCAATAAACCTGACAATCCGGTTATTGGTCAGGCTGCTGGTATTTACCAGCAACACGCCCATGATTACAAGCATTACCCATATAAGGAACCCCGTACGGAATTTTTCACCGTCAGCTATGCCCCATATCAGCGCAATGACGGGAATAAAATAAGTGACCGACGAGGCAAACACCGCGCTGCTCATCTGAATCAGCCTGTTGAACAGCATCAGGGCCAGACCGGTGCCGGCAATGGCCAGTATGGCAATATAGCCAAGTCCTTTCCAGGATTCCGGGTTACTTTCAATTCCTGAAGCAAAAGGGGTGAACCCGAACAGATAGATTGCCGCCATCGGGCCGACGGTGAAAAAAGATAAAGCCGTGATGGCCACCGGATCAACTCCCTGAAGAAATGCCTTCACTATATTTACATTGACTGCATAACAGATGGCGGCAATGATAATCAGGATGGCAAAACCCATATTGACAGTGAAATTGCCCGAACCGCTGACGCTAACCAGCCCGATGGCCCCTGCCAGTCCGATGATTACCCCCGTTACGTTGAACCATTTCGGCCTGTTTCTAAAGAAAGCAATACCTACAATCAACGTAAACAGCGGTGTAAGAGAGTTGAGAATACCTGCCAGCGAACTGTCAATCCCCTGCTGGGCTGCAGCGAAAAGAAAAGCAGGAATCAGGCTGCCGACCATTCCTACTGCAAATAAAACCCTCCATTGACCCAGCGGGATGCCTTTGAGCCTTTTCGCTGCAAACGGAATCAGGAACAGCCATGTAATAACCACCCTCAATGCACCTACTTCTCCCGGGCTGAAACTCTCAAGTCCACGCTTGATTAGAATGAAGGAACTTCCCCACACGAGGGCGAGTATTATAAGTATTGACCAGGGAAGCCAGGGTTTTCTCTCGGGCATAAATTTTTGTCACTGATTGCAGGTTGTATTGAATTTTTTCAGCAGGATGCAGTATCAACTGTTTTCAGAGCAGAAAGTTGCAAAATTAGTTGTTTGTATTGAAGGAACTGCCCATCCACGGTAAATTAAACCTGAGAATTTCCGGGCTTGTAATATCCATAAGATCAGTCGAATATATGCCTAATTGACATGCTGCTCATTAACCCGGGGGAATGGACCGGATGAAATCCGGGGTTTCCTGTATCAATTTCCTTTCTGACATGAAGGCTTAAAGATTCCCTGCTCACGGGGATTGAATGTTTTTGCAGGCATATTGCATGCAGCAAGAAGAGCAAACCAAAGTTTGTTAAATTTGCTTTCCGGCCGGTTACATTGCTGAGCTTTGTTAAGGCGCAGATTCTCCGATCTTAGCGGGAAGAAGTTAAACTAATATGGGTAATATGTACAAAACCAGGAAAATAAGGGAAGAAGAGAGGGCTTTCATCCTCTTTCTGCTCGCTGAGTGCGATGTTAATGAACAAGCCTATCCCGTTGCCGGAGAAGTTTATGAGTATGAAGGCGGGATTATGGGCAGCATTAACCTGGCCGGCAGCGATCCCGATCAGTATGCGGGCGACCTTATACAGGTGGAATATACCGATTCAGATCAGGTTGAAGTAATTATCACCCTTACCTGTGATAAAAACAACCGCTTACTGGACCTTGATTTCTGGAAAGCGGACTTTTCAAAACTGATCCGTTATCCAACGCCCGGAGAGGTGACTATTCTGAGAAAACTTCAGTAGAGCGGAAGCATTTTATCCTGTCATTTGTCCGGCAACCTTGAATCTAACTTAAAGAATCAATACCTGATTATGGAAATATTTTCAACAGGCCGGTTTATCAAGACCGGCAAAGAGCTCAGGGTAACGAATCCTTATAACGGCAGCCTGGTAAATACTACATATCTTGCCGGTGAAAAGGAGCTTGAAGATGCAATCACCGCGGCCCGGTCAGCAATGCTGCCCATGCGTGAACTGCCTTCGTGGAAGCGTTATAAAGTGCTGATGCATATCCGCAACCGGTTGACTGAGCGACGTGAAGAATTTGCACACATGATCTGTGCTGAGTCAGGCAAACCCCTGCGCTATGCCCTGGGCGAAACGGATCGTTCCATACAGACATTTACGGTCGCTGCCGAAGAAGCAAAGCGGTTGCCCGGCGAATACCTCAGCCTGGACTGGACGCAGCCTGGAGAAGGTAAAGAAGGCATCGTCAGGTATTTTCCGGTTGGGATTATCGCGGGTATTGCGCCGTTTAATTTCCCCTTAAACCTGGCCGTGCATAAGCTGGCGCCTGCCATTGCCGCGGGTTGCCCCATCATACTTAAGCCATCTTCAACCACGCCGCTCAGCACACTATTGCTGGCGG
The DNA here is from genome assembly GCA_002433025.1 of Bacteroidales bacterium UBA5833. Taxonomy (GTDB): domain Bacteria; phylum Bacteroidota; class Bacteroidia; order Bacteroidales; family Lentimicrobiaceae; genus Lentimicrobium. The sequence goes on from DJGZ01000021.1 coordinate 7,706, forward strand.
AGATAATTCATGAAACCGGCCTCCCTGAAGGCGCCGTTTCCATTCTTCCGATGGACCGCAGCACAGGTAACAGGCTGGTCACAGATCCGAGAATTGCATTGTTGTCATTTACCGGTTCTCCTGAAGTGGGCTGGAAGATGAAAGCAGAAGCCGGAAAGAAAAGAGTGGTACTTGAATTGGGCGGCAATGCCGGCGTGATTGTCGGTAAAAGTTCCGATCTGTCGCTGGCCCTTAGTAAATGCCTGAGCGGTGGGTTTTCATACTCAGGTCAGGTTTGTATCCACACCCAACGCATTTTTGTGCAAAAAGAGTTGTTTTATGAATTCAGTTACCGTTTTGCCGCCATGGTAAACCAGATCAGGTCGGGCGATCCGGCCCTGCCGGAAACCGAGTTCAGCAATATGATCGACGAGGGCAATGCCATACGGGTAGAGCAGTGGGTAAACGAGGCCCTGGCCGGGGGCGCCCGCCTTGTCTGTGGAGGAAGGAGGCTGGGAAGCTGGTTTGCGCCTACCGTTTTAACCGGCACAAATGATGATATGCGGGTATGCAGCCAGGAAGTGTTCGGCCCGGTGGTTACCCTGGAACCTTTCGATAGCTTTTCCGAAGCGGCAGCGCGCATCAACAATACCCGCTTCGGCCTGCAGGCCGGCGTTTTCACCAACGACCTCAGCGAAATGGATGAAGCCTTTGCAAACCTTGAAGTCGGCGGAGTCATCATCAACGACGTGCCGACTTTCCGCGTTGATCACATGCCTTATGGCGGAATTAAGGATTCGGGTCTTGGCCGTGAAGGGGTGAAATATGCTGTGATGGATATGCTGGAACCAAGAATACTGGTGAAAGGGAGGAGATAAGTATCAATTATACGCGGATTACAACCCTGAAAAACCTGCAAGGCAGATTTGAAGAGGGCTGAAAAAAGCCCCTTATCAACGCATGGCGTGCTGAATTACAATCTTCCGGCCCTGAAAAACTGCCGGCGCCGCGGTAAAGGAATGCCCTAAAAGCCTATTTCATTCAGCAATTATTGTATTACCACTTTGATTACTTCTGCTTTCCCGCTGCTTGTTAGTCTCAGCACATAAACACCGGGCGAAAGCAGAGGTTTCCAGGTTAATGTATGCACTCCCGGATTCATTGTTGCATCCAGCAGGGTTTCCTTCTTCCTGCCGTTCAGGTCGAAAACATCGATGACTGTTTGCGTGGCTGACTCAAGCGAAAACGAAATCCTGGCTTCAGCGCTAAATGGACTTGGCGTAACTGCCAACAGACGATTGTCTGGCTTCAGGCGGCCGGTATTAACGCCGGTCCTGACCTTTACTTCAATGGGTACAATCAGTTCATTCAGAAAATAGTCCCTGATGGTAATGGATGAAAAATAATTGTCGTCAGCCATTCCGTTAGGATTTATTGTTACCGATATGGTTTCGGGTTGGCTGCCGTGAAGTATTCCTTCTGTGGTATGAACTGATAGCCAGGGTGTTGTTTCCGGGGTTGAGATTGTAAATGGATTTGTTTCACTCCCCGAGGCCGAAAGCAGTATATCGATTGTCGTAATGGTCTCCGGTGCAGATAACAGTGAGATAACCCCGGGATCGGCAGATATTGAAGGTGGGTTCTGTACCATCTGCAGGGCACCCAGCAGGTTTAACCGGCCTCCGCTGACAGTTATTCCGACAAGTGAGGGGATGGTATCAACAGAAGCGATAAGGTATCTTTTGAATTTTGAGGAGATCAGTACCGGGTTATTTTTGTATTGAACCATGGTGGCAACATCGGCAGCAGCATACATCAGTGCGATGGCTCCTGAAACATGGGGCGACGACATGGACGTGCCTGATTTGTATCCATAAGTATCTCCCGTCCGGGTTGAGTAAATGTTGGTGCCGGGGGCTGCCAGGTCGATGCTGTTGGCCCCCCATGCTGCCTGTGAGTTCAGGGCATCGGTATTGGTGCTGTTGGTCACAGCTACAATGGATTCGTTGGTCATGGCTGTAGGAATATCGCCGTTGATGTCAACATCCCAGCCACGGTTGGCGGTAGAGGCTACATTCAGAATGCCGCAGGAACCCAGGGAGTCATAAATCGCTCCCCATAGCGGATAATTGGCCGGATTGCCGCCATCGATGCCAAAGGAGGAATTGGTAACCACCACAAAAGCACCTGCAGCGCCGTTGGTTTCATCATATATCTTACGCATGGTGAATATATAATCATACGAAGCAACGGCAACCGCTTCGTTTGAGCCTGAACCTGAAACGGGCATCAGATAGGTATTGAATGCCACCCCGGTTACCCCGAGGCTGTTGTTCCCTCTGGCGGCCGATATCCCGGCAACATGCGTACCATGGTCACTTTGCGATACGTTGCCATTGCTGCCATAGGCATTCCAGCCGTTGTAATCGTCAATGTAACCGTTTCCGTCATCATCAATGCCATTGTAGGGGATTTCAAGCCTGTTTTTCCATAAACGCAGATCTCTGTGGCCAAGATCAACTCCACCATCAACCATGGCGATAACAAGGGTGTCCCCTTCAACAGTCACCCCGCTGGTGGCAATATCCCAGGCGTAGCTGGCCCTGATATCAGCTCCTGGGGTTCCGCTCATCTGACCGGTATTTTTCAGCGCCCATAAGGCTGAAAATGACGGGTCGTTGGGAATCAGTTCACGCTCGGTAACCTTATGGTTGAATTGCGCAAGGTTTACCGACGGATGCCGGCGGATATCCTCAAGCAGCTTAACGGCATCAACATTTGTTTCGTTAAAACCCAGCAGCCAGATATTCATTCTGCGTGAAAGCTGCTTTTCGATGGTTATTCCGGCCGGGCTGAATGTATTCATTAACCCGGTGAGCAGTTGCTGATCGTTTCCCTGCTTCAGTTGTATCATGAGCTGCCCGGGTTCGCGCGCTGCTTCAGTAGTTTGGGCATAAGTGTGGCATGCAATGACCACAAGAATCAAAATGGAATAGAGGAATTTCATGTGCGGTTAATCTCCTGGATTAATTCATTAACAAGTTACCGTCTTCAATGTTTTAAGTTTCGTGGGCTGCTATCACGAACAGTCTGACACCGGGATGATACGGTGATTTTCTGCTGTGCGCTTTCTTTATTACTGTGATCAGAATTTCACGTCCCGGAGACTGCACGGATGTTTACTTTTTCCCGTACTTGTCTTCATACATCCAGGTTGCATCCCTCCTGATCTGTTCATCATCACTGATGCCGTTTTCTTTGGCTTTTCTCTTTATTTCCTTCATCCAGTCAGGGGTTCCGCGTATTCCCATTTCAAGGAGCCGGATCAGGTCACGTTTGTCTGAATATTTTTCAGGAGCGTTAAGGTGGTCTTCATAAAAAAGATAGTTTGCCTCTTTCTTAATCCTTTCCTCCAGGCTCATATTCAATGCAAGACTTTCTTCATACATCCGTTTGAAACCGTCACCGTATGTCCTGATCTGATTGCTGAAGACTTCCACAGGATCGCGGTAACCGGGATAAAACAGGTCGTAAAGCTGTTCATCAAAATTCCAGGCAAAGGCATGGTGGAATCTTTCGGTAATCATAATCAGTATGAAATCACGCTGCATAATTTCATCCCTGAAATTCCTGTCGGCAGCCACCCCGTCCTGCACGTAATCGCAACGGGTAATATTTTTGTTGTAATACCAGAAATCACAATTGCTGAAGGCGTTGGGTGTAATCTGATCATTAAGCCAGTTGAAATAGAAACTGTCTCCGACAATCAGGGCATTGGGTTTGGTTTCGGTTCCGGCATTGACATATTCCAGAACCGGATAGACCAGCCCGGGCTGTGGAATCCTGAACAGAAGGTTCATGGCCAGGCCGATATCATAATCGGGGTGGCGTATGGTATCCAGCTTGACTGTTTTCCGGACAATAAGTTCAGGGACTGGTTTACCGCTGATTTTTCGCAGGTATTTCAATGTTGTATCAGCGGCCAGCGCTGCACCGTAATAACTCCAGTGGGTGCCGCATTTCGGGAAGAGCGGATTGGCTGTTTTCTCTTTGATGTCGATGAAATACCTGCTCAGGTCCAGCACGTTAACTCCGGACGCCTCAAGCCTGGCCAGCAGCATGTTGTAGTTTGATGTTTTCTCAGGCAGATTTCTGTATTTGCGGGGCCAAAGGTCGGGATGAAAACTCCCTTTCCCCGGCTCAAAGATTACAACCAGGGTTTTCCCCAAACCAGCCAGGGTATCCTGAACGACCCTGAGCTGCCGCGCTTTTTTTATCCATACACTGTCGCCAACATAATAGAGACCGGTTACTTCTCTGAGATAATCTTCTTCGAAAAGCTCGTTGTAGCGGCCTATGATCACTCCTTCGGCATTGGCCTGACGGAAAAGCGTGTAATCAGCCTGGTTGTTAAGTCTTACAAGATCACTTCTGAAACCGATATGGTGCTCAAGGCGTGCGTTAAACGTTTCCTGAAAAGAGCCGTTCAGCCATCCGGCCCGCGTAAAATCATTGAATGACGGCTTGCCGGCATCCATAAAGGCGCCGGAAAGCGGTTTTTCCGGAAACAGCCTGAATCTTGCCTGAATTGCCGGTGCTGCAATGAGCAACATCAGCATGAAAAACATGAAGTTTTTCAACCGGTTGCCGTCAGATTTCTCGGTTTTACTCATCTGATGAATAATATCAGGCAAATTTAATGGTTTCTCCGCTTGTTAATCCTGAAAACATCTATTGACCTGTTCTGATCAGTTTTTTTACTAGTGTTCCTTTGTTTGTTTTGAGCATGATCAGGTAACTGCCGGGCATTGTGCCTTCAAATACAGGTTCAAGCTGGTGTGTACCGGGGTTTAAAGGAATTGTGGAATCATATTGGTAGCAGATCCTTCCGGGCAAATCGGTAATTATAACAGTTACCGGGCTGGTTTCTGTCAGCGTCCAGGTTATTTTCAGGTCGTGCTGCGAGGGATTGGGGTAAACCGAGAATGCGGATACGGGAATGGTCTGTCCGGGGACGCCGGTGGGTACCGCATAAACGGGCAACATAATATAGTCAATTCTGGCGCAGTCTTCACCATTGGAGACGCTGTAATCTTTGGTGTAACGCCACGAAAACACCTGCTCACCGGCAGGAACATACATTCTCGCGTAAGTCCAGTCCCAGTTTCCGGCCCACTTCCCGAGTTCCTGTGCATCGCTGAAAAACCTGAGATAATCATAATTGGCTTCCGATGACACCTTGAACCAGAAGGATACGGAGTCGGCAAAAGCCACGTTCCAGTTTAGCCAGAGGCTGGAGGTCTGGTTATCGGTAATCGGGCCTGAACGGGCGTTGTGATTTCCTTCGTAGGCGTTGCCATCTTCAATAAACCAATTAGCACTTCCGCCGGTTTCCCATTCGAAACTTTCAAAATTCCCGCTTTCAAAATCTTCGGCAATAAATCCGGTAAGCAGTGGAATGGTCTTCAGGTAGCCAAACTGATGATAACCGGTTACATTCAGGTTCACCTGTACAACATAGTTCAGCGGTGTGGCAGCATCCAGAGCAACCATAAAAGTTGTCTGCCACTCCTCTTGTGAAAGCAGGGTGTCTTTAGCCTGGGCCGCGCCGCTGATGGTAATGTATGGGTCCCAGGAAGAAAGGCTTGCAGCAGCATTTACAAGTTTTGCACCTCCTGTATTGGTGAGGTTGATCCTGAGAAGGGCATTTTCGCCGGGTTCAAGAATTCCGTTGTTCCCGTCAAAAACCTGAAGTCCGCTGATGCTGATAACCGGACGGAATGCCTGAACCCTCACGGTGCGCGACCAGTTGCCTTCGGCTGAGGAGGCATTGATGATAAGAGATGCCAGGTGTCCATCGGGCACCTGGTTACCGGCAATGAATGTAAAGGCGTTTTCAATCAGGTAGGTCTGGCCGGGCTGAAGCCCGGGAATGACGGATGTACCTGCCGTTATGTTCAGGTAAGGATCGAGGGAGGTAAGGTTAAATGTAACCGGCCCGGTAACATAGCTGTTCAGGTTTGTTACTTCAAGCGTCATCATGCAGGTTTCCCCGAATTCAACGATGTCATCGTCACCCGCGGTAACCGAGTATTCCATCTGCAGGCCCTCGGTATTCAGTATAAATGTTTTGAAAGACCGTATATTGTTCTTATCGGTTGCGCATACTTTAATGGGTTGATCATTATAATAACTGGTTGTAGTGCCGGAAAGTATCCCGTTATCGCTGAGGCTGATACCCTGATGTAACCGCATCGGTGCAAACCTGGTAAACTGATCTGTGGCGGGAGTAAAATCAGGGGTATGGGTTAGTATGTTGTAATTTTCTCCATCTCCGGCTGAAATACCTGCAAAACGATTTGTAAATGAAGGAATCATGCACTCTCCGTAATTGAATTCTATGGTGCCGTCGGGATAAAGCCGGGCAGTGGCATTCAGCAATCCTCCTGTAACCTGATAGACCGATAGTTTCCATCGGAATGTGACATAATCCCCGGTTTCCTCATACCATATCCCGTCACCCTGTCCGGGATCAATAACAAAAGGATGCGACATACAGGGCGCGATCATGGCCGTCTGCATAAAATAGGTTCTTCCTTCAATATAGAATGGCCAGGGGATCAGGGAGTTTTCAAACATCAGGTACCCGTCGGTAGTGGCATACACTTTTGATATTTCATTGCCAAAGAATGGAAATGTGAAAGGAAGGTTCACTTCGGCTTTCCCGCTGCTGTTGTTGTTGGGGGTAAGTTTTGTCTGTGTAATTACGGGCATTACAACTGTTGAGTCGGTACGTGCATAATCTTCAGCAATATGCCATCGGTAAGGCGGAGTACCACCTTCGGCTGTAAGCTGGGTGGTATAATTGCTGTAAAGCTGCAGCGGGGGCAGATCCATGGTTGTAATCAGCACAGGATCATAGTTTACGGAAGCATTTACACTTACCATAGTAATGCCGTTGTTCACCAGCGGGATTTCATTTACCGGACAGTTTATCTGGTTTACGCCCGAAGTATAGTCAATCAGCGAAAAACTGATCAGGGAGCCGCCCGAACCGCTGAGCGGATCATTTTCACGGATCATCAGAAAGTATTTTGCTTCCGCACCGGGTTCCACATAGGCGAGCAGCGGATTCAGATCGAGGCCGAATTCAATGGCTTCAGGTAGCCCGCTGCCCTGCATAGGATTACATCCTCCCTGGAAGTCGAAAATCGGAAAATGCAGGATATGATCGGGTTGTGCAGCCTGGGGATCGGAAGATACCCCGACGGTGACTTTCAGGCTGTTACGGCAACTGTGCGACATGTTGACTTTGGCGGTGAGCTGGGGAAGGTGGTTATCCCTGACATCGGTCACCACAACGGTGTTGTCCCAGATTCCGCCCTGGGTAAAGAGGTCGGCGACTGATTTGTACATCATATAGGAAAAACCCTCGTCGCCCCATCCGCTGATGGAGCCATAGGTGTTGGCCATTTTAAATCCGCCGATCTCCCAGTCACGGATATCCACAATTCCATCTCCGGTGATGTCTATATGGTTGGTATATCGTCCGTCTTCGTTGTAATCCCAGCGGATGGAATCATTGTATCCGCATATTGTCATCGCATGGTTTGCCGAGCTGCCCCATGCCGTTATCACGTGTTTTCCGGCTTCCGGAGTTCCGGCCGGAAGGGTTGCAGGCGGATTGGAGTATTGTGCATAGAAGCAACCGACACCTCCTGCCGAAGACCCGTTACCGTGGTCATAAATCCAGTTTTTCAGGGTTTGTAAACCTTCAAGGGTGTTGACTTTTATGGAATAAACCTCCGTTACACGGTTGTGCATGGCATTATAATACTCGTTGTATCCGCTCATCCAACGCGAAGGGCCTCCGGGAGCCATTCCGCCATAATCCGCAACAGTTGGATTTCCTGCCTTTTTAAGGATTTCATAGGTCTCATAAAAACTGATCCCCGCATTGGTTCCGCCGTTAATAAAGTTATAGGTAAAGTGAGTTGTATATTGGTTCTGCGGCAGGTTGGCCGGTGCCTGGCGCAGATAATCAATTTCGTATGTGAATGCCACACCTATACTGCTCGCCTGGCCGCATTCCAACCCAACCTGGGCAACCAGCGGCCTGAACCACGGAAGTTGTGAATTATCAACCGCTGCCGGAATGAGCCGGCGGACTGTTGATTCGGATAACTTTAACTCAGGGAGCTGCGATAGCTTGAGAGAGTCGTAACTGCTCATCGGTAACAATTCAGGATAGGCATCATTGTCAGCCGGTTTGTACTGTCCGAAAGCAAGTACTGAAAACAATACTGCTGAAGCAGCAAGGTTAAAACGCAGGAGGTTCCTCATGGTTGTTCTGGGCTTATAAGGATGTGAAATTAGGAAAAATGAAGATATATTGCGCAATTATTGTCCGTGCTTTTTCAAAAGAAAGTAAAGGCCTGCCGATAAAGGCAGGCCCTGGAAGATACCCCTAAGTATCCGGCAGTAAACAGGCAGATTCACTGTCCTACATTGTTTTAATAAACTTCCCGTTTTTAATGGTCTCTCCGTTTTCTACCCTCAACATATAAACACCGCTGGTTAACATGCCAAGGTTAAGATTATTTTGAAATGACGCCATTTCTTCCTGTTGCATCACCAGCTGACCGGCCAGATTGAATATTTTGATACTGACTTTTTCATTGTTGAATTCTGTCAGGTTAAGTGTAATGAATTCGCTGGCAGGGTTGGGGTACAGGTGGAGTTGTGAAGTAACTTCAGGTCTTTTCGATTCGATCAGGGTAACCGTGAAACTGACCTCATCACTGCACCCCGATTCATTTTGCGCTGAAATGGTGAGTGCATTTGGGCCTGGTTGCAGTTCATCCGGGTTAATGATAATGGTATTCCCCTGGGCGCCGATCGGCAACAATTTATAGCCAGCGTTGCTGTTGGCTGGCATGGCGATCTCAAGCGATTCCCCCGAATAGAGGATAGTGTCCCTTACGACAGGCATCTCAGGTCTTTTATTCAGCGTTAACCTGACGGCTTCTGTTACCGGGGTGCAAAAGTTATTTGTAAATACCCGGAGTAACATCAGCACCTCTCCCGATGCAATATCGGCATCGGAGGGGTGATAAGTTGCATCAGGTGTTGTCGGATCAGAGAAATATCCTGTTCCGTTGCATTCCCATAAAATTCTGGCATAGCCCGTAACCTGTGCACTAAACGCGATTTCTTGTTCAGGACATGAAGTAACATCTTCGGCGATGACAACCGGGGCCGCATTTTCAGGAAGATAAATATTGTCGATCCATGCCGCATCGGCACCGGCCGATCCGGTTTCGTTTTTTGTATAAATCCATTCAATCAGGTGTTCACCCGGATCAATGGGAAACAGCTCTTCCGACCAGTCGTGATTACCGCTCCATTCTGCAATAAGTTCACCATCGATTCGCAACTGAAGTTTATCGGTCCCGGCCTCAGAAGACACCCTGATGTTGAATCCAAGGAAATCGCAGGTGATGGTATTGCATGTATAGGCAAGGGTGCTGCTTTCATTGTCGGCGATCAGGCCTGATCTTAATGAGTACCTTCCTTCAAAGGATGTATTGCCGTCGATGAACCATGCTTTTTCGCTGACATTCTGCCAGTTGCTGCGGGGGAAGCCCTGGTTTTCGAAATCCTCGTCCGGAGGGGCGATGGTGGTGAAAGTAAAGGTGCTGCTTTCGGAAGATCCGTTAAGGTTGTGTGAAATAACCTTCCAGGTATAGGTAGTATTGTAGCGCAGGGGAGCGGGCAGTACCAGGCTCTTTTCGAATGTGATCATGGCCGTGTTGTTCCATACAGGGTCTGAGCCTTCCTCCAGAAGCACTTCATAAAATTCAGGCAGCATTCCACCGGCTGTTTCCCATGAGAGGGTTGTGTAAGCTGAGTTCTTCCGTGAATGGCTGACCGGGTCAGGATTTATGGCAACCGCAGGCAGATCGCTTATTTCAATTTCCGCGATATAGGGTTTATAGTTGTAGGCCGTAACTGTAAGGGTCAGTGATGCAGCATCCGGCAATTGCGGCAGGCTGATAATGGCAAACCCTTCTTCGGCCCTGGCTGCACCAAGCAGTTTTCCCTCATGCGTGATGCAGGCCAGGGCTTCAGAATCCGGCAATTTAACCACAAACTCCCGCGCATCACGGCCGGTTACCGGCGCGTGATGTGCACGAATCTCCTCCGGACTGGCGGTGCGAACCACCACCGAAGGATCCCCAAATACAGTCCAGGTATCGGTTACGCGATACCCCCCTAGTCCATATTTATCATTCATTTTCATGCAACCACTCATCGAAATGCCGCCAAAAGTGCGGGTGGTTACACTGTTTTTTTTGCGTGCAAGGATCAGTGCGATCTCATCCTGTGCTTCCATGGGCGGATACCAGCTCTGTCTGCTGGTCGACATCATCACGGCCACCGCACCGGTGGGCTTGCCGTTTTTTTCAGCCCTGAGAAAGGATTCGGCAAGACAGGTGGTGGAAACAAAATCACCGCTGCTGCAGCCTGCCGCCCAGATAAAAGGATGAGTTTCTGTATTTTCCAGGCTTGAAGCCTCAGTGGTTGAGAATCCTGAACTTGTCCACGACCTGGAAGTGCCGTGCCCGATATACATCACAGCGCCCTGACCTTGATGCAGTGCCGCGGTTACGCCCGATGCCACAGGGTTGCCTTCAGCGTCATTTTCTCCCTGGCTGCCGTCGTACATTTCGTTAAACCGGCTGTAGTTATAATCCAGCAGTTGTTTGCCGATATTCCGGATATGCTGAAAATCTGATTCCCCGTCATCTCCGGGGCCCAGTTCGCTGGCAATGCCGAGAAAACTGCTGTAAGCTGCATTTCCCCTGCCCTCTTTTTCATAAGAGATGCTGCGGTCGATCATGACTTTGAGTTGTGCCTGGTTGTCGGCAGGGAAACGACCCGTGAGTATTTCCGGATAATGATCATCTCCGGCAATGTAGCCGTACATATTGTCGCTGGCTCCCGTTTCGGCCTGAAGCGTGGGAACCTGTTGCACATCACCTGCCAGTAACAGATAGGTCAGCCCTTTTGAATAATAATATTCTGCAACAAATTGTCTGAGGTTATCCGCTTTGCTGAAAGCCGCGACATCCACCACTTCACATGAAATTCCTGCCTGTGCTTTCCATGTGGTGAAGGGTTTCAGGGTTTCAAAATAGGATGCAGGAGCAATGATCAGCATATTGCCGGCTTCCTCCACCGGGGTGTAGCGGCTGTTATCGGTTCCGTTTGTGAAGTGCCCGGCAATTGCAGTACGCATCCCACTCAGTGAATTGAAATCAGGACTTAATCTTGTAAGTTCATTAATCCCGGGTTCATCAAGGGTGACGATTTCAAACTCAATAAAATGATAGACCCTTAATGTGCCGGTAACAGGATTGTATTGCAGGGGATATACCTGCACTGCCACTCCGCGGGTATCGCACCAGATATAGGGGCGTCCGGCCGATGCCAGGGTCCCGGGGTAAAATTCATCCCTTTTGTATATGCCTGCATTTGCCTTGCAGTTGCGCCTGTTCTCTTTGTTTTTGATTCCGGGATCATCTTTTACAGGATGAATGAAGTAGTCTTTGTATTCGGTAAATTCACTGCGCACAATATTCAGGACTGCATTGCCACGTCCGGGTAAACTCAGGCTGATGGTCAGATGCTGCAAATCCGGTTTTCCGGCTTCAATTTCATTAACGCCTTCCTGCATCAATACCTTCCCGCTGAAACCTTCCGGCTTATTGTCACCTGTCCTGTGAAAGCCCGGGAGGCTGATCTGTACATTGCTTCCGGAAAATGCAACAGGGCTTACAGTAATGGCAGCGGCTTCCGGATTACCGGAGAATATGGGGATCCACTCCTGTGAAACGGCGTGGAAAGAGAGCAGCAGAATACTCAACAGCAGGGTAAGGCTTTTCTTCATGGTGCGCATTTTTGTTTTTGCATCCGTAACCGGTGCTCACCACTATAGGCAAGGCCTGTTCCATATCAGGGAGATAATTTTGATAGTGTAAATAGGTGAATAGGACAGAATTTATAAATAGCACAAAAACAAGAGTATATAATTAATATTATTCATACATAGTGTAATTAATAATTTATAATTTTTCCGGTTGCACGATATTGGAGCCGGAAAACCACACATAAAACCGCACAATTGTGCGGTTTTTAGTCGCAAAAAACTGTCAGGAGATTAGCATGAGGGGAAGTTAACCCGTAACTTTTCAACAAT
>DJGZ01000086.1 GCA_002433025.1 Bacteroidales bacterium UBA5833
TTTGGCAAACTGATTAGTTACAAATTTTATAAACAAAACCTTAATTTTTTCAATACAATTCCTGTACAGGGAATGAAAGGAAACATTTTTCCTTAAATTTGAAGCAGGCATATTTCTTTCGGGATGGCGACATGGTTTGGCTTTTCTGAATAATATTTTTGCCTCTGGTGATTCCATTGCGGCAAGGGAAGAGTCTGGTATAACTCCGGATATCTCTTACGGTTCCGGCCTGGTGGAAGATCCGGGATTAAAATTAATATAATATAAGTTATTCATTCTGCATGAAATACTCTAAAACCGGCTTGGTTGCACTTGTCGTACTCCGGCTTGCCACAGGATGGCACTTTTTTTATGAAGGGATGGTTAAAGTCCTGAATCCCGACTGGACCTCAAAGGCCTACCTGCTCGACTCCGGCGGGTTTCTGAAAAACATTTTTGAATGGATGGCATTGAACAGCAACGTATTGCAGGTTGTAGATTTTCTGAATGCCTGGGGCCTTACCCTGATCGGGCTATCCCTGTTGCTGGGTATCTTCTGCCGCGCCGGAGCTTTTGCCGGAATGCTGTTACTGCTTTTCTATTACCTGTCGCATCCGGCATTTCCGGGCATCGAATACCTGTTTCCGACCGACGGTAGTTATTTTATCATCAATAAAACACTTGTAGAACTCTTTGCCCTGTTTGTGATTTTTGCCTTTCCTTCTGCACACATCATTGGATTGGAAAGGTTTTGGGCTGCGAAAAACAAAATACCTGAATGAAAAAGGATGAGCAAAAAGATAAAAAAGGGATCAGCCGGCGCGATGTGCTGGCCGGTCTGGCTTCACTTCCGGTGCTTGGCGCATTGGGCTATGGGCTGTTTCTTCACACAAGCGAGCGGAACAAGTACAAGTCAGGCCTCCTGAAAGGAGTAAAACCGGTTTTACCGTCAGGGATTCCTCCACTGGTTGAGGGCCCGGTTTTACGCCTGGGAGTTGTCGGTTCGGGCGGCCGGGGAATGTATATCATGAAAGCCCTGGGATTCGTTCGTCCCGAGCGGATCGACGATTGGGAAGCGCGGGCAGCCACCGACAAGTACTGGAGGGATTACCTGGATGAATTCATGGCCCAGGAGCAACTGAATGTGAGGGTTACCGCGGTTTGCGATGTATTCGGCAAGCATGCCGCCCAGGGAATAGCCGCCGGTTCCAACCTTTACCGCAACGGGCAGTCGGGTGAAATGGCGGATGCACCCCGCCGGTTCCTTACTTATCAGGAATTATGCGCCTCCCCCGATGTAGACGCGGTGATTGTTGCCACCCCCGACCATCTGCACGTGCCGGTTGCCCTCGAAGCGGCCCGTAACGGAAAGCATGTTTACTGTGAAAAGCCTTTGTCATGGACGGTTGAGGAGACATTTGAGGCCAGGAAAGTAGTAAGGGATACCGGCATCGTATTTCAATTGGGGCACCAGGGCAGGCAGACCGAAAGCTACCAGGTGGCGAAATCCCTGATTGAACAGGATGTTATCGGCAAGATATCGCTGATTGAAGTCTGTACAAACCGAAACGACCCCAATGGTGCATGGGTTTATGATATTGATCCTGAGGCCAATGAAAATACCATTGACTGGAAACAGTTTATCGGCCCGGCCCCGTGGCACGATTTCAGCCTGGAACGCTTTTTCCGCTGGCGTTGCTGGTGGGATTACAGCACTGGCCTGAGCGGGGATCTGTTCACCCATGAATACGATGCCCTCAACCAGATACTTGGCCTGGGCATCCCGCATTCGGCCATGGCTTCGGGGGGGATTTATTTTTACAAGGATGGCCGTACTGTGCCCGATGTACTCAATATGGCCTTCGAATACCCTGAGCGGGACCTTACCCTGCTCTACAGCGCCACCCTGAGCAGCGAAAAAAACCGGGGCAAGAGCATTATGGCCCACGATGCCTGGATGGAGCTTGATGAAACCCTCACCGTATATCTCGACAGAAGTTCCACCCGCTACAAAGACCAGATTGAACAGGGATTGCTGGAGCCAAATAAACCCATCTTCTCTTATGTTCCCGGGCAGGATAAAATTGATGCCATCACAACCCCGACCGAGAAATATTTTGCCGGCAGGGGACTGCTCTACACTTACCGTGACGGAAAGGCGGTAGATACCACACACCTGCACCTGCGCGAATGGCTGAACTGCATCCGGCTGAACAACGGAACAAAGCCCAGCTGCGATATTGATCAGGCTTTTGAAGAAGCGATTACTGCCCACATGGGGACCATCTCATACCACGAGAAGAGACGTACCTTCTGGGATGCAATCAATGAGCGCATTGTATGATTAAAAACAAAAGCAGATGAACCTGACAGTCACACAGCCGGGGCACATTATACCGACAGGAATCGCTGGTTTCGGGTATTCCGGAAAGGTGTTTCATGCACCTTTTGTCCATGCGCACGCGGGCTATCGTTTGTCTGCTTTTGTTACTACCGGAAATGAAGCGGCTCAACTGTATCCTTCTGCAAAGATTTACCGGAGTTTTAAGGAGATCCTCGCGGCTGAAAACCTTGAGCTGATTGTCCTGTGCACCCCGCACCCGCTGCATGTTTCTCAGGCCATTGAGGCCATGAGGGCAGGCAAGCATGTGGTGATCGAAAAGCCAGTGGCTATGAACAGCCGTGATGCCGGGAAGCTGATCAGTGCCGCTTCGGAAACGGGCAGGCAGTGGTTCCCCTATCATAACCGGCGATGGGATGGAGATTTTCTTACCGTCCGTCAGCTGATCTCATCCGGCGTCCTCGGGCATATCGTTGAGTTCAGATCGCACTTCGACCGGTATAATCCGGTAGTCGGAAGGGCCGGATGGCGGTACCTCGATGATGACGGGGGCGGAACCCTTTTTGATCTCGGGCCTCACCTGATCGATCAGGCGGTTGCCCTTTTCGGGAAACCGGATTCGGTATGGTGTAAATTATATCGCCAGCGGAAGGAGAGCAAAGCATCCGACGGCTTTGACCTGAAACTTTTTTACCATGAAACCACGGTTTCACTGGGTGCCGGAGTGTTTATGGCGGAACCGGGCCCGCGGTTTGTGGTGCATGGCACAAAGGGTTCATTTATCAAATATGGCACGGATCCGCAGGAAGCCCGGTTGAAAAACGGCCGGAAAGCCGGTACCCCGGCAACCGGCAGAGAGCTGAAAAAGCATTACGGTACGCTCACCACAGTCAGCGACGGGGTGAAAAAACGTCAGCGGATCCCGACATTAGAAGGGAATTATCTGAGTTTTTATGATAATGTTTATAATGTTCTCACATCAGGACAGGCGCCTGAGGTAAGCCGGGAAGACGCCATGTCTAACCTTCAGATTACCGAAGCTGCCATCCGGAGTAATGCTGAAGGCAGGATCGTTGCCCTTGTTTAACTTTAAATGTAAAAAATATGTCTGATCGCCGCGATTTTTTGAAGTCACTCACCCTGGTCTCAGGCTCGGTTGCCCTGGGTTTATCTTCCGGTTGCAGGAACACTTTGAAGCAGAAAAAACTCCTTGCCGGGATTCAGTTATGGACATTGAGGGATGAGATGGGCAAAGACCCGGAGGGAACGCTGAAAAAACTGGCCGTAATGGGTTATGATACGCTTGAGGCCTATGGTTTTGATGGACAATTCTATGGCCGGGAAGCAATAGCGTTTGCCCGTTTTTGTGCTGAACTGGGCCTGAAACTGATCAGCAGTCATACCGGGATTACGGATGAAAATGCTTCGGCTTATGCTCAGGTCGCTGCCGAAGCCGGCCTTGAATACCTGATACTGCCTTCTATGATGGGCAGGCCTGAGAATAGCGCTGATGATTTTAAGCGGGCCGCCGGAGAAATGAACCGTATCGGAGCTGCCTGTAAACAAGCCGGAATAAAATTTGGCTATCATAACCATGATTTTGAATTCCGCGAACTTGACGGAAAACTGCCTTATCATATTTTGCTGGAGGAGACCGATCCGTCTCTGGTGTCGTTTCAGCCCGATCTGTACTGGATGTTAAAGGCCGGGCAGGATCCGCAGGAATATTTCCCTGCCTTTCCCGGGCGCTTCACCACATGGCATCTTAAGGATATAGGGAATGATGGGGATAGTTGCATCATTGGGAACGGGTCGGTTGATTTTAAAGGATACCTGATGGATCGTGATCAGGCCGGACTTGAGTATATTTTTGTTGAACAGGAGCAGTATGCCGAAGGCCTGCCGCTTTATTGTGCAGAACAGAGTTTGTTATATATTCGGAAGAATTTGATGTAACCTTAAAAGTCAGGAAGATGGAAGAAAAATCCAACACAAACAACGGAATGGACCGTCGTCAGTTTATACGCAACACCGCGTTGACGGCTGCCGGTTTTATGATCATGCCCAGTCATGTGATTTCGGGCCTGGGCCACATCGCGCCAAGCGATAAGCTGAACATCGTGGGCATAGGTGTGGGCGGCCGCGGCGGTGGAGTTATCCGCGCGGTAAGTAGTCAGAATATCATTGCCCTGTGCGATGTTGACTGGAAGTATTCAAAGAAGATTTTTGAAGAGTTTCCGGATGCGAAAAAGTACTACGACTGGCGCAAAATGTTTGATGAGCTTGGTAAATCCATTGATGCCGTGGTGGTTGGTACCCCTGACCATACCCATGCCATCATCAGCATCAATGCCATGAAGATGGGCAAGCATGTCTACTGTGAGAAACCGCTGACGCATTCGGTATGGGAATCGAGGCAGATGGCTGAGATCGCCCGTGAATACAAAGTGGCAACCCAGATGGGAAACCAGGGGAATTCAGGCGAAGGCATCCGGCAGGTGTGCGAGTGGGTCTGGGACGGAGCCATAGGCGAAGTACGTGAAGCACACGCCTGGACCAATCGCCCGATCTGGCCGCAGGGGCTTGAACGTCCGAAAGAGGTTATGCAGGTGCCCGATACCCTCAATTGGGATCTTTTCCTGGGCCCGGCAAGGGAGCGTCCTTACCACTCTATTTATACACCCTGGAACTGGCGTGGCTGGTGGGATTTCGGAACCGGAGCACTCGGCGATATGGCCTGCCACATCATGGACCCGATTTTTATGTCGCTCAATCTGAAATATCCCGTGAAGGTGCAGGGGACCTCCTCGCAGTTTAACACCGAATCCCCTCCTTTGGCTGAAGTGGTAAAATATATTTTCCCGGCAAGGGAAAAGTTTCACAAACTGAAAATGCCGGAAGTCAGTGTAACCTGGTGGGATGGCGGGCTGCTGCCTCCCCGTCCCGAAGAGTTGCCCGATGGTGAAATCATGGGCAGGGATTCAAATGGAGGCTGTTTGCTTATCGGAAGCAAAGGGAAAATCATGACAGGGTGCTATGGCAAGGATCCCTTCCTGCTGCCGCTCGATTATGATAAGGACTATAAACGTCCGGCCCCTTCCATGCGCAGGGTCACCACAAGTCATGAGATGGATTGGGTGAGGGCATGCAAGGAAAGTCCGGCAAGCAGGGTGGAAGCCAGCTCGCATTTCGGCTACTCCGGGCCTATGAACGAAATGGTGGTGATGGGCGTTGTGGCCGTCAGATTGCAGGACCTGAAGCGTGAACTGTTGTGGGACGGCGAAAACATGCGTTTCACAAACATCAGCGACAACGATGAGATCAGGGTGGTGAAGAGCGATAAATTTGAGGTGATCGACGGGCATCCCCACTTTGATACCCAACACGAAACCATGAATGCAAAAGCTGCGGCGGAGGAATATATCCGGCATACGTACCGTGAGGGCTGGACGATGTAACGGAGGATAGGCCCCGGCGCGCTGCCGCCACCTGCCGGAAAAGAGGTATTTGCCTGGCAGTTGATTTCAAAAGTTAACCGAATCATTGAGTAACCTAAAACCAAATCAGATGAAAAAAGTAATGTTGATGTTTGCAGTGTCTTTTGCATTGTTTTCGTGCAATCAGCCGGGGACAAAGCCCGGAGATGAAAAGGCAGAGACTCCGCTGGTGAATGCGCTTACCGATGCCGAAATTGCCGATGGATGGATGCTTC
The DNA here is from genome assembly GCA_002433025.1 of Bacteroidales bacterium UBA5833. Classification (GTDB taxonomy): domain Bacteria; phylum Bacteroidota; class Bacteroidia; order Bacteroidales; family Lentimicrobiaceae; genus Lentimicrobium. The sequence continues at coordinate 6,033 of DJGZ01000086.1, forward strand.
TCTTTGATGGAGAAACCCCGGGCAAATGGCGCGGATATGGCAAGGATTATTTTCCCCAGGGGTGGGTGGTTGAAGACAGTACCCTGCGGTGCATTGGCTCCGGAAGGGGAGAGGCCGGATCACTCGAAGGGGGTGACATTATCTACGACGAGAAGTTTCAGAATTTTGAGCTGACCCTTGAATGGAAAATATCCCCGGGCGGTAACAGCGGTATTTTGTACCTTGCTCAGGAACTGCCTGACATGACTATCTGGCAGACAGCTCCCGAGATGCAGGTGCTCGACAATACTACCCATCCTGACGGCCGCGACGGCCTCCACAGCGCCGGTGCACTCTACGATATGATCGGCGTGCCCCAGGACAAGGTAAAACCGGTTGGTGAATGGAACCAGGTAAAATTACTGGTTTTCAAAGGCCTGGTTGAGCATTGGCTGAACGGTGAAAAAGTGGTGGAATACCATTTGTGGACGCCCGAATGGAATGAGATGGTGGCCAAAAGCAAATTCCCCCAATATAATCCCGATTGGGCTAATGTCGCGCAGGAAGGATTTATCGGACTGCAGGACCACGGCGATGACGTATGGTACAGGAATATCAAAATCAGGAAACTATAGAGACACAACTGACTTAACAACAAGAGGCCGGAATCACTTCCGGCCTCTTGTCGTTTAAACCTGTATCTGCAGGGATTTGCACTATAATCCGAAAGCAGCCCTGATCTTTTCAACGTAATCGGTTTCTTCCCAGGCGAAAAGCTTAACCTTTTTGAAGTGCCTGATGATACCGTCTTCGGTTCTGTTATAGGTTTCGCCGTTGCTGTAGTATACCTCTACTTCTTCAAAACGCGGGTCGCGGCCGAAGTGGCCATAACTGGCCGTCGGGGTATAAATGGGGTTGCGAAGGCCGAAGCGGTTGATGATGCTGTATGGCCTCAGATCGAAGATTTTTTTTACTTTTTCAGCAATCCTGCCGTCAGGTAAGGGTTTGCCATCTGCATCTGTAACTTTGCAGGTGCCATAAGTGTTGACATAAACGCCAACCGGTTCGGCAATACCGATGGCATAAGCCAGCTGCACCAGTACTTCGTCAGCTATGCCGGCAGCCACCAGGTTTTTGGCAATATGACGGGCCGCATAGGCTGCCGACCGGTCGACCTTTGAAGGGTCTTTGCCGGAAAATGCGCCGCCGCCATGGGCGCCTTTGCCCCCATAGGTATCGACAATAATCTTACGTCCGGTCAGTCCCGTGTCGCCGTGGGGCCCGCCAATCACAAATTTGCCTGTAGGGTTGACATGTAAAATGAAGTTGCCGTCAAACAGTTTCTGAATGTTGTCAGGAAGTGTGGCAATTACGCGTGGCAACAATATGTTCCGGATATCATTTTCGATGGCGAGGCGCATTTTTTCATCCCCTTCTTTTTCGGGCAGGGTATTGTCGGCAAAGTCATCGTGCTGTGTTGAAATCACAATGGTATCAATGCGCACCGGATGGTTGTTGTCGTCGTACTCTATGGTAACCTGCGATTTGGCATCCGGCCGCAGGTAGGTCATTGTTTTACCTTCCTTGCGGATGGCAGCCAGTTCCTGAAGCAGGATGTGAGCCAGTTCAATGGGCATGGGCATGAGGTTCTTCATGTCGCGGGTGGCATATCCGAACATCATTCCCTGATCTCCGGCACCCTGGTTTTCAGGATCGCTGCGGACTACGCCGCGGTTGATATCAGCCGATTGCTCATGAAGCGTGGAAATAATACCGCAGGACTCTCCTTCAAAACGGTATTCATTTTTTGTGTAACCGATTTCTTTGATGGTTTTACGGACTACCTTGTGAAGGTCGACATAGCCTTCAGTAAGCACTTCCCCGCTGCAAACGGTAAGCCCTGTAGTCACCAGTGTTTCGCAGGCGACTTTCGAATTGGGGTCAAATCGGAGAAACTCGTCGAGCAATGCATCAGATATCTGATCGGCAACCTTGTCGGGATGCCCTTCCGAAACGGATTCGGATGTAAATAAATAGGACATTATCAGAGAATTTATTTGTATAAAAAATAAAATGGAATCAATTGATCAATGGCGGGAACTGCTTTAGCATTTTTTTTAATGGTTGCAATCAATCAAATCTTTCCATTCCGGGATAACCGGCGTTGCAAAGGTAGAAATTTTTATGAAATGATTGCGGAAGTTTAAAAAAGGGAGGGATGATTTAATGTTCTTCGGAAGATCAGGCATGGGACTTATTCATGCCTGAACATCATTTTTAACCAATTCATGTAATATCCCGATAAGAAATTGCTGAAGCTACTTTCTGGTCAGTTGCTGAAACACATCCTCCAGTCTGTTTCCCTGCTTCTGCATTGATAACACGGTGAGGCTGTTTTTCACGGCAAACCTGAATATATCCTGCCTGATATCATGATCTTTGCCTGCCTCGACCAGCCAGCTGTTCCCGCTGATTTTTTTTACATTTACCACGCCTGGCAATCCTTTTAGCATTGAGGGCTTCACGTCCTTATCAAATTCTACGGCAATCTGTTCAGTGTTTTCATTGCTGTTCAGCAGATGTCCGGTACTGTCGTCGGCCACGATTTTTCCGGAATTGATGATGATGGCCCGGCTGCACATGGCTTCCACTTCCTGCATAATGTGGGTGGAAAGCATCACGGTTTTTTCCTTGCCGATTTCAATTATCAGGTTGCGGATCTCTGCCAGCTGGTTCGGGTCCAGTCCTGAGGTTGGTTCATCAAGAATAAGTACTTCCGGATTGTGGATCATAGCCTGGGCAAGTCCAACACGCTGGCGGTAACCTTTAGAGAGTGCGCCGATTTTTTTCTTTCTCTCGGGCATCAATCCGGTAACCTCCATCATTTCATCCACCCTTTTGGCCGTGTTTTTGCCCAGTTGGTGCACACCGGCCACAAATTCAAGGTATTCCCTGATATACATGTCGGTGTACAGGGGGTTGTTTTCAGGCAGGTAGCCTACTTTTTGCCGCACTTCCAGCGATTGCTCCCTGATGTCAAATCCGCAAACGCTTACATCGCCGGCGGTTGGCGGGATAAAGCAGGTGATGATTTTCATCATGGTGGATTTGCCGGCGCCGTTAGGGCCGAGCAGACCGACGATTTCACCGGGTTTGATACTGAAAGATGCCTGATCCAGCGCTTTTTGCTGACCGTACTGCTTGGAAATATTGCTTACTGTAATCGACATTCAGATAATTTATTTTTGGACTCGCGCAGCAAAGGTATGAAACATAAGGCTATAAGCCGATGTTTTGTGAAATGCAGCGAAAGTAAATTATTAAACATTGGCTGAAAATGATTCTCAGTGTATTACATTTGACACCTGAAAATGAACACTTTTTTTTTGAGCCCGAAGCTCAGGTTTCTTAGCTTTGTTTAATTTCTCAAATATTCATCATCATTTATTCGTAAATAACTTACTATGGCAAATGGAATCCGCTATTCGGTAAATCCTTCGGGTGAAAGATTCCCGATACCTCAGGAAAAAGATTATGAACTTGAAAAACAAAGGATAGGCAGGCTTGTGGAAGCTGCCCGCAGTGAGGGCAAGGAGATTGTGGTTGTGATGGGTGTCGGCTTTGTGGGAGCGGTTATGGCTGCCATTGTTGCCGATACGGTAGATGCAGCGGGCAATCCTTCAAAATTCGTAATCGGTTGCCAGCGGCCAAGCCAGCGCAGCTACTGGAAAATTCCCATGCTCAACCGGGGCGAATCGCCGGTGAAGGCCGAAGATCCTGAGGTTGACCGTATCATCAGCCGATGTGTGAAGGACAGGAAAACCCTCACGGCATCTTTCAACAGCGATGTGCTGGAGTATGCCGATGTGGTTGTGGTGGATGTGCAGTGCGACTTCTCGAAGCAGGACCTGGGATATATGAAATCGGGCGAAGCGGATATGGCTGCACTCGAGGCGACCCTCAAGACCATTGGCGAAAAGATTCCACCGCATTGTCTTACCCTGATTGAGACCACGGTAGCGCCCGGAACCACCGAATTCGTCGCCTGGCCGATATTGAAAAAGGCATTTGCCAAACGCGGAATTGAACCTGTACCCTTGTTGGCCCACAGCTTTGAGCGGGTTATGCCCGGCAGGGAATATGTATCGAGTATCCGCGATTTCTGGCGGGTGTGTTCGGGTTGCGAAGCGGAAGCCCGGAAACGGGTGGAGAAGTTTCTCCATGAAGTGCTGAATACAAAAGATTTTCCACTTACCGTGATGGATCGTCCCATTGAATCTGAAACTACAAAAATTGTTGAAAATTCATACCGGGCAACCATCCTTGCATATCTGAATGAATGGAGTCTTTTTGCCGAGCGGAACGGGGTGGATCTGATCAAGGTGATCAATGCCATCAAAATGCGGCCAACACACAGCAATATCATTTTCCCGGGCCCCGGTGTCGGGGGGTATTGTTTGCCAAAGGACGGAGGCCTTGGCTATTGGGCATACCGGCATATTCTCGGATTTGAGGATGGTGACGAAGTTTTTAAAATCACCCCCACCGCCATCGACATCAACGATACCCGTTCGCTGCATGTGGCTGAACTTACCCGTGACGCCCTGCGCAATATGGCCCGTTACATTGCCGGCGCGGAAGTGGTGCTTTGCGGGGCGAGCTACCGGCAGGATGTCGGGGATACCCGTTACAGCGGAAGTGAAATGGTGGTGCGCAAACTCACCGAGATGGGGGCGGAGGTACGCATTCATGATCCCTACGTGGAGCATTGGTACGAACTGGAGTCGCAGGATACTTATCCGGCCCCCGGACTATCGTGGGGCCGTTTCTTCCGCAACCAGGAACACCTGAAAGAAGCCAGGGTAGAAAAAGACCTGCCTGCCGCCCTTATGGGCGCCGAAGCCCTGATTCTGGCAGTGCCGCACAGAGAATACCTGAATCTGAATCCTGATGACATCGTGAAATGGGCAGGTCAGCCCCTCGCAGTTATCGATTGTTTCGGAATTCTGACAGACGATTTGATAAGGCGGTACTTTGAATTGGGTTGCGAAGTCAAAGCATTGGGCAGGGGACACATACAGCGGATCAAGAATGAGGTGAGGAATATTCTCTGAATTAGGCCATATTGATTATTGAAGCTGAAATATGCCGGGCCGGGATTCCTCCTACGCCGGAATGACGGCTTAACTGTTGATTTAAAGAGAGGCAGTGGCTGGCGGCTTATCCGCCACCCACTGCCTCTCTCCCCCTCTATTAAAGTGGCCTGTCATTTCGAATCCCGCTCATACGGGATTAGAAATCTGATAAAATTAAAACCGATCTTCAGTTTTACCCGAAAAAGCAGGCGCAAGTCTGTGGCTTTTGCATCACTTTTTCCCATCAAGAAATGCTCACCGGTTTATCAACAATTAATTGTTTACAAATTTGTTAAATAGAAAAATTACTTCTACCTTTGCACCCCTTTTTAAGGGATAAGTGTATCCGTGAATGGCCGTAACCTGAAGCGTGAGAAGTTTATCCACCTGAAAGGCTGGGTCGTAAATTGCTGAATCTCATGCCCGTGATCAGTAATTCTGACGACTGGTTTTATTGTTTTTCATCAATAATTCATTTAACAAATGGACACATTAAGTTATAAAACTTTGTCGGCCACACCCGATAACATTCAGAAGAACTGGGTGCTGGTTGATGCAGAAGGCGAGACACTGGGCCGCCTTGCAAGCAAAGTTGCCAACCTGATCAGGGGTAAATACAAAACAAATTTCACCCCCAATCTTGACTGTGGCGACTATGTAATTGTCATCAATGCCGAGAAAATCAAGCTCACGGGCAAAAAGCTTACTGATAAGGTTTATGTTCGTCATACCGGTTACCCCGGCGGGCAGCGTTTTGCCACCCCGCAGGAACTCATGCAGAAATTCCCTGAGCGGATTATCGAGCATGCAGTAAGGGGAATGCTGCCGAGCAACAAGCTGGGCGATGCCCTTTACCGTAACCTTAAGGTGTATGTCGGGCCTGAGCATCCGCACCAGGCGCAGCAGCCACAATTGATTAACCTTAATTCAATCAAATAACAATGGAAGTGATCAACGCCCTTGGCAGACGTAAAACTGCCGTAGCCCGTATCTATATGAAAGACGGGAATGGATCCATTACAGTCAATGGAAGGGATTACAAGGAATATTTCCCCACAGGTACTTTGCAGTATGTAGTTACCCAATCGCTTGAAATTTCTGATGCACTTGGCAAATATGATATCAAAGCCAATCTTGATGGTGGTGGAATTACCGGTCAGGCAGAGGCCCTTCGCCTTGCCATTTCAAAAGCGCTGTGTGAACTGAATCCTGAAAACCGTCCTCCCCTCAAAGCTAAAGGATTGATGAGAAGGGATCCGCGAATGGTTGAAAGGAAAAAGCCCGGTCAGAAGAAAGCCCGTAAAAAATTCCAGTTCAGCAAGCGTTAATCCTGAATGGTGTTTAGTATCTAAATTGCCGGGACCTCTGATTTATTCAGCAGTCGCCTGAAACAGCGCTACCCGGTGATTGATTTTCACAGAATGTAAACAATTAACAAAAATTTAAATGGCAAGAACAACTTTTGACGAATTACTGGATGCCGGTTCACATTTCGGACATCTCAAACGTAAATGGAATCCCAATATGGCTCCCTATATTTTTATGGAGCGTAACGGCATTCATATTATTGACCTTTACAAAACCATTGCCAAAATTGATGAAGCTGCCGCAGCGATGAAGCAGATCACCAAATCAGGTAAAAAAGTCCTTTTTGTTGCTACAAAGAAGCAGGCAAAGGAAATCGTTGCCGACCATGTAAAATCGGTTGCAATGCCTTATGTTACTGAGCGCTGGCCCGGTGGAATGCTGACCAATTTCGCAACCATCCGTAAGGCGGTTCGTAAAATGTCATCCATCGACAAGCTGATGAGCAGTCCCAGTTTCGAGAATATCTCCAAGCGTGAGCGCCTGCAGATTGCCCGTGAGCGTGCCAAACTGGAGAAGAACCTTGGTTCTATTGCCGATCTCAGCCGCCTTCCGGCCGCACTGTTTGTTGTTGATATCGTAAAGGAACATATTGCTATAGCGGAAGCCCGCAAACTCAATATTCCCACTTTCGCCATCGTGGACACCAATTCTGATCCCAACCTGGTCGATTTCCCGATTCCTGCCAACGACGATGCTTCTAAATCAATTTCACTTATTGTTGGAAAAATGGTTCAGGCAATCGAAGAAGGGCTTATGGAAAGAAAGATTGACCGCGATAAACGTGCTGAGGAAGACAGGGAAGAAGGTGCATCAGGAAGGCTTGACCGCGATTTTGACCTTGACGAGGATGAAGATGAGGATGCTGTTGGCGGTACTGAGCGTCTGCGCGCTAAGGCAACTCCTGCTGACGAAGCCGGTGGAGACAGCCGTTCACGTAAGCCTGGCACCCGTAAACCACTGGGCAAAAAGCCCGGCCCCCGCAAATAATTCATTAACTTTACTTAATTGTCTGAATTTATGGTAAATATAACTGCTGCTGACGTCAATAAACTGCGCCAGATGACCGGTGCCGGTATGATGGATTGCAAAAAGGCGCTTCAGGAAAATGATGGTGATTTTGAAAAAGCCATCGACTATCTGCGTAAGAAAGGTCAGAAACTGGCCACCAAACGCGCCGATAAAGATGCCAACGAAGGTATTGTGCTTGCACGTACCAATGAGGCCAAAGATTATGCCGCCGTATTTATGCTCAATTGTGAAACCGATTTCGTGGCAAAAAATCAGGAATTTGTCGATTTTTCAAATCTCCTGATGTCAAAGGCCATTGAGAATCTGCCGTCGACCATTGAAGAATTTAAAGCGTTGGACGTTAATGGCCGCAATGTTGAGGAGAACATTACTGAAATGGTAGGTAAAACGGGTGAAAAAATGGAACTTGCTCATTTTGAAGTAATCCGTGCACCCCGCGTATTTGCATACAATCATCCGGGCAACCGTCTTGCAACCATTCTCGGGTTGAACAAAACCGGAGCAGAAGGCATCGACCAGGCCGGTCATGAAGTGGCTATGCAGATTGCTGCCATGGCTCCCGTGGCTGTTGATAAGGACGATGTTCCTGCTGAAACCATTGCCCGCGAAATAGAAATCGGCAAAGAACAGGCCCGCCAGGAAGGTAAACCAGAAGAAATGGTTGAGAAAATCGCCATTGGCAAACTCAACAAATTCTACAAGGAAAGCACCCTGCTGAATCAGGAATTTGTCAGGGATAACAAACTTTCAGTTGGAGAATATCTTCGTAAACTGGATAAGGACCTTACCGTTACAGGATTTAAACGCTTTATGCTTGGCGCATAAAACACCTTGAATTGAATAAGAAAAGCCGGATTTTCCGGCTTTTTCTATTCCTTTTTCAGAATCAGTTGTTTGCTGTCAGCAATAGATACATTTTGTATAAAAGCCTGAAAATCCTTATATCGCTCAGGTGCATACCGGCCTTCTTTGAGGCAAAACTCTCTGACACAGATAATTTCACCTTCATTAAACGATGTTTTCATATAATAGTGCCCGAAATCGGCATCAGCGAGTCTGGCTTCGGGCAACATCTCGGGCATAAAGCCCCGGGGAAGAACAATTGAAACAGTATCGGTCTGAGTGAAAGGCTTGTCAATAACAAACGGATATTTACGGTTTCTTACTTTTTCAGGAACTTTTATCTTGTTGTTCAGATTCAGCGGCAGATAGATCCGCCCGGCATTCTCGGCAAACAAACCGGGGGTATCAGCAGCTATTTCCAGATTAACATACACTTTTTCAAGGTCATAAACCCTGAATTGATGATTCCGCAGGTTGAAGTTCCTGATTTCAAGATTTTGAATTACCCATTGCTGCTGATCATGCATTGTTTGACGTGATACCTGTGCCGGCATTCCGGCAAAAAGGCCCCCAAATCTGATCGAACCTTTCAGATAAGTGTCATTTCCATCTGTTACTAATCTGAAATTTGAAGTGAGTGTGTTGCTTTCCTCAGAATAAGAAGGGGTTTTAACCACCCGCGATCGGCTGCCATCCACAATTAAAGCAAACCGTCTGTCAATCCCCTGTCCAACATAACCAAAAGGATTTTCCTGATTGGTACATTCAAGCCAAATCGTGTCATTTTCGAGCGGAACACATACTATAATATGATTTGACTGGTGACCGGGATGATCCATGAAAAACTGGTATTTTCCCACACCTGACTTAATCGCTGTATAGTACGCTTCAATACCAACCGCTTTAAGCATGGCTACCATAAAATTACTTAAGTCTTTACAGTCGCCATACCCTAAATTTTCAACATCTGCTGCATGATGTGGTTGCAGACCTCCGATATCAGTTGAGATATTAATGTAGTGTGTGGTTGACTGCAAATGCTTGTAGAGTTTACGTACTTTCTCGGTTTTTGTATTGCAATCAGCAGTCAGTTGCCGGTATTTTTCATGTGACGAAACAGGTAATTGGTTCCTGCCATTCAGCAGCTCGGTCTTCCATTGTCCATAATCAGCCCATGTTGCTGCAGATCCCCTGTATCCGGAGTAATACAACTGGTCAGGTGTAATAAAGACTGCCGGGACAATATCATATGCGTCCGGAGCATACGGCTCATTGCTGATGGAAGGCAGGTCCCGGAATGACCATACAGTGGTTTTGAAATCAGGATTGCTGATAACCGGCTGAATCTCACCGCTGAATGATGTATGCAAGCCTACCTGTGCATTATTTGTTACGCTAATTTCTGCATACTGGACCGACTGATTCTCTGAAGAATATGGCTGGAAATTATCAACCACATAGAGTTTCGGTGACCTGATTTCATAACTGTAAACCAGGGTAAAAGGATATGCTGATCCGATAGCTTTTAAATACTTAAGCCTGAGATCCGTGTATAATGACATATTATCAACATAGCTCCTGTCAAGGATATCTGATGTTTTTGCAGTCTTAATCTTTTTACCTGATGCATCATAAATCATGATCTTACCAAGAGTGATTTTTTCAGCAGTATTGTATGGAATCAGAACAACTGCCTGATTATCTGCTTTCTGGTTCAGAATTGTTATTGCATAGGTTTGCTGTTTGATTACTTCCTTTTCGGAATTGATAGTATAGCTTACTTTGTGTTCTCTGATTACCGAATTGGCATTTTTCATCAACTCTTCAGGAATGATTGAGACTGCATAGTCTTGAGCGTAAGCAGGGAAAAAGAAAAGCAATAAAAATGCAGGTAACAGGCTATTGATTATCAGGCTCATAATTAAATCTTTTTCAGTACTACCATCTCATTGTTTTTTGCTACAATTCTGTTAAACAATTCCCTGAGCTCTTCATAACTGTCATAAGTAATAAGCGATGAATTGATGTTTAACATTGCACTTAACTGAATGTTATTACCGTTAACCACAATGTTGTACCTGTAGTATCCTCTTTTTTCACTCACGCCCAGATTCATATTCTGCGGTAACTCTGCTACTTCATAACCTTCCGGAATTGATATCATGCAAATGACCTTATTGATCTTCGGCCGAATAAAGTCGATCGGGTACATCCTGGTTTCTGCTTTGAACGGGTTCTCGTCAATCAATGCACCCATGCCGGGATTAAAAAATATCACATCCTTTACTGATTCGTCGATACTATGCCTGAAGCCGCCATCCATTTTTACGATAAGCGGGTTTGTCCTGTCATCAAGATTTTCAATTGTGTAATTATCAATGTACATACCGGTGAAGGAAGCTTCAATTTCATTGATATAATCTTCTTCAGTGTTGGCGTTCCGGATTTTTTCCGCGGCATCAACAGCCTGCAGCTCTGACAGCATCAGGCTGAAATTGCCCTTTATATTACCGGATGAATCCATTTTGACCTGATAGAAGTATGTTTCCTCATTGGGCGTTTTCCCGTTTAAATCAACCCAGTCATTTAAACGGCTATCGCGGGATACTCTTCTGCCTTTTCCGTTCTGGCAGGCCTCAGGAATAATATTCCAGGTCAGTTTTTTGTCGGTGGCGTCAAGAAGGATACGTGCACTATCGATAACTGCTTCAGCAATCACGTAGTTGAATTTTGAAAGCATTATTTGCGCCGGATTTATGATTCCGTTTTCTCGTGTACTAAGAATTACCGGGTGGGTTTCGATATCGCATTCATTCAGGAATGAAATTAAGAGCAAATTAATATCAGAAGATTTTCCGGTTTTATTTTCCCATACTTTATTCAGGGATTTGCTTAAATAGAGACTGTTTCGCCCGTCAAACTTTATTGAATTACGAATGATTTCATGTGCAGCAATCATGCGTTTCATAGGATCGGGAATGGTCATTTTCAAAACTTCAGCTTCTTTTTTCAAGGGAGAGCCTCGCTTTAAAGGCACACCGAATTCCTCATCGTTCCATAATAGTTTATCAATTTTATCCCATGAAGATGTATAATCCTTGTAGTTTCTGGGGAATTGAATTGCTGCAAGCTCAAATTCTATGGCAGCTGTATAGTTGCTGATGTCATTCATAAATGGCTCTTCATAAAGTGCCGGAACATTTATAAACACATATTTATCCGCATTCTCTGAATAGGTTACTGCTTCGGTATAGTTCCCGTCGCGGAAAAGGATTGAGCGGGCGTTCTTTTTGGATTCGGTGAATGAAGGTGATATATACCCCCGCATTTGCCGTTTATATATAAAGTATTCAGGCACGGCAACATTTAACTCACTTAGCAGGGTAGGGTATTTGGTTTGAAATTCCCACTCAGGCAACTGCCAGAACAACTTGGAAGTGAGCGTATATTCAACTTCAAAAACCGAACCTTCCCTAATATTCGGGACCGAAAAGTTGTAACTCTTTTCTTTATTACTGATACGGTCTGTAAAAATATTATCCTTGCTGAGTTCAGTTGTCTCCATCTTTCCTGATTCATTCAGATTGTAAGAGGCAGCCCTGATCCGGGTATACTTTTCTTCAAGGTCTCCGGATTTGTAGCACTTTAATTTAAACTTTGCCAGGTCAAAAGCTGTAGAATTGAAAACCTTTACCCGCAGATGTCTTATCATGTTGATTTTAAATCCATTCAGATCGTCGTAATTGATATATACATCTCCAATATCGCTGATAATCAAGGCACCGGCTGAACTATCAAGTTCACAGGTTGTCATTTTCAGTAGCTCCGGATCAATCTTGCCGAATTTAATGGAATTTTTCTGAGAAAAAGTTACGCAACTGAATGTAATAAGAAGAAGGGTTAATAAAATCTTGTTCATTTTTTTGTAGGTATAGATTTATAAAGATTAAGTTTCTGAAAATAGACTGATAAAATCATGGCATGAAATTAGAAAAATAATCAATGATACAACTTATAAAGAAAAGGAAATTGATAATATTGACAGCAGAGTGACACAGGCAGCGGTGTTGAATTCATTGTAATTATATTATAAACAACTAAATATCAATAACTAAGCATTTATTTTAAAGAATTATTTATGGTGGAATTATTTATATTTCATTTTCCGGATGCAGATTGATCCGATATAAATAAAATGCCGTTAATCGCTGGTTTTCAGGAGCTGATATTCAGAACAAAAAAAGGCCGCCCGCCCGGGCAGCCTTCTGCGAGCAATGAATAGAAATATTTCAGGGGTTTAATAGTTCCTTAACAATGCCTGCAATCATTTTATTGTCAGCCTTTCCGGCCAGTTGCTGCGAAGCTGCGGCCATTACCTTGCCCATATCCCTGATACCGGTCGCACCGGAATCCTGAATAATGGCCTTTATCATCGGGATAATATCTTCCCTTTCGAGTTGCTTTGGCAGGTAGGATGCAATAATATCAGCCTGAAACAATTCTGTTTCAGCAAGATCATTGCGTTGCTGACCGGAATAAATCTCTGCTGTTTCGCGGCGCTGTTTTACCAGTTTCTGAAGAAGCTTCACTTCAACCTCTCCGGTGATTTCGCCACCCCCTTCACTGGTCATCGCCAGCAGCAAGGCTGACTTAACTGCCCGCAATGCCTCCAGCTTTTCCTTTTCCCGCGCCAGCATGGCTTTTTTGATGTCCTCGTTTATTTTGTCTGTCAGGCTCATGGCTGATGAAAATCATTAATCTACATTATCGTGCAGGAAAGCGTTGTTTTGCCGCATTTCCACCGGATTGTTCTCTGTTTTGAACAGGGTGTAACGCGACACTTCCGAAGTGCCGGATGAGGGAGTGTCCCGTAATTCAACATTCCTGCGGAGGTAGGCTGGCTGGTTCTCCATTTCAGCCAGTCCGTCGGGCGAAGCAATTTTAATGCTGATCTCTTTTAGCCTGGCATATCTTGCATTGGCGATCTCTTCCTGTTTTTCAAGATTGTCCGCATCTTCAGCATCGTCTGGGTTTTCAGGCCTGAACGAACGCAGGAAATCGAATCCGGGTTCTTTTTCACGGGTTGTTTTTACCGGAGCGGCGATAAAACCATCAGCCTGTTTATCATTGTTTTGTGATGGGTTAACCTCACTCCTTGACGGGTTAAGGTCAAAGGTGAAGGTACGCTGCGGTTCCGCCGGCATTTTGGCTTCTGCCGGTGGTTCGGGGGCCGGGGAGGGCACCGGTGAGGGTGCGGGTTTGTCCGTTTCAGCGCTCCTGTTAATCAGGGTAATCTCTTCAATTTGTGCAGGCGCCGGCTTTACCGGTTCTGCCGATTTCGGACCAGCCTGAGCCGGCTCCTGATTCAACGGATATACAATAACTTCGGGTTTTCCTGATTCTCCGTTATTCTTGTTTTTAGAATCGAAACCAGTGGCAATGAGGGTAATGCTGATCTTACTGCCCAATGTTTCATCGGTACCGTTGCCCCAGATGATATCAGCGCCGGATCCGGCCTCATGCTGAATATAATCAGTGATTTCCATTACCTCATCAAGGGTGATTTCTTCAGTTCCGGATGAGATATAGAGCAGGATATTGCTGGCGCCGCGGATATTGGCATCGTCGAGCAGGGGAGAGGTCATGGCCATCTGAACGGCTTCAAGCGCCCTGTTTTCTCCTTCGGCCAGTCCGGATCCCATGATGGCTTTACCGCTGTCCTTCATAACGGTTTTTACATCCTCAAAGTCAACGTTGATATAACCGGTAACCGTAATGATTTCCGCAATGCCTTTGGCGGCTACCGTTAGGATATTGTCGGCTTTGCTGAAAGCTTCAGAGAGTTTGAGGTCACCTTCCAGTTCGCGCAGTTTGTCATTACAGATGATCAGCAAGGTGTCAACGGACTTGCGCAGTTCATCGATACCTGCACGTGCCTGCTGGGCGCGCTTTCTTCCCTCAAATGAAAAGGGGAGTGTTACAATACCGACGGTGAGAATGCCAAGCTCTTTTGCAAGCGCTGCAATAACGGGGGCGGCGCCGGTGCCGGTTCCGCCACCCATGCCGGCGGTGATAAACACCATTTTGGTATTGCTTTCCAGTATTTTCCGGATGTCGTCAATGTTCTCTGAAGCAGCTTCTTTTCCAACCTGCGGAATTGAACCAGCCCCGAGGCCTTTGTTGCCTAGCTGAATCTTTAAAGGCACCGGACTGGTGTCAAGCGCCTGGCAGTCGGTGTTGCATATCATAAAGTCAACCCCGCGGATACCTTGCTTGAACATGTGGGTTACCGCATTGCTGCCTCCCCCTCCAACGCCGATTACTTTTATTATGGATGACTGATTTTTGGGCAAATCGAATTTGAGCATATCGGGCATCTTTTGAATCTCCTAAATTAAGTTAATATTAAGTGTTGAACTACCTTAAAAATGCTGTTTTTATCAACAGTCCGACTGTTAATATCTCAGGTATTTCCGTCCTCTTCAAAGAATTTTTTGATGATATCGAGGAATGATCCTCTTGGAGGTTTTTTTGGTTTTTGAGCAGGCTTATCCGTCTTGAGCGACTCCTTTTCGAGGCGTTGCAGGCCGATGATGACCAGCCCAATTCCTGTGGCATACATCGGACTGGCCATTTCTTCCGGAACGCCCGGAGCAAGGTGCTCGTTGGGGTAACCTATGCGCGTGTCCATACCGGTTATAAACTCCGTTAACTGGCTGATATGCTTCAGCTGGGCCCCGCCGCCGGTAAGAACGATCCCCGCAATCAGTTTTTTCTCGTAACCCGAGTTTTTGATTTCGAAGTAGATGTGTTCAATAATCTCTTCCATCCGGGCCTGAATGATACTTGCCAGGTTGCGGAGCGTGATTTCCTTGGGGGGCCTGCCGCGCAGTCCGGGGATGGCCACCACTTCTTCATCCCTGTTTTCGCTGGCCAGGGCTGAACCGAATTTTACTTTGAGGTCCTCCGCATGTTTCTTGATGATGGTGCAACCTTCCTTGATATCCTCGGTAATGATGTCGCCACCGAAAGGGATTACAGCAGTGTGCCTGATGATTCCATCCTGAAAAATGGCAATGTCAGTGGTTCCACCTCCGATATCAACCAGTACCACTCCGGCCTCTTTTTCCTCATCACTCAGTACTGCTTCTGCCGACGCCAGGGGCTCAAGCAGAAGCGATTCAACCTCCAGATTGGCTTTTTTAATGCATTTGAAAATGTTCTTTGCTGCCATGGTCTGGCCGGTGATGATATGGAAATTGGCTTCCAGCTGATGCCCGAGCATTCCTTTGGGCTGCTTTATCCCGCTTTCACCATCTACAGTATATTCCTGCGGAATAACATCGATGATCTCCTCTCCCGGATTCATTGCAAGCTTGAACATGTTTTCGTTCAACCCGTCGATATCTGACTGGCTTATTTCTATGTCAGCATTCGTTCTGATGATGGAGCCGCGATATTGGATGCTTTTAATGTGCTGTCCGGCAATTCCGACATTTACGGTAGCGATATTGGTTTCGGAACGGTTTTCGGCCTCCTTCACTGCGGCAACAATACTTTGCACTGTGTCGTCTATATTGGCTACGACACCCCTTTTCACACCGATCGAGTCGGTACGGCCAAAGCCCAGGATATCAATCTTGCCGTTCTCGTTGCGGCGGCCAACAATGGCAGCTATTTTCGTTGTGCCTATATCAAGGCCGACAATTATTTCAGATGGTTCCATATTGTGTTGATTTTGAGCATACAACCTGGTCGCGGAACTTGAGGTTAATCATAACATACTTGTTCCATGCGTCATTCCGGATTCCCTGCTTGTAAAACAATTTTAAATTATTCAGTTTGTCATTCAGTAGTGTGGTATCACCCAACAGAATGGTGTGATTCCCCAGCTTGGGGATAAGTTCTATTTCGCCTGTTGCATTGATGTATATCTGCTCAGTAAGTGCCTCCGAAAAAGCATCCTGTTTAACAGCCCTTGCCGTGAGGAATACTTTCTTCAATGCCGGGTGAAGGTTCTTCTCAGGTTTGACTTCCTTGTTGCCGTTACTTTCTGATTTTGATGATACATCAGGTATGTGGCCGTTAGCAATCACTACCCGGGCTGTAAAATCAGCATTCACCGGCATGATGACCCCTTCTGAATCGATGTAAAATTGCCTGCCGGTTTCGGTAAATACGCGGATTAATGGCTGACGCTGAATGATATTTGCCTTTACTGACCCGTTTACTCCAATAGTAATATTGGCCGACCTGATAAAAGGATTTTTCCGGAGCAGCTCCTGAATTTCTCCGGCCCTGATATCCGCTATTCTTTGCCCTTTGATCCTGTAACCGGCATGGGTTATCTGTTGCCTGATGTATTGCTCTGATATCAATTGATGCGGACCATCGTTAGTGATAGCGATGACAAACTCCGGACAGGTTACCTCCTGCTGCTTCTGATTGGCAAATACAAACAGACTGGCCACGGCTGCAACCAATATACCCCAGAAAAATATGACAAATGCTTTTCTCATTTTTCTTCGTTTCTGTTCATTAGTGCTGTAATCGGATCGGCCAGCTGGTCGATATCGCCTGCGCCGAGGGTAAGCAGCAGATCCGGTTTTAATCTGCTTATCAAATCCAGCACACCTGTTTTAGGGCAAAGCTGTTTATCATTCAGCGTTATTTTATCCAGCAGCATGGCAGAACTTACTCCTTCAACAGGCAGTTCCCTGGCCGGGTAAATGTCGAGCAGGATTACCCTGTCGAGCATCGACAGGCTTTCAGCAAATCCATCGGAGAAATCCCTGGTCCTGGTATACAGGTGTGGCTGAAAGATGCCGGTAATATGGCGTCCCGGGTACAAATCCCTTACTGATTTTATACAGGCTTTTAGTTCTTCAGGGTGATGGGCGTAATCATCAATATATACTGCATTTTTGCTAACCACCCGGTGGTCAAAGCGGCGCTTTACCCCGGTGAAGGAGTTGATTCCGTTTCTGATTTCCTCTTCCGTGGCCCCGTTCAGCCAGCTCAGGGCTGCAGCGCCAATGCTGTTCTCTATATTAAAGAGTCCCGGCAAGGCAGGCTTTATCCCGGTTATAATTCCTCCGGGCGTTTTGATGTCATAATGGTATTGTCCATCAATCATCCTCAGGTTTAATGCGGCAAAGTCAGCTTCGCCTGACATTGCATACCGGTATATTTTAACACCGGGTTTAGTCTTCAGGTTCAGGTCCAACCCCAGCTTGATAACCAACTGGCCGTTTTCACGGATTTTCTCTGAAAATTCTGTAAATGAAGCCTTTAGATTTTCATGCGTTTTGTAAATGTCCAGGTGATCTGCGTCAACCGAAGTAATCACCGCTGATTGCGGGTTCAGCTTCAGAAACGATCGGTCAAACTCATCGGCTTCGGCTACCATAAATTTGCTTTCAGGCATCAGCAGCAGGTTGCTGTTGTAATTTTTGGCAATTCCACCCAAAAAGGCAGTGCACCCTTGTGCCGATGAATGCATGATGTGGGCGAGCAGACTGCTCACAGTGGTTTTGCCATGGGTGCCTGCAACGGCAAGAGTATGTTTGCTGTCGGTTATTTCTCCCAATAGCGCAGAACGCTTTATCGTGCTGAATGAACCGGAGGATGCTTTGCGGAATTCTGCCAGGTCAGCCGGAATGGCGGGGGTATAAACTATGAGGTCCGTATCATCGGGAATCAGGTCCGGCCGGTCATCATAATGTATTTTCATTCCCTCCGCTTCAAGTAAAGAGGTCAGGCTGGTAGGCGTTTTGTCATAGCCATGCACCTTCACCCCTGCTGCGTTCAGGTAGCGGGCAAGGGCACTCATCCCTATGCCTCCGATCCCCAGAAAGTAAACAGTGTGCAGTGCTTCAGTTTTCACAGTTCAGCCATTTATTTGATGATACAACTCAGTAAGATTTCTGCGATCTCCGCAGCAGCATTACTTTTCCCCAGAATCAATATGTTAGCGGATAATTGTGCCTTTCTCTCATTGTTACCGGCAAGTTCGATGGCGGTTTTCACCAGCTTCCGGGCGCATTCGCTGTCCTTTACCATGATGGCGGCATCTGCAGTTACCAGGGCCATCGCGTTTTTTGTCTGGTGATCCTCGGCAACATTGGGTGAAGGAACGAGGATACTGGGTTTGCCGGTGACACAGAGTTCCGAAATTGCGATGGCTCCTGCCCGCGATATTACAAGGTCGGCGGCGGCATAGGCAAGATCCATGCGTGCAATAAAGGTGTGTTGCCGGATGCCTGAGTTTTCGAACGGCAGAACAGCCGCTGAAGCCTGATCCTCATAATATTTTCCTGTTTGCCAGATCAGCTGAATGCCGGAATCGGCGATTTCTTTCAGGCCCTGATGAATACTCTGGTTAATGGTAAGTGCCCCCAGGCTTCCTCCGACAGCGAGGATGGTTGGCTTATTCTTGTCCAGTCCGAAGAATTCAAGGGCTTCCTCTTTTTTTGCATTGGCATGTACAATTTCAGCCCGCACCGGATTCCCGGTAAGCACAAGTTTGGATGCCGGGAAGTATTTTTCCATTCCGGGGTAGGCTACGCAGATTTTCTTTGCCTTGCGCGCCAGCATTTTATTGGTAATTCCGGGATAAGAATTCTGTTCCTGCAGAATGGTCGGAATTCCCAATGCTGCTGCAGCCTTCACTGTCGGTCCGCTGGCATAGCCGCCCACACCGACAACGGCATCTGGTCTGAATTTTTTAATAATTGAGCGGGCTTTAATACTGCTGTGTATCACTTTTACCGGGAATAGCAGATTTTTCCAGGTGAGCTTACGCTGAAGACCGCTTATCCATAAGGCTTTTATCGGGTAACCAGCCGCCGGAACCTTTTCCATCTCCATCCGTCCCTTTGCCCCGACAAACAGGATGTTAATTCCCGGATCCAGGTTTTTCAGTGCATCGGCAATGGCAATGGCCGGGAAGATGTGTCCGCCCGTTCCTCCTCCGCTGATGATAATCCGTTTCTCAGGCAACGGCATGTTCTGGTTGGTTTTGTTGTTTAACTTCTTTTTGTTGTTCTTCCTCGATCTCGCGGCTTACGCTGAGAATGATTCCAATCGAAATACTGGTAAACCATATTGATGTTCCGCCCATACTGATCAGGGGCAGCGTTTGACCTGTAACCGGTATGAGATTTACGGCTACCATCATATTTATCATTGCCTGGAATACCAGGCTGAAAGCAACACCAAATGTGAGAAAGGCGGCAAAATTCCGGGGGCACCTGATCACAATTCTGATTGCCCTGAAAAGCAGCACCAGATAAAGTAATACCACTAGCGCTCCGCCGATCAGGCCATATTCTTCAATAATAATTGCAAATATGAAATCTGAGTAGGGGTGAGGCAAAAAGTTTTTCTGTGTGGAGTTGCCGGGCATTCTTCCGGTTAAACCGCCATTGGATATTGCAATTTTTGCCTGTTCTACCTGATAGTTTTCATCGCTGTCGCCGCTACTGAAACTTTCTATCCTGTTTTGCCAGGTGCCGACGCGTTTACCGAGTTGAGGAACATTGACAACGATCGCAATCAACAGGGTCATACTTACCAGGCCTATGGCTATCAGGGCCAGGATATAGCGTAGCCTGACCCGGCCAACAAACATCAGCACCAGGCAGGTGATGAAGATCATCGCGGCAGTGGAGAGATTCGCCGGCATGATCAACAGGGTGATAAGCAACACCGGTAGCAGGATGGCAATAAAACCTTTTTTGAAATCTTCAATATTTTCCTGTTTTTTAGCCAGCAAACGGGCTACAAAAATAATCAGTGCCAGCTTGGCAAAATCGGAAGGCTGGAAGGTGAGGTTGATCAGCGGCAGGGTGTACCAGCGGCTGGCTTCATTCACATTGGTGCCGAACATCAGCGTGTAGGCGAGAAGCGGCACTGATACATATATGGCTAGTTGTGAGATACGCGCGTAGTATTTATATTTTACCTGATGTGCAAGATACATAAGCACAAAACCAAGCAGCAGAATCCCGAGATGCTTGATCAGATAATATTCAGTGTTGCCTGACTGATAACGGAAGGCAAGCGTTCCTGTAGAACTGTATACTGCCAGCACTGAGAAAATCGAGAGCAGGAAGACCACCGCCCAGATTACCTTGTCGCCTTTTATATTATTCAGGATTGTTTTCATCCGTTTTGCTTAACAGTCCGATTGTTGAGCTGTCCTTTTGATGTTCGTTTTTTGCTCAGCTTCGTTTTTTTAAATGGGTTATTCAGATCATCTGCCTACAAGGCATGCACAGCAGTTTTAAACTGACGGCCGCGGTCCTCATAATTCTCGAAAAGATCAAAACTGGCGCAGGCGGGGGCTAGCAAGACCACATCATCCTTCTGAGCCAGGTAATAGGCAGCATTTACCGCATCGGCGGCTGACCTGGTTTCCGTAATTACCGGGATAATGTCTCTGAATGCCTCAATCAATGGCCGGTTATCAATGCCAAGGCAGATAAGGGCTTTTACCCTTGATTTTACAACATCATAGAGCTTGGTGTAGTCATTCCCCTTATCTACGCCTCCGGCTATCCAGATCACGGGTTTGTTCTGGCTTTCGAGTGCCCACCATGCCGAGTTGATATTGGTTGCTTTGGAATCATTGATAAATTCAATGCCATGGATATTTGCCACATATTCCAGACGGTGTTCAACATGCTGGAAATCGGATAGGCATTGCCTGATGGTTTCCTTTCTGATACCAACCAGTTTGGCTGCCACGCCTGCTGCCATGGAATTGTAGATATTGTGCTTGCCTTGCAAAGCCAGTTCTTCGATTGTCATACTGAACGTTTCCCCTTTTATGTTGAAAATTATTTTATTGTCTTCAATAAATGCGCCCTCATGCCCCTGGTCATGAAGGCTGATGCGGAATACCTGCTGGTTTAGCGGTATTTTTCTGATCATTTCCGACGATACTTCATCGTCGCTGCACCAGATAAAGGCGTTATCAGCTGTCTGATTCCTGATGATGCGCATTTTTGAAGCAGCATATTTCATCAGGTCGTTTTCGTAACGGTCAAGATGGTCAGGGGTGATATTCAGCAGTATGGCCGTGTCGGCGCGGAAGCTGCTCATCCCGTCAAGCTGAAAACTGCTCAGTTCCAGCGCGTATATATCGTTTTCCTGACCGGCTACCTGACGGGCAAAACTGTTGCCTATATTTCCGGCAAGTCCTGCGTTCAGTCCTGCCGTATGCATCATATGCCACAGCAGGCTGGTGGTGGTAGTTTTACCATTGCTGCCAGTAACACATATTTTAGTGGCATTGGTGTAGCGGCTGGCAAATTCAATTTCGGAAATAACCGGAATGCCTTTTTCATTCGCTTTCCTGATCAATGGCACGCTGTCCGGAATTCCGGGACTTTTAATGATCTCAACCGTGTTCTTCAACAGGCTGATATTGTGCCCGCCTTCTTCAAACCCGATTCCGTTCTGAATCAACTCATTTTTGTATTTCTCCTTAATGAGTGAATGATCAGAAACAAACACTTCCAACCCCCTGCTTTTCGCAAGCAAAGCAGCTCCGGTCCCGCTTTCGCCGGCTCCGAGAATGACTGTTTTTGGGTTGGAATCCATTAATTATCTGATTTTAAGAGTTACTATGGTAAAGATTGCCAGCATAATGCCAACAATGAAAAAGCGCATTACAATCTTAGGCTCGGCATAACCCAGCATCTGGTAGTGGTGATGAAGCGGCGACATCCTGAATATCCTCCTGCCTTCACCGTACCTCCGTTTTGTTCTTTTGAAATAGCTTACCTGCAGGACCACTGAAAGGTTCTCGGCCAGAAAAATACCGCAGAGGATGGGGATCAGTAATTCTTTCCTTATCATGATCGCCAGTACAGCGATGACACCTCCCAGGGAAAGGGATCCTGTATCACCCATAAAGACCTGTGCCGGATAAGTGTTGTACCATAGGAATCCGGTGCACGCCCCGACAAAGGCACTGACAAAAATGGTCAGTTCTCCGGTGTCGGGCAGGTACATGATGTTCAGGTAATCGGCAAATACAAAGTTGCCTGACACCCATGCCAGTACGCCCAGTGTTGCGCCGATGATCGCTGAGGTGCCGGTGGCCAGGCCATCAATCCCGTCGGTCAGATTGGCTCCATTCGAAACCGCTGCAATAATCAGGATTACAATGGGTACAAAAACAATCCAGGCATGTTTCATGGCTTTTTCGCCAAACGGCTTCAGGATGAGGCTGTAGTCGAATTCATTGTTTTTGAAAAATGGAATGGTAGTCTTCGTGGACTTTGAGCTGAATCTCGCAAACCTCTGATCATGATCGTCCACCCTTTCAAATTCGCTGAGTTCTGAAGCTGAGCGTGAACTTGTCTGTATGATTTTTTCGCGTATCACTACATCATCATGGAAGTAAAGCGTAAAACCTACAATCAGGCCAATGACAACCTGTCCCAGAATCTTAAATTTCCCTGCCAGTCCTTTTTTGTCCTTTCTGAAAACTTTTATATAATCATCCAAAAAGCCGATAAAACCCAGCCACACGGTGGTAATCAGGATCAGGATAATATAAATGTTGTTGAGTTTGGCAAAAAGCAGCGTGGGGATCACAATCGCGCTCAGAATGATCAATCCACCCATGGTAGGCGTGCCTTGTTTCTGTTTCTGGCCTTCCAGGCCTAGATCTCTTACGATTTCACCAACCAGTTTCTTTTTAAGATAATTAATCAGCGATTTTCCGAAGAGCAACGAGATGGTGAGAGAGGTAATTACCGCCAATGCAGCCCGGAAGGAGATATATTGAAACATTCCGGCTCCCGGGAAATCGAAGGTCTTGTCCAGATAGTCAAACAGATAATACAACATATTCTGCCGGTTTGGTAATTAATCCTCTTTACTTAAAATTCCGAAGTATTCGCGCAGTTCTTCCCTGTCATCAAAAGGATGTTTCACACCCATGACTTCCTGATAAGTCTCATGTCCTTTTCCCGCAATCAGGATAATGTCATCTTTGGCAGCCATGGTGCATGCGGTGCGGATGGCTTCGCGGCGGTCACTGATTACCAGGCAATGTCTTTTCCTTTCGGGGGAAACACCGGAGCGCATCTCGTTCAGGATCTCTTCAGGGTTCTCGGTCCGGGGATTGTCAGATGTAAGAATGGTTAAATCGCTGTTTTCTGTCGCTATCGAAGCCATGACCGGCCTTTTTGACCTGTCGCGGTCGCCTCCGGCTCCAACCACAGTAATCAGTCTGCCCTTTCCGCCACGGATGGCGTTTATGGTGCTGATAACATTCAGCAAGGCATCTGGGGTGTGCGCGTAATCAACAATGCCTACCATGCCTGCAGGTGATTTGATGTATTCAAACCTGCCGTCTACAGCCTTCAACTCACTTAATCCGGTAAGACAGGCCTCTTCGTCAGCGCCCAGCATTAAAGCGGTTGCATAAATATTCAGAAGATTGTAGGCGTTGAAATTGCCAACAAGGCGACACCAGACTTCGTTACCATTAATGTTAAGTTGAAGCCCGTCGAAATGGTTTTCCAGAATCCTGCAATGGAAATCAGCCTGTCGCTTAATGGCAGCTGTTTTTACACGGGCCCGGGTGTTCTGTACCATCACCAGGCCGTTGCGGTCATCCGCATTCACAATGGCAAATGATCCGGCTGGGAGATTATCGAAAAATGTCTTTTTGGCTTTCAGATAGGCATCGAAAGTCTTGTGGAAATCCAGGTGATCGTGTGTAAGGTTTGTGAAAACACCGCCGGCAAAGGTAAGGCCGGTAACACGGTGTTGCACGACGGCATGTGAGCTTACCTCCATAAAGCAGAATTCACAGCCTTCATCTACCATGGCCCTGAGAAGTGCGTTAAGGGCAACTGCATCGGGTGTTGTGTGTGTGGCCTGAATCTCCCGGTCGTGAATCTTGTTTCTTACTGTCGAGATCAGGCCCGTTTTATAACCCAGGTTTTTAAAAAGCTGATACAGCAGTGTGGCGGTTGTGGTTTTTCCATTGGTGCCGGTTATTCCGGTAAGCCGGATCTGTGCCGAAGGATTATCATAGAAGTTGGAAGCCATCAGGGCCATTGCCTCAGCACTGTTTTCAACTTCAACGTAAGTTATATCTTCTCTGATATCATCAGGCATACGCTCACAAATCACCGCTTTTACACCTGCCTTAACTACATCATCAATAAAATTATGTCCATCGGTCAGGGTGCCTCTGGTGGCAACAAATACATTCCCGCTTGCAGCTTTCCGTGAATCGAAGATGATTTCATCAACAACAACTTCAAGGCTGCCGGTTATTCTCCGGATCCTGCATTTGTACAATATTTCCTTCAGTGTTTTCACTGTATTCTGTTTATCCGAGTTCAATAACACATTGGCTTCCGGCGGTAATCCTTGATCCCGGGGGCAGCGACTGCCGTTTCACTTTCCCTTTGCCGTTTATTTTCACTTTGATTCCTGCTGATTCGAGCAGGAATACCGCATCCCTGGCTCCCATTCCTGTTACATCAGGGATTTTGTCTTCGGCCGGTTCCCTCGGAATTACCATGGGAGAGGAGTCCTGACCTGAATAGGTAATCCATTCGCTTTGATACCCGGCCGGCAAAACAATGTTGATCTCTTTCATCAGCAATTCAAGTTCATTACCTTTCCCCGAAGCGAGCAATGGGAATGCTGCAGGTATGGAATCCGTTTTGTCTGTTTCGGGGTCAAGGCGGGTGGCATATACCTTGTCCGCAACCTCGCGAAACACGGGGCCTGCAATCGAACCACCATAATAAAGTCCCTTCCGTGGATTGTTGATTACCACAATCATCGAATATTTTGGTGAATCAGCAGGAAAGTAACCTACAAAGGATGCCTTGTAATTCGATTTATTGTACCCGGCATTGTTCTGGGCTATCTGCGCGGTTCCGGTCTTACCGGCTATTTTATATATTGGATTCTTCAGGTTCGTTGCAGTTCCGTGTTCAACCACCCCTTCAAGAATGGACCTTGCCTGAGCAATGGTTTCAGGGTTTTTTACTATGGAGGGGGATAGTACTACCGGTTCTTTAATTTCGATGGTTTCTCCGGCCAGCCTGATTTCTTTAACGAAACGCGGCTTAACCATCACGCCGTTGTTGGCAATCGCGTTGTAAAAGGCAAGGGTCTGCAATGGCGTAATGGCAACTTCATACCCTATTGACATCCAGGGAAGAGAGACCTTTGACCAATATTTATGCGATGTATTTTTTATTGACGGATTCCCCTCTCCGGCAATCTCGAGTTCTAGCGGCTGATTCAGGCGCATGGCATAAAGCTTGTCGATGAACTGCTGGGGTTTGTCTTTGTATGCTTTGTGTATAACCTTGGAGATACCGACATTGGACGAAAGTTCAAATGCGCGCCTTACGCTGATCCTTCCATAGCCTCCGTGATGCGAATCCCGCATGATTCTGTTGGCAAATTTCACGGCCCCGCCCTGGGTGTCAACGGTATCATTCAGGCTCAGCAGGCCGTCGTCGAGCGCCGCAATCAAAGAAGCAAGCTTAAAGGTTGATCCCGGTTCTGAACTTTCCCCTATGGCATAATTGTATTTTTCCTCATATTCGCCCTGGCTGTTTTTGCCCAGGTTGGCAATGGCGAGAATATTGCCGGTGGCCACTTCCATAAGAATTACCGAGCCATGATCTGCTTCATTGGCAATGAGTTGCCGCATCAGTGCGTCCTCTGCCACATCCTGCACATTGATGTCAATGGTGGTAACAATGTCGTGTCCGTCGCGCGGTTCTATCTCATTTTCATCGTTCAATGGCCGCCATACTCCCTTCCCGATCAGCTGTACAAGGCGTTGGCCTTTTTCTCCTTCAAGAATACTGCTGTAGGCGCCCTCAAGACCAATATCGTTTATTTCCCCTTCCTTATCCCAGCCAATGGTGCGAAAAGCTAACCATTTGAATGGCAGTTCACGCCTGTTTTTTGCTTCCGCGATAATGCCCCCTTTATACTTGCCCAGCCTGAAGATGGGAAATTTTCTTACTTTTTTCAGGTCGTCATAAGTTACATTTCTCTTTAGCAGCAGATATCTGTTGTTGCTTTTCCTGCCTTTAACAAGCAGTTGTTTATATTCCTGCCTGCTCCTGTCTTTAAAATGATTGGAGAGGTGCCAGGCCAATGAATCTACATTTTCATAGAAAAAATCATCTTTGTAATGGGTATTGCCCGCATCGATACGCAATTCGAAAACAGGAACCGAAGCTGCAAGCAGACTGCCATCAGATGCCAGTATGTTGCCCCTGTTGGCTTCTATTTTATCGTACCTGATGGTTTCCTTCTTTGCCTTCTCACGCCACTTTTCCCCTTCAACAATCTGAATATATGCTGCTTTGCCTAAAACGGCCAAACCTACGGCAACCATGACAAAATAGACCAGGTACACTTTCTTTAATATTTCCCGCTTATTGCTATCCATCATCTATTTCTTTGATTGATAAATTTTTACAGGCGGTTCCAGTGATTCCTTTAACCCGCTGTTCTTCAGCTTGGCAGCAACTTCTGACTGTTTGCTGTGGAACATCAGGTTCGATTTTGTTGTAATGTACTCGTAGCGCAGCTCCTGCAATTCTTTTTTAGTCCTCGAAATGTCGATTATTGTTTTCTCGGCATTGAATGAATTCGCGATATAGAACAAAGCAACCAGGGTGAGAAACAGAATGAAAGGCACCTGTTTCACTAGGTTTTCACGGGTAAGAAAACTCCCGTCAACTATGCTGTGCAGCGAACTACCCATTTTCACTTTGTGGTTGAGGGTAGTGAAGGCTTTCAAGCGTTTTTTGCGTGCCGGCTTTTCAACCGGTTTGGGTTTGAGCGTATTCCTGGAGCTACTCATTACGGCTCCTTTCTGCCACCCTCAGTTTGGCGCTGCGTGCACGATTATTGACGGACAGCTCTTCCTCTCCGGCAACTATGGGTTTTCGGTTGACAGGGCGGAAAGGCGCAATAAGATTGCCGAAAAAGTCTTTATTTTCGATGCCTTCGAAATTTCCGGTTTTCATGAAATTCTTTACCGGCCTGTCTTCCAGAGAGTGATAGGTCAGAACCACCAGCCGTCCGCCCGGTTTCAGTACCTTTATGGTCTGAGTGAGCATTTCCTTCAAAACATCAAGTTCGGCATTTACTTCGATGCGCAATGCCTGGAAGACCCTGGCAAAAAACTTGTTTTCCCTTCCTCTTTCAGCCAGGGGCTGCAGGATGTCTTTCAGCTGCGTTGTAGTTATAATTTCTCCACCCCCCCGTACATCAGCAATTCTCATCGCAATGCGGTAGGCATTTGGCAATTCGCCATACTGGCGGAATATCCTTATAAGGTCATCGCTGGTGTAGTGATTGATCACCTGCCGGGCTGTCAAACCTGATTTCCGGTCCATTCTCAGATCCAGTTCCGCATCGAAACGGGTAGAAAAGCCCCTTTCGGCCTGGTCAATCTGGTAGGAGGAGATGCCCAGGTCGGCAAGTATACCGGCAACCGGAACAGCTTTGTAAAGGCGGAGAAAATTTACGAGATACCGGAAATTCTGGTTGACAAGTGTAAACCTGGGGTCGTCGGGGGCATTGGAAAGCGCATCTGTGTCCTGGTCAAAAGCGATCAGCCTGCCGGTGGTGAGCCTGCCGAGAATAGCCCTTGAATGACCACCGCCACCGAATGTGAGGTCCACATAGGTACCTGCCGGATCAATGGCCAGGCCATCAATGCATTCCTTCAACATCACCGGATTGTGATACATAAGCTACTCCTCGGTTTCGTTAATCTGCCCCATTACATCCTCGGCCAGTTGCGAAAAGTCACTGAGACTCTCACTGATGGATGCTTCATATTTTTCCTTGTCCCAGATCTCAATCATGTTCAGGGCTGATGCCAGAACAATGTCCCTGCTGATTGATGCAAATACTGCAAGGTCTTTCGGAATCAGCAGCCTGCCGGTGTTGTCAGGCTCTACTTCCCTTACCCCTGCCATGAATACCCTGATAAAATCATTGTTCTTCTTTACGAAACGGTTCAGTTTATTCACCCCTTTTACTGCCCTGTTCCATTCGGATTTTGGATACAATTCAAGGCAGGGCTGAAAAATGCTCCGCTTCAGGATAAAACCATCGGCAATAATGGCGTCAAGCTGCACCTTAAGGGCAGAAGGCAGCATTAACCTCCCCTTGGCGTCAACTTTACAGTCATGTACTCCAATGATTTCTACCATGATAGATTTTACCATTTTGTGGGGTAAATATAGTATGCTTTTACCACTTTTTACCACTTTTTACCACTATTGTTGATAACTTTTTGACTACTCCTCTCCATTTTAAAAGCAATTGCTTTCTAATAAACTGAATATCAAAGACTAAGAAAGTACTATATTGAGAGCCGCCTTCCGGAAATTAAAATGCAGTTTTTTGAGGGGTAAGGGATTACCGGGTAAGGTCGATTTTTATAAATTTGTATAAATTTTAAGAAGTAAATTTTTCGATATGACGGAGTTTCCGGAACGGACAGATATAAAATCAGTGCCGGGTTTTATTGATTTGGAACGGGTTATTGCCGGTAAAAATCCCCGGTTGCTAAAAATATTACCGGGATTTCTCATCAGTTATCTGAAACGCGTTATTCATCAGGATGAGTTGAATAAAAGCCTGAATGATCACAAGGACAAGGTAGGTCAGCCGTTTCTTGAGTCCATACTCCGGGATTTTGGCGCGAACATAGTTATCAGGGGCGAACAGAATCTCCTGAAATCCGAACGCATAGTGGTTGCCTCAAACCATCCGCTGGGTGGCCTTGACGGAATGGCGCTGATGTATGCAGTTGGTAAAGTAAGGCCTGATATCGTGGCACCTGTGAACGACTTCCTGATGCACCTGCCCAATCTTAAACCATTGTTTATTCCTATAAACAAGCATGGGTCAAATGCTGAAAATATCGCGTTGTACGACGAAGCCTTCGCTTCAGACAGGACTATTCTTTATTTTCCTGCCGGCTTGTGTTCGCGGAAAATAAAGGGTGAGATTATTGACCTGGAGTGGAAGAAGACCTTTTTGAGCAAAGCAAAAAAATTCAACCGTGACATCCTGCCGGTGCATATCAGCGGTAGAAATTCTGATTTTTTCTATAATCTTGCTAATTTTAGGAAATTTCTGGGACTGAAAGCCAATATTGAAATGCTTTATCTTGTCGATGAGATGTACAGGCAAAAAGATAAGGATATTGTCATTACTTTTGGCGAGCCGGTTCCTATAGCTTTTTTTGATAAGCGTTTCAGGGACGGAAAATGGGTAGCGCTGCTCAGGGAGCATATCTACAAACTGAAGGATGATCCTTCGGCCACATTCAAAATCTAAACACAGGATTGTTCTAAATTGCCAACCATGAAGATGGAACAGATTATACCCCCGGTTGACCGGGAGTTGCTTGAAGCTGAATTGACAGCCGAAAGAATGATACGGAAAACCAATTCAGGGAATAACCAGATATATATCGTCAATCATTTCAATGCACCCAACGTAACCCGTGAGATCGGGCGGTTGCGCGAAATTACCTTTCGGGATGCAGGAGGAGGGACAGGGCTGGCCTGCGACCTTGATTATTATGACACATGCGAAAATCCCTTTGAGCAGTTAATTGTCTGGAATCCGGTTGATAAGGAGATTGTGGGTGGTTACAGGTATCTCCACTGCAAATTTCTTACGAAAGGGGAAGATGGGGAATACCACACACCTACCTTCAAACTTTTTCACTATTCCAGGGAGTTTGTCGAAAATTATCTGCCGCATACCATCGAATTGGGCAGGTCCTTTGTGCAACCGGCCTACCAGCCTACAAACAACATCCGCAAAGGGATGTATTCTCTCGACAATATCTGGGACGGACTTGGTGCGCTGGTGCTGATTTATCCGGATGCGAAGTATTTTTTCGGAAAAATTACCATGTATCCTGATTTCAACCGGAAGGGCCGTGATCTTATCCTCTGGTTTATGAATAAGTATTTTGGAGATCGCGACCGGCTGGTTTATCCCATTCATCCCCTGAAGATTGAAACTGATGTGAACGAACTGGAGCAGGCATTCCCCTTTAATGTATATGATAAAGATTATAAAATGCTGATTCAGCAGGTGAGGGGATTGGGCGAAAATATTCCTCCGCTGGTTAATGCATATATGAACCTTTCTTCAACCATGAAGTATTTCGGGACGGCCATCAACGATGAGTTCGGGGAGGTCGAGGAGTCGGGTATTATCGTTACCATCAACGATATTTATGAGATTAAAATTGAGCGTCACCTGACCATTACTGAAAAATAAGGAATGATCATTCGTACCGCAGAGTTCCATGTCAGCAATTCCGATCCGGCAAAGTGTCCTGAACCTGTAAAGCCGGAATATGCCTTTATCGGCCGGTCCAATGTGGGAAAGTCCTCGTTGATCAATATGCTGCTTGAGCGGAAAAACCTTGCCCGTACTTCAGCAACACCCGGGAAAACCAGATTGATTAACCACTTTATTATCAATTCCGAGTGGTACCTGGTTGACCTCCCCGGATACGGTTATGCAAGAATTTCGAAAAAGGAGCGTGAAAAGTGGGAATTGATGATCAGGAAGTATTTCCTGAAAAGACCCAGTCTGGTCAATACCTTTATTCTTGTTGATGCGCGTATTGAGCCTAAAAAGGCTGATATTGAGTTTATAAACTGGTTTGGTCAGGAGCAACTTCCTTTTACCATTGTTTTTACCAAGGCTGACAAACTTTCGGCCAATCAGCTTGCTTCAAACGTTGCCGACTTTAAGGCAAAACTGTCAGAAACCTGGGAGGAAATTCCTTCATACGTTATTACATCTGCTGAAACGGGAGATGGCCGGGGTGAACTGCTAAGCCTTATTAGTAAAGGAAATGAAGCCTTCGCGGCTTTTCTTGATGAAGAATAAATGGAATAGTTCTGTATTTTCGGGCAGGAGCAGGCGTGGTGCCTGAAAGCGCAAAAAGAAACGGGACAGTCAACGCTGTCCCGTTATAAATTCGGCAGGGTTTCTTTACTTAAGTTCTATCAGGAGGAAGTTCTTGGCTACCAGATCCCCTGTTTTCACATTGATCCTGGCAACCACTCCATCAACGGGGGCGGCGATATTGTTAACCATTTTCATGGCTTCCAGTTCGAGTAGATTAGTTCCCTGCTTTACCCTGTCACCTTCCTTTACGAATACTTTGCGGATGGTGCCGGGGATAAAGGAATACACCTTATTGTAATCGACAGGTTCGTACGTTTTCCGCGCCATGAATTTTTTAGTAAGCGTGGTTTTGTACTTGATGTTGTCGATTATGATGGTTTTAAATGCCTGACTACTGTTTCCTTCCATAATGTGTTGGATTAGAACGGTGGAATTCCATGTTTTTTATTCGGACGAACTTCAATTTTCTCTGCAGAGATTTCAAGGGCGTGAATCAGCATGTTGCGGGTTTCGGCGGGTTCAACCACCGCGTCAACATAACCGTATGCAGCAGCCACATAAGGGTTGGCAAATTTCTCCTTATACTCCTTGATTTTGAGTTTACGCATCTCTTCCGGATTTTCGGCATTCTTGATCTCATTGCGGAAGATGATATTGGCGGCGCCTTCAGGGCCCATTACAGCGATCTCGGCGGTTGGCCAGGCAAAGACAAAGTCAGCCTTCAGATGGCTGGAACACATGGCGATATAACCGCCTCCGTATGCTTTGCGCAGAATCACCGTCATTTTGGGTACAGTAGCTTCAGAGTAAGCATACAATACTTTAGCGCCGTGCCTGATAACACCTGCATGTTCCTGATCAACGCCAGGAAGATAGCCCGGCAGGTCAACCAGGGTTACCAGCGGAATATTGAAAGCGTCGCAATAACGGATAAAACGTGCGGCCTTATCAGAGGAATCCACATCAAGCACACCGGCAAGCACCAGCGGCTGATTGGCGACAAATCCTGCAGTATGGCCGTTGAGGCGCGCAAAACCGATCACGATGTTGGCTGCGAACATACTTTGTACTTCAAAGAATTCAGAATCATCCACAATTGACCGGATAATGTCCTTTACATCGTATGGCTGCCGGGGGTTTGTCGGGAATATTTTATCAATATTGTAGCTTCTGGAGCGGGGCGGTTTTTTCGGGAAAGCTTCCGCTTTTTTGATGTTGTTCCAGGGGATAAAACTGCAAAGGGTTTTAATCTGGTCGAAGCATTCCTGCTCGCTTTCAGCAAAGAAATGAGCATTTCCGGTAATTTCGCTCTGAACGCGGGCCCCTCCCAGTTCTTCCATCGAGATTTCTTCGCCCAATACGGTTTTGATAACCTCGGGGCCGGTGATAAACATCTTTGAAATCTTGTCAACAACGAAAACGAAGTCGGTGAGTGCCGGCGAATAAACAGCGCCTCCGGCACAGGGACCCAGGATAACACTGATCTGCGGGATTACACCAGAGGCCTGGGTATTGCGGTAGAAAATCTCTCCGTATCCGGCCAGCGAATTCACGCCCTCCTGAATACGGGCACCACCGGAATCGTTAATCCCGATGATGGGCACTTTCAGTTTCATGGCATGATCCATGATTTTGGTAATCTTCTTGGCATGCATATAGCCAAGCGATCCTCCTGCAACTGTAAAATCCTGCGCGTAAATACATACAGGGTAACCGTTTATGGTGCCCGTTCCGGTAATGACTCCGTCACCGGGCAGATATTTGTCGCCCATGTTGAAGTCCTTACCTGCATGCTCCACAAACAGGTCATACTCGTGAAATGATTTGGGGTCAACCAGCGCAATGATTCGCTCACGGGCGGTCATTTTTCCCGTTGCTTTCTGCTTCTCAATAGCTACCTGGCCACCTCCCATCAATGCATCACGCATCCTCTTTTTGAGGTCAGATGTTTTTTTGGTTAATGACATATCCGAAGATTTAGATAATGTTCTGTTTATCCCTGATTCCGGTCTGAGATACCGGCAAAGCACACAAAGGTAACATATAATTTAAATTCTGACCAACGTTGTGGATAAATAACTGGAAACCGGAGTGATCGGGCTGGTTAATGAATTGGTACAGAGTCTGATAGATGTAGGATGATAAAATTAACAGTAGTCGGTGCAAACGATTGAAAATTTTGGATTGTACAGCACGCTATGGTTACATTTCTGCCGGAAAATTCCGGATTTGATCTGCTAAGAGCGTGGATGCTCTTCAATGTCTGCACAAATCATTTGGGGCTTATCGTTGTTCTTTATATTTTTGTCTTTTTCACAACCTATGAATATTGAAGAACTCCGTGACTTCTGCCTCTCACTGCCCGGGGTAACCGAGCACTTTCCCTTTGATGAGACCACCCTGGTTTTTAAAGTGAATGGAAAGATGTTTGCATTGACGGACCTCGAAGGCCCGTTATCGGTTAACCTCAAATGTGACCCTGAACTGGCCATTGAGTTGCGTGAGCATTATCCTTCAGTGAGGCCGGGTTATCATATGAACAAGCAACATTGGAATACCGTGGATGTCGACGGATCGGTTTCCGATGGCCTGCTCAGGGAATGGATTATGATCTCCTATAAACTGATTGCTGAGAAAAACAGGAAAAAGTAACCTTCAGGAATTCTTTTCAGCAGTGTCTTCTGCCTTTGTCTTCTCCCTGATTTTGAAAACATCTGCCAGCAGGTACCCCATGGCTGCCCCCCACAAAATGCTCATAGTTGGATTGGAAGTGATAGCGCATCCGCCTGAATTGCAGCCAACAAGACGGTAATATATGAATCCGCCGAGGGCGCCAAGGATAAGTCCGGCAATATTTTTTTGCGTGTTCCGGGATGAAAGCCGCTTTTTTAGTTTTGTAACAGTATCGATGTTGTTTTGGGAGTCTGACATATTTTACATTTAAATATTTAATTACCTGCATATCAACAATGATGCCAAGCGGATGTTCAGCAGGTGCCGTTTATCTGAAGTATACCAATGTAACGCCATGGCCGCCACGTTCCAGACTTTCATCCTCAAATCTCACAACCTCGGGCGTGTCGCGCAGGTAAGCGTGCAGGATATTCCGCAATACGCCGTCACCTTTTCCGTGTAATATGCGTACTTCATTAACCCTCAGCAGAATGGCCTGGTCGATGTAACGGGCAATGGCCTCCTGGGCTTCATCGGCCTTTTTTCCGCGGATATCAATGGACATTTTAAAGTCGGCCATTTTGTCACTTAATTGATGGATCACACTGACAGGCGGTTTGCTGAATCGCTGACCGGCTTCCCATGTGCGTATTTCAGCATAGGTGGCCGGCACAAGCTTATCGATGCTGGTTCTGAGTTTTACCGAGCCGAAAAGCACGCTTGCCTGCCTGCCCCGGATTTCCTCGATTTTTCCGACTGTTTCCTGCCCCTCCATTTTGACGAAACTGCCCTTTTTCAATGGCCCGCCGGGCTTACCTTCCTGCTTGTTCCCGGGTTCTTTATTTTGCGCAGCAATCGTATAAGTCTCTGTTTCGGTAATGAGCGTGGATTCGGCGCTGATCAGATCTGCTTTTGCTTCTTCAAGTTTTTCGCGTAATGCGCGGGTTTTTTCCTTGTCTGCTTTGTTTTCCTTTATCTGGCGAATGGTATTTTCAATGATGCGGTTCGACTGATCGAGCATTTGCTGCGCTTTGATTCTGGCTCCTTTGAGCATTTCATTGCGCTGTGATTCAAGGTTTTTAAGCAGCGTTTCATACCGGTTTACCAGTGTTGAGAGTGTTTCATCGGCAACCTTCAGCTCTGCTGTTTTTTGCTCAATGAACTTTTTATCAACTTCCAGTTGAGCCAGTTGCTTTTCAAAGTCAAGCTGGCTTTGACTGATTTTTGATGTGGCGTTAACCAGAACTTTTTCAGGAAAGCCTATTTTTCTGGCAATTTCAAAGGCAAAGGAACTCCCGGGTTTACCGGGGCTGAGTTTAAAGAGCGGCTGCATGGCCTGAGTGTCAAAAAGCATGGCAGCGTTGAAGACACCGGGAAACTTATCGGCCATCAGTTTCAGATTTGTATAGTGGGTAGTGATAATTCCGAAACAACCGTTTTCATTTAGTTTTTCGAGACTGGCTTCAGCCATGGCCCCGCCGAGCTGAGGTTCAGTTCCTGCTCCGAATTCATCGATCAGTATCAGGGACTTCCCGTCAGAATTCTCGATGAAATTGCGGATGTGGATTAAATGGGAACTGTAAGTACTCAGATCATTTTCAAGAGATTGTTCGTCGCCGATTTCAAGAAATATTTTGCTGAAAATGCCGGCTTTGGAATCATCGCTTACGGGAATCAGCAAACCGCATTGAAGCATATATTGCAGAAGGCCGGCAGTCTTCAGGCAGACCGATTTACCGCCCGCATTCGGGCCGCTGATAACCATAATTCTCTGCGCTCCCGAAAGTTCTATGTCTTGTTCTACTATTTTCCTGCCCTGCTGTTTGAGGGCAATCATCAGTAATGGATGAACAGCTTTGCGCCATCGGATCATGGGCTCGTTTATCAGCTCAGGCCTTACGGCGCCGGTTTCAATGGCCAGAAGCGCCTTGGCACGGATAAAATCCATTTCGCCCAAAAAATTGTAATACTGCAGAAGGTCATCGATAAAAGGTCTGAGAAAATCTGCCAGATCTACAAGTATTCTGGCGATTTCCTGTTTTTCCTCCACCCTGAGGTTCTGGATTTCATTATTGATTTCAAAAACTTCAGCGGGCTCTATAAAAACAGTATGTCCGGTTGCGGATGTGTCATGTACATAGCCGTTGAGTTTCCGTTTGTTTGATGCCGGCAACGGAATTACCAGCCTGCCGTTCCGTATCGTCAGTTCGGTGTCTTCCTGGGCTATGCCTTCGCGCCGTGCAGTGGCCAGAATCTGGTTGATTCTGCGGTCGACCCCCGAAATACGGCTGCGGATCTCCTTCCTGATACTGAATAATTTCTCACTGGCTTTATCCCGAATTTCCGATTTGTCATCAATGATGGAGTCGATTTTATTAATGATTGACTGGTCAGGGATTACTTCGGGAGCCAATGATTTCAGGTATGGAAATTCCGCGGCATCGAGTCTGTTCAGATAGCGGATGATCTCTGTAATGGCAATCAGTGAAAGGCGAAGTTCTGAGAGGGTCTCCGGCTCACAGAAAGTGCCCGGGACCCTGATTTGTACAAGTGCTTCCGAAAGGTCGTAATAATCCTGTGCCGGAAAATTGCCGGAAAACCTCAGCAGATATACCATTTCGGCAGTTGTCCCTGTTAACCGGCCGATGGTGTTAAAATCATCCGTAAATGATGTCTGCATAACCATTGCTGCACCTTTTCTGTTCAGGCAATAGCGCTGCAGCATATTCCGGATCTGCTGAAATCCGGTTTTAACCTCGAAATTGTCAGGGTAAATCACATTAATATTTTTATGCAAAATTAGGTATTATCGCGAAGGAAGGGCGCTTACCTACCGATGGATGCTTTCGGACGCCTGAACCTGCGGATTAATAGTTGGGTCAGTATAGCGGTTGAAGTAATAAGGACCAGGGCATAAAGGATATTCATCCAAACAGGCCTGATGAGTGCTATCGGTTGGTAATCTCCGATGGTGACATAAGCCGCCCAGTAGTAAGGATGGGACCTCAGCAGATCTCCTTCGGCAAGCATATCGAGTTTTGCCTGCCGTAATGCTTCATCCTTGGGCAGCCCTTTGTTGAGGTAACGGTAGAAGCTGTTCACAATCTGCGCGCTTGCCTGGTCTTCAACCGACCACATCGTCATCACTATACCGGGAACCCCGGCGTAGATAAAGCCCCGTGCAAGGTTCATTACCCCTTCTCCCTTCATCAGTTTGCCGCTTCCCGTGTTACAGGCACTCAGAACCGCCAGATTTGCATTGAGTTCCATTCCGAAAAGTTCATAAGTATTCAGCATACCATCCTCGATGCTGTCGCTGTCCTGATAGAAAACCAGCTTTGAAAGCATGGGCTTCTCGCTGTTGATCAGGGTGTGCATGGCAAAATGCAGAATATTGTATTTTGAGGCCCGTTGTTTGAAAGCATGTTCCGTTGCATTCTTTCCGGTAAAGGAAGAGCCTGAAAGTACCTTTCTGATTTCCCGGATTTCATTTTCAACCCCGGGAATCGGAAGCAGATACACCGTGTTTCCTGATTCATCGGTGAAGCCGTCAGTCTCAAGGTTGGTAAGGTTGTCGTAGGAGGGAGCCATTGCCAGCAGATTCCGGGTAGGTTTCTTTTCCGATCTGTTAAGCTTGTTGAACTGCAATATGGCTGAAGCGCTGTAATTGATAATGTAGTCGTAGATCAGGAATGGCAATTTTCTGAAGTCCATTCCAAGGGTGTCGGGCGGCGCATTCAACAACATGTCAAAAGAAATGAAACTGATTTCAGCATCGGGAATAATGATCAGCTTTTTCTTATCTGTTACATGCTTAACCGGTTCAATCAAATCATTATACAACGAATAGGCTGCCCCGGTGTAGCTGATGTAGTCTTTTTTGCTGATGCTCATCAGGTCACCGGCAGAAGTCGATGAAGTAAGGGCCCTGATGTTATTGAAGAATTTTTCATCCACAGCACGGGTAACTACCTCAAAACGATCATGATTCAAAACGAAAATATAAAGCAGGGTATCCGTCAGCGCATATTCTATCAATGCCCTGTCGCTATCCAGGTTTTTCCTGATGCTTTCCAGATCCAGGGCAGGTTCCTTATATTTCAGGGCGTAATAATCCGGATAATTCTCTTCGAGAATCCTGACCAGACTGTCGTATCTGGTTTCCAGTTCAAATACTTTTTCCTCCCAGAATTTAATTTTCCGGTTATCCGGGTCGGCTTTCTGACGCTCTTCATAAATAAAGCGGTTATAAGAACCCAGGTCAAGCCGGAGTTTTTTCTCATGCTCCTGCACCTCACGCGGGACACCTCCGTACTGCCTGGCTTCTACATCCTGCATCGATGAGAGTAGAACGGTTGATTTACCTTTATCTGAATAAAGAAAACCTTCTTCCAGATATTCTTTCTTACCGGTAAGCTGATAGAGTTTTGTTGCAACCTTTACGGTATTGAGATATGAATTTCTCTCGTCTCCTGAAAGCAGGAATTTACTTTCCTCATTCAGGTAGCTGGACCGTAACTTATCCACCACTTTGACCGAAAGTTTGTAAGTGCCCAGGCAGAGTTCAAGTATTTTTTCATCAGGATTTGCTGAAGCCTGCAGATACAATGCATCGGCCTTGGCATTAAGCGTATTGATAAGGTATCGATCAGGAATAAGCTGGCCGGGCGAAGGATTGGAGTATGGAGAAACGTCAGTAAATCCCGGGGTAATGGCAATAATGGCATTCTGATAAAACTCCAGCGCTTTACCGGGTTGGTTGTTGATCAGGTAATAATTGCCGATGTGGGTAAGATTATTAGATACTTCACGGCTTGCCGGGCCGTAATGGGTTTCGGAAATTGCCAGCGCTTTCCGGAACATTCCGATCCCCAGGTCGCCAATGGCTTCATTCAACTGGAAATACCCGTACCGGGTATACAGGAGGCCGGTTTCAGGGTGATCGGGGCCCAGCAGATTGATGGCCAGGTTAATAGCCTTGTTGTAGTAATCGGCTGCCTTTTCAGTGTCATTCATTGCATAATACAGACTTGCCAGGTTACTGAATGTTTTTATGGCAGATGGATTGTTATCATTTTCGGGTATACTTGCCAGATAATACTTCAGGGCATTTTCGTAGTCTCCTTTCTTTTCATGAATATACCCGATGTTCATATTAGCCGACAGTATCATCGGATGGCCGGAACCAAAGTTTTCCGTTGCAATGGCCAGTACTTTGTTAAAAAAAATCAGGGCTTTTTCGTAATCGGCCATGTGAACATATGTCTGGCCCTTATTAAGATAAATACTACCAAGGTCCTGATGATTGGCTCCAACTTTTTTCAACAGTATCTCCTCTGCGCGATTATAATATGTAAGGGCCTCATTGTCTTTATTGGCCAATGCCAGCAAACGGCCCATATTCAGGTAAAGCATTGCCAGGTCCGGAGCATCCTGTGCCATGATTTTTTCATTGATTCTGAGTGAATTGGCAAAAGCGGCTTCTGCTTTTTCGTAGTCTCCTTTTTGGGCATGAATAATACCGGTATTCTGAATAAACATGGCCAGATCGGCATCTTCAGGAATTTTCCTTTTCAGGGCCAGTTCATAGGCGCGTGTGTATGACTTCAGGGCGCCGTCATAATCCCCTTTGAAAAAAAACAGGTTGCCAAGGCCGTTATAAGTCATGGCCAGCAGTGTGTCTTCACTGCCGCTGGCGGCAATTCTGATCTCAATACTCTCATTAAGCAGGCTGATGGCCTGGTCGAATTGTCCGCGGTCAATAGACAACACGCCCTGTTTGTGCCTGATATCGGCCAGAAGCTGCCTGTTGGAAGAAAGATGGCGGTTAAGGATAATTTCAGCCGTGTCAGCTAGTTGTCTCGCTTTGTCATTATTCCCTTTCGACCGCTGAGTGTCAGTCATTTTCAGAAGAGTCCTGATGTATGCTTCCCATTCCTGCCTGGTTTCCAACGATCTGAGTGAAAGACTGAAATACCTGAAGGCGCTGTCGTATTCGGCATTTTTGAGGAAGCCCTCGGCGATGGTTCCCAAATCCTGCTGACTGCGGGTGTTGATAAAACTACCTTCAGTTGCCGGGGTTTGCTTTTTTTTGCCATCAGAGCAGGCAAAGCAGATTAATAAAAGAAAGGATGCTGCAATGGTACGGTGAATAAAATACTGACAATAGATGGTATACTTCTTCATTTTAGCAGGGAATGAAATACAAGTCACCGGATGGGCAAATATACAAATTGTCAGGATAATATCAATGAAACTATTATCAATTAAAAAGCGGGAGGCTTTCAGCCCCCCGCTTACCACAAAACCAGCATGATTATTAACGGGTAATGATCATTCGTTTAGTTTCGCTGATAGCGTTTGTTCCGTTGGTTTTCAGGTTGTAATAATAAATACCGGGTTGGAGTCCTTCAGCGTTGATAGTAATCGTATGTGAACCGGCTTGCTGATGGTTGTCAACCAACGATCTGACTAATTGTCCCTGCTGATTGAAGAGAGACAGGCTGACTTTCCCGTCTTCCGGCAGTATATAATCAATCCGGGTTGTTTCCCTGAAGGGATTGGGGTAGTTTGCTCCCAGGTAATTCTCAACAGCCGTCATCACCGGAAGTGTGTACCGGGTTTCAATCTGCTCACCACTGGCGTCGCAGAAGTGACTCATGGGGTTAATGCCGAAAAGAATCTCATTGCCGTTGTATAGATCTGTCAGGGAGGCCTGAATCGTTAATACCGGTTTTCCGGGATCAACTGAAGTAGTACCAAAAAACTGATTGATCCATGAAAGCCTGATAGTGCCATCATTGATTGACATATTTGTTTCTCCCAGTTGGCATGAAACATTTGTAATTTCAATCATTTCAGCCGGATAGTCTATAACCATTCCCATAGCAGAGGCTTCTGTTATGTCATTGGCGTAAATCTCAACAGAGAAGTTGTTGCTTATGGCTTGTTTGGTGTGGGTAATTTCAGGTAATGCAATGATATCGCGGGTTGTAGG
This sequence comes from Bacteroidales bacterium UBA5833, assembly GCA_002433025.1. GTDB lineage: Bacteria > Bacteroidota > Bacteroidia > Bacteroidales > Lentimicrobiaceae > Lentimicrobium. The sequence continues at coordinate 47,037 of DJGZ01000086.1, forward strand.
GACAAAGGTGCCATTGACGTCACCAGAACTTGAACCTCCCATTGTCGGGACATTGGTTTTGGCACCGGTATGGTCAAATACCACATCCTCGAAAACCCAGGGGCCGACCGGGAAAGGGTATCCCTGAATAAACCAGCCAATTACCACTGTCCAGTAGTCGTCCCATGTTACTGATCCGTCACCGGTAACATCGGCAGCAAGCGACTGGATTGGTGAAAAGGAATAAATATTACAGAGGTGAAGAAACATCAGAAAAGCGTCGCCCATGGTAATGCCCCCTGCTGAAATTTCCGTTGTAGCATGCAGGGTATAGGTTCCGAAAGGTACATTCGGGAAGGAATAAGTTCCGTTAAGTTCTGTAATTGCAGTCCCGACAACGTCTCCGTTTATGTCAATCAGTTCAAGATCGACCGAGGGAATCGGCTTATTTGCTTTGAAGTGATACAGAACCGAACCACTGATGTCAGACTGGGCATAGGATTGTCCGGTCAACAGAAGTGCTGCGATAAGCACTGTTAATACTTGTGTAATTTTCTTTTTCATTTTTCACGGGGTTTTTTGTTAATAATCGGGTTTTGTTGTTTGCGGTTTATCTTGAAGTTTCGTGATTTTTTTCAGGTCCGGGCTGTCAGTGCTTTAAAGAATTGCTTTGCATTTCAGTTCCTCCTGTCACTGCAACCAGAAGTTAATGCACGTTTTTTCCGAAAGTAATCCTCTTTGTGTTCATAACTTTTAATTTTCAGATAAACGTCCCCTGCAAAGTTGTTCAACTGATGATCATGATGCCATGCCATACAGCATAAGACATCTGACTAATTATTTATCATAAATCAGTCAAAAGGTAATATCTTAAACCCTGATAATGACAGATTTCACTCCTGGATATGTTAACGAAACGGCATTGTGAATTTCATAAATAATTGAATATTAAGAAGATACTATTAAACAGGAATTTTCAGAAAGATGATGGTAAAATCAGCTGCTTTCAATGGTTTTTCCATAAAACAAATAATTTTTTCAAAAAAAACAGGGGCTTTTGGCCCCTGTTACCACAAAACAATTAAACTCGTTAACGGGTAATGATCATCCGCTTCGTTTCGATGACAGGAGAATCCCCGTCTGTTTTCAGAGAATAGAAATAAATACCGGGCTGAAGGTCACGGGCGTCAACTTTTACGCTATAAATTCCTGCCTTCATATAACTATCCGCAATTACCCTGACCAGTTTTCCTTCTGTGTTGTAAAGGCTGAGGGTAGCCCTGCCATCTGAAGGGATTACATAGTCAATGTGGGTAGTACTGAGAAAGGGATTAGGATAATTAACTCCCAGGTAGTTTACTGAATTTTTCAGGACCGGCAGGCTGTAACGGGTTTCAAGTTCTTCTCCGGCTGCGTTACTGAAATGGCTTGCGTTGCCGATGTTAAACCTGATTTCTTCTCCTTTGTAGATTTCCGTGGTAGTGCCTTCCAGCACAACAACCGGTTTGTCCGGGTTAAGCTGTGCTTCCAGGCCATTCTGGCTGATCCAGCTGATCCGGAGTTTGCCGTTTCCGGTGCGGGTGATGGTTGCGTTTACCTGTCCGCTTAAATTGCTGATTTCAACAAGGGATTCGGGGTAGAAGATCTCTAATCCCATGGCTGAAGCTTTCGCGATGTCGCTTGCAAAAATCTCAATGCTGAAATTTTCACTTACAGGTTTATCGGTGTATGCAACCTGCAATTCGACAAGATTACGGGTTGTGGGTACAAAGGTGCCGTTAACATCTCCTGAACTTGAACCACCCATGGTGGGCACATTGGTTTTGGTGCCGTTATGTTCAACACTCACAGGCTCAAAGACCCAGTTATTTGTTGCCGGAGAATTCCCCTGCATGAACCAATCGATAATGGCATAGTAATCTTCCCAGCCGATGCCTGAGGGGGAAGCCACATCTGCAGCAAGCTGCTCAATAGGGTCCAGCAGATTGTTTCCTTCCAGGTGATGACGAATTTTCTGGGCATCTGCCATATTGCTTCCACCCGGAATGATGGAGGAGGACGCCGAAACGCTGTATGACCCGAAGGGAACTGCAGGGAAATTGTAGCTGCCGTTCAGGTCAGTAGTGGTTGTTGCAACCACAGCATTGTCGGAATCGAGTAGGGTGACAACAACATCCGGAATCGGTTTGTTGTCCTGGAAATGGTACAAAACTGTACCATTGATGTCAGACTGGGCAAAAGTAAGCCCAGTAAGCATCAGCACCAGTGAAAGTGCCGAGCTTAATCTCGTAAGATTTTTTTTCATTTACGCGGGGTTTGTGGTTAATAATCGGGTTTTTGTTTGTGGTTATATTTTTTCAAATTCCCGGGTTACTTTTGCTTCCCCGGGAGATTAATTATTTCGCGGATAATAAATAGGGGCATTCTAAATACATGACTTATGTAGATATGAATGCGCCTCAAAAGTAAGTAAATATTTTTTAAAACGGAAGAATAAACAGCAATCTGTTTGTTTTTTAACTAAAAAAGGTTGTTTATACAGTGTTGGTTTGAAGAAAGTTGCCGTAAAAAGATATTTTCATTACTAAATTATCCGTAAACTTGTAAAATTATTTCCAGGTCCCTGAGGGTTCCTCTGAATTTATTCTTGCAAGTATTAAAATATTGTATTACAACAAGTTGGCAGATCAGTAAAAAAAATTACCTCTGCGAATTACTTGTTCAGATATTAACAAAGAACGGTTAATAACTAAAACGAAAAAAAATGCTGAACCGGTATTACCTTTTTGTGAAAACCGGATAAAGATACAGAAAATGATTCACTACTCTGATGAAGCAATCATTGAGGGCCTTCGTTTAAGGAGCGATTACATCATCAAGTACATTTATCAGGAGTTGTTTCCTACGATAAAGTACCTGGTAGTGAAGAACAGTGGCAATGACGAGGACGCGGAGGATGTGTTTCAGGATTCCCTGATAGTTATCTTTAAGAAGATCAGGGACAATGAACTGGAGTTGACTTGTTCTTTCCGTACTTATTTATATTCTGTCAGTCGCAATATCTGGCTTCAGAAATTGGCGCGCAGCAGGCAATTTGCCCGGGAGTTCAGCGATATTGAGAACTTTGTGGATCTTCCCGATAAGGTGATGGATCAGCTGAGTGACAATGAGGAGATGGAGAAATACCGGCTTTACCAGGAGCATTTCCTTACCCTTGGTGAAGATTGCCAGAAAGTACTGCTGTTGTTTATGAAGAAAATGCCCCTCAGGGATATTGCAACTGAAATGGGTTACAAAACTGAAAAATATGCGAAAACGCGTAAATACCTCTGCAAGGAGGAATTAAAAAAGAGAATTATCAATGATCCGAAGTGCCATAAATTCCTGTCCGATGACTAGAAAACTCAAGTATTCCCAGCTGATCGAAAGATTTATAGCCGGGGAAATGAATGAGGACGAACTCCGGTGGTTTGGCAAAGAGTTGCAAACCAATGCTGAACTATCGGCAGAACTGAAGCTGGATAAGGATCTTGACAACATTCTTCTAGACGAGGATGTGGTTGAGTTCCGAAGAAAGCTGATCAGTGTATTTAACGAGTCCAAACAGCAGGATGCTTCACCCAAGATCGTCAGAATGCAGCCACGCAGGTGGCAATTGGCCGCAGCCGCAGCCATCGCAGTTCTGGTGATTGCAGGAGGGGCAATACTGTTGACTCAGCAGCGCTCCTACACGGCAGAGAAGTTGTTCAGTATGTACTACGATTCAAATCGTACGATTGAACTGACCCGTTCAGGCAACGCTAACATAGTGGAGGCTATTCTTAAGTTTCAGCAGAAGGATTACCAGGGAGCTTCCCTGCTTTTTGCTGAAATTCTCGATAAGGACAGCTCCAATATCGCAGTATGGTTCTATAACGGAATCTCTTATATTGAGACAAACCGTATTGAAGATGCCGTAAAAGCATTCAAATACATTGTTGAAGATAAGAATAACCTTTATGTCGAACATGCCGAATGGTATCTCGGGCTGTGCTACCTCAAAAACGAGCAAATTGATTTTGCCGTTGAACAATTTCGCAAGATTGCGGCCGACCAAAAGAACTACCATCACAAAGAAGCTGATAAAATTCTCGAAAAACTGGGCCGCAAGTAAACACACCCCGCATCAACGATCATTGATAATAAAAAGAAGCCGGACATGGTCCGGTTTTTTTTTGCTTCATATATTACCTAGCAGGTGATTGATCCGGGATTTTTCGCAGAGGTCTGAACCGTAACTGCAGACCACTTTCCATCTGAAAGAGAGGGAATTTTGGTTTGTCGGAGTGGTCAGACCCGGACTGACGACCATCCCGGCCGGAGCCGGGATATGCAGACAACTGAAAATTTATGGATTGAAACACTATTGCCCGGTTAAAATATGAAAAGAACCTGCCACAAAGACACGGAGACACTAAGTGCCACTAAATGAGAAAAATAAATTCGTGCAACTTGATGCCTTTAAGCCACTTCGGCAGGCTCAGTGCATCGCTTTGTGGCGAAAAAGTGAAAGTAAGCCGTGACTTGTTACTTTCTTCTGAAACCCTTAACTACTATGCATTCTGGTCAAATTTTATTATTTTTCCCGGACAACAATGGGTTTGAAAATAAAAAAGGTGCCTTTCAGCACCTTAGTTTGTAGGAGTGGTCAGACCCGGACTGACGACCATCCCGGCCCCGGCCGGGATACGCGGACCAACTGAAAATTTCAGGATTGAAAATAAAAAAAGGTGCCTTTCAGCACCTTAGTTTGTCGGAGTGGTCAGACCCG
>DJGZ01000002.1 GCA_002433025.1 Bacteroidales bacterium UBA5833
TTTTGGCAAACTGATTAGTTACCCTTATCCCCGTCTACAAAAAGATCATATAAAAACTCACGCGAAATCACCTTGCGCTCGGCCCGTCCAACGTAAGTGTTCTCCCATATAATATCACCATTCCGGATATCGATTTTCGCTATCTGGTTTTTAAATCCTGTAAACAAAGCGCCCAGTGAACTCGGCACAAAATTAACCATCACCATATATCCATCCGGCGTAATGGCATACTTCCCCACCACACCTTTGAACTTTGCGGTCGACCACCGCTCCTCTCCTGTTCTTGCCCGGATAAATACAAGTTCCTTTTTAAGAGAAATTGCAAAACTCTGTTCCTCCGGAATATACACTACATTTTCTTCATCAACATCCTGGTACTTATCTGTTGACCACAGAAAATTACCACTCTCCATCTCTACTACAGCCAGCACATCTTTTCCCAATTTACGGTCAAAAAGAAAGATAACATCTGACTCCCAGAAAGGGATAAGATCATCTATTTTGCCCAGCTTGGGTGCCAGTTCTTTGAATTTTTTATTCCATCTGGGCTTCCCCGTCTTATTGTCGAAAACCGTAATTTCCTTGTCGGAGGCAGCATAGCTGAAACCGCGCTCTTCGGTTCCGGTTCCTGTATGAACAATCTTATGGTCCATACGCGATTCCCATACCAGCGGCATGTCGTCCTGGGCTTTTACCGATATTAATCCGGCAAATAAAGCAATTGAAAACAGAAAGTGTTTTTTCATAAAACTGAGGTGTTTGGTGTTGATTAAAATTTGAATGTATACTGGAATTTGTAGCTTTTTCCTTTGGGCACCCTGAATCCGAACCGGTAACGTTTTACAATATCTTTCAGGCGGTTTTGCATGGCAATGGGGCTTTCCCCGTCATTCACCACAAATACAGTTGCCACTTCACCTTTTTCACGCAGGGTTATATCAAACACATACGTTCCGCTGAGTTTACTTTCATTGATTTCTTTCAGGAAAGCCGATCCGGGGACAGAAGAGACGGAATCAAGCTCTGCAATGGCTTTCTCGATGATCTCATTCTTCATCTGATAAAAGGGCTTTTTCTGCCCTGAAGCATAAATAGCCGGCAACAGCAGACACATAACAATCAGTTTGTTCATGTATTGTTAAATTTTTAGACGTAATCTGAAGTATGACATACTTCAAATAAACTCAGTAAAAAGTATGAAGCTTAAAAGAACCAAAACCTATTCATCCTGCGGGATGTTCCACTGCAGCAACTGATTGCCGAAAGTTGCCAGAATGGCCTGATCTCCCGGCAGGAACTCAAAAAAGACCCTTCCGTCGGAAGGGAAATCCAGCTTACTGATTCCTTCCATCACCCTTGAGCCCATTTCGAACCTGTGCATCACCTTTCCGGTTAAGGCGTTATGGATGCGGAGTTCAGGAAACTTGCCCCAGCTTACCACGCCCATATATTTCCCGTCATGACTCTTGCGAAAAGCCGGTTCATAATTGGAATCGGACGGGAAAACAATACGGGTACTTCTAAAATATACAGCATCGATCACACTTATAAAATTTTGCCGGCCGCTGACCGCTGTGGCTGCTTTGGTATAAGGAATACTCAGGCAATAAAGTTCCTTCCCGTCGGCCGACCACTCCAGCCGGTATACATTATCATAATAATCATTTACTGTAGCGACGAACGAGAAATCGGAAGCGTTGTAGACAGAAATCAGTTGTTTGAATTTAAGATTAAATTTCAGCGCTTTCGGGTTCTTACTGAACTGAGGGTCGTTTTTCAGATATGCTTCCGACGTCCGGTGCGACACAGCAATATATTTCCCATCAGGACTGATTTCCAGACTATTGGTTGCATCCTTAATGATTTTCCTTTCCACAATTCTTCCCGTTTTGAGCTCATAAAATTCAAGTGCATCATTGGTGAGAGCAACCGCAAGCCGTTCATCAGGCGTGATCTTCACATCATGATATTTCTCGAGCCGCAATACCCGTTCACCGGTTGCAGCGTCAATCACCTCAAAATTCACCTCACGGTCACGGTTCGGTGAAAAATCCAGATAATATAGCTGCTGAAGCAAAAGATACCTGCCATTTGAAGACCAGTTCACCCTGGCTCCGGCATACCAGTTTCCAACATCAAACTGCCTGATTATTTGGCGATTGCGAAAATCATAAATATACAACGGGAACCCTTGTGTACAGGCAATGGCCAGCAATTGCTGATCAGGCGAAATGGCCAGGCCGGAATGAATGAACCGGTTATCCGAAACTTTAAACTTTTCGTAATCCGCATTGATCTGCTGGGCTGACACGTCGGCAATAGTCACTGCCAACAGCATTGAAAGCAAAACGGTACGGATGCCGGCTATGGAAGATTGCATAAATTGGCTGAAATTATACAGACAACTATAACAAAGGTAATTCGTTTGAGTTCTTTCCGGCTTTGGTTCAGTTCATGAAGCAACTATACCAGTTCGGAGCAATGATGCCAAAATGACCGTCTTGTTACAAATTAAATAATCATATACAACTGATTTTCTGCACATTAATCGTACTACTGCAGATCAAGAATTTTAAATAATGATTAAAGATTTATCATTCCCAGGAAAACAGATCAAAAAAAATCCGTAGTGTTCGGTAATAAAATACCTAACAATACGGATATTAAGTTTACACAGGGTAGGGTCAGTAGACCTGCCCTGCAGGCTGTAAGCCGGAGCTAACTAAAATGAAGCCCGCAAAGCCATAATAAAATTACGTCCCGGGGCGCTGATACCTGAAGCAAACGGGCGGTAGAGCTGATCGGTGATATTCTCCAGGCCGGCATTCAGGGTAAAATTCCTGTTGATATACCAGGCCGCTTTGAAATTCAGGGTTATCCATGCGGGCACATAAGGATTGCCATTCCCGTCTTTCGCATAGGGCGCAGCATCGGTCCTTTCTGACAGTGGCAGATCTTCGTAATCCAGACCGGCATTGTATTCGGCATAAAGATCGAAGCGAAGTTTCGGCCGCTCCCAGGTAAGGTGCGTACTGCCAAAAAATGGCACAGCGTGTCGCAGCGGATAGTATTTCAGGCTGTCCTCGCTCTGTTCCTCGCCATTCTGCCAGTTAAAGACCGTGTTCAGTCCGAAGCCCCGGCCCAGGTTTGCCTTAAATCCGCCCTGAATCCCGAATACCCTGGCACGCGTGATATTCTGTATGGCCTGCACCCGGCTCAGTTCACCATCATAAACAATGCTGTCGCGGCCGTTGTAGCTGAAATCGCGGCGGGCAAGCGCATCGGTCAGCAATGTATAATACACGCTCAGGTCAGCTTTCAGAAAGTCGCCCATCGTAAAAGCGAAACCGCCTTCAGCATTCCATGCATACTCAGGTTTCAGGTTGACATTAGGGACGACCAATGACCCCGGTTCTGAATCAAACACTTTTCCCAGGTCATCGATGTTCGGCGACCGGAACCCTGATGAAAAATTGGTATACAACTTCCAGTTATTCTGCGGACTCCAGGTTATTCCCAATCCTCCGTTCAGCGCACCGTTGCCAAGTGATGCTTCGGTAAACGGAAATGGGAACATACTGGTGTCAAAGGCAGCCTTCATCGCCACATAGCTGTAGCGAAAACCGGCATTCACCGTGGTCTTCTGATTCAGTTGAAGGCGTGCAGTAGTATAAAGTGCGTATGACTGCCAGGTGGAACCGTCAGGATACCTTGTATTCACAGGGCTTACCTCTCCGGTTTCGATGTGCATCCGGTTTGCTTCAGAACCCACCTTGTTATGGACGGCTTCTCCTCCGTAGAACAGGGCAAATTTTTCGCTCAGCTTTTTGTCCAGATCCAGGTTCAGTGAAAACGCGTTCACTTCTTCATACTGGTTGCGCAGCCGCTTATTGTTCATTTTACGGTCATGCCGGCTCTCCTTGTAAAGCTGATGTGCTGCCACAATACGGAATTGATCATAAATACCATCATCGCTTCTGAATCTGGCAGACAGCCGGTTCATCATCCATTGCTGCGGTCCGTAATACCACCGGGCGTTAACCAGACTGCCATCCTCATTGGCGAGATAAAGCCGGTCGTAACGGGGAGCGTCAGATGTCCCTGAATAATAAAATGTATAGTCCAGCTCCGAACCGGCAGACGGTTTGAATGCAATCTTCTGAAGCAGGCTGTACTGACTGTAGCCTGAATAAACCTGTTTCTGCGGATCTTCATTTTCGACAGTAATATCCTGGCCATTCTCCGTTTTCTGGTAAACCGGCCGCAGAAAATAGGAATTTCCGTTTGATCCGGCTTTCAGGTCATCAAAATCTGACCAGGTCGCACTGGTTACAAAAGCCCATTTTTTCAGCCCGGCCGATAAGTCAAAATGTCCTGTTTTCTCCAGGTTTGCCGTTGAAAAGCGGGCGAATGCATTACCTTTAATCGTGGCTTTGCCGTTTTGCGAAAAAACTGGCGAAAGGGTATGAAAATCCATCACCCCGCCAATGGCATCACTACCATACATTACCGCCCCGGGGCCAAAAAGAATTTCATTGCTCTCCACGGCGGCTGCATCAATAGAAATGACATTCTGAAGGTTGCCTGTCCTGAAAATCGCGTTATTCATCCTGACGCCATCAACCACCAGCATGACGCGGTTGGTCGCAAACCCCCTTAAAATAGGGGATCCGCCGGCTAACTGGCTTTTCTGAATGTAAGCATAACCCCCAACATTGAGCAGATCGGCAGCCGTTTGCGGGTTGGCAAAAGCGATCTGCTGCATACCGATTTTTTCGACACGCTGTGGAATCTCCCGCTCGTTCTGCTCCCAACGGTTGGCCGAAATCACTACTTCATCCAGGGTTATGCGCGAAACAGCCAGATCGATAAAAAAATTCAGTTTTTCAGCATCGGCGTATGAGAGCATCCGGGTCTGATAGCCAATATGCCTGAAGACGATTTCTGAAGCCCCCCTGAAGCCTGAAAAATCAACCTGTCCCCTGTTGTTGGTCGTTGCCATAACCGCCGGATTCTCCGATATAATGGCAACATTGGCCAGCGGCTGACCGGTGGTGCGATCCGCAACTGTCAGTTTTTGAGCCGTCAGGCCTGCAGATATTAATAAACAGGCCACGGCAATAAAGTATTTTATTGGCATTTATAATAGAATTAAAAAATTAATAATAAATGCGATACATCAGAAACAAAAAATTGCTTCTGATTAATATGCTGATTAAAGAATGTATTAATTAAACCGGTTGCGGAGGGGGCGCATCAATAAAAATACCCGGTTGCTTATAAAAAGTTATAAAAATGGCATCCATTATCAGAAAGCCGGAGTCGGGCCGTATGTATTCAGTATCAGGAGGGGTAAACAAACCTCCCATCAACAATGAATAGAAATTGATGGCTTTGGTGTGTGCCGGATGCCTGGCTGCCTGGCTCTTTGTCATACGGTCGAGATTGGCAAACAACAGGGTTTCCTGATGGTCAGTAACACAGTGCAGCAATGTTGCACCATCAGCAGCCTTTTCCGATCTGACCACATCATACATCACCCCCCGGTAGCGAAATTCGCGTGAATGAATCCAGTAAAAATCTTCAGAATTTTCAGCAGTATGCCGGATAATCGACAACTCTCCATCAGGAACCCCCGCCTTGATCATCATCTTAATCTCTTTACGGATTTTCTCCTGCTGCAGCTTGAAAAGAAAATAATAAGCCGTGCCATTAAGGCTCAGCGACAGAAGCAGCAATATGGGAATGACTCTTTTCAACTGACTGAAGTTCGCAACTGGCAAATTTAAAGATAAACACCGGATCACCTCATCATTCAACCGAAAACGTTTTCTGAAGACTTTAATATAAGTGTAAATATCTTTTCAGGATTCCGGTCCAGCACTGTGACTTATCCTAAAAGCCAGCATTCAGGAGAATATTCCTTCTCCGTGCAACCAGGTCGGTAAGTTCTGTTACCATATCCCCGTTTACTATTCCGGCCATAGGTAAGATATACTGCTCAGTCTGCTCCAGGTATGACAGGATTTTAGCCGGTTCATGCGAATCGCGGTGCAAATCGGTGAGGTTGCTGATCCGGTCGGCACATTTCAGGATCAATGCGTTGCGGGACCCCTTCTCCAGCACCCTTGTGAGGTATCCGGCTTTGGTTTCATGCGGCAGGCGGGTTACCTCAAGCACAAGATCCACCACCTGAGGACCATCATGATCAATATTTCTGATCTCGTCCAGTTCGGTTTCAGGCAGCTCCTCAAACAGGTCGTGCAGCAACGAAGCTTTAAGCAGGACAGGGTCATGCACAAGATGATAGTCGAGCAGTATCCCCAGCGTTGCGAAGGAATGCCTGAACTGGTTACCGCCCACCTTCCGGCTGACACCGACAAGGGCGGTAGCCTTCAGAATATAAGGAGCCAGCACCAGATTCTTCAGTAACTCCAGATCGTTCATTTTTGAAGCATACTATTTATATCCGGTAAACGATAAGCAGACAAAAAAGTTTCATTGCTGATCAATCTGCAACTCTCCCCGACCGGCAAGATAACGTTCCCAACGATCAAGTACTGTAAGCATATCATCAGGCAAGACCGAGTCAAAAAACATCTCTTTCCCGGTGACCGGATGTTTAAATCCAAGCGATTTTGCATGAAGCGCCTGTCGTGGACATACCTGAAAACAGTTTTCCACGAACTTTTTATATGATCCGGAAGTCGTACCCTTCAGGATCTGGTTGCCACCATAACGTTCATCACCGAAAAGCGGATGGCCAAGGTATTTCATGTGGGCGCGGATCTGGTGCGTTCTGCCGGTTTCGAGGCGGCATTCGATCAGGCTCACATAATCGTAACTGCGGAGTACCTTGTAGTGGGTAACGGCATGTTTGCCATGACTGCCGTCAGGAAAAACGGCCATAATCAGGCGGTTGTTCAGGTTACGGCCTACATGGCCTGTTATTGTCCCTTCAGGCTTCCCCGGGGTACCCCATACTATTGCCTGGTAGGTCCGGCGAATGGTGTGGTCGAAAAAATTCCGGGCAAGGCGGGTCTGGGCCTCCTCGGTTTTAGCAACCAGAATAATTCCTGAAGTATCCTTATCGATGCGGTGAACCAACAGCGGCATTGCATCCGCCCGGGCGCCGGGCCTGCTGCGTATATGCCAGACCAGGGCATTCAGCATGGTCCCTTCAAAGTTGGCATAACCGGGATGAACAACCATTCCGGCTTCCTTATTGATCACCAGAAGATATTCATCTTCATATACAATATTCAGGGGGATCTCCTCGGGAAGCACTTCAGTATCCCTGGGCGGATGCGCCATCACCACGGAGATGACATCCAATGGTTTAACCCTGTAATTCTGTTTGACGGGCTCTCCGTTCACCAGGATATTTCCGGCTTTGGCTGCCTGCTGAATCTTATTCCTGGAAGCATTTTCAATACGGATCATCAGGAATTTATCAATCCGCAACAAACCCTGACCTTTATCAGCTATGATGCGGTGATGTTCGTAGAGTTCATTCTCTACATTCTCGTCATCCGCGAATTCAGGAGCGTCGTGTTCTTCAAAAAAATCTTCGGCTTCCGGCATCGGGTATACGCTTTACCGGTTGATGATCAGTTTACCCCGGCTGATTACCTGATGATCACTGCTGATCAGTTGCAGCAGATAGAAGCCTGAGGGCAGCATCGACAAATCCGGCTCACGGGTGAAGGCTTGCTGACTGATCATTCGGCCGTCAGCTCCGGTTACTGTGAGCGTTAAACCATTGGGCCTGACTTCTTCCGGCAGTTCAATGATTATATTGCCATCCGCAGAAGGATTGGGATAAATAATCAGTTTTTCCGCTGTTTTTGTTTCCGGAATTCCGACAACCTTCAATTTCCCCAGCACCGGCCTGATCATCAGGGATCCTGCATAAAGGCTTTGTCCCCAGCCTCCGAAAGTGCGGTAGAAAGTATTCTCCGAAGCATCGTTATTCCAGTCGTAACCCAGGTTCAGGTTATCAGAGGTTGTCTGTTCCCATCCCACATAGAAAATCAGGTTTGGAAAACGACCCGGCTCTATTTTAATAACGCTGTCAAGCTTATAGGTATAAAACTGGTTCAGGCTGTCTTCGTAAGCCGGTTCATATCCGAAACGTGAATAAATCAGCTCTCCGGGCTCGCCGAAATAGTCGTTCCAGACATTGAGGTAAAAACTTTTCACATTGCCGCCGGTAAGGGTCTGATTGAAATACATCTGCACAGCGAGCAGCGAATCGGCCCTGTTGAGCCTGAATTTATAGGCCAGCTGCGCACCCGCAGGAGTTAATCCGTAACCTGCTTCAGCAGTACCGTCATCGTAAGAGAGATAATTTGCAAAAACCTGAATATTCCTGATGGTGTCATTCTGTCTCCGGCCAAGGTTGGCCTCGGTATTCACAATATGGGTGGTTGTAAAAGTAACCTTTTCCTGGGTGCCGATCGGGAATACAAAATTTACCGGCGGGCGTGCAAACGGCTGATGGGTAACATAACCCGAAGTAAGAAACGGTGGGACGAAGAAATTTCCGGCTGTGTAATAATGAAAAGGTTCCTGATAATCGCGGGAAACCTCATAGCGGTAGGATGCGTTATAATTAATCCCGTCGAGATTGGTAATCCTGATGTTCAGGCTGTCGCTCATTTCATTTACAAAATTGGCCCGGTATTGGTTGTAGGGCATGCCAGTGTAATTTCGGAGCATGTTCGGTGCTCTGGAAGCGAAGGCCACATCGCGGTGCAGCGTATCGAAAATACCCCGGCCTATATTCAGGTAGACATAATCGATGTTCCACTGATCTCCGTTGCTTTGCCAATCGGGTAAAATACCGCTGGCCAGGCTCGCATAATTGCGGAAACGGAAACGGAATCCATCAGTATAAAACCTGGCACTGTCAAGCACAGGAACCATTACCTGACGAAACCACAGGCTGTCGCTGGCATAAAAAGAGTTAAGCGATTGTCCGGATGTGCTCCATACCTTTCGCCATCCTTCAAGCATAATCGTATCCATCACAGTGGTATCCACCCCGTTGATGGTTGTATCCACCGGAAAAATGATTATCTGGGTCTCGCCCGGGGCAAGAAATTCAAGCACCAGAGAGTCATTTCTGGCAGGTGCATTACCCCTGCCCTGCGGCTGATAATAAAAACTGAAATAAACCGAATCGGCACGGGTGACTTTGCGTTTAACCGGCGAAAACACCGAATCGAGGCGGATGGGCCGTGATGTCAGAAAATCGGCTATAAAAGGATAAGGGCTCGCATTGCTGTATAGACTGCCTAGATGATCAATGGCGTCGAGGGTGGCAACTCCGACTGTTGGCGGAAACACGGCATAATCGTCACTGATGAAGGCGTCCGAGTCTGACCACAATCCGGAATCCGGCAATACAGATCTGCCGCTGAAATCATCAAAAAAAGGGAGCAACAAGGGTGCGACAGTTATACGCTCAGCAACTCGGTTTCCCGATTCCTTTTTTACCCTGGAATTGATCTGCAATCCGGTGATCACTTCCTGTGAATAAGATGACAAGGGAATCAGCAAAATAATTAAAAGCCTTATAATCGTTCGGTTTATCATACCAGAAATATTAGGATGAAAGCCAGCGCCGTTTATATAAATCTTAAAAGCACTAGTGTCCCATTAAAACTGGGACGTTATTAAAAATTAAACAAATTTGGCTCATTAAGCCTAAAACGTTCTTTGTCATTTTGAAATTTAGTTCTATCGAACAGATCCAGAAGATTGGTTTTATCTGTTAATGATATGCCCAAGATCTGCAAGACCTCGTATGTACTTCTGTCGAGTCGCATGTCTTTTTGGACGATCGCTACTAGGCAGTACGTGCACATAGCGACGTAGATTTGGATCCGAACTGCATTTGCTGTAGTTCCCCAAAATTTCTTGATTTTCAGGTGTTGCTTCAGCCATTTGAAGAAAAGCTCGACTTGCCAGCGGTTCTTGTAAAGTTCGGCGACTTGAAGCGCTGAAACGTGCGTGGCGTTGGTCAAGAATACCAGCTCGCGTTTTTGTTCTTCATCCCAATATTTGACCAATCGAAGTTGCTCTGGATAATATCGTTTGGGATAAAACCCCGTCAATTCAACAGTTAAATCTGAAAGCACGTTCTTGGGCAACCTTCTTTTCCATTTGATTGTCTTGTATTGGAGGTTATTCTTTGCCCTGACAACGAAGAAAGCTTCTATCCGATGAATCTTGTACAACATCTTGAAGTGGTTGTACGCACGGTCAAATATGTAATATGATCCTGGTTCATAGGGGATTTCTTTCATCGCGGTAGAGTCGTGCGCCGAAGCTTCGGTGATATGGAAAAACGCCGGTATCTTTGTCTCCACATCATATAATGTATGCACTTTGATCCCGCCTTTTTTCTTGCGAAACTTTGCCCACCAGAACACGGAAAGGCACAAGTCAACCGTCGTTGAATCAAAAGCGTAGACATTGCCCCCAAGTTTGAAGATGTCAGAAGCCCGTTTATGTCTGGCCTCGTTTACCAGATAATAAGCGTACTCTTCAAAGATGCGGTAGTCCCTGTCTTGATTGGCTCTGGCCAGAGATGATTTTGATACGTTCTTGCCCAAACCCAAATGATAAGCTTTGGAGTGATGGGCGTCAAGCGCGACAACCAAATCCCTGAGACTTTCACGGTTTGACAATTGTCCGAACATCAGGGAAAGAAGTTGGTTCCAACAAGTGAAGTGTTTAACATATCTGTCCCCGTCATATTTGCGGACAATATAGTTGAACTTATTCCTATCCAAGAAAGATGTTAGCTGGGCGAAAACGTATTTATCCTTATGCATTTGCAATTTTTTCTAAGAATTGCAAATGTGCAAATTGAAATCCGTTTAATCGAAAAACGCATATAACTAACTAAATTTCAAATATTTCAAAGAACTTTTTAATATTTTAATGGGACAGTAATGTCTTAAAAGATTGAATCATTGACCACCTCCAGCGAGTCGGCACCCATCGTCTGAAGGTAAGCATCAAAATCGAACTTATCCGGATCCCTGAACACGAGGCTTACCGTTTGCCCTGCATTCAGTAAAAGACCCCTGACATAAGAAGGCGTCTGGGTATATACCCTGGCGGTTTCCGGATCTGCATTGTCTTCAAAAACCTCCTCCCCCGGACCCAGGTATCTGTTCTTCAGCAACTGCAATGCTTCCTGTCTGGTTTTCCCGATCAGGAAAGGCACCTGAAAACGGGCACCTCCAACGCTCTGCCCTACCTTTAATTCAATCACCGACCCCTTGAGTATCTCAAAGCCGGGTTCAATGGTACTCCCCCGGTAATATTGTCCGAGCACCGCATTGGCCGCGATATCAGGAACATAATTGATATTACCCAGCTTCAGACCGTAAGTTTCCAGTGTGGCTGTTGCCTGACGGAGTGAGAGGTCGACAAGGTCGGGCATGCTCACCTTTTCGGGCATTACCGCAACAGTTGTAAGGTAAATCTTACGGTGTCGCTTAACATTTGAGCCCGGCAACGGATCCTGAATAATCACTGATCCTTTTGGCATTTTTGAATCGAATACCGAATCAACAATAATTACTTCAAAGTCAGAGATCGTTTCCAGCTGGCTTATCTGGTCAGGCGTTAAGCCGACAAGTGAAGGCACTGCTATGGACTCCCCGTGGTGGGTATACCATTTAAGCGCCCACAATACCAGGCTAACAATTAAAATTGTCAGCACCACCGAAACGATGAAATGCCTGACAAAAACACGGGTCTGAATAAATTCAAAAAAGTTCATGCATGCCAACTTATTCCGGATGACAGATCACCATCAGCCATATAAAACCCGGACAGGATAATAAACTACCGCGCAAACAAATTATTGCACGTCACTGCAAAGATATAAATAATTGAGAGGCCTGAAAAACGTCGGATTTTTAAAGATTGCCTCGCAGTTGCATTCTTTCATTTTCCATTACCGGCCCTGCTTTTATCCCGGGAACCCGGCTGAGATGGTTTTTAATACTCTACAGGACATAGTATCGCCTTTAAGGATATTTTTAATTCCCGTCCGCATGCACAAACCGCATTGTTCTTACATTTGCAACACTTCTATCCAAAAGGTCCATGATGAAGAAAAACATCGCGCTGCTTACCGGCGGCTACTCAAAAGAATATGAGATTTCCATTAAAAGCGGAAAAGTAATCGAACAGCATATCGACAAGGACCTGTTCAGGGTATTCCCGCTGATTATCGGAAACGAACAATGGATTTTCAGAGATTCAGCAGGAACTGAATTTCCGGTAAATCTGAACGATTTTACAATTCAACTGCCGGAGGAAAAAGTAAGGTTTGATGCTGCTTTTATCGGTATCCACGGAACACCGGGAGAAGACGGTAAGCTGCAGGGATACCTCGACATGATCGGAGTACCTTACAACACCTGTGGCCGCGCCACTTCAGCACTGACTTTCAATAAATTTTTCTGCAATGAGTTTGTTGGAAGGGCCGGTGTAAACGTTGCCAACACCGTTTACCTGCACAAACGCGATACGTCCGACCCGGACGCTATCCTCAGCACCACCGGCCTCCCCTGTTTTGTAAAACCCAACAGCAACGGATCGAGCGTTGGCATTTCAAAGGTTCATACCCGCGAAGAGCTTCTTCCCGCCATTCAACTTGCCTTTGAATCGGATGAAGAAGTGCTGGTTCAGGAGTTTATTCCCGGAGTGGAAATCACTTGCGGAATCTATGAGAAGAACGGCGAACCTGTTGTACTTCCGCTCACTGAAATCATCAGCCATAAAGAATTCTTTGACTTTAAAGCCAAATACGAAGGTTTTTCAGATGAAATTACTCCGGCACGTCTGAGTGATGAGCAGACTGAAGAATGCCGGCGCATTTCACTGATGCTTTACCGCCGGCTCAACTGCCGGGGTGTCGTGCGTTTCGATTACATCCTTACCCCTGATGAAGTTCCGGGCAATAGGCAATTCTGTTTCCTCGAGGTAAATACCATACCCGGTCTTTCCGAAGCCAGCATCGTCCCTCAACAGGCCGCGCATATGGGAATCAGCCTTAACCGGCTGTTTACCGATCTGCTGACGGAAACCCTGGAAAGATACCGGTAATTTTACCCCGAATACAGGCACAAGGCCCTGGTCAACAGTTTGTTTTTCATCGACTTACATAATTACGTAAAAAATCAGGAAGAATAATTCCAATTTTTATAATGCGGGCCGTTTAAGAACGGTTCTACAGTGGCTAATATATATACCTGTAAAACAATACTTTACTCCAAACAGAGATAGCCGGAACGAATGATCCGGCATCCGAAAATGTAAAATCCCGGTTTTACCTTCCTGCAATTCACCCTTCCTATTCAACACTTCGCCCTGCCCGCTTGTCGGTTGACACGAAATGCATTTCAGCTCGCAGAGGCCTGAAATACCTTTGCTTCATCAACAGGAAAACACGATTTAGTAACATTAAAACCCAAAGCCATGAAAACGTTCATCTTCGCAACCGCAATCGCAATGATGCTGTCAATCAGCTTACAGGCATCAACCGGAGGAAAAACCGGAACCATGAAAGCAAAGGTACATATCTTCCAGACCAACACCGAGAGTGTTGATGTTTATGTTGCCAAAATTCCGGGGCAACTGGTTAAAGTCACTATCTGCAGTGCATCAGGAACCCCGCTGATGAAGACACGCATTAAAAAACAGAGCAGCCGATATCTGCGCTATCACCTGAGGGAACTTCCCGCAGGATCCTATGATGTTCTGGTTGAGCAGGACGGGGAAGTGATTTCCGAAATGAAGATCCAAAAATAATTTCGACCGCTGAAGCATGGAATGGATGACCGCTGCACCAGCACTCAAGGATCAAACGCATTATGCCGGAGAATTTTCCGGCATTTTTCCAATGCAGCTGACTGGTGAAAGACTTTCAGACGACATGGAGATGAAAGGCAGTTATGGCATTGATTTCATTTTACTACCTTTGAAGCAATCAAATCCCATGCGGATGACCGGAGAAATCTTAAGAAAGCCACTGCTCAGAATATCACTTTTCTTTCTCCTGAGCATTCCTCTGCGCCTGATGCTCGATCTGTCATTTGGAATGATATATCGTTTTTACGAAGTAATCAGGCCATGGCAGGAATACCTGGGCGCCGCACTGCTGACGGTTGCCATACTGGAATTGGTATTTTTTCTGAAACGCAGCATTAACCGTCATATCCCATGGGAAAAAAGTCCTACGCGCCGGCTGGCACTCGAATGCCTGATTATCGGCTTTTCCGGTCTTGTGGCCATTGTTTTACTGCGCTTCATAATCAACCTGCTGTTGCTGAAACCGGGTTTTATCAAATTCTCCGACGAGGCTTTCACGGCAATCTATTACCTTTTCTTCCTGGTTGTACTGCCGGCATTTCTGGAATTCGCCGTATTCCTGCTTAACCGCTGGAGAATCGGACTGGCCGAGGTTGAACGGTTCAGGAAAGAGAATGCCGAGTTCCGGTTTGAAGCCCTCAGGGCCCAGATTAATCCGCATTTTCTGTTTAACAGCCTGAACACCCTTTCATCACTGATTTATGAGGACCGCGAAAAAGCAGCCCGCTTCATCAGGCACCTGTCAGATGTGTACCGCTATGTGCTCGAAAACAGAAACCGTGAAACCATCACGCTGGGAGAAGAACTTACTTTTATCAAAGCCTTTGTTTACCTTTATCAGCTCAGGTTCGACAACAAACTAATCATCTCCGTGAAGATAGAAGATGCGCTGATGCACCGGCTGATAGCACCCATGACCCTGCAATTACTGATTGAAAATGCCGTTAAGCACAATATCGTTTCGGCCAAAAGACCTTTAAACATTGATATTTTCGCAGAAAACAACCTTTACCTGAACGTCCGTAATAACCTCCAGAAGAAACAGGTTGATGAAGCCTCAACAGCCATGGGCCTGAAGAATATCGTAAGCAGGTACGGATTCCTTACCCATCATCCCGTGGAAATCAATGAATCGGCTAATGAGTTTATTGTAAAAGTCCCGTTAATCTGAACGTTATGAGAGTGCTGATTGTTGAAGATGAACCATTTGCCCAGCAGGAACTAAAAAGATTACTGTCAGGAACCGGCCGTGACATCAGTATAGCCGGTTGTACCGATTCAATTGAAGATACCGTGGAGTGGCTCAGGAACAACAGCCTGCCCGACCTTATTTTCCTCGACATACAGTTATCTGACGGCTTGAGTTTCGGGATATTCAACCATGAAAAAATCCTTTGCCCTGTAATATTTACCACAGCCTATGATGAATATTCCATCCAGGCATTTAAGGTAAACAGCATTGATTACCTGCTAAAACCAATCAAGCCTGAAGAGCTGAAGTCAGCCCTGGACAAGCTGGATGCTGTCAGAAAGTCATATAATCCGGAGAATCCTTTGCCATTCGACCTTGCCCGGCTGGAACAATTGCTCAGCCCGGCCTCAAGGGAATATAAATCAAGGTTCATCGCACGCCTCGGCGATCAGATCAAGCACATCGGCATTGAAGACGTTGCATGGTTTTATGCCGAGGACAATGTCGTATTTCTGATCACAATAAACAACAGCCGGTTTATTATAGATTACACCCTTGATCAGGTAATCAGATTGCTTGATCCCGGCCGGTTTTTCCGGCTGAACCGCAGCTTTATCGCGCATATCGACAGTATAGGCAAGGTGAGCCGGTATTTCAACGGGAGGCTGGTAATTGAAATGAAGCCCGCCGCCCCGGAACCCGTTTACATCAGCAGGGCAAGGGCCCAGGAATTTATAAGCTGGCTCGACGGTTAACAATAAAACACAATGAAAGTAAGCAGAAGATACTCAACCTTAATCAGGATGTCAATCATTGGATTTCAGGCCATCCTGTTAACTTCCTGTTATCGTCAGGAATTAGTACTCGACCGTTTGCCGGCCAATACCCCGGCCGGGGCCGAAATTTATGTTGCCGGCAATTTCAATAACTGGGATCCGGGCGACCAGCGCTTCAGGATGGAAAGGGGAACCAACGGGGCCTACTCCATCACCCTCCCGCGGGGAGTCGGAAAGCTGGAGTACAAATTCACCCGCGGCGACTGGACCACCGTTGAAAAGAACGAATGCGGCTACGACACGCCAAACCGCAGCCTGCGGTATGGTGAGCATGAAACGGTTCTGAACACGGTTTACAGCTGGGGCGACACTGAACCAATGAATTGCATTCAGAAAACGCTGGTGATTAGCGAATTACCAGAAAACACACCCGATGCCCCCGTGATTTATCTGGCATCCACCTTCAATGGCTGGAATCCGGGAGATTTTGAGTTTATCATGCAAAAAAACAACCTGGGTCAATACTACATTACCCTTGACAAACAGTCCGAATGCATGGACTATAAATTCACGCTAGGCAACTGGGAGTCCGTTGAGACTGACCCTTCGGGTAATGATATCGGAAACCGCCGGCTTTGCTTTGACAATCAGGACACTACATATGTTGCCATCAAAGCCTGGCGCAGCACCCGGGTAAAAACCCTCAGAAAAGTCACCCTGGTGCTCAGCAGTTTGCCCAAAGAAACACTTCCCGGAGACCCCGTGTATGCTGCCGGCAGTTTCAACAACTGGAATCCCGGCAATAAATGGCACGCCTTTAAAACCGATGGTTCAGGCAGGCGTTATCTTACCCTTGCATCTGAGGATGAAAGCATTACCTTCAAAATTACCCGGGGAAACTGGAGAAACGTTGAAACCACCCTTTCGGGGAAAGACATCCCTGACCGGAGCTTTATTATGGGTAATGTTGATACGCTCTATCTGAAGGTCGACCGCTGGAAAGACAGATAACCCAACGACCTGCAATCAGGGGTATTCAGTGATTTGCACAATCTGCGCGCAACCCTTACCGGTTATACAGCCCACTTCTTTACAAACCTTTGTTATCAGCCCGTTTGCTGATACCTCTCAGCGCCGTTGAGGCTGCTTCCGGAAGGTCTGCAACCTTCACCCCGCCCAAACCTGTAAATTCATTCATCCGGTTGATCCTGGTAAAAACGCTGTTCACCGGAAGGAAAAGCCTGCTCATCGACAAAAGATTTCAGATCAGGGATGAAGCTGATATTTTTGCTCTGAAGTTCAATATATATACAATGCAATGAAGATGTTGACCGACAATCCTTATTCTCTTTGCGGCGACCGGGAAAATTCAGACCAGTACTATAACGATCTGGATGCTTTTGGTGAAAAAGCCATCATAAAGCTTTCGGAGTACCTCGGCAGGGTGACTGAAGAATTTATGCGGCATAATGCGCTGACAAGTCTGAACATGCCCGCCTCGCGCGAAGAATATCTGTTTGAAGCCCTGCTGATCGGCTCCTTCTGGAATATCTACGGCGGCTATGCCAGTGCAACCCACGATTCGACCCTTGACATTATGAAACAGCTTGCCGGTTTGCGTCAGGTAAAGGGAATTACAGGCATTACCGCCGATAAAACAAGGGGTTTGCTGGGCATTAAACTGATGAAAAGTCCTGAGCACCGCGATGATTTCCTGATCCCCGGAGTTAACGGATTCGTGAAGTTGATTCAATGGATGGAAGCAACCGGAGAATTTCAGCGGGAAGCACTCCGTTTCAGGGAGTGGTTAGCCTTTTTTAAATATCAGGACGAAACCTACACATTTATATCCATTTGCCTGATGAAAAATGCCGCAAAGCGTTTCAGTGTTGAAAGTGAATCGGTTATGGGCACATATACCGGCGGCGTAAACAGTTTTAACAGGCAATTCTTTGATAAATACCAGCTTCGCGAAGACGCCATTTCTGTGCTCAGGGACAGGTCGGAGTACCACCTTGGAATGCTGGGCGCATACATAATCAACCGGTCAACAAGAAATGAATTCCTCAAAACAAAAGAAAAAGTGCTGCTGGTTCCGGGCTGCCTGAAAAGCAGTCAGCTATCCGGCTGCAAATCCATAAAGGATAAGAAAGGCGAAATTTGCGCGGGCTGCAATGCGGGTTGCATGATCAACCAACTGAGGCAACTTGGCAACAAGCATAACTTTGACTTGCGGATTCTCAGTCACTCTTCCGACTTATCGGCCTGGGCAGCCCGCCCCGGCGAAGAACAGCAAGTTGGTGTAATAGGCGTTGCCTGTCTTACCACTTTGCTTTCGGGCGGTTTTGAACTCAAAAAGCACGGCATTGCAGCACAATGTATCGCGCTCGATCACTCAGGCTGCAGGCACTGGAAGGATAATCCTGAAAACACCGGTTTGAACATCAATGAATTATTGCGCAGAATCAATGCAGATAAAACGCCTTCCGGCTTCGTGAACGAAAATAAAAAATCAAGAACCGGAGATCCCGTGGCGGCCTGATCATAAACCTCAAAAACAAGCAAATGGCTGAAAAAGTAATCATCATAGGCGCGGGGATCAGCGGAATGTCTGCCGGTTGCTACCTGCAAATGAACGGTTTTGAAACCGAGATCTTTGAACTCCACAACCAGCCCGGGGGGCTATGCACAACCTGGGAAAGGAAAGGATATCATATTGACGGCTGCATCCACTGGCTGGTCGGATCACGTCCGGGATCCGGCTTATATGATGCATGGAATGAACTGATCGACATGGAAAAACTTGAAATATATGATCATGATGTCTTCTTCCGCTTCGAAGATGGCAATGGGAACTATATAAATTTCTTCAACAACATCGACAAACTTGAAGCCGAACTGTTGGAAAAAGCTCCTGAAGACAAGGCGGTGATCAGTGATTATATCGGTGCGGCGCGCAGGTTCAGCAAACTGAAAATGCCAATGGGAAAACCCCGTGAACTCTCAACGCTTACCGACGGATT
Organism: Bacteroidales bacterium UBA5833; assembly: GCA_002433025.1. Classification (GTDB taxonomy): domain Bacteria; phylum Bacteroidota; class Bacteroidia; order Bacteroidales; family Lentimicrobiaceae; genus Lentimicrobium. Next base: position 18,894 of record DJGZ01000002.1, read on the forward strand.
AAGCGCACTGATTCATTTTGGCCCTTTTATGCCCCTGCTGAATAAATGGTCAAAAGTTTCCATAGCATCTTTTGCCGGAAGATGTAAAAATCCCTTGCTGAAAAAGACTTTCGGGAGTCTTTTTATACCGGAAATGAGCGTTGTGTTCGTAATGATCACTACAGCCTGGATGCATAATAAGATTGCAGGATACCCTGTTGGCGGATCTTTGCACTTTTCGCGCCTGATAGAGAAGAAATACCTTGAATCAGGTGGTAAGATTCATTACAACAGCCGGATCAGCAAAATACTCACAAGAAAAAGCGGGGAAAAGAAACACGCCTGTGGTGTGATCACTGACCGCACCGAAACATACAATGCCGATTATGTAATCTCAGCTGCCGACGGGTACAATACCCTTTTCGAAATGCTTGAAGGACAATATACTGACGCAAAGACCAGGCTGTTTTATGAAAAGGAACTTACATTTCCTTCTTATTTTCAGCTTTCTCTGGGCATTAACCGGGTATTGGAAACCGAAGCGTCCAGCCTGATTTTTCCGCTGAGCGCCCCCGTTGAACTGGAGCCGGGAAACGTCATCAGAGATATTTCCGTAAGGGTTCACAGTTTCGATCCCACCCTTGCACCTGCCGGAAAAACGCTGCTTACAGCAATGATCATTTCAAACGATGAAGCCTACTGGAGCGATTTGCGGATGAACGACTTCAGAAAATACAAAGCGGAGAAAGAACGCATCTCCCGTGAATTGACCGAAGCTATGGAAGTGAGGCTTGGCCCCCTGGCGCTGCATCTTGAGATGAGCGACCTGTCAACTCCGGCTACAGTTGTCAGGTACACCAACAACTGGAAAGGAAGTTTCGAAGGATGGATCATGACCCCCAGGCTGGGATTATTCAAACAATTGCCAATGACCTTACCGGGACTGGACAAGTTCTACATGGCCGGGCAATGGACAGCCCCGGGCGGCGGACTACCAACAGCACTGATGTGCGGGAGGGGCGTTGCGCAGCTGATATGCCGCGATAACGGGAAGAAATTCACGAACAGACTGGTCAGCGTTTAATCTTGAGTAGTTTTCGCGAATAAACATCCGCCAGGCTTCTGACTTCAACCAGGTACATGCCTGCCGGCCAGCGCGAACAATCGACACTGATAAATTTCCGGTTAATTGATGTGTTCTCCTTTTGATATAAAAGCCGCCCCAGGGCATTATATACCCTGATTTCTGCCGGATCAGCTGAATACCGGCCCAGTAGAATATAGAACTCGTCCAAGGCCGGATTCGGAAAAACTTCAGGCACCACCCGGATGTATTTCTCCCTGATGAGACTGTCGGCGCCAAATGCGTTGGTCACCGAAAGTTTTACATCAAAAAGGCCTAAAGTATTATACCTGATCTCACCCGGATCGGCGGATGTGGATACAGCAGGTTCACCACCCTCAAATTCCCAGTGCCAACTTACGGGGTTTCCCATCGATAAATCCGAAAAACTCAAAAGGGACCCTACCGCAATAACGGTGGTATCGGCAAGGAACCTGGCAATTACCTGTTTTTCGTTATAGGATCCATTGATGGAACTCAACCCGCTGTTAACCGGATCGAGCCATGGCTTTAATCTTACGCTGTCCGCACTGCCGTTAGAAAGCCATGAAAATGACATTTTCCCGTAATAATCCGGTCCGCTGAGGTTATAGCATCCTGATTCACCTCCTGTAAGCTGACCAATCACGCGGCCTTTGTTATCAAAAACCGGAGACCCCGAGGATCCGCCTTCAGTAGTACCATGGCCGTTGGCAGTAGCATTCCAGATTACCCTAAAATGAGTTCCGGGATTGATGCCCCACTGGCTGTTCGTAAGCGGATTAAGGTAGGTTGAAATCTTTTTTACATCTCCTGACGGATGATGAATACTTACTCCTGAGGGACTGGGACTTCCTGCAACATCCCATCCTGCATAAAAAGGCTCATAAGCCGGTGGAATATTTTCGTTCAGCAAAACAAGATAAAAATCACTACCGTTATTATCCAGCGGAGAACTGCTGGCGATTTTGCGGGCCCCCAGCAGTGACTTGTTCGCTTCAACGGATGCGTTTTCGCAACCAACAGTTTCATACCTGAAATAGAATAACCATTTAGAAACATCCTCTGCTGTCGCATAGCTTCCTCCCGGGCTTTTGGCACAATGATCGGCAGTCAGCACATACGGAGAATAGTCGGCTGCGGTGTTATTCATAATGGTGCCTGTGCACCAGTAAGCAACAAATCCATTCTTAATCTGAATTCTGATAACACTTTTTATCTGTTCGCGCCATTCATCGCCCTCGCTGCAGGCGGTATTTACCTGACAACTTCCGGAGCGGTCATCCAATTCCGGACGGTCGCCGGGGAAGATCACCGGGCGGTAAACAAAAAGAATTTCTTCGATGGTAAAATCCGAATTACCAATTACCCCGGAAGGCTCAAGAAACTCGATGATGACACAATCGCCCTTTACCACTTCAGTGGCAAAAAATCCGTCGCGACGGTTATTTCCGGATGTAAAAGCCCCGATCACGTGACTTCCGTCTTCGGAATAAACGTAAAGAGAAGCCCCCGGGGCAAGGTGGAAATTCCTGAAGTACAAACTCAGTCCGGCAGCTGATGATGCCTGAATTTTCAATTGCCATAGCCTGTCGCCGTTGTCCAACCTTCGCCAGTTACCGGAATTCCGCATTGTAAGGTCAACCGGAATGCTCACCCCCATGCGCTCAGGCGTAAAGGGTTCCCTGTTTTCATCTTCCCGCAATAACTCCATGACATCCGGTCCATTCACCTTCAGAACCGGCAGGCCGGTATGATGCTTCATCTCTTTCAGCCCGGCAGGAATCCCGCCAAAACTCCGCTGGGCAAAGGTATCGAAAGGCATGAAAATAAATCCCAGGGATAATATCAGGAAGCCGATGCTTTTTTTCATAAGGATTGCAAATGGTCGCACCAATTTTTACGATACGAAAATAATCATAATTGTCATTGCCATGAAAACCTGCAAGGAAGTCCGGATAATTGTGATACACAATTACCCTGCAATCAGCCACATATCAGGAACAAATTTCTTAATCGCATGAAAAACAAAGAAAAAAAAGATTTCTGATGTTACAAAATCGTGATTTCTGGATTAAATAAATGTAAAACTGCCATGCTACCTGCTGAACTTCTACTCAAGAACATCGCTGTATGAGGATTATCCAGACTAAAATTACCTTGCTTATTGTCATCACCGCCTTTGTCAGTGCCATACTGGTTACAGGGATTATCGTTCAGACCCGGGTAGCGCATCGCATTGTTTCAGAGACCCAGGCCGTGAGCGAATCAAACGCTTTGCGTCTTACATTTGAAGTTAATGCCCGACTACACGATAAACTGCTAAAAAACCTGGCCGGAACGGATGGATTGTCACCACGGGTTCTGCTGGCAAACAACGATCCTGAGCAATTCAGGCAGCTTTTTGAAACCTATCCCATCTCTTTTATAGTAGTAACAGACTCCTCACTCATCCCCATAGCCACTTTTCCTGAGGCCAGCGCAGGGATACTCAGGGCACTGCCGACAGACCCCGATGCATTCCGCAAATTCCGCAGCGACGGTGTGATTACCAGATATCACGAATGGATCAACGACACCCTGACCCGTATTGCAGTGATCGACATTCCATGGTATCCCGGCATAACCGGCAATCAGGCAAACGGAATACTCTTCGCCGGATTTCCCGTATCGGCAGATGAATTGTCATATCAGATACAAGGTAACGCCAGACTGATGCGGGAACCGCTGAACCTTCCGCTTGATAAAACCATTACTGAAGGTAAGGTGATCACACAACTTCCACTTTTTGGCTGGAGGAATATCCCAGTTGCTTCGCTATGGCTTGAAAAACCGTCTGAAATACTGAAATCACTGAATGATTACCGGAAATATTTCATCTGGTTCCTCATTATCTGCAGCTCAGTCTTTATCCTTTTCATCACGTTGTATCTCAAACGATATTACATGTGGCCACTCAGGATGTTTACCCTGGCTATTAAATTCAATGACCCCGGGTATCTGAAAATGGTCAGGTACAGAGACAAGGATTTAGCAAGCCTTCACCAGATGGTGATGAATGTATTCAGCCACGAGCGACTGCTGAATGACATGATCCGGCGCAGAAATTCCGAAAACCTGAATGCTTTCCATGCAGCCATTTTATCACAGATCAGTGACGCCGTATATGCCACCGACCACAAAGGCATCATCACTTACTGGAACCGGGCTGCGGAGACAATTTATTCCGTAAATGAGCAGGATGCCATCGGAAAAATCGCCGATGAGCTGATCAGAAGCCGCTGGGATGATCCCAGCGATGAAGCACGTCAGCAGCAGCTATTTAACACTGACGGTTTTATGAAAGGCTCCATCAGTCAGGAACTGCCCAACGGAACCTGGATAAGGGTAGATGCGGGTATTACCAGGCTCCTGGACTGTAACGGAAAACTGCTGGGCCAGCTTTATGTAACCCGGAAAACAGAAGCCAGACCTGCAATTTAGCCATGCTGCAAAGTTTCGGAAAATGATCTCCGAAACTCTTACCTGAAAAATATTGCATTGGGTATGCTGTTATTCGCGACAGCACAGCCACCTGTCACTTCAGTAATCGCAACCAACTCAATCCTTTGGAAGCGGCAGTTACTTGAACAACAGCGCAAGGGACAACAACACATTCCGTGCTGCCTCAACAGACCGGCATTGAACATGCCCGTTGAAAATTTGTTTATCCGGCATGAACATTACAGGATTTTCAGTCCTTCTGCTTTTGCCTGCCAGCATACTATTAACATCCTGCCAGGCAGCTACTTATGATATAACGGAAAAAGCGATGATGACCCAGCCCGAGAAAACTGAAACCGCAACCTTTGGCTCAGGTTGCTTCTGGTGCAGCGAAGCCATTTTTCAACTGCTCGAAGGTGTAATCAAGGTGGAGCCGGGGTACTCGGGGGGCGCGCGTGCCAACCCGACCTACGAACAGGTATCTTCAGGAGCTACCGGGCATGCCGAAGTGATTCAGGTTACCTATAATCCTGACATTATTTCATTTGAAGAGTTACTTGAGGTTTTCTGGTCAACCCACGATCCTACCACACTCAACCGGCAGGGAGCCGATGTGGGCACCCAATACCGTTCGGTGATCTTCTATCACAACGAGCAGCAGCGGCAACTGGCCGAAACCTATAAGGCCAGACTCGACAGCAGCGGCGCATGGAGGAATCCGATAGTAACGGAAATCATTCCCTATAAGGCATTCTATCCTGCCGAGTCCTATCATCATGATTATTATAACAGGAACAGCCAGGCACCCTACTGCACGTTCGTGATTGTCCCTAAACTGGATAAATTCAAGAAGGTTTTTAAGGAAAAAATCAGACAACACTGAGCAGAGAAGTTCAAGGTAACAACATATAACGGCATGAGGATATCAGCCCAGCTTAAGCAGTTTCTGGGCCACCAGCACATACCATGAAAGGGTAAGCAAACCGCCCAGAATTCCCAGCACCAACGCGCCGCTGTAAAACCAGGGAATAAATGAGGCCCATACGCTGTAGATCAACATACAGATAAATCCCACAAATCCGGCCCAGCCCGTGATGGCACTGAAACGGCGGTTCATCATTATTACTGACGACATGAGTATTCCTGCAAGATTGATAAAGAAGAACCCCATAAATGAACCACTGGTAAAATCCTCGCTTCCCGCCAGAATGGCCTCCCCTGCCGCTGTGAGCAGTGAACGCTGATAGTCAGTGGTTGCCAGGGTATATTTTGTGGCCAGCGTTTGCATGGGGAAAGCCGGATTCCGGGCAATATAGATTGCAGCACCCATTAAAAACAGCATAAGTGCAAACAGGGCGATTGGCTTGCTCAACCTTCGGTGTGCGGCATAGAGCGCATAAAAAACCGGGACCCCCAGCACAAGGGTGAATATGTTCAGCAGCCCCAGCCCCCGCAACGCCAGCAAAGAATCGCGCTGAAACAATCCAATCCAGTCCTTTACGGTACCTTCTCCCGGATCAGGGGTTGCTCCCCCCGGTAAAAAAGTAATCAGAATGTCCATTATTCCGAACGGCAGTATAGCCAGGGCCGCAATTGCACCTATGCGGTAAATCCCCCTCCAGTTGGAGGGGCTTACTGACAGTTCATTGTCATTATTCATGATTGTATCTGCCATAATATTCACTTTCTTAAATTAAATTGAAAATCAGAAACGAGCACTACCGGGAAAAGTGCAGGCAACAAAAGTAATCAGCTAATTGGCAAAATCCAATTAAGATCAGGATAAAAACACTTAATGATGCATCGGGTTCAATTTGATCAGTAAGATAAATTGCAGCAAGTGAATTAAACAAGCTGGTCACACTATAATCATTTCTTTTAATTTTTTGTTATTATACTTCTGACGGTATAATTCCCGGGCCTTCTGATTTTTATCAGGTTTACCCGGTTATGCAAACGATTAACCATCTCCTTGTGGTCCAATAACCTGAATGCAGTTGAATTATTGTCAATCAATTTTTCGTTAAATAATGGAAATAAGCGATCTATGAAAACTTCAACACCTGTAATTATTTCCTCGCTGATAATTTTCCTGCTTTTCGCTATTTATGGTCAGTCACAGGAAGTCACCAGCAAATCAGATGACCAGAATCTGGTAGTACTCGTGAAGTACAAGACCCTGCCATCGAAAAACACAGAAGCAATCTCTGGTTTGACAAAGCTGATTGAAGTGGTAAAACAAGAGCCCAACTTTGTGAGTATCACCATGCTGACAGACAAAAATGACCCTTCAGTAATCATGCTCTATGAAGAGTGGAGTAATGAGACATACTACCATGGAGATCACATGAAGACGCCTCATCTGCAGGACTTTATGATAAGTTCACGCGCCTACATGGCTGGTCCGCCTGAAATTTCGGGATGGAAAACCGAGAAGAAATTTACTTCAGAGTAACTCACTTTGCACAGAAATCCGGTTCCCGGTTCAGCCCTGCAGCATTCAGAAAAATAACTAACTTTCCCGCTTGGTCTCCTTCAGGATAACATCGTGTGCGCCACCTTCAATAATGCTGGTGGAGGAAACCATCGTAATTTTGGCTACCTGCTTCAATTCCTGAATCGATAAGGCTCCGCAGCTGCACATGGTGGATTTGATTTTTCCCAGGGTTATATCCAGATTATCTTTGAGTTTTCCGGCGTAAGGTACATAGCTGTCCACGCCTTCTTCAAATTTCAATGAAGCACTGCCACCCGTATCATACCGCTGCCAGTTCCTGGCGCGGTTAGAGCCTTCGCCCCAGTACTCTTTCACATAGTTACCGCCAACCATCAGTTTCTTGGTAGGACTTTCGTCAAAACGGGCAAAATATCGGCCCATCATCAGGAAATCGGCACCCATGGCCAAGGCCAGCACCATATGGTAATCCTGCACTATACCTCCGTCGGAGCAGATGGGAATGTATTCACCGGTTCGCTCATAATAGGCATCGCGGGCTTTGGCAACTTCTATCAGGGCTGTAGCCTGCCCCCTGCCAATCCCTTTCTGCTCCCGGGTAATGCAGATGGATCCTCCGCCGATCCCGACCTTGATAAAGTCGGCACCCGCTTCCGCCAGATAATTAAAACCGTCGGCATCCACTACATTTCCGGCCCCGATCTTCACCTCCGGGCCGTAGTTTTCTCTTACAAAACCAATGGTTTCCTTCTGATACTCCGAAAAGCCATCGGAGGAATCAATACACATTACATCCACACCCGCTTCAACCAGCCTGGGGATGCGCGTTGAGTAATCCCGGGTGTTGATGCCTGCCCCTACCAGCAGACGTTTGTGGGTATCGAGCAGCTCGTTAGGGTTGTTCTTATGATTGTCGTAATCCTTCCTGAACACAAAATATTTCATGCACTGGTTTTCATCAATCACCGGAAGGGTGTTGATTTTATTGTCCCAGATGATGTCATTGGCTTCTTCGAGACTGATTCCGTAATTTCCGGTGATCAGCTTTTCAAAAGTTGTCATAAAGTCCTGCACCTTCTTATCCTGGCTGTCCTTTCCCGGACGGTAATCCCTGCTGGTGACCATGCCCAGCAGCCGTCCGTCCGCTTTGCCGTTGTGGGTTACGGCAATGGTCGAAAACCCCGTCCTTTCCTTCAACTCAAGTACATCTGCCAGGGTATGTTCAGGGGTCAGGTTAGCATCACTTACTACAAAACCCGCCTTGAACTTCTTCACCTTTCTGACCATTTCGGCCTGCTCTTCAATTGGCTGTGAACCAAAGATAAACGACAGTCCACCGTTACGGGCAAGGGCAATGGCCATATTTGAGTCGGAAACAGACTGCATAATGGCCGAAACCAGCGGAACATTCAGGCTGATATCCGGCCGTTCCCCTTTTCTGAACTTCACCAGGGGCGCTTTCAGGCTGATTGCTCCGGGTGTACATTCCTTCGTGGTGAGTCCCGGGATCAGCAGGTACTCATTGAAAGTCCTTGAAATATCGTTGATAATCTGTGCCATAATAGTGTTCTAAGGAACTGCAAAGCTAAAGAAAAAGCTGTCAGATACGGGCAGAAACAGGCACTTTCGCCGAATAAATATACCGGATTAGCTTATCCAGGCACTGGCCGGCACAGCACCGGACTTGTCAGGTAAACAAATGATCCACACGGAAACAAAAAACCCGCTGAAGCGGGTTGATTGAGTTTTTGATTGTTTCAATTTTTAACTAATTGATAATCAATATTTAAAATTTGCCGTGTGCGGATGAAGGGACTCGAACCCCCACGCCTCTCGGCACCAGATCCTAAGTCTGGCGCGGCTACCAATTACGCCACATCCGCCTAAGGCACTGCAAATATACGTTATTTTCCGGATAAGCAATTATTCTTCCGCCTGCAGAAAAAGGTATCTCTGATGAACCCCTCCGGGGTCTCTGCGACATTGTCTGAAAAAATATCCCGAACTGTCATTTTTTTAAATCCCGGGATTGAACCCTGCCAAAAGTCAACCTTTTCGCAAAAATCCTGTTTAACTTTACAAACAACTGCATATGAATAACCACAATAAATCAAACCTGATCATAATATCGGTGATCGCATTGCTTTCCATAGCCTGCTCTAAGGAATCGGAAAGCCAGTTGTACATTGGCTCCACCGCAATAGATACCACCACCGTTCTTACCGGCATCGATACCCCCTGGGAACTGCTTTACGGTCCTGATGGTTATCTCTGGTTTACCGAACGTTCAGGCAAAGTCAGCCGCTTGAATCTGAATACGCACGAAAGAAACGTTATTCTCACTATCCCCGATGTGCTGGAATTTGGCGAGGCGGGCCTTCTCGGCATGGCACTCCACCCTGAATTTGATACACATCCATGGGTGTACCTGGTTTACAACTACTCTTCCGGCGAATTTATCAAGGAGCGGCTGGTGCGTTATGTCTGGAATGGCAGCACACTTACCGACGGAAACATCCTTATCAACAACATACCGGCCAACTCTTACCATAACGGCTCGCGGCTGGCTTTCGGCCCCGACGGCAAGCTGTACATGTCGACGGGCGATGCCGGTTTCACGTCAAACTCCCAGAACCCGAACTCTCTGGCTGGAAAGATCCTGAGAATCAACCCCGACGGCAATATACCCGCCGACAATCCCGTAGCCGGAAGCTATATCTGGGCCTCAGGGTTGCGCAATACACAGGGACTGGCTTTTACGCCAGAAGGGTTGCTGTATGGGTCGGACCACGGCCCGAATAATGATGACGAACTCAACCTGCTTGAAGCAGGCCGGAACTATGGCTGGCCTGCAGTGGCAGGCTTCTGCGACCTTCCGGATGAACTTACCTTCTGCCAGCAAAACAATGTAAGAGAGCCTCTTTACGCGTGGACGCCCACCCTTGCCGTTGCCGGGATTGATTATTACAATCATCCTGTCATCCCGCATTGGCAACACACCATACTGATGACTTCGCTCAAGGCTTCAAAACTGGTAAGCCTGAAACTCAGCACCGATGGTCTTTCGGTAGTGAGCACCGAGCAATGGTTCGATGGTTATTGGGGCCGCCTGAGGGATGTATGTGTCAGTCCTGATGGAAAAATCTACCTTGCTGTCAGCAACCGCGACGGCAGGGGCACCCCGCGGCCCGGCGACGACCGCATTATTGAAATCAAGGCCGTTTCTCCCACCAGCAATAACCTGGCAAACACTGAAAACAGCCGGCTTAAAGTAATCCCGAATCCGTTGAACGGCGCGGGATTGGTCAGATGGAACGGGCTGAAAGCATCCGGTGAATACTTCATCATTAATACAGCAGGAGCAATTATCGCTTCCGGAAAGGCTGCCGCACCCGCGTTCAGCATTTCCACAGCCCTTTTCAAACCCGGGTATTATATTCTGAAAATCAACTCGGAAAACCAGACCGTTTCAACACCCTTTCTGGTGATGTAAAAAAAAATGTACCCCGCAGCCTGATTGAACACTGGTGAAGGCGCCAAAGCAGCGGGATACACAAAATAATAAAACAACAAAAAATTCAGTCCGTTTACCGGAATTTCGGTTTTCAGAGCGCTTTCAATGCAGATTCATAATCAGGCTCCTGGGCGATCTCGGGAACCTGTTCGGTGTACTTAACGGTGCCATTTTCATCCAGCACAACCACACACCTTGAAAGCAGGCCGGCCATGGGGCCGTCAGCGATGGTAAGTCCGTAATCCTTGCCAAATTTCCCTTCACGGAAATCAGAACCAGTTACTACTTTGTCGATGCCTTCTGCAACACAAAACCGCTTGTGCGCAAACGGAAGATCTTTCGAAACGCATACCACAACGGTATTCTCAAGTTTTGCGGCAGCAGCGTTGAACTGCCTGACCGCTGCTGCGCAAACACCCGTATCAAGGCTCGGAAAGATGTTGAGCACAACCTTTTTTCCTTTAAAATCGCCTGAAGTTACTTTACCAAGATCGGAACCGGTAAGTTCAAAAGCGGGTGCTATTGTTCCGACCGCCGGAAGATTGCCAATGGTTGAAACGGGATTGCCTCCCAAAGTGATTGAAGCCATAAATATATTTTTTAGTTAAACGTTCCTGTTCGGGCAATCAAACAATCCTGAAAGGTTGTGGTTCACCCCTTGCAAAAAAAAACAATGAAACTGCAGCAGGGAATGAAATCCAAACCACTTACTGTCCTTGCAGCCAGGCATCGATGGCCTGCTGCGGTACGCCCATCGCCTCGCTGATCCCGCGCGCATCCATTCCGGCGCCGGAAAGCCGGCGGGCAGTGTAATCGAGCGGCTCCCCCACTTCGATGATATGACCGTCCGGATCATAAAAGCGCATTACCTGCTGCCTCCACGGTTGCTCCCGGATATCATGGACAAACCGGACACCACTCAAGGTTAAAGCATCTCTTAACTCATTTATTTCGCCGCTTTCGAAGTAGAGTTCGGCATTATTGCTGTTAAAAATGATATCGCTATTCCCGGTGAGGGATGCATAATGAGACATCAGGTGGATGGAAAAACCTCCCCTGAATGAAATATTCTCACCGAAATCGTATTCAACTTCCTGCCCGAGCATGTTTTCGTAGAACTTCCGCGAAACTTCCATATCACGCACCACAAAAAGCGGGCAAATAAATTTTGCTTTCATAGTCAATCTGTAATAGCCTTGTAAATTGCTTCATGAATCCGGGTGCGGATGTTAAGCCGGGTGATTTTGCTGTTGCTTGCATCCGGATACACCCTGTTGCTCAGGAAAACATATACCAGGTCCTGATCAGGGTCGGCCCATGCATAGGTTCCGGTAAAACCGCTGTGGCCGAAGCTGCGCGGAGAGGCAGATGCACATGCGGGCGAGGAATCCCCTTTGATGAGGGCGGGTTTATCAAATCCCGCGCCACGGCGGTTCTTATCAATCGCAAACTGCACCCCGGTGAAATCCCTGATGACTGCCGCCTCCAATAGGGTATCCCCCCCATAGGTTCCGTCACGCAACAACATCTGCATGACGATGGCCACATCCAGGGCATCAGAGAAAAGTCCGGCATGACCGGCAACGCCCCCCAGAAGGGCTGCTGTCTGATCGTGAACGTCGCCATGAACCAACTGCTTCCTGAAAAACTTATCCAGTTCTGTGGGTGCTATGCGGCTGACGCTGAACCGGTCGCGCGGATGAAAACCCATGGTGCGCAGACCCAGTTTGTTGTAAAACTGCCTTTGAACGTAACTGCTGAACGGCTGTTGTGTGATTTCCTCAAAGGCTTTACCCAATAAAATAAAACCAAGATCGCTGTATTTAAATTCCGTTTTCGGCAGCAACGGACTCCGGATAATTGAATCAACGATTACAGATGGATAATCGTCGCGCAGATAAATCGCATCGGCTACCCTGTGTGTATATTCAATACTGAAATGCCGGCCAAACAGTTCAGATTTTAATGAATCCTTTTCCATCACGGACTTCCAGAAAGGGATAAATGGCTGAAGCTTTGCCTGATGCGCCAATATCTCTCTGATAATCAAATGATTCTTATCGGAATGCCGTAATTCAGGATAATAGCGGCTTAGCCTGCGGTCGGGATCGAGCAGTCCGTCGCCGGTGAGTTTCATGGCAGTCAGTGTAGTTGCCAGAATTTTGGTCAGTGAGGCCAGGTCATAAAGATCATCATTGCACAACGGGACACCGGAGTTATAAACCTGACTTCCAAATGCTTTTCGGTAAATAACCTGACCCCTGCGGATCACCACCACCTGCGCACCAGGAAATGCATTATCGCGAATACTTTCTGTCACAATACTGTCGATCTCCCTGAGTTTGTCGGAAGAAACTCCGGCTGCTTCAGGCTGGCTGAAAGCAACGCGCGTAACCTCCGGCTGCAGGAGACCAGAACCTGCCGGCCACAAGGCAGTGGCGGCAACCGGAAGTTTTCCTGAAATAGCCGATCCCCCGAAAATCGCCTGGGCAGTCAGTTCCTGCATCATGGCATTGTCCTGATATGCAATCAGTACCGAAGCCATTTTTTCGATACGATTAAAAGAAGCCAGGCTGTAAGGGCTGGTAAAAATGCTCAGGATAACTTTTTTTCGTACAGCAAGTGAATCTATAAACCATGCGCCCTGTCTGCCGATTCCGAAGTTTTTCTGCGGCAGGTCGCTGGTCTGCACAAACCCTGCGATCACCAGATTATAAGGCTCAAGCAACCGCATAACGGAATCCCGTTCCTTTACCGAAGGATCTTTGCTCATATTAAAGTGATCCACCGGCGCATAGTCTGCGAGCCGGGACTGAAAAGGCGTCTGCTTCAGATCACCTATTGCAAGGGTTGCAATTTTCAGGGTATCAAGGTGTCTGAGCGGAATCATTCGGTCAGGATCACTTACCAGGGTGATGGCCGCAGTATTGGCCCCGGCAGCGTTCAGCCTTGCAAAAGTAGAATTCAGGTCTCCGGTAAGGTTGTCCAGGCGAACCCTGTTATTTCCGGCAAGACCTGATTCATATTTCCATAGCAAAACCCTTCTGCACTTTTCATCAATCATTTGCTGACTGATCAGGCCGCTGTCGATGGCTTTGCGGATATTGGCCAGGGCTTTGCGCGCATCCACGGGCAGCAGCAGGATATCATTACCTGCATCAAGGGCCATAACTTCTGCCATTGCAGGATTAACAAAATCGGTAAGCCCCTTCATATCCATGCCATCGGTGATTACCATGCCTGCAAACCCCATTTTCTCGCGCAGCAGCCCGGTAATCAACGGTTTTGAAAGGGATGAGATTGACCTGGCAGCAGTATCTATGGAAGGCACCCTCAAATGGGCAATCATCATACCTTTTAAACCCCTGTCGATCAGATAGGAGAACGGGAAAAGCTCCAGGGTATCGATCACGGAGCGGGGTTTATCTATCAAAGGCAGTGTATAGTGCGAATCATTGCCCGTGTCCCCGTGACCGGGAAAATGCTTGGCCACGGCGATGATGCCCTGATCCTGCATCCCTTTCATATACCAGTAGGACTTCCGGGCAACGTTCACCCGACCTTCACCAAAAGACCGTGCATTGATCACCGGATTCAGGGGATTGTTGTTGATATCGGCAACCGGCGCAAAGTTGATATGCACACCAAGCCTTTTCAATTGCCGGGCAATTTCCGTCCCCATATCATAAATCAGGCTGCTATCGGTAATCGCGCCCAGGGTCATCTGTTTGGGAAAATTGATAACACTGTCGAGCCGCATGCCCGGGCCCCATTCCGCGTCAAGGGCCACAAACAAAGGTGTTTTAACGGCATTTTGCAGCCTGTTTGTCACAATGGCCTGACGCACCGGGCCACCCTGAAAAAAGCAAACCCCTCCGATATTTTTTTCCCTGATGAGGGCAGTCAACTCAATGTAATATTTTTCATCCCTGTTCGAATAGGCCCTTATCATCAGCAACTGGGCAATGCGCTCATCGGGGGTAAGGCTATTCATCACCGAATCGGCCCATTGCTCCTTCATCCGGGGCTGCGCAACAGCCGTTACGGAAATGAGAAAAACAAGAAGAGGCAATAGCAGCGTGTATTTATATTTCTTGAACATGGAAAAGATCAGAATCAGGTTCGACAATTCTTGCAATAAGTCATTAAAACGCTTTGATTACGCCAAAAGTACGCTCTTTATGCCAAATAATTTCTCATTTTTTTTATCCGGGGGTGTGGTTATATCCAAAAAGGGTTATTTTCGCATCAACAGAAAATATATTTGTCATGTCAGGCAATATTTTCGGAACAGGAACCGCTCTTATCTTTTACCTGAAGCGCCAATGATTAAAAAGCTGTTGCTTCTTTTGCTGATTTTCCCGCTAGCCCTTGAAGCGCAAAAAGCCGATAAGCCATCAAAGCCTGAACCGCTGAGCAGGATACTTTTTGTCTTTGACGCTTCTCAAAGCATGTATGCCCGATGGCAGAGCGATATGAAAATAAATATTGCGAAGAAGCTGATGGTAAACCTGCTCGACAGCCTCTCCGGATTCAGGAACCTTGAACTTGCATTGAGGGTTTACGGGCATCAGAAGAATTATCCTCCCCCCGACTGTTACGACACAAAACTTGAAGTCCCTTTTGCTCCGGGCAATATCCCGAGTATCAAAAACAAAATTCTGGGATTGACCCCCCGGGGGACAACACCCATTGCATATTCGCTACAGCAGGTGGTAAACGATTTTCCGCCATGCGATAACTGCCGGAATATCATTATCCTGATTACCGATGGTATTGAGGAGTGCGGAGGCGATCCCTGCGCTGCTTCAGCCGAACTTCAGAAGCACGGAATCGCGATGAAGCCATTTATCATAGGCATTGGCAGGGATTTCAAGGAAGCGTTCAACTGTGTGGGAACATATTTTGACGCTTCGAGCGAAACCGCTTTTCAGAAAGCGCTGAATACGGTAATCCTTCAGGCACTCAAATCCACTACCATGCAGGTTAACCTACTCGACAGCCAAAACAAGCCAACGGAGACCAATGTAAATATGTCATTTTATGACCGCACTTCAGGGAAATTGAAATACAATTTCATTCACACGCTGAACAACAAAGGCTTACCCGACACCCTGGTGGTAGATCCGCTGATTACCTACGACCTGATTGTGCATACTGTCCCACCCCTGGCCCTCGAAAATATCAGCCTGAAACAACAAACCCACCTTACCGCCACACTCAGCGCCCCCCAGGGCTACCTTGACCTGAGGATGGGCACAAACGACCGTATTGTTAAGAACCTGTTTGCCATCGTAAGGCAGCAGGGAAAAACAAACACCATCAATGTGCAGAACTTCGGTGATACAAAAAAATATCTTTGCGGCAGCTATGATCTGGAAATCCTTACCCTTCCCAGAATATACATGAACGATGTCAGGATCCGGCAAAGCGAAACCACAACCATCGACATCCCCCTGCCCGGCATTGCAGTGATCCGGAAGAGCGTAAACGGCTTCGGAAGCCTTTATGTAGAACGCAACAATGTACTCGAATGGATCTACGACCTGCGCGAGCATGTGCTTCAGGAAACCCTGGTATTGCAACCTGGTAAATACCGGGTGGTTTACCGGTCGAAGAATGCTGAAAGGGCTATGTACAGCATTGAAAACACCTTCACTATACTTCCCGGGGGGACCAGCAATGTAAACCTCTTTTCTTACTGAGTTTTTTGCCGGATGTGAACCTGGCGGGCGGGATCACCCATTCCGGCTAATGGTCTCAAGCAACGGAATGTTAAGCAGTTCAATCAAATCACCTTCTGTTCTGATAAGATTATCATCCTTAAATGTTTTCATAATCCGGATAGCACTTTCCTTTGTCATTCCTGACATGTCGGCAATATCCTGGCGCGACAGGGAGGTAACGAAAGGATTGGCATTGTATATTTTTTGAGAAAGGCAAAGCAGCACATCGGCAATACGGCCGGGCATCTGCTTGTGTGTTAAGCTGGAGAGCTGTTCGAACATCCTGATCGCCTGCTCACTGATTTTATTAAGAAAGGCCGAAGAAAACGCACTGTTCGCCTCGACGATCTGCTGAAACACATCGGAGCCCACCAGGCAGGCCGTTGTTTCTTCGCAGGCTACTGCCGTAAAGTGATGCCGCTTGTCGGTAAATGCTCCGGGAACAAATATATAGTCCACAGGTTTGACAAAACCGATGATGATCCTCTTATCACTTTCACTCTCCAGGTAGAGTTTTACCATTCCGGAAGTAATACAAACAAAATCGTGGCAGGGCGACCCCTGCTTGAACAGTATTTCGCCCTGATGATACTTAATGCTTACCCGGCAACTGTTAACTGAGTGCAATTCATTATCATTCAGATTCCTGAAAATATCTGAGCGCTGCATACAAAGCAAACAATTCGCTTCTATAGAATTCGCCATTAATTAGTTTTAAGGTATTTAGACTCCTGATAAATGATGATCAGCCACCCTTCCTGAATTTTAAATAATTCAGATCATTTCAACCGATGATATAAATCATCAGCTTAACAAATATAAACAATAGTTAACATGCAAAAATATCATTTTTCAATCAGCTGATCATAATTACATAAGTACTTTCTTTGATTTATCAATTTAACTGATAAAATAATGAAAAAAAGGTCTCTGATTTACCTGGCTACTTTGCTGCTGATTCCGGCATTTTCGGCCCTTATAAGCAGCTGTGAATATGAATTTGTCGAACCTGACCGCACCCCTGTAACCACTGAGGTCAGTTTCGCAACCGACATTGTGCCGATATTTAACACCAGCTGCAATTTTTCCGGTTGTCATGCTGCCGGGGCTGTTCCACCGGATTTGTCACCGTCCGGAGCTTATAACAGCCTGATTCAGCTGAATCAGATAAATACCGAAGACCCGTCAAACAGTGTATTATATGTAAGCATCACTACCGGGAGCATGAAATCATTCTCCAATGCTGATCAGGCCAGACTGATACTGGCATGGATACAGCAGGGAGCAAAAAACAACTAATCACTGATTCATCAAGCCTTCAAAAACATACTATGAAAAACAGCATCAGGATATTTACGCTGGCATCCGTCATAATCATGCAACTCTTTACGGTTGTAATGGCACAGGAAGAGGAAACAACCGAAAAGCCGAAAGAACGTCCGGCACGCCCGGCCTTTGAAAGCGGATTGCTTTTTGATAACGCCACTACCACCCTGCAGCCTTCAAAAACGCTGGAAATGATTATCCAGCACCGGTTTGGTTCCATTGAGAACGGAATCACTGACCTTTATGGCATATGGGCGCCTTCAAACATCAGGCTTGGATTAAACTACAGTTTTCTCGACAACCTGATGGTCGGCATCGGAACTACTAAATTCAACAAGATGCAGGACGTACAGATTAAATATAATGTGCTGCAGCAAACGCGTTCGAATAAAATACCTGTTACTGTTTCAGTATATGAAGTGATTGGCATCGACGGCAGTGCCGATTCAAAATTCGGGGTAAACTACAAGTTCACCAACCGTTTTTCTTATTTTACTCAGGTAATTGTTTCACGTCGTTTCAATGAAAAGATTTCATTGCAGATTGCGCCTTCCTTTACCCATTACAACTCCACCGATTCGCTGGTGGATCACGACAGGATTGCGCTTTCTTTCGCCGGCCGCTTCAAATTTTCTCCCCAGAGCTCGCTGATTGTTTCGGGTGATTTCCCGCTACAAATACAAGGTATTTCAGAAATCCGCAAGGAAATCAATGATATGCTTGATCCCCTGAATCCGAATATCTGTATCGGACTCGAAGTCGCTACCAGTACCCATGCCTTTCACGTATATCTGGGATCCTCGCAGGGCATACTGCCTCAGGAAAATATCCTTTACAACCAAAACAATTTTTTCAAAGGCAATATCATCCTGGGACTTAATGTTACCCGTCTCTGGAATTTCTGACAACATCTGACTCATTTATTAATTAACTAAAAACAAAACAAATGAAAAACTCCGTAAAACTCCTCACGCTTTTTGTAGCCGTCATTGCATTTGTAGCCATAAACACAGCCATGACCCAGAAAGAAGGTGAACCCTGGATTATCCCGGCTAAATACAAAAGCATGAAAAGTACCATTAAGGCTGGTGATCCCTCAATTAATACCGTAGGTAAAGAGCTTTACAACCAGCATTGCCGTTCATGCCACGGCACCAAAGGACTTGGCGACGGCCCCAAAGCCCGGAACCTGAAAACAAGCACCGGTGATTTTTCATCCAAAGCTTTCCAGGATCAGGCTGATGGTGAAATTTACTACCAGTCGTTTGTTGGTCGCGACGAAATGCCAAATTTCGAAAAGAAGATTGCTGATGAAGGTGACCGCTGGGCGGTAGTTTACTACATCCGCACCATGAAAAAGTAGGATTGAATCAGGAGCCTGGGATGATCAGCATCCCGGGCTTTGTTTGGTATAAGATAAAATTACTGAAAATTCAGGCTTGGGTATTAAGACAATAATTTATGAAACACTGGTTACGAAAAAGGCCGGCCGGATGGGTAGCACTTACAACAGGATTTATTCCGCTGCTCTTTGCTATATTTCTCTCCTTTGGGTCAGAAAAACCAGCAGTCACGATTGACGGGGAGAGCAAGCAATGCCTTGTTTGTCATGGTTCACACAGGTACGAATTAACTGACACCCTTACCGGGGAGACTGTGACCATGAAGATGCATTCTGAGCTTCAGATTGACCCCGTTGAGTACAGCAAAGCTACCCATGGTGCTTTCAAATGCACCGATTGCCATTCCATCGACTATCACATACACCCTCACCCGGTGAGCACCAAGTTTGAAGTTAACTATACCTGCATGGATTGCCATGGAGGTGACGAAACCTATGCATCATTCAATTTCGAAACCATTGAGGAAGAATATCTTAAAAGTATTCATGCTACGGAACTCGGAAGTGAATTCAGTTGCTGGAGTTGTCATAATCCCCATACATACCGTCTTTCCGACAAAGAGCCCGGTCAACTCATCAACCGGGTAGCGCGAAATAATTCCGCCTGCCTGCATTGCCACGGCGACATCAACAATTATGCAGTACTGATTGAGAAAGAGTTGCCGGACCTGATCATAAGCCATGACTGGCTCCCGAACCAGAGTCTGCACTTCCGGAAAGTCAGGTGCATCGATTGCCATGCTGCGAATAACGACAGCATTATGGTAGCACACCTGGTACTGCCGGCATCGGAATCAGTGAAAAACTGCGTGGAATGCCATTCAACGAACTCCATCCTGATGGGCTCCCTCTATAAGCACCAGGCGGCAGAAAAAAGGAATAAACTCGGCTTTTACAATGGCGTGATCATGAACGAAGCCTATGTTATCGGAGCAAACAGGAATTATTACCTGAACATTGCCAGTGTCGTGATTTTCATCATGGTGCTGATAGGAATTGCAATACACGCGACATTAAGGTACATACACAGGCACGGGAAACATGGCAACTAAAAAAATATACCTCTACCCATTGTGGCTCAGGATATGGCATCATGTAAATGCCGTTCTGATGCTTGCGCTTATCCTGACAGGCGTCAGTATGCAGTATTCCAACCCGGACTATCCGCTGATCAGGTTTGATATTGCTGTCAGCGTGCATAACATCTCAGGAATCCTACTCACCCTTTCATACTTCTATTTTTTCCTGGGTATTTTGTTTACATCCATCGGCCGGCATTATGTAATGAAGCAGGGATTTTTTAAAGCATTTTTCCTGCAGGCCAAATATTATCTTTTCGGCATTTTCAGGGGCGACCCACACCCTTTTCCCGTGAATGCCGAGCGGAAATTTAACCCAATCCAGCAGATTACTTATAATGTGATACAACATGCCATAACCCCGGTAACTTTTATCACAGGCTGGGCATTGTTGTATCCGGAAACAATTATTCTGAATGTTTTCGGGTACAGCGGCATTATGCTCACCAGTCTGCTGCATGTGGCTGCAGGATTTCTGATTTCCGTTTTTCTTGTGATACATCTTTACTTTATTACAGTCGGCCATTCGGTCACCAGTAATCTTAAGAGTATGATCACGGGATACCATGAAATCCATGAAGATGAGGAAAAAGACTCTATTGAGAACGAGGAAAAATCAACTTCTGAAAACACAGGAAAATCAAATTAGTTACACACAATCACACAAACAAACAATCACTAAAACCGAAGAAAATGAAACGACAAATTAGCTTACTCACCTTAGCGACAAGTGCATTTTTGGTGCTGAGTTTTGTCACGTTCAGCAGCTGTACTAAAACAGGGCCCGAAGGCCCTCCGGGAAAGGATGGCGAAGACGGACTAAATGCAGATGCTTCATGCGTTACATGCCACGATTTTTCAGATGATCTCCTGACAAAAGTCCATCAATTTGCCAATTCAGCCCACGGTAGCGGAGCCAATGTAGACCGGAGCAATGAGGGTTGTGCACAATGCCATACCAGTCAGGGCTTCAGGCTCATGGTAGACAGCGGTATGATTGCAGCCGTATCGTCACCGGCAATCATCAACTGCCGCACCTGCCATAAAATCCATGAAACATACACGCCTGCTGATTATGCGCTCAGGGGCAGTGGAGCCATTGCTATGGTAATGGGTGGACCTGCAGCCGAATATAATTATGGCACATCCAATGTTTGCGCCAATTGCCATCAGGGACGCACAGTGACTCCTTACCCTGTGGCAGGTGGTGATCCTGTATCCATCACTAATAAAAGATATGGTCCGCATTATGGTCCCCAATCCAACATGTTTATTGGCAAAGGCGGCTATGAAATTGACGGCCCGATGCCTTATTCAAATTCGCCACATACGCTGGCAGTTACCAATGGCTGCGTAACCTGCCATATGGATGGTAACCCGGTAGGTTTGCAGGCCGGAGGGCATCAGATGAACATTACCTATAACGGAACCTCAAAACTGCTCACCGGTTGCACCGTTTCAGGCTGCCACACAGATGCTGCGGTGGTTAAATCCATGTTTGATGAAAACAGGGCTGAAATAGCCGCACTTGAACTTGAGCTTGAAACTGCGCTCAAAGATATGGGCCTTCTGGATGCAGACGGATATGTAGCGGTTCCGGCTACACTCACGCAGGATCAGCTGGGAATTATACTGAACCTTAAACTGGTTCATTACGACCATAGCTATGGTGCCCATAATTACCGCTACACCAAAGCTTTGCTTGTAAATTCACTCGCTGCTTTAGCCAAATCAAGCGTTTAACAGGAATTAAGATTTTCAGTAAAATCCCGCTGTGCCCTTGCATGGCGGGATTTTTTTTGCTTGCGTGCGGGTATTAGTAATATATTGTTTGACCAGCAAGATCAATGCTTCTGTCTGCGGACATCAGAAAAAGCCTTTAAATCAAAAAAAAAAGACCCTGGTTTCCCGGGGCCTTCCATGTTCATCTTAATCTGTCTTACCCATTCATCGAAATAAGGAATTCTTCATTGGTTTGGGTGTATTTCATTTTATCCTTCAGGAATTCCATGGCTTCCAGCGGATTCATGTCGGCCAGGTGGTTGCGGAGGATCCAGATGCGTTGCAACGTTTCCTTATCAAGCAGCAGGTCCTCTCGACGGGTGCTTGAAGCTACGATGTCGATGGCAGGGTAGATGCGTTTGTTAGAAAGTTTGCGGTCGAGCTGAAGCTCCATATTACCGGTGCCTTTGAATTCCTCAAAGATCACTTCATCCATTTTGGATCCGGTATCGATAAGGGCAGTAGCAATGATGGTGAGGGAACCACCGTTTTCGATCTGACGTGCAGCACCAAAGAAACGTTTGGGTTTTTGCAGCGCGTTGGCTTCCACACCTCCGGATAGTACCTTACCCGATGCGGGAGAGACCGTATTATAAGCCCTGGCCAATCTGGTGATAGAATCAAGCAGTATCACCACATCGTGACCACATTCGGTCATCCGTTTGGCTTTCTCAAGCACAATATTGGCAATCTTCACATGACGGTCGGCCGGCTCATCAAAGGTTGAAGCGATCACCTCGGCATTCACACTGCGGGCCATGTCGGTAACTTCCTCTGGACGCTCATCAATCAGCAGTACGATCAGGTATGCCTCGGGATGGTTGGCGGCAATGGCGTTGGCAATTTCTTTGAGCAGCACCGTTTTACCGGTTTTGGGCTGCGCCACGATCAGTCCGCGCTGACCTTTGCCAATGGGTGCAAAAAGGTCGATCACCCTCACCGACAGACTTGCGCCCGGATGACCGGTGATCTTGAATTTCTTTTCAGGGAAGAGCGGGGTCAGGTAATCAAAAGGAATTCTGTCGCGCACTTCATCCGGGGTACGGCCGTTGATCAGCTCAACTTTAATAAGCGGGAAGTATTTCTCCCCGTCTTTGGGCGGCCGTATGGTTCCCCTCACGGTGTCGCCGGTTTTCAATCCGAACAACTTGATCTGTGATTGCGAAACGTAAACATCGTCGGGTGAGTTCAGATAGTTGTAGTCAGAAGAGCGCAGAAAGCCATAGCCGTCGGGCATAATTTCGAGCACACCGTCTGAGGAGATAAAACCGTCGAATTCCCATACATATTCCTCGCGCCTGCGTTCAGGGAAACGCTGCTGGCGCGGATTAAAATCACGTCCGTAACGGTCTCCGTTTGGCCGTGCAGGTTCAACATCGGGCATCCTCTCAACGGGAGGTGGCGGAGGAGGCAGTATCACCCGTTCTTCAACGGTGCTTTCGGCCACCGGCAACGGAGCCTCAACCTCAGTGACCTCAGGAGTAAATGTTGTTTCAGGTTCTTCCTCTTCAATTATGGGAGCATTACTCAGCAACAGTGCTTCTTCGTCGATGTGATCAGATTTCGATTCTGAAACCTGAACCGGCTTGTCTTTGGGTGCATCAGCCTGACGCTTGGGTCTCCCGCGCTTGCGCTTTCCGGTATCCTCGTTCCTGGCAGGCTGCTGATCCGGTTTACGGGGTCCGGTCTGGGCGACAGATGAACCTTTAACGGTAGTTGCCTCAGGAGTTTCTGATGGTGTCTGGGGGGCTGCCACTGACGGATCAGAGGAGGCAACAGGCGCCTGTTGCGGCTTCTGAGGCTGCGGCTTACCTTTGACAAAGCGTTCGTTGGGGATGCGTTGCCGTTTGTGTTTGTTCTCACGTGCTTCCTTTTCCTTCTCAAGCATCTCTTTTGAAGGATTCAGCGCCTGAAAATCAAGTATCTGATAAACCAGATCCTGCTTACTTAATGAATTAAAGCGGGGAACATTCAGATTCCCGGCAATAACTTTCAGCTCATCAATAGATTTGCTGTTAAGCTCAATAATATCGTACATAAATAAAAATGATTGTGTTGTGATCGTGAATTTGACCGGAAGATTAAAGATTAATAAGCGAAACCGCGCCCCGGAATGATCCGACTACCCTGCCTAACCTAAAGAAGTAATGAGAGAATAAATGAGAGCGGGATTGAATTGTTTTTGAAGATGCAAATATAAACTAATTTATTCACTTCAGCATCTTTCCGAAAATTTTTAGAATGAAATCAACTGACCAATAACGGCCAGCCTGTTTCCCGGTCTCCTTATCTTCTTTATGCCCGACTTTACCCGTATATAAAATTTGCCCGGTTTTTCTCACCAGCACGCATAAAATCAATAAAAGAAGTTTAAACGCTTAGAATAAATTTATCCTGCTTCTTTGAATAATCTCAAAAATATCCAGTAGGTTTGCACAAAAATTTCAATATAATAAAAATATGAAACACACTGCATTTACCAGTTTTCATGAGGCAATGGGGGCCAAAATGGTTCCGTTTGCCGGTTTTTATATGCCCGTTCAGTACGAAGGACTGAATGCGGAACACGAAACAGTAAGAAAAGGCGTTGGTGTTTTTGATGTGTCGCACATGGGCGAGTTTTGGGTAAAAGGCCCCAAAGCCCTTGAATTTGTGCAGTGGGTTACTTCAAACGATGCCTCAAAACTCAGCGACGGAAAGGTTCAGTACAGCTGTTTCCCGAACGACAAAGGCGGAATTGTGGATGACCTGCTTGTTTACCGCATAAATGCCGAAACCTATTTGCTGGTTGTTAACGCCGCCAATATCGACAAGGACTGGGCCTGGTGCAACAGCCAGAATAAAATGGGAGCTACCCTTTACAATGCTTCCGGTGAAATCTCGCAACTGGCCATTCAGGGACCTCTCGCACTGAAAGCCATGCAGAAGCTCACCGATACACCTATTCTTGACATGGAGTATTATACCTTTAAAAAGGTAACTTTTGCCGGAATTAAAGACGTGATCCTCTCCACTACCGGATACACCGGTGCGGGTGGTTGCGAAATCTACTTTGCCAATGAAGATGCTCCGAAAATCTGGGAAGCAGTTTTCGCGGCAGGTGCTGAATTCGGTATTAAACCCATCGGCCTCGGCGCCCGCGATACCCTCCGCCTCGAAATGGGATTCTGCCTCTACGGCAACGACATCAACGATACCACCTCCCCTATTGAAGCCGGGCTTGGATGGATCACAAAATTCACCGACGAAAAGGATTTCATTAACAAAGCCGCCCTGCTGAAACAGAAAACTGAAGGCGTTACCCGCAAACTGGCCGGATTTGAGATGATTGACAAGGGAATTCCCCGTCAGCACTATCCCATTCTGGATGCTGAAGGCAATACCATCGGTGAGGTTACCTCAGGTACTCAGGCTCCATCGCTCAAAGTAGCCATTGGAATGGGTTATGTGCCTGCGGCATTTGCCAAAGCCGATACTGAAATTTTTATCAGTATCCGCGATAAGTCACTGAAAGCTAAAGTAGTGAAGCTGCCCTTCTATAAAGGTTAACTGAAACAAACCTGAAAGACCCGCAAACCTTTCCGGTATGCGGGTCTTTTTCATTCAATCACCTGCAACCATGGTCAGAAACCTGGAAGTAAGCTTAAGCCCTGCACTTTACCCGCACAGAAACATGAGCGGAAAGCATATCACCGTGGTGATTGACATCCTGCGGTTTACCACATCGCTGATCGCTGCATTCGAAAATGGTGTTGCCGCAGTAATCCCGGTCGCATCGCTGAGCGAAGCAGAAAATCTCAGTAAACAGGGATATCCTGTTGCCGCAGAACGCGACGGTTTACGGCTGCCTTTTGCTGATTTCGGAAACTCAGCCGCTGACTTCAACACCGATGCAGTCCGGGGTAAAACACTGGTTTACTCCACCACCAACGGCACCGGGGCAATGACCATGGCTGCCGGAAACGGACCGGTAGCCGCCGCCGCATTTGCCAACCTGCCGGCAATTTCGGATTGGCTTTACACCCGCAACGAAAATGTGGTCATCCTTTGCTCGGGATGGAAAAATCTGTTCAGCGCCGAAGATGCACTCTGCGCCGGTGCGCTGACCGGGATGCTCCTGAATTTGGGGACATGGACTTTAAACGGAGATGAAGCAGGCCTTGCAATTAATCTCTGGAATCTGCACAAAGACAATCTTAAAGAGGCCCTTACCAGTACCAGTCACTACCGGAGACTGATCGGACTGGGTGTCGATCCACTCCCCGACTATACAGTGAGAACCGGAATATCCGATGTAATCCCGGTTTACACCGGAGGTATTATTAAAAATATCAATGAACGGAATTAACCATTTCAACAAAACCCTGTTTATGAAAAAGCTTGTTTTACTAACCACCATTGCCATGAGCCTTGTTTTAGCGGCCTGTAACCAGGGCCCCAAAGAGGAGACCCCACAGCAGGATTTCAGATTCCTGCTGGAACAATTCGCCGACCTGAAAATCATGCGTTACCAGGTTCCCGGATTTGATGAACTCACACCCAAACAGAAAGAACTGGTTTATTATCTCAGCCAGGCAGCCATTGCCGGCCGCGACATTTTGTTTGATCAGAACTACAAATACAACCTGGCCATCCGGCGTACCCTCGAAAACATTGTGGAGCACTACCCCGGCGATCGCGAAAGCGACGATTTCAGGAATTTTATGGTTTATACCAAACGGGTATGGTTCAGCAACGGCATCCATCACCATTACTCCAAAGACAAATTTTTTCCGGAAGTCAGCCCTGAATATTTCACATCGCTGATCCGTGAAACTTCACAGGGCAGGTTCCCCCTGCGTGAAGGGCAGGATATGGAAAACTTCATTGCCGAAATCGTCCCGGTAATCTTCGATCCGTCCATCGCTCCCAAAGCCGTGAGTCAGGAAGCCGGCAAAGACCTGCTGCTGAATTCAGCCTGCAATTTTTACGAGGGCGTTACCGAAAAGGAGGCCGAGGCTTATTATGCAGGGCTGAAAAACAATGCAGTGAAAAACGGGGCCGACACCCTGGTTTCGTTCGGCCTGAACAGCAAACTGGTAAAGAAAAACGGCGTAATTACCGAAGAGGTTTACAAAATGGGCGGCTTGTACAGCGAGGCCATTCAGCAGATCGTTTACTGGCTTGAAAAAGCCGCTGAAGTTGCAGAAAATGAACACCAGCGGGCGGTAATAGAATCGCTGGTGAAATATTACGAAACCGGCGACCTTGGCATCTGGGACGAATATAATGTGCTGTGGGTAAAGGATCTGGATTCGCATATTGATTTTGTAAACGGATTTATCGAAAACTACGGCGACCCTATGGGCCTGAAAGCCACCTGGGAAAGTGTGGTAAATTTCAAAGACGTAAAAGCCACACAGCGGGCTGAGACCATCAGCGCCAATGCGCAATGGTTTGAAGATCACTCTCCGGTGGAGCCGAAATTCAAAAAAGCCGAAGTAAAGGGTGTTTCAGCCAAAGTAATCACCGCTGCGCAACTGGGCGGCGACTGCTATCCCTCCACCCCCATTGGCATCAATCTGCCGAATGCCGACTGGATCAGGAAGGAACACGGCTCGAAATCGGTGACCATTGAAAACATAACCTATGCTTATGATCAGGCTGCCATCGGCAACGGAATGATTGAGGAATTTGCAGCTTCAGCCGAAGAAATTGAACTTTCAAAAAATTACGGCAGCCTCGCCTCAAATCTGCATACCGATCTGCACGAGTGCCTTGGCCATGGTTCGGGGCAGTTGCTGCCCGGCACCCGCGGCGATGAACTGAAAAACTACGGTTCTCCCCTTGAAGAAGCCCGCGCCGACCTTTTCGCACTTTATTACATTGCCGATCCCAAACTGATGGAACTTGGGCTATACGACAATGAAGGCGTTTACAAAGCCGAATACAACAGCTACATCCGCAACGGCATGCTTACCCAGCTTACCCGCATAGAGCCCGGAAAGACCATTGAACAGGCACATATGCGTTGCCGCCAACTGATAGCCGCCTGGAGCTATGACCTTGGTAAGGACAAAAATGTAATTGAGAAATTTGAACGCGACGGTAAAACTTACGTGAAAGTAAATGATTATCAGGCGCTCAGAGAGACTTTCGGAAGAATGCTTGCCGAAATTCAAAGAATCAAATCGGAAGGAGATTATGCTGCCGGCCGTGAACTGATTGAAAAATATGCCGTGCAGGTTGACCAGCAACTGCACAGCGAAATTCTCGGACGATTCGCTAAACTAAATCTAGCACCATACGGCGGCTTTATCAATCCGGTTTTTGTGCCGGTTACCAAAGACGGAAAAATCATAGATGTGAAGGTGGAGTACCCCGAAGATTATACCGGACAGATGATGGATTATTCAAAAAACCATTCTTTTCTGCCTACCTACAATTAAGCAGGAAGCATCTTACCGCATCGGAAGATACAGTGACCCGGCAAGCCCACCCCGACTTGCCGGGTCATTTTTTATCTGATTGCAGATTGCTTAGAAATGCCGGAACAGGCCTGCCGGAAGACCGGGCAAACTGACAATACAGTTGCCATCATCCGGTTTTAGGACAATTCATCAAGGCTTTTCATAGGAATTATCAAACCTTCAGAATCATCCCGTGTATAATGCCCCGCATTATGTATTTTTGCCAGGTTTTCCAACTCCACAATAATGATAAAACGACTTTTATTCCTTGCCGCATTATCACTTCTCAGTTTTTCATGCCTTGTCGCGCAGACCGAAGTGGATGAACGTGCCATGATCTCATTCCGCAAAGGATTGGGATTCAACGCCCCTGACAGCACTTTCGGAGTTAATCTGCGGTTAAGGATGCAGAACCGGGTAGCGATGAACTTTAATGAAGACCTGAAACTTGAGGATATTGAAGCCAGGGTCAGCCGGCTAAGGTTGCGTTTCGACGGATACATCCTCGGGCCGAAACTGACTTACTACCTTCAGCTTTCCTTTTCGAGGGGCGATCAGGACTGGGACAACACCCATGTACCGAACCTTGTACGTGACGCTATGGTTTATTATCATTTCAATCCGAAATTCTACCTGGGTTTCGGGCAGGGAAAGCTTCCGGGAAACCGGCAACGGATAATTTCGAGCGGGCAGCAACAGTTTTTTGACCGTTCAAATGTAAATGCCAATTTTACCCTCGATCGTGACTTTGGGCTGTTCGCCTATTACAGCGACAAACTGGGAGGCATACATTACAACCTGAAAGGTGCAGTGTCAACCGGCGACGGCAGGAATCAGCTGAGAACCGACAATGGCCTGATGTATACCGGAAGAATAGAATTACTTCCCCTTGGCCGCTTTAAAAAGGATGGCGATTTCTCGGAAGGAGACCTGGAATTTGAAAATACCCCAAAAATCGGATTAGCAGCCGGCTATGCCCTGAATCAGAAGGCCAGACGTACCCGCGGGACCACAGGAAGCGACCTCTATGAGAACAGGAACCTGCAATCCCTTTTCGCGGATATCATCATGAAATACCGGGGGTGGGCACTCTATTCGGAATTCATCAGCAGAAAGACGGATAACTCCGCATTTACCTATAATCCCGCCGATTCATCTATGTCGGTTCATGTAGTCGCCGGACATGGAATCAATACACAACTAAGCTATTGTTTTCCCAATTACTGGGAAATCGCTGCCCGCTATTCAGTGGTTAATCCGGATCATGAAATCCGCGATATTGCCAGACGGGACAGTTACTATATTCTGGGGGTCAATAAATACGTACGAAAGCACCTGACGAAATTCCAGGGGTTCGTTGGGTACCGCAACCAACAGTCACACCTTAACATGACTGCGGACAAAAACAACCTGTTGCTGGTCTTCCAGGTGGAGCTGGGTATCTGACAGAAAGCGGCAGGGAATCTGACCTCCAAGAAAAACCGGAATGCTTTTATTGGTGAGGAAATTATATTTTCCTGCCGGATCCAACCAGGTTATAATCACCTGAAATGCGAAAAGAAACGATGTGAAACAGGATAGCCTCCGGGTATCTGATTATCAGGATTCAGAATCAGGAATTTCAGCCTGATTTTGCAGGCCCATGAAAAATGCCGGGGAAGGCCTGGACTCAGTGACCGCAGGAGCAACCGCCGCAACCACCCATGCCGTCTTCCTCATCAAAACCGGTTCCGCAACTCCCGCTGCTACAATCGCCGGTGCCACAACCACCGTTGACGTTATACTTTACCGGAAAACCATCCTGAAACCAGGCCTGCACACCGCCGGCAATGTATCCAACATTTTCAAATCCCTGATGGTGCAGAAGATTCGCAGCCTTGAAGCCAGTGGCTTCATCAAATCCTCCGGCGATATAGTAAGGCTCTCTCTCCATCCACTGCAGCTTCTCAAGCAACTGAAGCAGGGTTACCTGGGTGGATTCCACCCCATCGTAAGCCACCACACTGAATCCCTCTTCGTCAATGATATCAATAAAAACAGCACCTTCGGACATCTTCTGGTAAGCCTCGGCCGGCTGAAGTTTGAGTATTTCGGACATAATTGAAATTTTAAACGGCAAAGTTACATATATTCATCTTAAGATATCACCATCGCATTTTTCTTTTAAACCGGAGCGCTGCACCCACCAGCGCGATCATCACCGGCACTTCAACCAGAGGGCCGATTACCGCCGCGAATGCCTCTCCGGAGTTAATACCGAATACCGCGATGGCCACCGCAATCGCCAACTCAAAGTTATTGCTGGCCGCGGTAAACGACAGGGTAGCTGACTGCTCATAATTAGCCCCGACTTTCCTGCTCATGAAAAATGAAACAAAGAACATCACCACAAAGTAGATCAGCAAAGGAACAGCAATCAGCACTACATCAAACGGAATTTTAACAATGTATTCGCCTTTGAGCGAAAACATTACCACTATGGTAAACAGCAGGGCAATCAGGGTAAGCGGGCTTATCTTCGGAATAAAAACCCGGTGATACCACTCTTTATTCTTTACGCGGATCAGGATAAATCGTGTAAGAAACCCGGCGATAAACGGGATACCCAGATAAATAAAAACGCTTTCGGCAATCTGTCCAATGGTGATGCTTTCAACAGCATCACTGACAGGAATTCCAAACCAACCGGGTAACACCGCTATAAAGAACCATGCATATACCGAGAAAAACAGCACCTGAAATATGGAATTGAAAGCCACCAGTCCTGCCGCATACTGGGTATCACCCTTAGCCAGGTCGTTCCATACGATAACCATGGCAATGCAGCGCGCCAGGCCGATCAGGATAATGCCATATATATAGGGCAGGTTGGCATTGTTTTCGCCGGGGAACAGCTTAAAAAGGACCACTGCCAGCAGAAACATCAGCAACGGCCCGATAATCCAGTTTTGAATCAGTGATAAAGTCAACACTTTTACATTGCGGAACACGTCGCCAAGCTCCTCGTACTTCACCTTGGCCAGTGGCGGATACATCATAAGTATCAACCCTATGGCAATTGGAATATTGGTTGTACTCTCAGGAGAAGCTTTCAGTGAATCCCAGAAGGAAGCAATGGATGGAAAGAAATATCCTGAAAACACGCCAAGAAACATGGCGAGAAAAATCCACAGGGTAAGGTACCTGTCTAAGAATTTGAGTCGTGGTGTTGAAGGCATTGTTTTGATTAGGGGATTAGGAGATGAGCTGGTTTATTGAAAAAAAGTGCTTTTTGAGCGCCTCATTTTTGCAGATAATTACATTCGGTTGTGCCATTAAAACCCGGACAGACGTTCGGAAAACAGGATCATCGGCTTTTTGAAGTGGAAATTATCTTGTTGATTACTTTCTTAATTGATTCAAGGTGTTCGGGCAGATCGCCCGGATCAGGCAATAAGTCGGAGAATCTGCATAACTTCAGCCAATAATCTGTTTCATTCATCTCCTTCGCCACCATTTTGAATTTATGAATAAAGTCAGCATTGCTTTCTGCATTCTGCGCTTCACTGGCATTGGCTCCGATGGCAGTTCCTGCTTTAAATAACTGATTTGACAAGGCAAACTTCCTAACTGCATCCAGCCGTTCGCAATATTCAATAATTTTGATAGAAAACTCAAAAGTGAGTTTCAAAATCAGGTTTTCTTTTTCCTCTTTCATAGCATATATAAGTGTTAGATGTTGAATAAAATTTCATCCGTCATTCCACCCAAAACATTCATTGGATGCAGATAATCAGTGACATCCCCAAAGCAACATATCCTCTAATCATCACATCCTCAAATTAACAAATCCTCAAATCAACTCATCCTCTAATTCAACAGTTGCAACCGCACCCACATCCCGGCGAATTAAAAGGCTTTTCAGCGTAAACAGTAATGCTGTAAATGCCGGTTCCTGTAGCCTTGAAACTTTCAAGTTCATCCGGGTTCAGGTAATTGAGCAGGATTTCATCCGGAATTGAAATGATTTTATCCTTCTGAACCAGTATATTTTCAAGTCCGCAGTTTTTCATGATTTCAAGATAACCGCTCATCTGAATAGCGCCCGAAACACAACCTGCATACATTTCCGCTGCCTGTAACAGATTTTCGGGGAGTTCGCCTTTAAGCACCACATCCGATACTGAAATATGGCCACCGGGTTTCAGAACCCTGAAAATCTCGCTGAAGGCTTTCACCTTATCCGGAACAAGGTTAAGCACACAATTGCTGATGATTACATCTGCTTTGTTGGCGGTCACAGGCATTTTTTCAATATCTCCCAAACGGAATTCTACATTGTTAAAGCCCAGCTTTAAAGCATTTGCACGCGCTTTTTCAATCATGGCTTCAGTAAAGTCAATTCCGATAACTTTACCTGAAACCCCAACCAGAGATCGGGCTACAAAACAGTCGTTTCCGGCGCCCGAGCCCAGGTCGATTACCGTGTCGCCTTCACGGATCTGCGCGAATTCCGTCGGGATACCGCAACCCAGCCCCAGGTCAGCGTCAGGGTTGTAGCCCTGCAAATGCGTATAACTTTCGCTGAAGATGGTATAGTCCACATCTGAACAGCAACCTCCTGACCCACAGCACGATGTTTCGTTTTCCCGTTTGGACTGCAGGGCGATTTCACTGTATTTTTCTTTTACTATGTTCTTCAATTCTTCGTTTTTCATTGTGCCTGTTTTATTTGCTCATTGTAAAATTTTAAAAACCCTTCCCTGATCCCGTTGCGGACCCGGATATATTCACCCTGAATAAACTCAGGAGTTCCTACCGCATGCGAAGGATCATCAAAACCCATGTGCACCCGGTGCTTTACCTTGCCCGTAAATGCCGGACAGGCCTCATTGGCACCGCCGCAAACGGTGATTACATAATCCCACTCTTCGCCGAGATACAGATCAACGGAATCGGAAGTGTGGTGGCTGATATCGATATCAATCTCTTTCATCACTTCAACGGCTTTGGGGTTGAGGTGGCCCGAAGCTTCGGTACCGGCTGACCGGACAATAAGGCTTGAATCAAAAGACTGCAAAAAGCCGTGGGCCATTTGCGAACGGCAGGAATTGCCCGTACATAGTATCAGAATCTTCATGGAGTTTATTGTTTGGGGTTAAATAAGCAGCTTATGGATGACTGATTTCACAATCAAATCCATTGGTTTTCACCGGTTCAAAAAATCCGGAAAAAAGCGCCATGAATTTCTCAATTCCGCCGGAGCAGAGGCAATAGTTGATTTTCAGTCCGTCAATCTCTCCGTGAATCAGTCCGGCATCGCGGAGCTCCTTGAGGTGCTGCGAAACCGTTGACCTGCCCAGGGGCAGGCTATCGGAAATATCACCCGAAATACAGGTTCTTGTATTGGCCAGATATTTTATAATTGCCAGCCTGGCCGGATGGGAAATTACCTTCGCGTACCGGGCAAGTTCCCGGAGTTCTTCATCAAACTTTTCTGATTTATTCATGGCTTGTTTTTAATGTCGCAAAAATACGACATTATTTAAATTACAAGCAAAAAACACAAAAATAATCTCAAAGAATTATGGGTCTCTTCTTCTGCTATCGGAAAATCATTGTCAAACCGGCAGCGGAGTATTCTTCACCGCTTTTTTATTGAACCGGATTCCGGGAAACAACATCGGAACTTTTTTACGGTACTCCAGAAATTCATCGCCAAAACCCTTTTCCAATCGCTTTTCTTCCGATAACTTCAGATAAGTGATCCCGAAAAAAAAGAAAATCAGTAAAGCGCTCAGGGCGGTCAGAGAATTCAGAAATATCACGATGGAAAGATAGATAAGCAGCGCTCCGAGAACCATGGGATTTCTGCAGTACCTGTAAGGGCCGGTAGTTACCAGCCTTTTGGTACGGGGGCTGACAGAGACGCCCATCCCTTCGGCCGGACCGCCTTTCCCGGCCTTAAACAGAAAAATATTTGACCAGATCATAAAGAATGCGCCGGGTATAAAGCAACAAGCTGAAAGGATATATCGTACGGAGCCGGGTTGCAACAATACCAGGTCTGTACATAGGTTGTCATAACCTGAAAGTTTGTACAAACCAAAAGGGATCAGAAAAAGGAAAATTGTACCACCAAGAACGTAACCGGCAATGTATCTGAGGGTTTCCCGCATGGTCATCTAAAAAAATTTCTTGACAAAGAGCTGGTATTTATCCTGCTATTTTTTCAGTAACAGCAATCATGCAGCGCGGCTGGGCGCTTGGCGCAGTGGTGGATTTCGGAGCATAAAAGTTAATGCGAGGCAAAACGTTCAATTTACCCCGTCACCCGACCTTTTACCAAACGCCTGTTATGTCTGGCGTTTCTTTCTGTCACAGCTTATTTACAATTTTAATTATTGTCTGAAAAACAATATGTGGATTACTTGTTTGGTTTACTGTCCCGGTAATATAAACATCTTTGCCAGGAACGTAAAATGCAACAGAGCCGACAGAACCACAATGGCCAATTAATTCTGGTACAGCTTTAAACGGAGATAATAATCTCGGAATGTAAAATTTTTGAATTCCAACACCATACTTAAAAGGAAAGAAAATATTGTTCCATTTCTTTAAGCCATTAATAAAATCTTTAGAAAAATATTTACCATCAAAGAATGCTCTGATAAATCTCATTTGGTCACCTGCTGTACTTGCAATGTCGTGATGGGTAGACTTCCAATATTCATTTAAATCAATTTGGTCTAGTTTAAAATATATTGGTGCACAAAGGTCAGCGGAATTTGAAGGGAGAACAGAAGTGTTGTTCATTTCTAATTCTCGAAAAACATCTGTCAATAAGTCTTGAATACTTTTGTTGGTTACTACTTCCAATAATCTGTCTAATAGTCTGAAATTGGTTTCTGAATAACTTGCCTTCCCTTTTGTTCCAGGAAGAAACTTGAATTTCATTTTTTTGACTTCACTTAATACTTGGTCTAACGGCCAGGATTGGTCATTGCCTCTAAGAATTAAGTCCATATTCTTTTTTCCATCAGGTCTTTTGTCAATGAGATAACAAGGCAAACCTGAAGTGTGAGTAATTAAATGATAGATTGTCAGGCCTCCTGTATAGTCTTTCCCATTGTGAATTAAAAGTCCATTCAGCATTTCGTCAGGAAAATACTTTGAAATCTTATCTTCAAGATTAATAACCTTGTCTTGACAAAGACGGAGCGTAATAAATGAGATCATTAATTTGTTAATACTAGCGATGTAATATCGGCTTTCGGGAGAAATGTTTCCTGAGGCTGAAAACATATTAAATGACTTGTCACCTGATTCAATGTAAAAAACTGAACCGTGAATATTTTTGTTCTTTATTGTCCCTGTGACTATTTTATTAAGTGTTTCTTGTTTTAAAATTATCATTGTAATTTCAAATATAATTGTTGTTGTCCTTTAACATTCAGCACAACGAGTAAATATATGCAATTATTTGGACTTCTCTGACACTAAAAAATGATGATAAACGAAAAATAACACCCGCACCAGCCCTGCCCGGGCCTGCCTTCATCGCGGTAATAACACCCGCCTTACACTTTGATAACCCTGAAAAACTCCCTGTCGAATACAGAGAAATAGTCTTCTGCAGGGTATGCTTCAAAAAAGGGAATGAAGAAATCAAGGATTTCGCGTTCCCGCTTGTTGTACGACCGCAGATAATCCATTTTCCGCCCGGCCTGGCTGCGGATGTTGATCTGAACGTCCGGCTCCGGCATTCCGGAAACGCCATAGATTGCCTTCGCATTATCCCATTCATCGCCGGGAAAGCCCCAGCTTTTCATCCTTGCGGCATGCCGTTCCATAATGGTTTGCTCCATGTGATCGGTATACACGCTCTGGTAGATCCAGGCGGGGGCAATCCGCTGTTGTGCGGCCAGGTCAATGACAATCTGGCTGATGAAAACATGCTCCGGATGGCCATAGCCCCCCATCTCGTTGTCAAGGGTAAAAATAACGGAGGGATTGAATGCCCGGATGCACCGGATGTATTCCTCCTCAATAAGCGCCCGGTTGAAAACAGCCTCAAACTTCTCCGGGGGTATCGCGTAATAGGCATTTTCCACTGAATCGAGGTCATTCCTGTACTGTCCGGGCTTCAGGTCCACAAACATCACGGTATCCAGAATATCGCGGCAAGCCAGTATCTGCGCCGCATTGCGCTCCGGCGACTGCGAAAAACTGACCACGGCGATCTCCCAGCCCCGCTGATTAAGCAATGATATGGTTCCGGCCATGCCACACATATCGTCGTCGTGCGCAATGACAATCATCGCCCTTTTGTCTTCAATCCGCTGAAGTAGGGTGTCGTCAGCATAAATTTCGACGGGCGCATATTTCGAAATGTCTTCCCGGGTGTTACAGGCGCAGAGTGTTAACATCATCAGCGCTGTGAACGCAAACAGTTTCCGGTTTCTTCCGTTCATAATTCATATAATTGATGCCTCTGTATTAATAACGGCCGGCGGCGGGAAATGTTGCCGGCTGAAGCCGGGGCATTCCAGCGCTCACAGGTAACTGCTCAGGCGCTGTGTACTATATTTCTTCATCAGATTTAAATCGTCTGTGATAAATGCCTGCTATTCCTGCAAATCCTTTTTAAGATAAATCATATCCACAAGCTGTATATCGCCCTCAAACATGGGATGGTCGTAATTGTCTGTAAAAAAATTCTTTACCCGGTGCGACACTTCAAATCCGCAGCTTTTATAAAACGACAGTATGGCCGGCGTTTCGCCTGTCCCGACAAGCATTGTTTTGTAATGTTTTCTGTAAAAATCAGCAATATACACCATTAATGCGCGGCCGTACCCCCTGCCCTGATATTTAGCGAAGGTCGCTATATTTTTCAACTCGCAGGTATCGCTGTTGACCGGCACCACCACGCAAACACTTTTCAGATCGCCGTCATACAATGCAAACAGGTCGCCATCCGGCAAGTACCGGTCAATCATATCTTCCTGTTCGTCGGCCAGCAACAATAAGTCGAGGAACTGTTTTTTGTTTCCGGTAATCTTTTCTATATTAATCATATCCCTGCAGCTACCCGGGTTTTATGGTTTCATTTTCTGTTGATAGCCAACACATTACCTGCCAGGTTAGTGGCTAAGCGCTGACAGGTAGTTTTGAGAACATCTCTTTCCGGCCAGTACAATTTTCAATAAATGTACAATCTTTCTTCTATCAACCATGCGGCTGCAAGCGTTTAGTTGTTAGCGGTTCGTGCTTTTATCCGCTAAAATTTGCGGTAATATATCCTGATTCAGAAAGTCACGAATAGTTTTCAGATATAACTCCGGTTGCTCCACTGAAATAGAATGTCCTGCATCGGGAATAATTTTCAATTGATAATCCGGAAAGAGTTCTATATACTCATTTACAAATCCCCATGGTTGATTGTCGCACTGCCCTTTCATAATCAGAACAGGAATTTTCAAGCCTTTTAGTTTTGGTCTTGGGTCTATAATTTTACTAAAGCTCCGGACAGTCATTACCTGAGCGTAAAAACCTCCGCCACCTTCCGCTTTCAATGCTTTGGAAGTATCGCACACGGTCGCTTTGTTCAATTCATTGTTAAGGTATGTTTGAAAGTCATCCGCCTCTCTGTCAGATGCAAGTTTAATACCGAAGGATTTTGCTAAAAATCCAACTACACCTGCTCTGAGGTTTTTTGATTTCTCATTTGCTTCATTGTTTGAGTAAGGTGGTTTCCTCATGTTTAAACTGTCAGGCGGATTGGTGCCTTGCATTTCCCGGCGCATTGGTTGCATAGGACCTGGTCCTGTAAAAATCACCCCTTGAACTTTTTCCGCATTGTCAGCAATGTATAAAGTCGCAAGAACAGCACCCCATGATTGTCCGATCAGAATTACTTTCTCCGCGCCAATCTTCTTTACTATTTCTTCCAAATCCTTTTTGTGCCGGTCAGCGGTATAGTCACTGATGTTTGTCAATCTGTCCGACAGCCCGCTTCCAATTTGGTCATATAAATAAACATCGTATCCATCCTCTGAAAGCGGTGCTAATACTTTAATATTTCTATCAGAGATAAATCCACCGGGACCTCCTTGCAGATAAATAATCGGATGCGGTTTCTTTGCGCCTCCGGCAGATACTAAGGTGTAGGCAATCTTTGAACCAGCAGGTAAATCCCAATATTGTGTGCCGTCACGTTTTTGTATCTGAGGAACATTATAATTTCCCGGAATAAAGGTTAAAAGCAGGCATAACACTACACACAACAGCAAAGCGTATTTAGTAAATGTGAAAAATTTCTTTCTCATACCGGTTACTTTTCTGCAATTACCTTCAAGTTAGCTGTGCCCTTATGCATGAACACTAACGGCCGAAGCTAAGTGCTGGCGGGCATTTCAAAGCAATTAACATTCAGTAAACTACAATGATTAATAAGTGTAATTAGCTTCAAATCAGCACTATCTGCCCGCTTGCATTTAGCTTTTGTTGGCTGCTGTATGTCTTTTATGCCCTATCTCATAATGACCATTTTTTTAGTGTCACTTTTCTTTCCGTCAATTATAAGTGAATAAAAGTAAGTTCCAGGAGTAAGGCCTGAATTTATAAAGGCAGCCTTGTAGGTTCCTTTGTCCTTTAATCCCTGTTCAATTATTTGAATTTCTTTCCCTGTAATGTCTGTAACAGATATGGTTACATTAGCTTGTTTTTCAACTTTATACCATATTTGTGTGTTTCCTGTGAACGGGTTTGGTGCATTTTGCAATAAACTACCGTAAGAAAGGTTAGTAAGATCATTGTGTAATTTATCACTCATCGTTTCACCAGGCAGTAAAGACAACAAATAGTTTCGATGTTCAAAATATTTTTCCTTTGTCTCGGGTATGAATTGCTTTAAATTGCCGGTATAGGCAGATTTAAGCCCTTGATTTTCCATTAGGAAATACACATAGCCTAAGTCTATAATGGCGAAAACGCTGTCTTCAAGACATGAGGGGTTAATAATTCTGTTTTCGGACCAGCTAATCGCCTGCGGCCAGTTCTCAAGTTTTACATCGCATTGATTTGCTAGATAATCTCCTAATTTATTGAGGAGTGTATCTGAAACAATGGAATCATTTGACCGGTAGTAATCTTTGAGACTTCCATAATCCGATGCAACATATTCTTCAAGCCTAAGCAATTCTTTTATTGCTGCCTCTGCAAATTTTGATTTCGGATAAAGCTGTATTAGAAGTTGAAATTGATTTTTTGCTATCAGGTAGTTGCCTGCTTCAAAGCTACCAGACGCAGAATTGTACAAGTCTTCAGCAGGGTCAATTGATGCAAGGCTTCCACCGGGTGTCCAGAAAGGATCCCACATAAAAATAGTATTGTTTCCCATAAAATCAACACTTGCATCAAATCCACTACCCCAGTGGTTGTTTTTCACATCAGCTTTAGTAACATTGGCATAAACCGGCCTGTCGAAATGTAGCAATGGGTCGTTGGGTTTGCCAAGATTATCATTGTCAACGATAGAATTATACCTAAAATACCAAGGGAAGCTAAATTCCGAAGCATAAACTTCACAAGCAGTGTTATCTCTGATCTGCTGGGTTTGTTCGAGAATTTGTGCATCAGGGTTGCCATGTAATGAAAAATTGCAGTTGTTCATGAACCGAACCCCATAATAGTTGCTGAATATATTGTTCTTATATATTGAGCCAATGCTATTATAGGCAATGATTGCATTCATCGAACAGGAACTGATTGTGTTGTTTTCTATCTTCTGATATCCTGCAGGACCTGAACCGGAAGCAAATAAATCTAATCCATTGTAAAACCCCTGTATTGTATTGCCAGAAATAAAGTACTTACCGTAATTAATCAACTTAATACCGGTAGCATTTGGCAAGGTGTTTACTATGCTGCAATTGACAACCTTGGCTTCAAAGTTTTGGTTCTTTGATTTGTTCTCTAAATACACACTGGTATTGGTAAAGGTATTATAAAACAAATTCAGATCACCAACATAAGAATAAAAAGACTTGCAATTAACAAATGATGAGGTACTTATGGACAGCGAAGCTACCTGACTATGCACTTTACATTGCTGAAGGGTGGCATTTTGAATATCGATTGTTGCATTGCTGTTATTTAGAAAAACCTCAAGTGATGCATCTCCTTCAGCAATTAACTGTACATCGGGTGAAACTATAAGGTCTCCATCAACAATAATTTTACATTGGCCACGCCTGGCAATTATTTTTGAATTTGAATTAAGTTGAAGGGTTGCGCCCGGTTTAATATGAATTTCACTATTATACATGTCGATTTTAACATTATTGCCAACAGTTAATCTTGCGCCATTAGTAACTGTTGGTGTAAAACGTGAAACCCGGTTGCTACCAAGATATAGGTTCTGATTTATTAAATCTTCATGATGAGGGAGCAGATGATACTCGATTGAAAGGGTTGTATTCCTATTGTTTACGATAGGGACATTGGTCTGGCTGCAATAAAGCTCAAAATCTTCTCCCCAGCGGTGATCAATTAATGAAAAAAAGTTCACTGTGCCAGAGGAATTACTTAACTGATCGTTTTCATGAATCATAAAGAACACTTTGCCAAACTGGGTATTTTTATAAAAATAGCCGTAGTTCAAACCTATTTCAATCGGGCCGGGGTAAACGCCCCTCATTTCGTAAGGTCCGCCCTGCTCATTAAAGCAATAAAAATTCTTTGTTTCAACAGGGTCGGTGCTGCTGGCAGTAGCAGCATATCCAACTTTTATACTTAATTCATTTCTTTCTTGATGTTGAACCGATGCTTTCACAGAAATTTCAGGTGCTGGAATTTCTTCATTCGGAAAAACTTCACAGGTATAAGCATAAGAAGTCCCAAGACCAGGACATCCCGGGTAAAGTAGCTTATAAGGAATAAATGAGAACCCTTGGTTCCCATATGTCCAATCCAATCCCCAGCTATTTGCAACCTTGAAAGCACCTTTTTCAAAATCGCGGATGTTAAAAACCCCGTCCCCATTTACATCCCGATCGTTGGTGTATTGCCCGTCACCATTAATATCCTGTATTAATATCTCATCATTGTAACCCACAATTGTAAGCGCATGGCCGGATCCAGGTGTTCCAAAAGAGGATATATAGCGTTCACCTGCATGAGGGGATCCTGCCGGTATAACCGAATAAGGAACCCACCCGGCAGTATTTACACCAATAATAGCCAGCCCACCGGTTGTTTCATCATTACCATGGTCAGCAATCCAGCGCTTAAGGTAATCTAAGCCAGTTGGCGCAATTGAAAAATTCATTGTATAAATATTCGAAATTGTATTATTCATGCCTTGTAAATATTTACTGTATCCGGTCATCCAATACTTATAGTTTTTACTGGCAATATATAAAGCC
Source organism: Bacteroidales bacterium UBA5833 (assembly GCA_002433025.1). Taxonomy (GTDB): domain Bacteria; phylum Bacteroidota; class Bacteroidia; order Bacteroidales; family Lentimicrobiaceae; genus Lentimicrobium. The sequence continues at coordinate 60,600 of DJGZ01000002.1, forward strand.
GGATCATCATATATATCCCACGAAGCGCATCCGTTCTGCTTTATAATATCGAAGCCACTTTTGAAATATGTATAAGTGGTGCTGTCACCTTCATTTAAAAAGTTATAAGTATATAGTGGGTGGTAAAGGTTGGTTAAATCATTGATTCCATCTCCTGCTTCTTTATTACGCTTTCTGTTTAATTCGTAAGTAAATGTGTAAAATAGTTCGGCAACATGTACACAGCATGCATTATCCTCCTGATCGAAAATATAAGGGAACCAGATATTTTGATCATTATACACAGAGGAGGGCAGTTGTGATGCAAGTGATGCTGCAGTAGGGATAAATTCTACTGCATCGTTCCATACCTCTGGAGGAGGCGTTACAGCATCACCACTTAACCAGGGATTACCTTCTGGATCGGGATTCATGTTAATGATTTGTGCCTGGGCACTCAAGGATATGCATAATGCTAACACCCCAAGCAATCTTGTAATTGTTTTCATAAATTAGTGATTTTTGGCTAAGTACATGACAAAAATAGG
>DJGZ01000047.1:0-146 GCA_002433025.1 Bacteroidales bacterium UBA5833
CTGATAATTTTTCCGCTCTGCTTAACATTTCTGGGATTACAAAGAATTAAAGAAATCCATTTCCCCAGAACATGGACAAGGACGTTCGCGCCAACCGGGGTAGTTTTGTCCCGACCTGAATCCATCAACGAACTGACCTAACAAGT
>DJGZ01000047.1:287-15294 GCA_002433025.1 Bacteroidales bacterium UBA5833
AAGCCTTTGAAGGTCAACTTTAGAAAGCCGCTTATGCGAAAGCTGATAATTTTTCCGCTCTGCTTTACTTTTCTGGGATTACAAAGTATTATAGAAATTCAGTTTCATTTCCGTTTTGACATGAAATTTGTATCCTTATGCACTCATCTGTCAGGAAATGGCATAAGTAAAATGGAAAGCTTACTGACATCCGGATGTAAAAGTGTGTAAACGGATGTAAAAAGAGGCCCGGAATGGCCTTTTTCAGGGTTATATTGGGCTTTTAAAGGGGTTTTTAAATCCGGTTAAAACGCATTTCTCCGCCTCGAGACAATCATAGACTTGGTACGGAGCAATCACGGAGCAATCATATGCAAATCAGCACGCTGTTTTTAAGTATGACAGAAACTGAAAAGATGGCATATTTCTGAAATTTCGTAACATAAACCGAAGGTGCAGATATGTCGCGGCGGCAATTTTACTTGGGTGCGGCGAATTTTTTTGTCTGCCTGCCGGATGCCCGGGTGGTGGAATTGGCAGACACGAAGGACTTAAAAATCCTTTGGCCATTGCGGCCGTGCCGGTTCGATCCCGGCTTCGGGTACCTATAAACTTCGATAATCTTTTGTAATTGAATGTAATATAGAAGTTTTTAATTTGGCCTTGTAGCATTCTGAAACTTTTCTGATAGGTGGTAAATAATACCAGCCTGGCCGTAATAGCTTATGCAAAGTACTGCTGCAATCCCAATCTCTTATTGCTCTTTTTATTTCAATGTTATATATTTGGGCCTGAGTTGCGCAGATAATTTGGCAATTCCAAGCGCTTATTAGCGTTTAAAAATGTGCATTGCATCGCTATTTTGTTGAATTTTGTCTTGATTGACAATAAGTTATGGCTAACCATTAGGACAGAATAAAGTCCTTGGTTTAGTAGAGGATATACACTTGTTAGCCAACATATTGAAGAGAAAGCATACATCAAATAAGACAGCTTAAAATGATCACAGAGTTCTAAGAAATTAAATTGATGTTTTATGAAAAAAAGACTTTTGCCTACCGTTTTAATAATCGCAATGATCACGGGCGCGATGGCCCAGAAAGCAGCAATGACCCTGACCTTCACCGCCGATAACAATGCCCAGCATCTGCCATTGAACAGCATCCTGATCGAGAACCTGACCCAGGGTGGGGACACCACGCTTTATGCACCTGATACTGTTTTAGTATTAGACTATATCACCGGAATGGAAGAAATCGGCACTTTCAGCGGCAAAGGTTTTTCCCTTTCCCAAAACTACCCAAATCCAATAACAGGCAAAACGACAATTGAGCTCTTTTTGAATGAAAGAGAGGAGGTTGTGGTTACAGTCAGTGATGTGTTGGGAAGTGAGGTGGCCAATCAGGAATTTCCGTTAGAACAGGGCACCCATTCCTTCACCTTTTACCCTGGCAGGGAAAGCCTCTATTTTCTCACTGCCCGTGCAGGTAATCAAACCCGAACGATAAAAATGTTCAATTCTCCAACCGATGCGAATGTTTCAGGATATTGCAAACTGGGATACAACGGGCAGCAGGAAACCGGAGCCCGAGATTATAAATCGGGAAACCCTCTGAACAATTTTGTATTTGACCTGGGTGACATGCTTAAATTCACTTCATTTGCTGATCAAGGTGAACAAGTCATTACGAGTTCACCCACAGGTAACCAGACCTATTATTTTAATTATGCAGGCGATCCATGCCCCGGTACTCCAACGATAACCGATATTGATGGCAATGTATATAATACTGTGCAGATAGGTAATCAATGCTGGATGAAAGAGAACCTGAAAACCACAACCTATCGGAACGGTACTGCCATTCCCAATGTCATGGACAACAATACCTGGATGAACCTTACTACCGGCGCTTATGCTTGGTATGACAACGACATTTCATGGAAAGACAGTTACGGCGCATTGTACAATTGGTATGCAGTGGTTGATAGCAATGAACTTTGCCCGGCCGGCTGGCATACACCGACCGATTCTGAATGGATAATTTTAACCGACTACCTTGGTGGTGAAAGCATTGCCGGCGGTAAAATGAAGAGTACCCGCACAGAACCCGATGCACACCCAAAGTGGTATTGTCCCAATGTCGGCGCAACCAATGAATTCGGATTTTCGGGTCTCCCGGGCGGCCTCCGCGACTTCAATGGGGCATTCAACGCCCTTGGCCGGTCCGGTTACTTCTGGAGTTCGAGTGAGTACACTTCGTACTGGGCCTGGTACCGCTTCCTGCATTACTATGGCTCCAATGTACTCAGGCTCGACTACTATAAGCACTATGGCTTTTCTGTTCGTTGCCTCAGGGATTAAGACTCTTTGACTATTTGTCTATTTGACAATTGGGGTATCCCGCCTTTGGCGGGATCGATTTTTTTTAAATTATGGGTTTACATTATGATCTTCCGGTATATAAATCCTGTTACGACCTTTTGCTTGAGATATTTCAGTTTACTAAAGATTTTTGCTGGGAATACAATTACAATGTTAGAGAAAGCCTGAAGAAACAAGGAATTACTTTGGGTAAAACAGGCTCATAAAGCATTGTTGTTACGGAGGTTAATTTAGCGTCCTTACCTTTTCCGAATGGTAGTAGAAATCCGAAAAGCGGAAACTTTTAAAAACGAAACGCTTCATAGCCCGGGAACGTTATGTGTAATAAAAATGAAGACACAGATAATCATATTTAGCGTTTTGATTTCTTGTCAATTAACTTTTGGACAAGATTTAAAGACTGAATTGATTGGAAAATTTCTGGTTGATTCTGATTTTAATTTTGTCGAGCTGATTAATGATTCATTGATTTATTCATCTTTATATCAAGTCCGTGATACTGCAAAATATGAGATTATCGGAAATGATTTGATTATAAAGAAGAATGAATACGAGCCAAACACGCCATTAGGATACAAAGTCAAACGATTAAAATATAATATTTCAAAACAGACTGATAGTACATTGACTCTTATTTCGCCAAGTAATTTTCAGCTTGATTATAAGGATTTAAAATTATTCTCGAATAAGATTTTTGATTTTGAGTACATTGAGCTTGAATATCTGACACCGTGGTCTGATAACAGATTGATTCGGATTGATAACCAAGGAAACTATTACGATAAGATTACTTACTTACCGCTGAAATCAAGACGATTCAAGAGAAAGCACAAAATAATCAAGGAACAGCTAAATGATTCAGAAATATTGATTTTAAAACAAAAACTAGCCGATTATTATTCAATTTATTTACCATTTGAGAGAGGATGCCCGATTGACGGAGAAACGAGTAATTTCGTGATTAAAACAAATGGACAATTAATTGAAAGCAAAGGATGTAATTTAAGTCTGATTCATTCAAAATTACTGGATTATTTATTAAATTTTAAGGTTGCAAATGATTGAAATATAATAATTTACAACACATAACAAATAAGTCTTAAACGCAGTCGCTGACTAAAAACAAAATCATTGGTATAATTGTAAGTCATAAGAAAGATGGGATTGACAATATACCCGGATTAACGGGCTTGCTTTACTCCGGATTGGGTGGCCTGCTTTAGTCCGGAATATTCCTCTGATCCCTGCCTTCCGATGCAGGGATTTTTTTATCCGGAATCCTCTTATCAAATCCACGGGGTTGTAAAATCGTCATATGCAGTAATGTTCATAAGCCCAAGTCCTGCTTTTCAGCTTGATTCCACCGTTTTATTGTTATTAAGACTAAAAATGAATTATTTTTGTTGGGCCTTAAGACTGCTAAAAGTTGTTAAATCGCAGTTTGGAAGAAGAATCTGAGCATAATATTTGTTCATTTTGTGAGTTTAAATTCAAAATATCTGTTTTATGATGAGAGAAAGAAAACCCTTCCGTACCGAAACTACGGGTAAATTCAGGCTGTTTTTGATCATGATGCTGGTGGTATCACTTGGCGCCGGTTTCAGTTCATGTACCAGTCAGAAGAAAGCTGCAAAGAAAAAGGCAGCGCAGGAGCTTGCTGAAAAAAAGGCAAAAGCCAAATCAGACCTGCTGGCAATTATCAACGATGACGGCCGGATGACCCTTGAGGAAAAGGAATTCAAACTGGCAGCCGTCAAGCGCATGGGTATTGATGACAATGAAATCAATGACCTGATTGGCCAGGCTGAAGAAATTCTTGCCCGCGAAAGGGCCGCCCTTGAACGGAAAAAGGAAGAAGAACGGTTGCAGCGCGAAAAGGAAGCGAAGGAACGGGAGTTACGTGAAGGCGGACAATACCGCGCGATTAACAATTCCCTGGACGCCGTTGCCGGCGCCGGAGATGTAGCTTCTGCAAACATGAGAATAAGGGAAGCGCTGGCCGCTTTTGCCGGTGAAGATGTTCCTGTGCTTATACTGATCAGCCGTGAAGGCGAAATCAAGGATTACGACAGGCCTACAACCATTCGCAAGTACCTTGAGTTTATAAAGGATCAGAAAAAATCGCCCAACAAGGTGCTGAACGCGGCTTTTGATTCAAATGGAAAAATTAAAGAACTCGAACTCATTAAAAAGTAAAGGGATATGACAAGAATATTAAGCATTGCCGCTGCCCTGATTATTGCTTTTTCTGCAAACCTTGCAGCTCAGGACGATATCAGCCCGTCGCGTAAACAGGCCATCGATTCACTTGCACTTGAAAAAGTGAGGGATCTCAGCAAGTATATCAGTATTGTAGGAAATAAGGATACGCCGTGGTCGGAGGCTAACCGGGTGATTGAACGTACCCTTGAGTTGTTTGCCGACGGTGCGCTGATGGGCGTTTCTTCCATCAACCGTGAAGATGTTAATTATTATGGAATCAGGGAATACCTTGAGCGGCTTATGGCCCTGAATTACGACAAGGTTACCATTTCATGGTACAATATTCAATACATCAGTGATCTTGAAAGACAGCCGGATGGCCGTTACGTTGGCGTGATCACCATCTTTCAGCGCTTTGAAGGAACTACCAAAGAGGGGCTCAGATATGTGGACGTTACAAAGAAAGATGTCACGGTTTATGTTGAACGAAAAACCACACAGATATCCGGACGTATCATCGGGTTTTGGGATGTGTTGCTGGGCGATATCAGGGTAACTGAAACCAAACCGGGCTGATCTGTGCCTTACTGATTATTTTTCTGGCCTCGGGATGCCCCATCGTGCAATTCCCGAGCCAGTTTTATATTAAGCTGTCTGGTAAAGCATTGATTATTTGACGCTTCAAAATCTGTCGCATGAGGAAGACCTTTTTCTTTGCCCTGTTAACTATAATATTCCCTGCAGCATTGCACGCTCAGGCATTTAATTCGCTGCTTGGGGATGAAAGTGTGTTTATCGCCCAAACCAAACAGGTTAACCAGTTTTTCCGCCGGTTCAATGGCGAAGAGAGCACCAGGGGGGACAGGTTTTACAGCGGGGATAAAGATTTTCGCAGTCCTGATCTTCGTCAGAGATACCTTCATGTGCTTTTTGATTACCAGAATTCCTCCATTACCGACCCGCTTAAAGATGCCTTTATCAGGGATGTATTGAATACGGAGTCCCCCGTTTTTCTGAACTTCCACGGAGGGCAGTGGTTTGCCGAAGTTACTACCAGGTTTCTCTATCAGGGGAAAGACGAAGAATTGACGCTTTTCCTGAAACTGGAGCAGGAAAACCTGGGCCATAAATGGGTTATTTCCAATGTGTATTTCAGGCATTTTCAGCTCTTGTTCAGCATGAACACCGAGACCGGCAGCCATTTTCTTCACCCGCTCAGTCACGAACTGGATTTTATGAATTTGGTCAGGGTCTTCAAGGACAAGGATTATGTGGAATTGTATACTGAAAAAGAGTACTTGCCGGATTACCTGACTTTGTTTTTGTATGAGTTTAAAAAAGGTAACCTGAAGTTCAGAACGGTAAGCAGGGTTAAATTTCATTTTTTTCAGGTTCCGGGATGGTATTTTGAACTCTCGGAATTTAACAGACCGGGAGGGAATTCCGGTTGGCTGATTTCAGGATTGCTGAAGATCAATGAAGAACAGAAGAATATATTACTTAAATATATCTATCATGAATAAGCTGTCAGGTGTTGTCATTGTTGCCTTTATACTGCTTCATGGATTTGCTGTTTTTGCACAGCAAACTGCAAAACAGGCGGATAACTTTTCGTCGGCCGGTTTGTCAGACGAAGATATTGCGACTTATCAGAAGCAGGCGGCACAGCTGGTCAGTTTCATGGAATATGCGTTCAATACACTTGGCAGTGCAAAAGCTGAGTACAAAGAGAAGGATATTATTATCAACCAGTCATTCCTGAAATTTTTCCGTGATGCAAGGGTTCAGATAGAAGATGACCTGGTGGAGAAGCGGGATGTGGTTACCAATAAGGATGTACAGGCTTATCTGAAGGATATTGATTTCTTTTTCAGAGAGGTGTCTTTCAAGTTTACAATTGAGGAAATAACCCAGGAAACAAATGAGAAAGGCGAATTATTCTTCAAAATAAAAACCAGCCGAAACCTGAACGGAATTACGCTGGAAGGAGTGAAGGTCAATGACAACAAGCCTCGTTTCATAGAAATCAACCTGGATGATGCCAGCAGGGATCTTAAGATTGCCAGTATCTATACCACAAGGTCGAGCGAAGAACAGGAGTTGATTACCTGGTGGAACAATCTGGGGAAGGGCTGGAGAATCTTTTTTTCTGGTAACACACTGGCAGGGGATAACATCCCTATGCATGAAGTAATTGCCATCGGTCGTGATTATATTGTCAGGGCTAACGGAAATTTCAGTCAGGCCGATTCCACTGAAACGGGTGATACGCTTTTTGTTTCACCTTCAGGAGTATTCAATGAGATCAGGAGGATATGGCGTACGGAAGAAATCGATATTTCCGGCGTACCGGGGATTTATGATCTCGATCCGCTCAGCGCGCTGACCGCACTCAAACATCTTAACATCTCAGGCGCGAAGGTGATCAGGCCGGAGCCAATCCGGAACCTGTCAAAGCTCGAAACTTTCATTGCCTCCGGAACATTGATCAGTTCGATCAATGCGCTTCAGTATTCTACCAGTCTTCGTTATCTTGACATTTCCAATACTTTTGTAGCTGATATAGAGCCGGTTGCGAATTTCAACCAACTGGAGTATCTGTTCCTGACCGGTTTGTCAGCCGAGGATATTTCACCGCTCCGGAGATTAGACAGGCTCAAAGAACTCAGGCTGAATAATCTTCCTTTGAGATCGCCCGAAAGCCTCGCCGGCTTGTCAGGTCTGGAGGTGCTGGACTTGTCGGGTACTCCGCTGAATGATCTCGCAACTCTCACCGGGATGGATAATCTGAAACGCATCCTTCTGGTGCAGACCTATATCAGTGATATCTCCCCGCTTGCGGAAATGCCGTCACTTGAGTATGTTTATCTCGATCGTTCTCCTGTTGCACAGCTTACACCTCTGCAGAATCTGAAAAAATTAAAGGTTATCTATTGCGATAAGACCTTTGTAAACAAGGCAATTGCCCAGGAGTTCATGCAGCAGCAACCGGGTGTAAAAGTAATTTATGAGTCGGAGGAACTCACCGCCTGGTGGCAGGCCATGCCTGATGTATGGAAAAACGTTTTTTCTGCCATGCTTCCCCTGGATTCACCCCCGCAAAGAGAACAACTGCATGAAATATCCTTTCTGAAACGGATTGATATTTCAGGGAATCAGGGAATTACCACACTTGAGCCTTTGCGCAAACTGAGTTCACTCAATCAATTGTTTGCAGCATCAACGGGAATCACTGAGCTGATGGCGATCAAGGACCTGTTCGACCTTGAGGTGCTTGATGTCTCGAATACTTCGGTAATTGATCCTGTTCCTTTAAGCCGGCTGGAAAAGCTCAGGGATCTGAATTTGTCAGGAACCAGGGTGGTTGACCTGAGCCCGCTGAAAGGTCTGAGTAATATCCGGCGTATCGGCATCGATCAGTTGCAGGCCAGGAATATTGAGATTCTTACCGGACTTCGCCGCCTTGAACTTGTTTATGGGGATGGAGTCCCCGGACTGAACCAGATTGTGGAAAAACTCTGGGACAGTATCCCCGGGGTGCTCGTGATTTATCAGACACCTGAACTTCAGAAATGGTGGGCTTCCCTCGATGAAGTGTGGAAAAATATTTTTACTCAGTATGAGCCGGTCGGACCTGAGCCTGATCGTGAGCAATTGCACAGGGTGGCCTCAATCCGGAATCTTGATATTTCAAGAAACAGAGGTGTTTCAGGTCTGATGCCCTTATCTGTGTTGAAGAGGCTTGAGGTTCTGAATATTAGTGGTGTTCAGGTTTCCGATTTGTTGCCCCTTGGGCTGATTACAAGGCTTCAGGAGTTGGATTGCTCCAACACTCCGCTTACTGACCTGAGTCCGCTCACGTCCAACAGGAAACTTAAAAAACTCAACTGTTCAAACACTCCGCTGAGTAAAATAGATCCCCTGAGGTTTCTGACTGAACTTGAAAATCTGGATATATCCGGGACACAGATATCAAGGTTGAATGCGTTGGCAACTTCCGTTAATCTTGTTCATCTGAGTTGCTACAATACCAGGGTGAGCAATCTTAAACCCCTCGAAGGTCTTTCAAACCTCAAAACGCTTAAAGTCTATAATACAAAGGTATCTGCAAAGCGGGTGGAGCAGTTCAGGGTATTAAAGCCAGGCGTGGAAGTCATTCATTACTGAGTCGCAGGCACTACTCCGATGAAAGCAACCAGTGATCCCGGTCCCAGCATATTCTTGAGGCCAGTGAAGCAGTGGTACTGCATCCGGGGCTGATGCTTACGGTGAGGTCGGCCAGGGCTTCGTAATTATGGAAGTCTGGTTTTATCAGGGCAGGATTGTAATGTTTTAAAAGGATAAAGAGTGAGGGGATAGCCAGATTTCGCAGGCTTCTCGATTCGCTGATAATCGGACCGGCTGTTTCGTATATTTTTCTGAATCCGGCAAACGCCTCGGGCATGTGTTCTTCGAGGGCCTCGATATAAACTGCTCTTTTTGCGCCGGCTTTCAGCATTCTGGCAGTGTCTTTGTTGCTTTCGGCGTTTTTTTCTTCAAAAATCCTGAAATTCACACCATTAAGCACAAGGGCGTGAGTGCCATGATAAATTGTGTCATCAGGTTTAATCGCCGAAATTTTCAGGCCTGTAATTTCCAGGTCCGGGGCGTATCTCGAAATCAGGTCAAGGCAAAGGGAAGTCTTTCCGACATTTCGTGATGATCCTCCGATAATGATCAGGTTCGGCATTGAGATCATGATTCAGTCCTGTTAATTGTTTACTACCTGATTACCGGATTACTTCCACGGCCGATGCTTTGAAACATGCCCACACCTCCTGTCCGGGCGCAAGGCTGAGTTTTTCAAGTGCATCCCTGGTAATCCGGGCGTAAAACCGGGTCCCGTTTTCAATGCATACCTCGAAACCCTCTCTTAGCGGGCTGATCGAGGATATTCTTCCGCTGAAGTTATTTGTAGTACTAAGTTCAGGTTTATCTTTCGCAACAACGACATGACTGCTGCGGATCAGGATGTTCGCCGGTCCTTCTTCACAATGTTCGTTAAGGTGAATTCTGAACTGGTCCTTTCCGGCACCGCCTGCTTCAACAAATGCATAAAGCCCTTTTATTTCTGCTTTAAAAAAGTTTCGCTCACCGGTAAATCCTGCGGCAAATCCGCTTTTCGGCTGATTGATGATCTCAGTCGGGGTTCCGGTCTGTATGATGCTTCCGTTTTCAATTACTGCCATTCTATTGGCCAGGGCTACCGCTTCTTCAAAGTCATGCGTTACATGAAGCATCGGCATCCCGTCGCGGTTCAGCCCGCGCAACAAGCCCCTGAGGGATGACTTCATGGGTGTGTCGACAGCCGAGAGGGGTTCATCAAGCAACAGCATCAAAGGGTCTGATGCCAGTGTCCGGGCCAGGGCCAGCCGTTGTAGTTCACCACCGGATAGTTTGGCCGGCTTTTCATTCAGCAGGTGTGAAATACCGGTCTGTTCAGCCAGGGATCTGACCCTGGAATCAACTATCTGGCGGGATGCAGCGAAAAGGGGAAAGGCGATGTTTTCTTTTACGGTGAGATGTGGAAAAATCGCAGGGGTCTGAAAGATCAGGCCGGTTTTGCGTTTTTCAACCGGCAAAAGAGTGATTTCTTTACCGTTCAGAAAAATTTTGCCTGAGTCGGGCTTAGTAATTCCCGCGATGAGTTCCAGCAATACCGACTTGCCGGCCCCTGACGCGCCCAACAGAACAAAATAATCGTCCCTGTTGATTTTCAGGGTGATATCGTTAATGCAGAACCGTTTGAAGTCCTTATATAAGTGACTAATTTCTAGCATTTTCAGGGTCTCTTGCCAATAATCTCATTAAAAGAAACAACACGACGGAAATGATGATAAATATTACCGAGACCGGCCGTGCATATTGTAATCCGAAGGAACTGAACCTCTCAAAAATAAGCACCGGTGCGGTCATGGGATGGTATGCAATAATAATCACTGCACCGAATTCGCTCATCCCCCTGGCAAACATCATCACCGAACCGGAGATTATCTGCCGCATGGCCAGCGGGATGGATATGGTCAGAAATACCCGTAATGGGGAAGCGCCGAGGTTTAATGCTGCTTTTTCAAGGCGGTCAGGAACTCCGGTAAACCCTTCCCTGGCCGCATTAAGAAAAAACGGAAGGCTTACAAAAGCCATGGCCAGAATAATCCCTGATGGATGACCGACAAAATTGATGCCGGCTTCCTCCGCCAGCCTGCCAACCAGTGAATCGCGCGATATAACGCCCAATAAAGCAATGCCGGCGGCTGTGTGCGGAATAACTACAGGGAGATCTATAATGCCCAATACGAGCTTCTTCAGCCTGAACTTTCGCCTGGCCAGAAACCAAGCAAATGGCAATGACAACACTGCGAAAATAACTGTTGCTGCCATAGATGTTCCTATGGTCAGCCAGATACTTCCAGTTACCTCGCTGTCCTGCGCAGCAGCCAACAGTTCACGGCCATCACTTTTAATAAAAATCCCGGCAAGCGGCGCAATAATAAATAAAAGAATGACTGCGCCGCTCAGGCTTAGCATCAAGTAAAAGATACGATGATTCATTGGTTTGAAAAGCCGATATGTTCGAACATTCAAATCGCAAAGGTAATATTTTTATCTGACGCATTTCATTGTCCGCATGCGTGGCAGGCAGTTGCATAAGGCTCCGGGCGCAGGTTGGCGTGAATGCGGCTTTTATTCTTATTTTTTCTTAGTTTTGTGTTTCTAATATTAATCTGGATTTTATGTCACAAAAAGTAGCCCTGATTACCGGCGTCACCGGACAGGATGGCGCTTATCTTGCAGAATTCCTTTTGCGCAAAGGTTATATTGTTCATGGAATCAAGCGCCGCAGTTCTTTATTCAATACCAACCGGATTGATCATCTGTATCAGGATCCGCATATTGAAAACCGTCATTTTATTCTCCATTACGGAGATATGACCGATTCATCCAATCTCATCAGAATCATACAGGAGGTTCAGCCCGATGAGATATATAACCTTGCAGCCATGTCGCACGTAAAGGTCAGTTTCGACTCTCCTGAATATACCGCAAATGCTGATGGTGTCGGAACGTTAAGAATACTTGAAGCGGTACGATTACTTAACCTTGCCGGGAAGACGAGGATATATCAGGCATCAACCAGCGAATTGTATGGTTTGGTGCAGCAAATCCCGCAATCTGAAAAAACACCTTTCTATCCCCGCAGCCCTTATGCCGTTGCAAAAATGTATGCATACTGGATTACGGTGAATTATCGGGAAGCCTATGGTCTTTTTGCTGCAAACGGAATATTGTTCAATCACGAATCGCCGATTCGCGGAGAAACCTTTGTAACCAGAAAAATTACCATGGCCGTTTCACGCATTGCCCTGGGTATGCAGGATAAATTGTTCCTGGGAAATCTTTCGGCAAAACGGGACTGGGGACATGCGAAGGATTATGTAAGGGCGATGTACCTCATCCTTCAGCAGGAGAAACCCGAAGATTTTGTCATTGCTACCGGGATTACTACTGAGGTGAGGGAATTTGTAAGACTGGCTTTTGATGAGGTCGGGATTTCCATAGAATTTAAGGGTTCAGGGGTGCATGAAAAGGCGTATGTTACCGCTTGCAGCAATCCGGAATATCAGTTACCGGCAGGTAAAGAGGTGCTTGCTGTGGATCCTATGTATTTCAGGCCTACTGAAGTTGACCTGTTGCTGGGCGACCCGACAAAGGCCAGGGAAAAGCTGGGTTGGATCCCTGAATATGACCTTAAAGGACTGGTTAAAGACATGATGGAAGGAGACATCAAGCTTATGAAGAAAGACCGCTACCTCAGAGATGGCGGATATGATATCTTAAGCTATTTTGAATAAACCGGGATAAAAGCGATAAACAGTAACAATTATGAATAAAGACAGCAGGATTTACATAGCTGGGCACCGGGGTTTGGTTGGCAGCGCCATCATGAAAGACCTTCAGCAAAAGGGATATGTCAACTTAATTACCAGGAGTTTTGAAGAACTGGACCTGACCGATCAGTCAAAGGTTGCTGCGTTTTTCGGGCGCGAAAAGCCTGAATTTGTTTTTCTGGCCGCCGCCAAAGTCGGGGGCATCATGGCCAACAATGTTTACAGGGCGCAGTTTATTTATGAAAACCTTCAGATTCAGAATAATATAATTCATCAATCTTACCTTAATGGAGTTAAGAAGCTGTTATTCCTCGGCAGCAGTTGCGTTTATCCTAAAAATGCCCCGCAACCGATGACAGAAGATTGCCTGCTTACCGGAGAACTGGAGTATACCAATGAGCCCTACGCCATTGCCAAGATTGCAGGCATGAAGATGTGTGAATCCTATAATCTGCAGTACGGTACTGATTTCATTTCGGTCATGCCGACCAACCTGTATGGCTATAACGATAATTTCAACCTCGAGACTTCGCATGTTCTTCCCGCTCTGCTCAGAAAAATTCATCTGGGAAAATGTCTTGAAAAGAGTGATTTACCGGAAATCAGAAGAGACCTGATCAAAAATAATGTAGAAGGTATCAGTAATGATGCCGGAGAACAAACACTGCTGGATTACCTTGGCCGTTTCGGTATATCCGAAATTACACAGAACGGAAGCCGGAATGTCAGATTATCCTTATGGGGGACCGGAAATCCATTGCGGGAGTTTCTCTGGGTAGAAGATATGGCTGACGCTTGTGTATTTGTGATGGAAAACTACAGTTTTCCTGATGTAAGGGTCGGACGCGGTATTAATGCCAATGCAGAGATCAGAAACACCCATATTAACATCGGCAGCGGGAAGGAAATAACCATCAGGGATCTTGCATTTCTCGTGAAAGAAGTGGTAGGTTTTAATGGTGAAATCCGGTTTGATGCAGATAAGCCTGACGGAACTCCCCGGAAATTGCTGGATGTTTCAAAACTTAATGGGTTGGGATGGCAGGCTAAAACTGCATTAAAGGATGGAATAGCTGCAGTTTACCACCATTATGTTTCCGTATAAAAAAAATGGGCTGGCCCCGCGCCAGCCCATACCCGATTATTTCAGGCAATTTTATTGAATAATCAGTTTGCCCTTCGTACGGTATTGACCGTTGGTTACCTGAATTACATAGAATCCCTTGTTGAGGTGGCTGAGATCCAGCGGGTAGCTCAGCATTCTGTTTGGGTTTGTCTCAAGTACGACAATTCCGGAAATGTCTGTTATTGAAATTGTTGCATCCTGAGAAGGCTCATATTCAAATCCCAGGGTGAATCTTCCATCGGTTGATGGGTTGGGATATGCTTTAAAATCAAGGCGTTTGTGCATTGTGCCATTCTCCGATGCAATATTCTTTTCCGTTTCCGGCATTGTTATGGCTATCTTAACGTAGCTGATGGCCGAGAGCGAAGGTGTGCCGTTATCGGAAACCTTGACAACCATGTTGTATTGACCTATATTACTGGTTCTTAGGGCGTTTGAGTTTATAATAAATATCTCCCCTGTAAAAGGATTCAGGTTGAAGATATCATCACCATTGCCATCTATGAACTCATATGTAAGCAACTGACCTTGATCCGGATCAGTAGCCTCAATAACACCGACCAATGTGCCTTCGGGGGATGCATAATCCGCATAAAAGCTGAAATTATAAGTTTCGGGAGCCTCGTTGCTGTCAGATACAATTATGGTTATAGTATTTTCAGTTGCCAGGTTGTCTCTGTCCCTCACCCTTACTAACAATGAAAAGACCGGGTTCTCCTCATAATTGATGGCCGCGCTGTTGCTTACAAATAACTGACCATTGGCCGGATGAATCCGGAAAGCGTTGTCAGTGTTGCCTGAAATAATCCCGAACTGCAGGTTATCGCCATTGTCAGGGTCATAAGCCTCAATCTGGCCGACAAACTGACCATTTGATAAATTTTCTTCGATAAAGAAACTTTGAGGATAAACCACAGGTGGTTCGTTGATATCATTCAGGCTGATGGTTATTATGGCCTGTGCAGACATCGCCGGAATGCCGTTATCGGTAGCTGTAACAACAAGCTGGAAGATTGGCGATGTTTCGTAGTTCAGCATTTCGGAATTGAGTACTGCTAATGATCCTTCAGGAGAAAGTGAAAATGCTTCACCGGCATTCCCGTCTGCTATGCTAAAAGTTAATTCCTGGTCAGCGTCGGGATCGAAAGCTGCTATCAGACCAACTGCCGTTCCTGCTGATGCGTTCTCATCTATTGAAAACCCTTGATTCAGAATCACAGGATTGTTATTCATTGCATCCAATACAATAGTAATAACGGCGCCGGATGATTCTTGCGGGCTGCCATTGTCAGTGACTGTAACATCCAGGTGTATAAATTCCTCTAAAATTATCCCCAGCGTATTCGTACTCGTAGTATACAACTCACCGCTCAGGGGATCAATGCTGAA
>DJGZ01000001.1:0-142 GCA_002433025.1 Bacteroidales bacterium UBA5833
AACCACCATCAGCAGCCATCAGGAACCCGGGAACCGGTCATTCCTTCATTACTGGTCAGGAAAGGATGGAACCACCATCAGGAAGCCATCAGGAACCCGGGAACCGGTCATTCCTTCATTACTGGTCAGAAAAGGATGGAAC
>DJGZ01000001.1:228-34543 GCA_002433025.1 Bacteroidales bacterium UBA5833
CCACCATCAGCAGCCATCAGGAAGCCGGGAACCGGACCATTGATGCCGGCCACGATCAGCGTAGTTGATCAAATTAGCGGAAGAAATATCCGTTTAACGCAGGCACGTGAAACTATTTTTAATAATTTAACAGGCCGGTAAGGATCGAGGGTTTAAATCCTTCAGGATCACGATATTAAATAAATCCCTTGCGCTACTTTTGCGCTACCTATATTTTTTAATTATCTGATTATCAGTATAGGTAAAAATCCCGCCCGGATCACAACTTCTATGTTCGGAACACCGGTAAATTAATCAATTTACCGGTGTTTTTTATTTATATCAGCCTGATTCATCCCTGTCCAGTTTCAAAACATTTGTAATTTTACTGTTTTTAATATCCAAATGTACCCGACGGAAACCGGGATTCAGATAAAAGAGCTATGGATCACGAGAATTTTAAATTAAAGGATTTCAGGATCTTCAACATCAACGATACCTCAAACTGCCCTGAACGCAGGTTCAGGAGCGTTTTTGATGTTTCGGAACTATCCTCTATCACAGCAGAGATTACATTGTATAACAAAAAGTTTGATGAAGAATCCTGGGAATCGGAGCTGGAACTTTTCTGCTGGAGAAATCCCTATGGTCAGGACAGAGAGGTTATAGAATCGACCAATATCACCATTGAGGCAGAAAAAGCAGATAATATCCTCAATTGTGTTTACACCCTTGAGCCTATCGATGAGGAAGACTGGGCTCCGGGAAGTTACATCATCGAAGCCTGGATTGACAACGTAAAAATTGCAGACGCCGTATTTTATATTGAGGATTCCGGACACCTGGAAGAGGGGGCAAATCCCAGCTTTGATATCTATGGATTGAAATTGTTCGAAGACGGTGAAAAACCGGAACCAAAAAGATACGAAAGATCTTATTACAGACAGTTTCAGCGTATGGCAACCCGTTTTATATGGGCCGAACTCGAAATCAGAAATAAGCTGCCTCATAAGACCTGGAAAGCTGAATTCTTCTTCAATTATTACAACGATATGCGTCAATTGGTACACCATGTGGTTGCCGTTGCCGATGTTAAGCCCAACCACCCCAATCACGAATTTTTCGTGGAAGCGGGTTGTGGTCACCCGGTCAATGTCAACTGGGAAGAAGGAAATTATACAGTTGAAGTAATTTTCATGGGCAGGTTGATGGCGGTTGCCAACTTTAAGGTTGCTGATTCGGTTGACAAGGAAAAGCTTACATATACGATAACATGGGGGGAAAACCCTGTAAAAGTGACAACTTCCGGTGACGGGCCGATTCATGAGGATGAAATATTCAGGGAACTGGACAGCCTGGTCGGACTTGAGGGCATAAAACAGCGGCTGCACGACTATGCCGACTACATCAGGTATCTGAAACTGCGCGATACCATGGGCATTGAGCCCATGAAATCAATCAACCTGCACGCGGTTTTTACAGGCAATCCCGGAACAGGGAAAACGACCATTGCCAGAATGCTGGGAAAGATATACAAACATCTGGGCTTACTCCCCAGGGACACCGTTTACGAGGCAAGCAGGGCCAATCTGGTGGGAAGGTACATAGGGGAAACCGCTCCCATAACCCGCGAAGTGATTGAGAAAGCCAGGGGAGGCATCCTGCTGATCGATGAAGCTTATTCGCTGGCCGTAAAATCAGATGACAACAAGGATTATGGCCGGGAGGTGATTGAAACCCTGCTTACCGAAATGTCGGACGGGCCGGGTGATATCGCCGTCATTGTGTGCGGTTACCCGAAAGAAATGGAAGGATTTCTCAATTTCAACCCCGGACTTCCCTCCCGTTTCAAATACATATATGAATTTCCCGATTATACGCCGGAAGAGCTTATGGAAATTGCCCGCAGAACAGCAGTGCAGAAGAAGCTGACCTTTTCGGAAGAGGTTTCGGGCATGATGTATAAATACCTGGAAGAACAGTACAGAAGCCGTACACGCGCATTCGGTAATGCAAGGGTGGTAAAGTCGATGCTCGAGGAAGCACAGCTGAACCTCGGTATCAGGGTAATCAAAGCCCGCAAGGAAAACCTTTCGCAGGAAGAACTTTGCACCATTCTTCCGCGTGATATTGAAGGCCTGTTCAGAAAAAAAGGCAGCAAGAGCGTACAGATGAAAACCGATGAAATACTGCTTGAAAACATGCTGAATGAGCTAAGAGACATGACAGGCCTGGAAAGTGTCAAAACAGAGATCAGCGAGCTTGCCAAACTGGCAAAGTACTACCGGGAAATGGACATGGAACTTGTAAGCGCATTTTCGCTCAACAACATATTTACAGGCAATCCCGGAACAGGCAAAACAACAGTAGCCCGCATCATTGCAAAAATTTACAAAGCGCTTGGCCTGCTGGAGCGCGGGCATCTGGTTGAATGCAGCCGCGAAGACCTGGTGGGCGCCGTAGTCGGGGAAACCGCGCCAAAAACGCTGGCAAAAGTAGAAGCTGCCATTGGAGGTGTTCTGTTTATCGACGAAGCCTACTCGTTGGTTAACGGAAGCGGCAACGATTTCGGACACGAGGCGGTGGAAGTCATCATCAAACAGATGGAAGACCGCAGGGGCGAATTTTCGCTGATAGTTGCCGGTTATCCCAGAGAAATGGAAAACTTTCTGGATTCAAACCCCGGTCTGAGATCAAGATTTGATAACCATCTGGTGTTCAGCGATTATTCAGCCTCAGAGCTTATGGAAATCGCCGGCATCATGCTGATGAAGAACAAACTAACCGCCAATGCAGAAGCACTGGCGCACCTGCAGGCTTATTTCAGCTATCATTCGGCAAACCGCAATCAATATTTCGGGAACGGCAGGTTTGTAAGAAAAGTACTCGAAAAAGCCATCCGTAACCACAATCTCCGGTTAAGCCAGGTTCCAAAAGCGGATCGGGATGAAAATATGGTTAAAACACTGACACTGGAGGATGTGCATGAATTTGTCGCCGGTTCGGATACGCTTGTCAAACGCGGGATCGGCTTTCTGAAAACCAGTGCCGGGTAGTACTCCTTTTAATAATAAATCCCTGCAAGCCCGAAATACCGGATGCAGGGATTTATTTTTATACAATGGTTGATTAGTTTGCCAACACAGCCTTCCCGGCAGCCTGCAGGGCGTTGTAAGCATTTACGACCCCTCCTGTACGGGAAAGGGTGGCAAATTGCACTTTCTTTCTTTTGGAAGACTTTGTATCAGGGCTGTAAACTTTGGCTTTGGGATATTTTGTACTGCTTTCCAACAATATATCCTTCAGTTGTATGGCGGTCAGTTCGGGATAATATGACCAGACCAGTGCCGCAACTCCGCTGACAACCGGTCCTGAAAAGCTGGTGCCATCACCCATTTCATATTTACCATCCGGGGCCAGTGAAACAATGTTTACTCCGGGAGCAAACAGATCCACATTCTCAGCTCCGTAATTGGAAAAAACACCGCAAAATTCCTTATTCAGAATATCCGAGGTAGCTCCTACCGTTATCCAGTTTGATACTTTTGAGCCATCTGCAAGAATTGCCGATGGATAATGCTCTGTCAGATCGAGGTTATCGGCTTCATTGCCCGCCGAATGAATCATTAATACATTATGATTCCCTGCATAACGGACTGCATCATCAAGGATGCCCCGGGTAATCGAAAAATACTTGCCAAAGCTCATATTGATGATGTCTGCTCCATTGTCAACCGCATACCGGATGGCCAATGCCACATCCTTATCCCGTTCATCCCCGTCGGGTACAACCCTGAGCGTCATAATTTCAACATGATTGGCAACCCCGTCAGGCCCCTGCCCGTTTCCCCTTATCGCGGCTATGACTCCCGCTACAAAAGTTCCATGAAAAGAACGCGGCCCCTTGACATCATTATTTCCGTAATTGAGATCACTGATGTTTTCAGGGTCATCATTTACCAACATCCTTGGATTAAAATCAAGATTCAGATAATAAGTGAGAAAATCGTTGCTGCGCTTTTGCATATCAGAAAGATCCTTTCTGGTAAATCCTTTATCATAAAGATCAAGCATGACTTTTTTCGCCTCATTCACCATTTCCGACTTCGTTTTAACCGCCCGCACATCCGCCGCCGTCAGATCCTGCTTGCGCAGGT
Organism: Bacteroidales bacterium UBA5833; assembly: GCA_002433025.1. Classification (GTDB taxonomy): domain Bacteria; phylum Bacteroidota; class Bacteroidia; order Bacteroidales; family Lentimicrobiaceae; genus Lentimicrobium. Next base: position 4,365 of record DJGZ01000001.1, read on the forward strand.
ACTTTTTCAGTACTTCCTCTTGATGGTTCACATACCTTTCAAAACTTTCAAGGTCCTTTGCACGCCGGGTATACTTTCGGAGCTCCTCCTCGTATTTTATTTTGCTTTTTACATAAACGGCATAAAGCTGCTTGTCATCGGCCGGCAGACCATTTTCATCCTTTACCCCGCTAAACCGTGGATTAAGCTTTTTGAAAATCCTGACATATTCCATGTTTTCATAAAGCAGGTGCTCCCCTTTGCTGTTGCCGATAAAATTCCAACCATGAATATCATCCACATACCCATTGTTGTCATCATCCAGACCATTTCCGGCAATTTCTTTTTTATTGGTCCATATTTTCCCCTCAAGTTCAGGGTGATAGATATCAACACCTCCGTCAATAACAGCCACAACCACTTTTTTACGCGGAGACTTGTCATTAAGCAGTTCACGATAGGCCTGGTCAGTGGCTGCGCCCTGAATTTTATCCTGTGACGGGCTGCGGTTATACCAGTTCAGATATTTTACAGGAAGCGAATCAATGGTAGTTACCCCCCTCGACTGTGAATAAGACGGAATCATACCCAGTGACAGGAACAGCAGGACGATACCGGTTTTGGAAATTTTAATCATAAGCTAAAATGTTAAATTATTACTATACAGATTAATAATCAGTCATTTACATCCACAAATTTAAAAGATTCCCGATTGCAGTTTATCCTCAGGCCATTCAATCTGTAACAAATATACCCTGCAATGCAGACTAACCGTGACAATGCCGGAACGCAACAATGATCAGATCAACCATTGTTGCAGCAAATATAAAAATATGCATGATATTTCGTTGAATTCCGGTAAAAGATTGCCTGAAAATTCTACTCAGAAAGGAATAAGGCATAGCGGGCTGATTTTTTAACCTAAACCCCTGAGCTGCATTGGAAAATTGCAAATAATTCATTTTCAATATTGTTGTAAGTAATCTTACCGGATTTTAACATTGATCTGGTTTACTGAATATCTTACAACTGATTTTCTGGTCAATTTAATAATGTATATAAGTCAATGAATCAATAATTTAGCACGCTATTTAGAAATTGCTCTAAATTGCCTCAGGTTGAACAGGATACATTTATTTTATTCTATATTTGCCATAGAAATAACAATAGTTTAAAATTACCCGGCTATTAACGTCAGATAGTTTTTTTAGTTACTGACTATTCTCCTGATAACGGAAGTTTATTAATTGCAAGCAATGAAAAGCTACACCAAACCCATTACCTTCTTTCTGGCCATCGTGGCGCCATTACTGATTGTAACACTGGTGCTGAGGGAACCTGAGCCCGACCATAAACTATTGAACGGACTCAGGGCTAAGTATGCAGTCAAACGAAAGCCCGGGGTGGATCACAGCAAGTTTGAAATCCTGCAGAAAGACTTTACAAACCCGCATGAAATTACGGCAGCCTGCCTCTCCTGCCACACCGAGCGTGGTGAAGAGCTGATGCACAGTGCCCATTTTACCTGGGAACGGGAAGCATATATACCCGGCAGGGGTATAACCTACCTGGGAAAGAAGAATCTCATCAATAATTTCTGTACGGGGGTGCAGTCGAACGAAGGCAGCTGTATGAAGTGCCATGCCGGCTACGGGTGGAGCGACAAAACATTTGACTTTTCGAATCCTTATAACATTGATTGCATTGTTTGTCATGACAATACGGGCACTTATGAAAAAGCAAGCGGCGCAGCGGGCTATCCCAAAACGGGTCCCGGCGGACCGGATTTCAAAGCGATTGTTACCAGCGTAGGTCAGCCGAAAAGTGCCAATTGCGGCACCTGTCATTTTGGTGGCGGCGGCGGCAACAATGTCAAGCATGGCGACCTTGAACTCGGTTTACTGACAGGCGGGCGCGATGTGGACGTACACATGGGCGTTGACGGCTTGAACATGAATTGCGTGGACTGCCATACTGCCGAAAACCATAAAATGAAGGGAAGATATTATGCAGTTTCCTCTTCCAACACCCAGCGGCTGAACTGTGAAGATTGTCATACCGCCTTTCCTCACCAGAAAAGTATCCTGAACGAGCATTCAATCAAAGTTGCCTGCCAGACCTGCCATATTCCGGTTTATGCCAAGGTAAACGCTACCAAAATGTACTGGGACTGGGCTACGGCAACGAGGAAAAAAGACGGGAAAGAATATGAATTACTCGACAAAGAAGGCAATGTGGTTTACACCTCCATCAAAGGGGACTTTGTTTGGGAGAAAATGGTAAAACCTGAATACTTTTGGTTTAATGGCACAGCGGATCACCACCTGCTTACCGACAAGGTAGACACCACACAGAACATTCTCAGAATCAACACATTATTTGGAGAATACCGCGACCGTAACAGTAAAATAATCCCTGTAAAGGTACACCGTGGCAGACAGCCTTACGATGCAGAAAACCTGACCATTATTCAGGCGAAGCTATGGGACAAAGATAAGGGAAAAGGTGCGCTCTGGCTGGATCTGGACTGGGAACGTTCCATCGAGGAAGGCATGGCCTATATCCCCCTTCCATATAGCGGAAAACATTCATTTATTAAAACCGAGATGTTTATGCCGGTAAACCACATGGTAAGTCCGGCGTCCGAAGCCGTCACCTGCAGGGAATGCCACACCCGGGATAACGGCCGCCTTGCCGCGCTCACCGATTTTTACATGCCCGGCCGCGACCGCAACCGCACCCTTGATCTGGCCGGTCAGTTGTTGTTAATCCTCTCGTTTGCCGGCGTGTTAGTCCATTCAGTGATCAGGGCACTTTCATCACGCAAACAAAAAACCATACAAAGCCATTAATACCATCAGCAATGAGCACGCATAAAAAAGTATACGTTTACAAGGGGTTTGAGCGATTCTGGCACTGGAACCAGGCTTTGCTGATCTTTGTCCTGGCATTTACAGGATTTGAAATTCACAGCTCCTACGATTTTTTCGGCTTCGAAACAGCTGTTAAAATTCACAATTATGCAGCATGGGGATTTATCATCCTGATTGTTTTCGCCATATTCTGGCATTTCACCACCGGTGAATGGAAACAGTATATTCCGACTACGAAAAATCTGAAAGCCCAGGCTGAATTCTACCTTTTCGGGATTTTCCGCAATGCCCCCCACCCTGCCAAAAAGACACTGATCAGCAAACTGAACCCTTTGCAGCGGCTGGTCTATCTGGGACTTAAAGTCCTGTTTATCCCTGTCATGGTTGTTTCGGGACTCCTTTTTATGTTCTATCGCTATCCCCAGGGCGACAGCATAGCCATCATTAATATTGACAACCTCGAGATAATCGCGCTGATACACACGGCAGGCGCTTTTATGTTGCTGGCTTTTGTGTTGGTACATCTTTACCTGATAACAACAGGACACACCATTACCTCAAACCTGAAGGCCATGATTACCGGCTGGGAAGAACTGGAAGAAGAAGATCAGAAAGATCAGGATAAAACGGCCGGGAAGCCGGAAAATGAACTTGTTAAAAATCCTAAAATCTTACCGGAAGATGAATCTGAAGAATAAATTATTGCTGATCAGCATTTTCCTGACAACACACTTTCTTTACACCGGGTGCTCCAGGAAGGAACCGGGCGTAACTGCTGAACCTGCTGCAACAATCACTGAATCGCAGGTATTGTATGATTACCTGAAACAGAAAGGGGATTACATCAACAGTGAAGCGGCCCCGGCCATCATGACCGCCGCTGAACTATATGCAATGCTCGACCGGAACATCCACTTAATTGATCTCCGCGAGGCAGATCAGTTTAACCAGGGGCATATCGAAGGGGCAGTAAATGTAAGCCCTGAGCACGTCATTGATTATTTTGAAAACCGCATTGATGCGCCTTATTTTGATCGTGTCGTATTTTTGTGCAGCCGGGGACAGTTGTCTGCTTATGTTAACGGAATTATGCGGATTCTCGGCTGTACCAATACCTTTTCGGTACGTTACGGAATGAGCGGATGGAACACTCAGTTCGCCAAAACAGGATGGGACAAAGCGACAGGTACCTTCCCGGACAACCTGACCATAGAATCTTCAGATCAACCGGTCGCCAAAGGCGAGATGCCCCTGATTACAACCGGTGGAAAGAACGGTTTTCAGATTGCACGATTGCGGGCAAAAGCGCTGCTCGATACTGCACAGGTTTCATTTCTCATCAACTATTCCGACATAGAGAAATCGCCCGAAAAATATGATGTTGTGGCTTATGTGCCTGCCGATTGGTTCGGAAACAACGTGCATCCGGCCGGAACAATGAATTTTATCCCCAAAGCCTCCCTGAGGGAGGAGGCATCCCTGAGACTATTATCACCCGGTAAACCCGTCGCGGTTTATTGTTTCAACGGACATCACAGCGCCCACGCCGTGGCCTGGCTGCGTATGCTGGGCTATGAAGCATACTCGGTGATTTATGGTGCGAACGGGTTTATGTATGACCGGTTCGGTAAGAATGACAAAAACACGCCCCGTCAATGGACTGACATGCAAAAGAATGATTTTCCGTTTAAATCGGGCTCTGCCGGTGGCGGGGAGAAAGATGAAAAAAAGGTTGTAGTAAAGCAGACGCAGGGCGGATGCGCTTAATTTTATAAGATATGGAACAAAAACCTAAACCTTACATGAATCCATACCTGGCAGGCTTTCTGCTGGGCATGGTATTACTGGCATCATTCTTTATCACCGGCCGCGGGCTCGGCGCCAGCGGAGCAGCTAAAAGCGTGGTGATAGAAAGCATTGGCCGCATTTCGCCCGAATATGCCCAGAAGCATCCGTTTTATGCCTCTTTTTTTGCCACCGGAGATGGCCGGCCAATGAAAAACTGGCTGGTTTACCTCACCCTGGGTGTGCTCGGCGGGGCCTTCTTCTCGGGATTTATGTCGGGACGCGCCGGGCTTAAAATTGATAAAGGACCAAGGATTTCAGTCAGTACACGACTGATAATGGCTGCGGCCGGAGGATTTCTATTCGGGCTGGGCAGTCAGTTCGGAAGAGGGTGCACCAGCGGCGCCGCACTCAGCGGTATGGCCACACTCTCAACAGCCGGGTTTCTGACGATGATCGCCATCTTCGGCACCGGATATGTCATTGCTTATTTTTTCAGAAAACTCTGGATCAGTTAATAACAGGGAGGGACTATGGCACCATTGATACCACAGGGATTTATAAATCCGGATCTGAGCTTGTTTTTTGCTTTTGTAATTGGTCTGGGCTTTGGCTACGTGCTTGAGCAGGGTGGTTTTTCCACTTCGCGTAAGCTGGCCGGCGTTTTTTATGGTTACGATTTTGTCGTACTGCGGGTTTTCTTCACCGCAGCCATCACCGCAGCCATCGGATTGCTGCTGTTTAACTACCTGGGATGGGTGGAATATGACATGCTATACATCAACCCGACGTTTCTATGGTCAGCGGTTGTTGGCGGGGTGATCATGGGGTTTGGATTTATCCTGGGGGGATTCTGCCCCGGCACCAGCATGGTCGCCGCCATTATCGGTAAAATTGACGCTATGTTGTTTATCCTCGGCATGATGGGGGGAATATTCTTCTTCGGCGCCTTCTACAATACATTTGAGCCACTTTACAACGGCTCGGCGCTGGGCAGTATTTTCGTGTTCGATTCCCTGGGCATGCCCCGTGATTTATTCCTGTTTTTACTGGTGGTCATAGCGTTGGCAGCATTTATCATCACACGGAAAATCGAAGACAAGGTCAATGGCATTCAATCTGAAAAAAGGCTGTTTCACTCGTCCTATACGCTTCCTTTTGCATTTATGAGCGGCCTGGCACTGCTGATCTTAATACTGCCCGACCAGCCCGAAGCAAAATGGTATGAAACTGATCCGAAAAGCCTGCTTAAAGAGACGGTATCCGGCGACCGCTACATGCAACCGGAAGAACTGGCTTACAAAATACTGCACCCCGATGAAAATGAACTTGTTATCGTTGATGTAAGGCCGGCCGAAGCATTCAGGCAATTCAGACTGCCCGGAGCCATCAATATTCCGCTCGAAACGATACAGAGTCGTGAAAACAGGCGAAGGCTCAGCAATACCGGCAAGGAAATTTTGCTTTACAGCCATGGTTCAACAAGCGCTGACCAGGCCTGGATGTTTCTGCGCAGGTCAGGCATGGAAAACATCCGCGTCCTGAAAGGCGGCCTGAATAATTTCTTTACCGGATTCTTCGCGGAACAGGAAATTCCCGCCTCAGGGAAATACAGCGAAAAAGAGCAATTTGAAAGGCGCTTTATCGAACGGGCAGCAAAAGCATTTAAAGAAGGCGAAGCATCCCGCAAAGCGCCTGCTGCATCCCAACCGGTAAGAACACTGATAAATATTCAACCACCCGCGGCGGGTAAGGGCGGCTGCTGATTAGTTTTCCAGCCAGGATAAGCCAATCCGTAAAAAAGAACAATCCGTAAAGTCTGGGTAAAGCTTAAGAACAACAAATATGGAAAGAACAAACGATAAAATGCTGAATTACGCCTTAGTGGCATTTTTCGGATTACTGATACTGATTATGTTATTTCAATGGTTGAAAGCGCCCTCCTACACCCTTTCATCTGACGAAGTGCAGCAGGTCTTATCGGCAGAAGGGAGTATGGTCCTTCCCGAAGAACTGAAATCAATGATGGATGACGGAACGCTGAAACAATATACCCTGGTTGAACTCGGAGAAAACCATGATAACGGGATCAGTGAATTTGGAAAAACAATACACATCCCGCTTGCCGGTTTGCTGGATCATGACAACCTGAAACTCCTTAAAAGTGAGCCAAAACTGATGCTTATCGCTGATTTTGAATCAGAGTCCATGATGGCTATGAACTTACTGACTGCGAAAGGCCTCAGAAACATCCGTGTCGTATCCAACAATCTGGCATTCTTTAAAAGCTCCGTTCAGCAGAACTACAAATCCGGATTTGCGGCCTCACATACCGAAAAAGCCCGTTGGGATTACACCAGGTTTTTCAGAAATGAATCCACCGGAAGTGCGCCCAAAGCCGGAAGTACGGCTCCGCAAATTCCGGGCGGGCCAAAAGTGATCAAGGCCGGAGGAGGCTGCTGAACCTTCCGGCAGTAACAATCCCATGCCTTTATTGATAATTCAGCGGCTTAATTACTTTTTCCGCCTCTGATTGTACCTTTCGATGATTTCAGCTTCCCGGCTTTTATCGGAAATAAATATCGTGGTTTTACCACCATCAAGGATTACCGCATGCTTCCCTCTCACAGAGCCGCAGCTTGCAGCTATCTGAGGCGTGATCGTCTGAACTGTTTTTTGCTTCTGTGCCGACAATGGCCTGTTTTTTTTCATGATATCTGTATTCTCTGACAAGATACAAATTATTGACAGATAAACAATTATTTAATCATACAAACAAGCATTATTTACATATTTTTAACACTTGTCCTGCTTTAGAGATCCTGATAATTTACACCCCCCCAGGTATTACCAAATATCATCTGCATAATTTGTACTTTTGACAACATAATTAATGGTTAACCTGCAAGATGGATTTCCTGAATAAATCTATGGGTGCATTATTGTATGGCCTGTTGAAAGTCGCCGGTCACCTGCCGGTCAGGTTACTGTATTTCAAAGCTGATGTGATTTGTTTTATTGCCGAAAAAATTATCCGTTACAGGTATCCTGTTATTATTCAGAATCTTTCACGTGCTTTTCCCGAAAAAAACTACAATGAGATCAGGCAAATTGCCCATCAATTCTACAGGCACTTTTTCAGGGTCTTTGCGGAAGTGATCCGGAGCCAGGCTATGAATCCTGATGAAGCCCGGAAAAGGTTTAATATGACAAATCCTGAACTTATAAGGGAACTGCACCGCAAAGAACTTAATATTATCACACTCGGCGGACACTGGGGCAATTGGGAATGGCTGATTATGACACCCCTGTTCTTCGACTTCAGTATTTATACTTTGTATAAGCCACTGAGCAGCCGGATTACTGAGTATCTGATGGCCAGGATCCGCAGGCGTTTTGGTATGAAACTTTTATCAATGCAGCATGCCGGCAGATACATCCTCAGTAAAAAAGATTTTCCTGCCCTTTATTTTTTCATCGGAGATCAATCGCCTTCACATAAAAATCCGGAATACCGCTTTGACTTCCTTAACCAGCCCAGTTTTTTCTTCAACGGAGGCGCCAGGCTTGCCATGGCAACAAAATCTGCAATTGTTTATCAGTCGATCAGCAAAACAAAGCCAGGATTCTATGATGTTGCGTACCAGCTTATTTCTGTTCCCGGTGACGGACAGAATGAGCAGGATATCCTGCGGAAGTATGTATCAATGCTCGAAAAAGACATCCGCAGTAAACCGGCATACTGGCTATGGTCTCACAAACGATGGAAACACCGGGCAGACGGGGAACAGGAATAAGCACCGGGTATGAGCCGGCCCGGGAATTAAGGGGCTGATCCTAAGGTTTTGACACCCTGGCCCAGGTCAGCCGGTTTCTGGCAATAAAACCCAGACTCCCGAACAACGCAAGCGAAGCGGTGTTGGTTGGCTCGATGTGCGCGAAAACCGGCCTGCCTTTCTGACTTACCTTTCGCGACATAGCCGTTACCAGCTTACGTGCAAAGCCTCTTCCCCTGTATGCATCCAGCACATGCAGCATGCCAACGGAGCCGTCATCATGGGTCATTATCCATGCAACCGGTAATTGCTGATCCCTGATGCAGTATCCGCCACCCAGCTCCAGGCGCTTCGTCAGATAATCCATATTAAGGAATTGCTGGTACTTTGAGTTTTCATACACATAACGCAGATCATCGGACCGGAGCTGTTCAATAGCTGCAGCCGGTTCCGGAAACACTGACAGATTCAGGAAAAGTCTGTAGCAACTGATGGACCAGGCTACCCTGTACGCTTTGCCGATCCAATCAAAAAGATGACTGTCCGAAACTACGATGAATTGTTTTTGGCTATGTTTGCCAAAAAAGTTACCGATAAATCCGGCATCCGTATTGTGGCTGAAATGACACCACTCCTCATCTGATTGAAACCGGCACATCAGCATACCGGCCTGTTCCATCACTTCGAGCAACGGATATTCTTCATCCATGCAAAGGATTGAAATATTCTGTTCAGGCGCTTTAAGGAGTAATTGCCTGTGTTCTTCTGCAAGCATTTTTGAAGGTATTATATCTGGCAAAATGATTCACAATCAACACATTTTATCCTCTGTGCCGCCTGCACAACTATCCCAGCCACTCCTTAAATTTAGTGACTTTGTCGCGGCTGACAAAGATCTCTTTGTCGGATGGTGGCATGAGTTCGAGTTTCAGCCTGCCTTTGGGATAAATATGAATGTTCTTTACCGAACCTATTTTAACCAGAAACTGCCGGTTAATCCGGAAAAACTCTTTGGGATTTAACATGGATGTAAGTTCATCAAGGCTGAAATCGACGGGATACTGGTGATTATCATTCACAACCATAAAAGTGATGCCCGCCTCAGAATAAAACCATGATATCTCTGAAACGCCGTAACTTTTAATTTTCTGTCCGACGGTTATCGAGAACCGCTCCTTGTATTTTTCCTCATTGCCGCCTGCAAACATCCTGAACAACGACTCAATGTCGGGTTGAGCATTCGGGCGGCTGAACTCTCTGAATTTATCGAGACTACGGGCCAGCTCCTCCTGAACAATGGGTTTGAGCAGATAATCTATGCTGCGGAGCTTAAACGCCCTGATCGCATACTCGTCATAGGCTGTGGTAAAGATGACCGGTGCATCCACTTTTACTTTCTCAAAGATGGCAAAACTCAGGTCATCTTCAAGATGAATATCCAGAAAGATCAGATCCGGACTAGGGTGGTTCCGGAACCATTCCACTGAATCCTCCACCGATTCGAGTTTAGCTATTACTTCAACCGAACCGTCACAATCCCTGATCATACCCTCAAGCCTTCGGGCGGCCAGTTCTTCGTCTTCGATGATTACAACTTTCATAAATGGTGCATTTTTAGAGTTTCGGGGTATTACTTTTATTTTAGGTCCTTAATTCGGTTAGAATATCAAAGCAATGGAATTCTCACCACAAACTTATTATCTTCTTCTCCGGAGTACATTTTACGATCTGTAAAAAAAGCATACCGGCTGGCAATGTTGTTCAGACCTACACCGGTCGACTGCACATAAGCCTCTCTGATCTGAAGATTATTCTCTACCACCAGGTAATCGCCCTCGCTGTAGATATCTACCAGCAACGGCTGCTTCTTCGAGAAAGTATTGTGTTTGATGGCATTCTCTATCAGCAGCTGTAAAGCCAGCGGAACCACCCTTTGCTGCAGTTTTTCATCCTCCAGGTTGACATTGACTTTCATCTTACCTGAAAACCTGATATCGAGTAAAAATGTATAAGCTTTTAAAAAATCCAGTTCAGTTTCCAGGGTCACAAGATCCTTATCCTTATTCTCAAGCACATAACGATACACCATCGACAAGCGCAGCGTAAACTGCTCGGCCAGGTCAGGCTCCAGCTTTATCAGCGAAGTAAGTACATTCAGGCTGTTAAACAGAAAATGCGGGTTTACCTGACTTCTGAGTGTTTCAAACTGCGACTGCAGGTTCTCTTTCTGTAGCCGGAGCAACTCGTTTTTTCGCGTCTCCAGCTCAAGTGAATAGGACTGAACTTTAATTCTTGACTCGGAATAGCTCTTTTCAAGCACAGTAACATACTTTTCAAGCTCTGCTTCAAGCTTTTTCTGCTCCGTAATATCCTGTACCAGCGAAGCCAGGCCGATTACATTGCCTGATTCATTTTTCAGCGGTGTGTTGTACCAGTTGCAGATGATGGTGTGTCCCTCCTTTGTAAGATTTTCGTTGGTACTTCGTTGCCCGCCCGATTGCTGCAATATTTCCTTTGAAAGACTCTGAATCTCCTCCATGATATGCTCCGGAACAATCAGGTTGAAGGCATGTTCGCCCAATACTTCCTCTTTTGAATATCCAAAAATCTTTTCTGCCGCAGGATTCCAGTCAGTCACCTCCATCTTTTCATTCCACTCGATATAAGCAAGCGGGGTTTCCTTAAAGTGAAGGGTTAACCTTTCATTCACCCTTCTTAATTCTTCTTCCGACCGTTTACGTTGCGTAATATCATGAACGATCGCAATAATGAACGGTTTACCCTCCATTTCAAAATAGCTGGCCGATATTTCCACCAGGACAGTCTGGCCGTCTTTGCGGCGCGATCTGCGCATCGGTACGAAATGAAAGCGGTTGAGCCGGTCGAGAATTTTAATGGTATCGTCAGGTTCCGAGGCAAGCTGATCGATGTGCAACTGCAGCAACTCTTCGGTTGAATATCCGTAAATACGGACTGCAGACTGGTTTACGTCAACAATCCTGCCGCTTTCCTTATCAATCAGAAAAATGGCGTCTCCCGCTGTGTTAAAGATACTCCGGTACCTGGCTTCACTTTCGCGGAGCAATTCTTCCGCCTTCCGCCGGTCGCTGATGTCCATATGCGAACCTGCCATGCGGTAAGCCTTTCCGTTGTCATGTCGCAGACAAACGCCCCTGGCCAGAATCCACCGATACTCTCCTGAACTATGCAACAGACGGTATTCCGGATTATATACCGGCACTTTGCCTTCGATAAAATCCCGGTTGGCTTTCAGCACCCTGTCCCTGTCGTCCGGGTGAATGCGGTTTTCCCATTCTGAAAGCTCATTTTGCATTTCATCCGGTTCAAGGCCCAGAATAGCTTTGTAATGATTTGAGAAATAAACCTTCCCTGATTCGAGATTCCAGTCGAAGATGCCTTCGTTTACCCCTTCAACGGCAAGTGCATAGCGTTGTTCACTTTCAATCAGTGCCTGCTGGGCGGCTTTCCGCTCGGTGATATCACGGATATAAGTCTGGGTGGCTATCCGGCCATTGTACGTGATGATGCCATTGTTGAACTCGACAGGCTTAAGTGTTCCGTCCTTCTGAACCAGCACTGACTCATATATCGGCGGAACCGCCTCTCCCTGCTGTCTTCGCCGGTAAATATCGATAATCTTCCTGCGCTCATGTTCCGCAATATATGTAACAAAAGGCGTATTTAATATCTCGTCTACTTCATAACCAAGGATATTGGCCATCATCTGATTGATAAATTTCACCTCCCCATCCTGAAGTATCACTATGCCATCGTTGGCCCTTTCGATCAGTGAGCGGTATTTTTCCTCACTCTCCCGCAACTTTCTGGCAGCTTCCACCTGGCTTGAAACATCGCGCATGATAACATACGATGCCGGGCGGCCTTCGTATTCGATGGTACTGCTGTTGAACTCAAGGTTGACCCTCCTGCCCGATTTCGAGATTCCGATGGTAGTATAAATTGATGGCACATTTTCACCTGCCATCCTTCGCTTATGAAGTTTTGTAAGGGCTTCCTGCTCTTCAGGCGCAATCAGTTCAGAAAAGTTTTTTCCAATAAGCTCCTGCGCTGTGTATTCGGTAATTTCACAGAAAGCGGGATTTACATATTTGAAAACACCGTCCTGAGTGATGAATATGCCGTCCTTTGCCTGACTGACCAGGTTCCTGTATTTTTCCTCTGATTCGCGCAAAGCCACCTCAGCCTTTCGCCTGGCATTGATGTTTCTGGAAACGCCGAGCATCTCAACCAGTTCCCCGTTTTCGTCGGTTATTAAGGTTGCGGCAACTTCTATCCATACAGTAGATCCGTCGCGGCAGGTTTGCTCCAATTCTCCGACTGAAAAAGAAATATCATCATTGCCTTTCCTAAAGTCACCCGCTACCTTATCAAGCAATTTATTCACCTTTTCAGCACTTTCTCCGGTAAATGAATCCTCCAGACGCATCCGCATCACTTCTTCGGCCGTATAGCCCCGCAACTTTTCAACGGAGGGGCTTATCCAGGTGAACTGCCGCCGCCTGAGGTCGAGCGTCCATACTACATCCTGCATGTTTTCTGTCAGAATCCGGTACCTGTTATCACTGATTCTGAGGGCTGTTGAACAGGCATAATTCGCAGCCGCACCCCGGTTGTTCACGAATGCAATCACAACACCGGTGGCCAGCGCACCGATCAGGTAAATACCAGACCCCAAAAGGACCGGATAGGCCGGGAGACTACCCCCGATCAGCCATAAACCGGCAACATAAATCAGCAGAAACAAAACCGCATGAAGAATCAGTCTCAGGTATCTGAAGGGCACGAATGACAGCCATACAATCACTACAAGGGCTATTCCTCCCCATAGATACGAATCGAAACCTCCGCTAAGCGATGAAATAAGCGTAGCACTTAATGTCCATATATAAAATGAAGAAAAGGTCAGCCACTTCACCTTATGAAGATATGGAGTGTAGAGTGCGAAAAACAAATTGAAGATCAACAGCAACGCGGTGCCTGACCTTACCAGAAACAGGGCATTCCCTGCAGGTGTTTTGTTGATGTGATCGAGCAGCACGCCCAATACCAGTACAAATATGGCAGCTATTGTAATGGTAATCAGCACGCTTCTTATCCTGAGCTCACGAAACCTGATAAAATCCCTGTCCTCGTTGATGGCTTCAAGGTCGCGGATTATCTTCAGTATTGGATTCAGAATCATGATATGCGCAGGTTAAAACCAAAAATCAAATATCGTAAAACATTTTGAACCATCTGACCACCCGGAAAGGATTCACGAAACATTTGTCAGATTTCAGTCTGGGAAACGGCGGGGGTTTTCGTTCGCATATCCGGCATTGAACACATATTCAATTGATTTAAAGATCAATGCATCTTGTCTGCAAACGGCTTTATCTCTGATTTACTGACCTGGCCGGGTTTTCGGAAAGTCAGACAATAGAGCATGGAATCAAAGAAATACCTGACCTCAATGTTCCGCATCCCGTTTGGTAAAAGTTTAACCGGAGCCGACTGCTCTTCATCAGTCCGGACAACGGATGCAGGCGAAAACGGATTTTTATGATAAGCCTTTACCTGTGAGACTTCATTATCATCAACAATCATTACCTGACCGCCCGGCTTCGTTACCCTGATCATTTCATGGATAGCCCGCTGGCTGTCGTTGAACAGACTGATACCCCCTACATGGAAAACCACATCGAAAGAATGCTCTGCAAAAGGAAGATGCTCCGCTTCGCCCTGAAAGAGTCCAGCAGGGATATTCCAATTACGCAAATGCCTTTTGGCCATGGTCAGCATCCCGAATGAGATATCCAGGCCTGTGTACGAGGCATTCCGGGGAAGATAAAGCAGGTTATCGGCGGAGCCCACTCCTACCTCCAGTACTTTGTCACCCGGCTTCACCTGGAGTTGTTCCAGATACTTCATCTTAATCTTCTTCTCAGAGCTGCCCCTGAGCCAGTTATAAAAGACTGATGATACACGGTAAAACCTGCTTATACGGTCATAGAAACGCGAATACTTCAGGTTGTTCCCGCTCATATGCTCCTCAGGTAGGAATACGGGAATTCCGTTATTAATATAATACTTTTCGTCATTTACTGGATTGAACCAATATCCCCTTCCAAGGCTGAGCGGATAGTGATTGAACGGATCAACCAGTTCGGGCAGGAATACAGGCTGCATCATATTAAAAAATCAGGCGACTAAAGCAGTACAAATATAGCTGTTCGATCCTGCAGATTCAAATGTTACCGTTGAAAAACCCGCATCCCTGAGCAGATTGGAGACAGTATTAAACTGATAGATGCAGTTGGGGTAACCCTCGGCATAGGATGACAAAAGATTATCAGTCAAAGGATTGGGCTGTCTGAACCACTGATCGGCAAGCACCAGCCGGCCTCCGGGCTGAAGAACCCTTCGCAGTTCGCTAAGACACAGATTCGTATCCTGAAATGCGCTGAATGCATCAACACAGATAATAGCATCAAAAGAAGAAACTCCCCAGGGCAGCCTCTGCTCTTGTCCATTCCTGCCAAAGCCGGTTTCAATACTGATCAGGTTAAAGAGCCTTGGCAGATAACCGGTTTCCGAAGCATCAAACAGGTTGATATTGGCAAGCACTGAATCCCTGTGGCTGTCACCGGGGGTCAGTTCGAGCAAAACCCCGCTATCGTTCTTGCCGACGCGGCGCAACACCTGCCGGTAAAGCGTACTCCGCTTTTTTGCACAAATCCTGCTTTCAAAAGAATAGGTCTCATGATACCTGATCTCAGGTCTGGTAAGAATGTATTGCAGCATATCTGACAAAGTTTATATTTAAAATACACCAAGTTTGAGCAGTGCGCCGGCATGGAACCCATTCATCAGGTACTCACGGCCGGCATCCAGCCTGACAGCGGTTGTAAATCGGTAACTGACCATCAGGCCCAGACGCAGAAACCTCGACATGTTTATCTCCATTTCAACACCTGGCTCAAGAATCAGGAAAGGCGCGGCTTCTATGGCAAACCGCTCATTGTCGTATTCCCAGTCTTCCCAGTCGTAAATACTGCGATCTTCTGTTAAGGCAACCCCACCGGCTCCGAAAAGCATGGGAAATGACAGGTGAACCGGTAAATCCGGGGCAAATACAGGCTCCAGAAACAGTCCGCCATAACCGCCTTCAATGTAATAGCCCCCGGGTATGGTCTCTTTGCGGTCATAGTTTAAACCACCGATCATATCGGTGAAACCCGTGCCGGCTATCCCAATTGACATACTGTGGTTAATGCGTGCGGCAAGTCTCATCTGCCCGGCAAAGGCATTATGCCCCTTAAGGGCGGCATTACCCACCCCAAAAGAAATATAGCCGCCCAGGGCTGATGACTGTTCGCCAAAAATGGTCCTTGCCGAAGGACTTGCTTCAAAATCCTCTTGCTGGGCATACAAACGGGGAACAGAAATAATTAAAACTGCAAATAAGGCGAGATGTATCGTTTTCATAATCGTTGTATTCAGGTTAACGAAGCAAAAGTAGACAGTCATATTGCCCGGAAAAACTATTTCCCGGTGAATCCCGTCAAACAGCCGGCAATCCGTTTATATCAGCACATGAACCGGAAAACAATTACGACTGTGCAACATACTATCCGCAACATAAATATGTTCAGGTTCTTTAGCACCTTCCAGGATAGTTTTGCTTAGTTTTGCCGAAAAAAGTCGTATTTTGAACCGGTTTATCGATATCAGCAGTTATCTTAACCGACCGGGATTTGCCTTCAGGTCGCTGCGGCACCGGAACTACCGTTATTATTTTTTCGGTCAGCTGATTTCCCTTCCGGGCACCTGGATCCAGAATATTGCACTGGGCTGGCTGGTTTACAGGCTGACTGATTCAGCGTTTATGCTCGGCGCTGTGGGTTTTGCCGGACAGATACCAGCCCTGCTGCTGACACCGCTTGCCGGCGTTTATGCAGACCGCACCAACCGGCGTCAAATCCTGATTGCTACACAGTCTGTTTCAATGTTGGTTGCCTTTACTGTCTCCATACTGATTTTTTCCGGCGCCGTTGAAATTTGGCATATCCTTGCTGCAGCCATACTGAACGGAATTTCCATCGCATTTGACACCCCTTACAGGCATGCGTTCCTGGTGGAGATGGTTACCGAAAAGAAAGACTTGCCCAATGCCATAGCCCTGAATTCCACCCTGTTCAATACGGCGCGCTTCATCGGCCCTCCGCTGGGCGGACTGCTGATCGCCCTGGGGGGCGAAGGACTCTGCTTCCTGGTCAACGGGTTCAGCTTTCTGGCGGTTATTGGAACTTTAGTGGCCATGAATATTAAGGCCACTGAGATCACTGCTTCCGGTAAATCCATTTTCAGTGATCTTCTCTCCGGTTTCAATTACGCATGGGGGAACCGCCCGATCAGGGTGCTGCTGCTGATGGTGATCACCACCAGTTTTACAGGCCTGCCCTACCAGGTATTTATGCCGGTTTTTGCGCGGGAGGTTTTAGGCGGCGACGCCCAGACACTCGGGTTCCTGACCGGAGCCATAGGAGCCGGTGCGCTGATTGGTGCATTCTTTCTGGCTTCACGCAAGGGATTGTCGGAAATACCCCGGATTGTATTTGTTTCAGCTACCATGTTCGGCATTGGCCTTGCAGCATTCTCGCATTCAACCAGCTTCTGGCTGTCCATGGGTTTGCTGCTGATCGCCGGATTTGGCATGGTCGTGGAATTCGCTTCCAGCAACACGCTGCTACAAACAATGGTTGATGACCGTATGCGGGGCCGGATTGTAGCCCTGTACAGCATGTCATTTATGGGAATCACCCCGCTGGGCAGCCTTACCCTGGGCTCGGTGGCCGAAACTGCAGGAGTGCAGAATACCCTGCTGATTTCAGGGTTGTTTTGTCTTCTGGCCTCATTGTTTTTTCTGAGAAAAATCCCGCTGATCAGAAATGCGATGAAAAATGCGGGACTCTGAAACCTTATCCGTTATTCAAACAAAAAACCGGAAAGGTTAGTAACCCCTCCGGCTCTGATCAATCTGTCACCTTTGCTTACCGCGAAACAATAAACCTGGTGGTGATATCCTTGTTGCTGCCACGCAGACGAATAAAATACAAGCCTGAAGGCAGGTTGCTGATGTCGATTCCGGCTTCGCCGCGCGAAGTTCCGAAGTTGTTGACCGACATCACAACATTACCTACTACACTGATAACTTCAGCACGCTCAATTCCGGTAACATCACTGATGTAAAGGGTGCTGTTTGCGGGATTGGGATATATGTTGTGTTTCACAACTTCATTTACCGTAACACCAACGTTGAGCAGGGTTGTAAAGTTACGGGTCAACGGCAAGGTGGCCACACCGGCCATATTCTCAACCGCGTTAGCCCTGAAATAATAACGCTGGTCGTACTTCAGGCCGGGATTCGGAACAACTGTAATCTGGGTTTTAGCCGCATTGATGGTAGCGGTAAATCCAACCGGTGCACCTGTAGCCGTTCCTTCACGGAAATTAATCACCTGGGCAACATTGCTGTTGGTAATGGCCTGTCCACCGATCATCCGGACCGCCTGGCTGTAATCAATAACAAAGGTTTGGTTCACAGGAACGTTGACTGCATTGTCATCAATATTGATGGAGGTTGTCGCGCCGATTTCGAGGGAATAATCCGAATGATAAATACCCTTGTTTGAATTATCCTGAATAAAAATGGCCAGCATCAGGTCATCCATCTGCTCAACGTTAGTGGTTGACATATTGACAGTATGTTTCAGGTTGAGCGTTTCTCCCGATACCAGGTTGGCAGTTGTGCCATTGGCATCAGGTACCATTTTCATCATCACATGATGAAACTCGGTTTCACCATTGGTTGCTACATTCTGGGTGGTTACCTTTTCAACGATCGCCATATGAATCTTAACATTCGGATAATTTGCATAAGGGACAATATTGGCATCGATGATTACATTATTTCCCTGAATCTCGTGGGTTGATACGATATCCACATAAGTATAGGTGCCATAGGTGGCGCTGTATGCTGCATTAACAGCAGCCGCAGAAGTTCCTGTTTTCTTTCCGTCAACATACAGATCGGGAACGGCATTTACACCATAATACGTGCGACGGACACCGCCTTCCGCGGTATAATAGGGATCACCACTCCCGGGCCAGTTCATCTGATATTTAATCAGTGTAAGATTATCACCGTTTTGCTGAATAAAAGGATTAAACACACTGTTATTGAAAGATGCACAAGGGCCGCAGGTTGAACTGGTAAACTCTTCGAATAAGGGGCGGTAAGGAATAAGCGCTGTCGGGATGGAGATTGACTTTACCATGGTGTCATTGGCGGTGTTCAGATCATCGCCGAGTCCGTTGATGTTGGCAACCCAGACCTTCAGATCATAAACTCCTGTTGGCAGAATCAGCGAATCGGCACATTCAAAATTGTACAGCCCGCCGGTGGTAACATTCAGGCCTGAAAATTCAGTGGTAAAGATTTCCCCTTCATTGGCCTGCCAGCTAACCTCAGCAGAGGTAATGGCCTCCTGTCCAAGGTTTGCGAAAGCGCCCTTTACGGCTTTGTTTCCTACAAACAATGCAGGCACATCAATCATCGACATCGCGGCATCGCGCTCCAGGGGCACCAGCACTTCCACGTCATCAATGTACCAGTCTTTCATATTGGCGCTTGAGCCGTTCACATAAATGCTGAACTGGAAACTTGCAGCTCCCACATTGGCATTGTTCACAACAATCGTCAGCGTTTGGGCCGGAATGTCGTTGGTAGCAGCAACTGACCAAACATTGTTCCAGGCTCCGTTATTAGAGCGGGTATCAACTCCGAGGGTAATAGGACTTGTATTGCCATCGGTGTGATCAAACATGTGCTTCAGCCTGATAACTACCATTGAATGTCCGGTGGTGTTGATCTGAGGCGCAATGATACGCTGGGTTCCGGTAAATGAAGGAGTCCCCTTTACACGCATCTCAGGCGCAGTGCCACTGGCATTGTTTGTCTGGGACGATGCCCAGTTCTGCATATTCCCGAAAACCATCCATCCGGCAGGAGGAAAAGTCGTCCCGCTGAAGTGCTCCTCGAACAATACCTGGGCAGAAAGAAAAGCTGACAGGAAAATCCCGGCCAACAATAGTAATGATTTTTTCATAGTGTGTTGATTTTGTTTGATTTAATAAAACAAGACAAGCTTCCTCTTCAAGGTTCTAAATATATACATTATTGTTTTTAAAAAACATTAAAATCAATAAAAAGCCCGAAGATTTTTGCAGTTGCAGACTTTTTCACATCAGTTAAGAACAACGAGCCGCAATGCCTGATTTCCTTTCTCAGCCCTGATCCGGATCAGATAAAAACCTTGCTTCACAGATTGCATTGTCAACCTTGCCAGATCACTGCCGGAAGCGGGTACTGAATACTTCCGGATTTCCTTTCCCGAAAGGTCTGTAAGGGTGATATCGTAAATACGGCCGCAGGCAGCCAATCCTGAAATCTCAGTATACTCACCTGCCGGATTCGGGAAAGCCCTTAAAGCAGATGCGTCAGCAACTGCAGTGCCTGTAGTTGTTTCAGTAATAAAATGAGTTACACAGGTATGCGTGGCCATTCCGCTGTAATTCTCAAGGGGCAGAACAGTCAGCGTGTATTGAGCGCCTCCTGATAGTGGCGCAGCAGGTGTCAGGGTCACAACGGTCTTGTCTTTACTGACTTCCGCGGTGAATTCAACCGGAGTTTTTGAATTATCTGTCCGCTCAAGGGATAACACGGTCGATGCATTTGCAGCGGTAAGTTCTTCCCCGCCCGACAATCTCACCGGCTGACTGAATGTAACGGTGAGTGGTTCATCAACCTGCACGCCAACAGTGCTATTGGCCGGATCTGTAGCAATCAGCGCACCTGTCAGCGTAGCATATTCAGCCTGGAACACTTCCTTTGTAACATTGTCCTGAAGGAAAATAGCTACAAACAGGTCTTCCGTTTCTTCCACATTCGTGCCGCTCATATCGACCAGGTGATTGATCTGAACCGGCACCCCCGTTTGTAATGTCGTCAGACTGCCGTTGCCATCGGGTAATAAACGCATCATTACATGGTGAAATTCAGTTTCACCATTGGTGCGTTTATTTTCTGTGGTAATGCCTTCAAAAATCACTACATGAAGGGTAGCATTGTCAATGTCTGTATAACTGGTAATTTCAGCATTGATACCCACCTCTGCTCCGGTAATGGTATATTGCCCTGAAATAGCGACAAATGCAGGTTTCGCGATGGAATTGTTAAAAGCGGTATTCACACCCGGTGATGAAGTGGCTACATTCTTTCCATCAACAAACAGCATGGGTACAGCATTTACTCCGTAGTAATTGCGACGGCTACCTCCTTCTGCTGTGTAGTAAGGATCCCCCGAGCCGGGCCAGTTCATCTGGTATTTCACCAGCACGATTTCTTCGCCATGCTGATTTACGAATGGATTCAGCACGCTGTTATTAAACGAAGCACAAGGACCACAGGTACTGCTGGTAAATTCCTCGAAGAATGGTTTTCTGGGAAGAGTCTGGGTAGGAATCCTGATAATTTTTGCCAGTGTATCATTGGCTGCAACATCGTCGGAGCCTGTAGAGCCGTTGACTTCGCTCACCCAGATCCTCAGATTATAGATACCAGCACTCATTTCAAGCTGATCGGTAAATGTATGGGAGATCGTCTGGCCCAACGCCACATTTAGTGAACCAAGCGAAGCAGTATGGACTTCGAGGTCGTCAACCTGCCAGTTTAACTTCAGGCTCGTCAGCGGTGACAAACCCAGGTTGGTGACCGTAGTGGCGACATCCATGGGACCGGTAAAATAAGTCGGCACATTGATGTGTGTAACGGCAGCATCGGTATTGGCAGGAATAACCAGGCTGATGTCATCAATAAACCAGTCGTTGAGGTTATAACTGCTTCCGCTGAAATAGATGCAAAACTGAAAATCGGTGCTGTTGACATTGGCATCTTCCATCACTACTGAAACCTGCTCCGCGCTCACGCTGGCACTGATGGTCCTCGACCAGGCCACAGCCCAGGCACCATTGTTCGAACGGGTGGCAACGCCGATCTGGTAACTGCCGCTGTAATGATCGATCATCTGCCTGAATTGCAGGAGCACCTTTGTGCTGCCGGCAAGATCGAGTGAAGGTGAAATCAAACGTGTTGTGGTATTAAACTGAGGAGACCATGACATTTGCCCTTCCGGAGCCGAACCACCGGCGTTGGGGGTGGAACTTACCGACCAGTTGGATGCCTGGGCATCTATGGACCAGCCTTGCGGAGGCATTTCCCCTGCTGAAAAGTCCTCAAACAACACCTGCTGGGCCATCAATCCTGCAGTCATTATAAACAATGTCGCAAACAATAATACTTTCTTCATAACACGTTGTTTTACTTTTGGTTAAAAATATTTTCAATGACTATCAGCCGGTTTTTTATGCTAGTCTTTAACTATCATTATAAGTACCTGACTGATTTTGTTATCAGGGCCAAAAATAAATTAATTCTAAATAAATATTCAAATTAGAGCAGAAGATTATAATTTTTTTTATCAACATGAAAATTGATCAGCCTCCGGCTGGTATTTAGAAATATTCTAAATTAGCAGACTCAAAGCAGCATCATGAAACCTGTATATACTGATATTACTTTGCCCGTGAGCGGTATGAGTTGCACCGCCTGCGCAGCCAGTGTGGAGAGTATGCTGACTTCACTCAACGGCGTATTCTCCGCTTCGGTAAACTATGCCACTTCTACTGTTAAAATCCGGTTTAACCCTTTACAGGTCAGCCTTGATCAGTTTCAGGCGGCCCTTAAACCCATTGGCTATGACCTGGTAATCTCCGGCAAGGATGAGGATGATGCATTTGAACAACTGGAACTTAAACGGCATAATACGCTCAGGCGCAGGCTCGTTACAGCCGCAGGTTTTTCGCTGCCGGTATTTGTTATTTCAATGCTATGGCATCATCCATCAGCAACGGTACAGTGGTTATTGCTTGCGCTCAGCCTTCCGGTTATATTTTATTCGGGGCAGGGTTTTTATCTGAATGCATTCAGGCTCGGGGTGCGGAGGAAGACCAATATGGATACCCTGGTGGCCATTGGAACGTCAGCAGCTTTTTTGCTGAGTCTGGTCAACACCATTTTTCCTGATTTTATTCCGGGTGACGGCATCAACGCCTATGTCTATTACGAGTCAGCAGTGGTTATCATCACGTTGATTCTGTTGGGCCGGTTCCTTGAAGAAAGAAGCCGGGGAAAAGCTTCGGCGGCCATCAGCCGGCTGATGCATCTTCAGCCGCAGACTGCCATTCGTCTGAAAGATAACGTTCAGGAAGAAGTGGCCATCAGGCATCTTCTGCCGGGCGATACCGTGCTTGTCAGGCCGGGCGCGGTAATTCCCGTTGACGGCATCGTTGTTTCGGGAGGTTCCTGGATTGAGGAGAGTATGATGAGCGGAGAGCCTGTCCCTGTTTTCCGGAAAACCGGCGATCAGGTGCTGGCCGGAACGATAAACAAAGACAGTGTGCTTCAGGTTACCACGCTGAAAACCGGTAAAGAAACAACCCTTTCACGCATCATCGCCATGGTTGACGAAGCGCAGAACTCTAAGCCGCCGGTTCAGTTGCTGGTAGATAAAATATCCGCCGTTTTTGTCCCTGCAGTCATCCTTATCAGCATAGCCACTTTCATAGTCTGGGCCCTGATCATTCCGGATCAGCCGCTTACCTATGCCATTGTAACTTCCATCAGTGTGCTGATCATCGCCTGTCCCTGCGCGCTGGGCCTGGCCACGCCTACAGCGCTGATTGCTGCAATCGGTCATGGCGCAGGAAAAGGAATTCTATTCAGGGATGCCCGGAGTATTGAAACGGCCGGGAAGACCGATATACTGGTAATTGACAAAACCGGAACACTTACCAAAGGGAAGCCTGAGCTGATTCAGGTTCTTTATCCCGGAAACGGCCTGCCGGATCAGATCAACGGCATCTTCTCGGCCCTCACTTCCTTATCTGCCCATCCCTTGTCGTCAGCTGTTGCAAGAGGAATTTCAACGGAATCAACCGTCATTCCTGAGGTTGAAGATTTTACCGACCTTCCCGGCAAGGGCATTACCGGCAAAGTAGGGAACAAACGCTATTTTGCCGGCAGCCCGGCAGTCTTACAAGAAGCAGGCATCGTTGCGGATGAAGAGGTTCTGACCATTCTCAGCGATTATGAAAAACAGGCCGCCTCCCTGGTTTTATTAACGGATTCAACTGAAGTACTCGCCATTGCCGCCCTCAGCGACACCCTTCGCGATGACGCCGTTCAGGCGGTTGAGGCGCTCCGCAACGCCGGAATCGAGCCTTATATGGTTACCGGTGACAACCAGGCCAGCGCCGCACACATCGCCCGTTTGGCCGGGATCAGCAGGTTCAGGGCTGCGGCATCGCCTGAAGAAAAAGCGGCAATCGTCAGTGAACTGCAGGCCAATGGTCAAAGGGTGGCCGTAGCCGGAGACGGCATCAATGATACGATTGCGCTGGCCCGGGCCGATGCAGGCATTGCCATGGGTGGCGGAACGGACGCCAGCCGCGAGGCCGCAGGCATCTCACTCACCGGGCATCACCTGATGCAGGTTGCCGAAACCATCCTGCTCTCCCGCAAAACAAATAAGATCATCAAAGAAAACCTTTTCTGGGCTTTCGGATACAATGTGATCGCGATACCGCTGGCAGCAGGGCTGCTTTTCCCCTTTACGGGATTACTGCTCAATCCCATGATTGCAAGCGCCGCCATGGCGTTCAGTTCTGTATCTGTAGTACTCAACAGCCTGAGACTCAGATAATAAAATTTTAATTCATTAAAAATCAATTGATTAATCAGGATCACAGAAATATTACTCCTGCAGCACCCATGGCTAACAATCAGCATAACCATACGCCGGACCCGCAGAAGAACATCGCGGTTGCTTTTGCCCTGAATGCCTCCTTCACAATTATCGAGATCATAGGCGGTATCCTGACAAACTCTGTGGCTATTCTCTCAGATGCGGTGCATGATCTGGGCGATACCTTTTCGCTTGGCCTCGCATGGTACACCGAACGCATCGCCCGCCGCAAGCCCGACAGCCGCTACACATACGGATACAAGCGGTTTCCGGTGCTGGCGGCCCTGGTAAATGCCGTTTTTCTGCTGGGTGCCTCCATATTTGTGCTGAGCCGCGCCATACCACTGATCCTGAATCCTGAACCGGTTCATGCAGAGGGCATGATCTGGCTGGCCATACTCGGGATTATATTTAATGGCGCAGCAGTCCTGAAACTGAACAAGGGGGATTCAATCAACCAGAAGGTGGTGCGGTTGCACCTGCTCGAAGATACCCTGGGCTGGGCCGCCGTGCTGATCGGGGCTGTTGTTATCCGGTTTACCGGTCTGCTCTGGCTCGACCCGCTGATGGGCGTAATGATTGCCTTGTTTATCATTTATAATGCACTGAAAAACCTCCGGGAAGCGCTGCGCATTTTCCTTCAGGCCTCTCCTGCCGACAGCGACATTCCCGGCCTGGAAGAAAAACTCACTAGAATTCCGGGAATTAGCGGAATACATGACATACGCACCTGGACCATCGACGGAAACACCCATGTTTATACCCTGCACGTGGTAGCTGAACGCGGTATCCCGGCCGAAGGTTATCCGGACCTGAAAAAAAAGGTGCGCGAAACGCTGAATGCTTCCGGATTTGAATTTGTGACCGTTGAAATAGACCGCTTTGATGAACACTGCGGCCTCAACGATTGTTAACCTGAAAACTGACCTGAATGATCACACTGGAACTTAAGTCCAACATTAAGTGCAACGGTTGTATTGCCGCAGTTAAACCCGGCCTGGATGCCATTGAGGGATTGGCGCATTGGGCAGTAGACCTATCCGATCCCGACAGAAAACTGACCGCAGAAATTAATTCGGAAGAAGTAAAGGAGACGCTTATTAAAACGCTGGAAAAAGCAGGCTATAAAGCATGGTAACAAACGGGGCAACCTGATTGATTGCCCCGGGGAAAAAATTTACAGTCTTTCGGCGACCTTGTCCCAGTTAACGATATTCCAGAAGGCGCTGATATAATCAGGGCGCCGGTTTTGGAAATCCAGGTAGTAGGCGTGCTCCCATACATCGCAGGTGAACAGCGGCTTCAGGCCATCACGCAGTGGGTTGCCGGCATTGGAAGTCTGCACGACCTTCAGTGCCCCTTCCTGATCTTCAACGAGCCAGGCCCATCCTGAACCGAAAAGTTTGGCCGCAGCATCGGCAAAAACCGCTTTGAAATTCTCAAACGTGCCGAATGAGGCGTTGATTTTCTCAAGCAGTTTGCCGGCGGGTGTACCGCCTTTTCCGCCAAGGCCTTCCCAGTAGAAAGTGTGATTCCAGACCTGCGCGCCGTTGTTGAAAATACCGCCATCCGATTCGCGGATAATCTCCTCCAGGGTGGAATTATCGAAGCGGGTACCCACGATCAGGTTATTCAGGTTGTTCACATAAGCCTGGTGGTGCTTCCCGTGATGGAAACTGATTGTTTTTGCGCTGATAACAGGCTCAAGGGCTTCCGGTGCATAAGGAAGCGGAGGTAATTCAAATTTCATGACGATAAAATTATTTGGTGATTAATGTTTTGCTCCTTTCATTAAACAAATATACACAATAGATCCGGGCAACCCAAATCAACCGGCAGAAATATCATAGCACAACCCCATAAAGATACACCCAAGAAAAAAGCCCGGCGAACAGTTTCACCGGGCCTCTGTAATCTGTATCCTCCTCCTAATCCATCATCAAAAAACCAACTTCTGAACCGGGTTGAATTTCCCTGGGTGTGGTGCCATAACGGAACACACGCATGGGGTGCCGGCCGATCAGTTTAAGATTGCCATTGTCGTATTGAAGTGAAGTGGCTTCCCGCAGACCGGCGACGTACATGCGCGGGTTGGCGGCAATAAATTCTTCGATGCGCTGCTCCCGGGTCTCCCCTCCGTGCCCGGCAGGATGAGCATCCAGGTAATGGGGGTTGATCTGGAAAGGAATCAGTCCCATACAGTTGAAACTGTCGGGTTCAACGATGGGCATATCGTTGGTTGTACGCAGGGTGGGACATGCCACATTGGAGCCGGCGCTCCAGCCCATATACGGGACTCCTGACAGTACGCGGCCCCTGATGGCCTGCATGATGCCGGTACGCTGCATCTCCCTTACCAGGTGAAACGTATTACCTCCGCCAACGGCAATGGCTTCGGCTTCAACCACGGCACGGATAGGATCCTGCTCATGGTGGATGGAATAAATTTCATAACCAAGCTGCTGAAAAACAGCATTTACCTTAGCTTCATAATCGTTATAGGTAACGGTTACACCGGCATATGGAATAAATAAAATGCGCTTTACGCCGGTATCTTTCAGGAAGTTGCTGATATCCTGCCTGGGCCAGCCAAGATACTCCTCACCGGGATTGGTTGAGTTACTGATCAGTAAAAGTTTCATCGTTGGTCTTATTTATGATTTATGTGTTAGTTCTATTTAAGGATTCAGACAGGAACACCGGATTCCTGTATTTGAATTTTCAAACATAGTAAAAACCCCCGAAACTGCAAAATTATATCCCGGCAAGGCCATCCGGCTCACCGTGGACAGGTGGTTATGCTGCCCGGATTCAGTGGTTGAGTATATGAAAACGATACACCTCGGTAAAACGCCGGTACCATTTATTTCCACCCGTATAAACCTTCAGCATCAATTTAACATCTACCTGCCCGGTTTCCGAAAGGTCGCGCAGAGCCAGCCCTCTTCCGAGACTTTCAAGATGTGTTCGGGCCGCATCTGCAACCATCCCTGAACTGCGGAGTCTTTCGGTAAGCTGAAGCGCTTTGTCATAATGGCCGCGGGTAATGAAGTAGCCGGTTGCATAATCAATCAGCCGTAGCTCATCCGTCGCCATGGCCAGTTCGAACAACCCGGAGCTGACCAGTCCGAGGGTATCCAGACGGTAGTGTGTAAATAAGGCTTCCGCTTCGTTGAGTTTCCTGATACCCTCCGTATAATCTCCCTCCGCAATTTGCTGCAGGGCAGTTCTGTGCATTTCATTCCAGCGGACCGGATGCCGGTACTCTTCTGTCACCCGGTTAAGTCCCTGTGTATTGAGACCGCAATAGGAGCGGCTGTAAATCAGTTCCCGTGCTTCAAGAATCACGGCTGATGCCTGATCAAACCTGTTCTGCTGCAGCAAAGCCGACGCCTCCCCGACCAGGGATTCCAGTTCTCCGCGTATCCTGCTGCACAGCGACTCATCAGCCAGCCGTATCAGCTCATCCTGCTGCGCTTTCAGTGCCGGCAACTGCGTAATACCCATAATATCTGCCAACTGAGAAGCCTTTTGCGAATAGCCCAAAGCCTCTTCCGGTTCCCCGGCCCAGAGCTTCAGCCTTCCGGTGGAATAAAGTTCATTGAGGAATGGAACCACCCCACCCCTAACCAGTGAATCGAACATTGCAACATGCTCCAGCCCGGCATTGCGCGCGGTCAGGGCAGCTTCGGTCGTGTTCCGGATAAACTGTTCCTTGTTGCGATCAAGCTTATCCTGCCAGGCGGCTGCAAGCAGGGCATGGTAAGCCTGCCCGGCAATCGCACGCCGGAGGCTGTCCACCAGGGTCATATCCGGAAGGTAAACCGGATAACTGCGGGCAAAGCCCAGGGCGTCATCCAGCGACTGGCCCGCCAGGTGATAATTGCCCTTTTGCAGCAATGCCTTTGTCAATCCCAACATTTCGTCAAACCTGCCATCCACAGCCTTCTTCAGGGATGATGAATAAGCGGGTCCCGGCTCAATCCCCTGCCTTTGCGTGAATAGCTGACGGGCCTTGCCGAGTTCCGACAGGGCACCACCGTAATGTCCCTTTTGCAGTAAACCACCGGCATTAGCAATGTACATATCTGCCATCTGCTGATACAGGGAAGTTAATCCGGTAGCATCCCCGTCGTCAAGGCTGTATTTGAGTACATATTGTTCCGCTTCGGCCAGGTACTTTTCGGCTATCACAGGTAGATTGCTTTTCAGGGCTTTTTTCACCACACGGGTATAAGCCGCGGTCAGCCCGCTTCTGGCTTCTTTCAGCCTGCGGGCCAGGGTATCAGGCAATCCGGCTGCCGGATTTACCGAACAGAATTTCACGCCGGCCGAAAGCAGGTCCACCGCCTCGGCAAACCGGTCACCGGCAATCAGTTCATTTGATTTCAGCAGATAAGCGGAAATCATCTCGCGCGAAAGGCGACCCCAATCGGGATCAGGCAAGTTGCGTGAACCGGTATAGACTTCGGCCAGTTCCTTTAAACGGACAAGCTGCGAAGCGCTGATCCCGTTGGCAAAAAGCCGGTAGAAAAACGGCGAGCTGTAATAATCCACCTTTTGCGAAAGCCGCAAAGCATCTTCAAGCTGGCGCGCATAACCACTTCCCAGATTCTGGTATACATTGCCCGTACCGGGACCCTTCGCCCCTTGTTGCAGCAGATAAGCATTCAGTTCTCCGGCCTTGTAAGCTGCAATCCGCTGTTTTTCCGCCAGGCCCATGGGATCCTTTCCCGGCAGGATCAGCGAATGAACAGCTGAGGCCTCGCGCAACAGCCTGACGGTTTTACCGGCATACACGGAAATGGCAAATGCTCCGGCGACCGTGTGCCTGGTAACCCTTGCCGCCCGTATCCTTTTATCGAGCGTATCAGCCATGGCCGAAGCAGCTTCGTAGTCGCGTATATAAAACAACTCCTTTTCAGCCCGGGCATAGCTTTCCGCATCAAACCCGAAATGCATGAGTTCTGCTTTCACCAGGCATCCTTCACGCCAGAGGCTGTCGGGGATGGAAACAAACTCCCGCGGCAAACGCAGGGAGTCGGTGCGCAGCAGCATTTCATCAGATTGATGAATAACCCCGTTTACCGGATGCTCAAGTACAATCCTGCACTTCATTTGTGCCGGTATAAGCACAGGCGACAGGTCAAACCCGCGCATCTGCACATCGCCGCTGCATACGGAAGGATGGAATGTCAGCACTACATCAAGCATATTTCCCTGACCGTAGCGCACCTCAATGTCAGCGCGGTAAAAAAATGTAAAGGTTGTTTTTTCAGGAATTTTCCGGTGGGCAAGTGCCAGTTGGTTGATGATCTGATTGTTGTAACGGTTTGCATTCCCTGTGGCAGAAAAACCGAACTGCCAGGCGCCTTCCCTTCCGGCTGTGTAAATGGTCTGCCCGAAAAGCAATGGAGCCTGCATCAACAGCATAAGCAGAACGAAAAGGGTACGGAACATAGATAACAAAAAGCTGAATGCCCGGCAAAATTACCAATCTGCTCAACATGCCCGACATTTGCCGGCCTGCACGTAACCCGATTTTATCTGTTAATTATGTGAATTTTTCCGGGTCTGCATTTTCATCACAAACTTGCCGGTGAAGTAAGCTATCAGTGCAACAATCAGGATGTAATCCGACAGGATTTCTTTAAAACCAAAATAATTTAACAGCAGAAACACAGCGGTAAACAGTACAATAACAAGGAGGTCGGCAAGGGGGAAGTTTTTCATGGCTTAAGTTTCAGGCAAATTTATAATTGTTTGGTAATTTTTTCAACCGGACTGTGCAAACTTTAAATAGTCGCTCCTTAAATAAG
>DJGZ01000090.1:0-20280 GCA_002433025.1 Bacteroidales bacterium UBA5833
AATAAATAATAGACTCTATATAAATAAATTCAGGTTATCAATGGGAATCAATCTTCAAAAAGGTTCATATCATCAAGCACCTTCATAACGCCTTTCACCGAATTGGCAGATTCTTCCAGCATTTTCTTCTCTTCCTTGTTCAGGTTCAGTTCAATTATCTCTTCTATACCCCTGGATCCCAGTTTTACCGGAACGCCCATATAGACATCATGAAGACCGTATTCTCCGTCTAACATTGCACATACCGGGAAGATCCGCTTCTGATCATCCACAATGGCTTCCACCATCTGGGCGGCTGCGGCACCCGGCGCATACCAGGCCGAAGTCCCCATCAGGTTCACCAGCTCGCCACCGCCTTTTTTGGTCCTTTCCACAATCTTGTCGATTTCCTCTTTATTCAGCAGGTCCGTTACCGGGATGCCGGCAATAGAGGTAAACCTGGGCAGGGGAACCATGGTATCGCCGTGCCCGCCAAGCAGCAGGGAATGAATGTCCTTGGGCGAAACATCAAGCGCTTCGGCCAGAAATGCCTTGTAACGCCCGGTATCGAGGATGCCAGCCATCCCGAAAACGCGGCTCGAATGCTTGCGGGCGGCTTTGTAAGCGGCATAAGTCATCACATCAAGCGGGTTTGAAACCACGATGATGATCGCTTCCGGCGAGTATTTTACCACCTTCTCGGTAACGTCTTTCACAATGGCGGCGTTGGTCTTGATAAGGTCGTCGCGGCTCATGCCCGGTTTTCGGGGCAGCCCGGAAGTGATTACCACGATTGAGGAACCCTTGGTTTTGAGATAATCGTTGGTAACCCCGACTACACGCGTATTGAAATTATTGATGGAAGAGGTCTGCCAGATATCCAGGGCCTTCCCTTCGGCGACGCCCTCTTTGATATCCACCAATACAACTTCACGGGTAAGGTCTTTATGTGCAATAACATTTGCACAGGTTGCGCCGACGTTACCGGCACCGATTACAGTGATCTTTTTCATATTATTGAATTTTAAAATTTTCCCGGCTTTTCAGATACCAGACCCTGTTATCCGGAATAGCCGAACAAAAATAATAATTTAGATATTAGCATGAAAAAGAAACCGTTAATTAATTGCGCAAAGGGGTAAATCCTTATTTGATGTGCCCGATACGATATTGTGACTTTGGTTTTCAAAGAAGCCACTAAGGCACAAAGGCGCCAAGTCGCACATATTTATTTGTCTCATTTAGTGACACTTAGAGTCTTTGTGTCTTTGTGGCAAATTCTTTCTTCATTTTATCCGGACAATGGTGAAAAAAATGAAAAACTGAACAGCTGATTGCAGATGCTGCACTACGTTAAAATAAAACGAAGGTCAGGCATAGTAATGACTAAATTGATATCCGCTTTTGAGTTGAGAATTTTCGCACAATCATACCCAGGTTATTCAACAAACCTGTTGTAAACCTCCGAGACAACTTATTACTGTAATAATGTGGTGTTCTTTTTAGAGTCTGGGAGCTTACGTGGCAAAAATAAAAGAACATGTCATTTAACGAACATCCCATGTACCTCAGGTTGATTCATTCCGCTGGGCATCAATCACGGCAATGGTTACCATATTCACAATCTCGGAAACACTTGAACCCATCTGTAAAACATGGACCGATTTGCTCAGCCCCATGAGTATAGGCCCGATGGCTTCGGCGCCTCCCAACTCCTGAATCAGCTTGTAAGCAATATTACCGGCCGTCAGATAGGGGAAAATCAGTGTATTTGCCGGTCCGTCAGCCAGCTTGGAAAAGGGGAAGTTTTCGCGCAGCAGATCGTTGTTGATGGCAAAATTGGCCTGCATATCGCCATCCACAATCAGATCGGGACATTCTTTGTGCAGTTTTTCCACCGCAGTCCTTACCATGATGGGAATATTCCCTTCCACAGAACCAAAGTTTGAATAAGAAAGCATGGCGATTCTGGGCTCTATGTTAAACTGCCTTACGGTAGCGGCGGCCTGTTTGGTGATTTCGACCAGTTTATCGGCATCGGGATTCATATTCACCGTAGTATCGGCAAAGAAAATGGGGCCTTTTTTGGTAAGCATGATATACATCCCTGACACGATGGAAGCCCCCCTCTTTTTGCCGATAATACGCAATGCCGGGCGTATGGTAGCAGGATAGCTGCTGGTGAGGCCGGAGATCATGGCATCGGCAAAACCGTTTTCAACAAGGCTGGGGCCGAAGTAGTTGCGGTGCGTCATCATATCGCGCGCCGCATTCATGGTGACGCCCCTGCGTTTGCGTTTTTCAAAAAACTGTGCGGCAAAGGATTCGCGTCTTTCATTTTCCTCAGGCGACCGAGGATCAATGATTTCAATATCATGTAATTCAAGGTCGTGTTCATTGATAAGCCTCATAATGACTTCGCGGCTACCCAGCAGGATCGGAATAGCAATACCTTCTTCCACAACGATTTCAGCAGCCTTGAGGATCTTGTAATTTTCGGCTTCGGCAAATACCACCCGCCTGGGGTTCTTTTTAGCCCTCGCTTTGATCTGCCGGATAAGCGGATTGCTCAGTCCCAACCGTTTACCCAGTTCATCGCGGTAAGCATCCCAGTCGGTGACGGGTTTACGCGCCACGCCGGTATCCATAGCCGCTTTGGCAACGGCAGGAGCAACATGGGTGATCAGCCTGGGATCACTGGGTTTTGGAATTATATAATCTTTTCCGAATTTCAGATTGGTTACCTGGTAAGCGATGTTCACCTCCTCAGGCACCGGCTGCTTGGCCAGATCAGCCAGGGCATGTGCCGCGGCCAGTTTCATCTCCTCGTTGATGGCGGTGGCCCTTACATCCATCGCGCCCCTGAAAATATATGGAAAGCCAAGTACATTGTTTACCTGGTTGGGGAAATCAGAACGTCCTGTTCCCATGATCAGGTCGCTCCTGGTAGCCGTTGCAAGTTCGTATGATATTTCAGGCGTCGGATTGGCCAGCGCGAAAACGATGGGATGGTCAGCCATACTGAGCAACATTTCAGGAGTAACGACCCCGGCAACCGAAAGTCCCAGGAACATATCAGCATCCTTCATGGCTTCCGCCAGGGTATTGATATCGCGTGAGGTGACAAACTTCTGCTTCCAGGGGTTCAGATCCGTGCGCTTCTTGTTAAGGACCCCCTTTGAGTCAACCATCACCAGGTTTTCCGGTTTCACCCCGAGGGAAAGATACAATTTGGAACATGAGATGGCGGATGCCCCCGCGCCATTCACCACCACCCTGATCTCTTCAATTTTCTTTCCGCTGATTTCTAGCGCATTCAGCAACCCGGCAGAGGTAATAATCGCTGTGCCATGCTGATCATCATGCATCAGCGGGATATCCAGCAATTCTTTCAGGCGGTCTTCCACCTCAAAACACTCCGGTGCCTTGATGTCCTCAAGGTTGATTCCGCCAAAAGTCGGGGCAATTGACTTAATGGTATTGACCATCCCTTCGATGGATTTGTCGCTGAGCTCAATATCAAATACATCAATATCCGCAAATATTTTAAACAGCAGGCCTTTACCTTCCATCACAGGTTTGCCGGCCTCCGGACCGATATCTCCGAGTCCCAGCACGGCGGTGCCGTTGGAGATAACGGCCACCAGATTGCCTTTTGCCGTATATTTATAGACATCCTCAGGATTGGCTTTGATCTCAAGACAGGGTTCCGCCACACCGGGACTGTAAGCCAGGGTAAGATCATACTGCGAGTGGTGGGGTTTGGTAGGAATGACTTCTATTTTGCCGGGTCTGCCTTCGGCATGATAGGCCAAAGCGTTCTTTTTACTCAAGGGGGTCTTCATAGGTCAGGGATTAACGATGTTGGAGGATGATGCATAAACAATAAAACAAATGTATAAAACTGCATCCGGAAATCAAATTACTTTTCGGATAAATAAACCATTCAATGTGAAAGGAGGAAAATAATTACCAATTCAACAAATATCTCTATTTTTGTCGGTTAACAGATAAGCGCCCTGTTTATGTACGCATTTATCGAAGGAAAAATAGCCGGCATCAATCCGGCGGAAGTGGTGATTGATTGCCATGGCGTTGGCTATGATATTTCCATTTCGGTAAACACTTATTCCCGGATAAAGGATCTTGAAACCTGCCGCCTGCTCACGCACCTTGCCGTGAAGGAGGACGCGATGGTGCTTTACGGTTTTGCCAGCGAAGAGGAACGCCAGCTTTTCCGGCAACTGATTTCAGTTTCAGGGGTTGGGGCGGGAACTGCGCGGCTTATCCTCTCCTCACTTACCCCCGAAGAAGTAACCGAAGCCATTATTCTTGGCAATGTACCTGTATTGCAGCGGGTTAAAGGCATTGGCGGGAAAACGGCCCAGCGCATCATCATCGACCTGAAAGATAAACTCGGAAAGGGTCAGGGCTTCAGAGAAATTTTGGGAAGCACACACAATACAAAGAAGGAAGAGGCGTTATCTGCTTTGTCGATGCTTGGCTTCAATAAAGCGCTGGCAGAGAAGACCATTGACCGGATTTTAAAAGAAGAAGGCACCTCGCTGACTGTGGAACAACTCATCAAGCATGCCCTCAGAATATTATAAATACACGCAACACCCTGGTAAACCGTTGAAATAACCGGATCTCTTCCGGAAGCACATAGAGGCAGGTTATCCCGACGATTCAGGCAGTAATCACACACATACAAAACACTGAATTACTTGGAGCGCACAATAAAATACCTTATCCGACTTTTTGCACTGTTTTTTGTTGTTTCCATTGCCTGGGGAATACCGGTTCCTTATGATTTTTCAGGAATAACCGGGCCGGAAACACCCCCTGCATCCCCGCCTGATACCACGAAACCCGGTGGAACCCTGCTTTATCCGATTCCGGCTACCGAACCCGGCGCCTTTCCGGAACCTGCGGATAAGAATAAACTCTTTCTCGGCAATACTTCCAACTTCACGGAAGAAATTATTTACGACCCGGTCACCAACACTTACAGCATCATCCGGAAAGCAGGGACTGTGCCGCTTTCACCCCCGACTACGCTTACTTTTGATGAATTCAGGGAACTGGACCTCGACCGCTCCCTCAAAAGCTACTGGCGCGAAAAATCCGTCGCTTCCGGGGGCGTCTCACGTACAGGGATTATCCCCCAGATACACATCGGTGGCCAGGTTTTCGACAGGATTTTCGGAGGGAATACCATTGACATCCGTCCGCAGGGTAGTGCAGAGGTTACTTTTGGCGTACTCTCAAACCGCCGCGACGACCCCGCGCTCGACATCCGCCAGCGCCGCACCACCAACTTCGACTTTCAGCAGCGCATACAGATGAGCGTGATGGCCAAAATCGGCGATAAAATTGAATTCAACACCAACTACAATACAGAAGCCACCTTCGACTTTGAAAACAAACTGAAGCTCAAATACGAAGGCAAAGAAGACGAGATTATTAAACTGATTGAAGCCGGTGATGTTACCTTCCCGCTCAACAGCACCCTGATCACCGGCAGCCAGAGCCTCTTCGGGCTGAAAACCCAGATGCAGTTCGGCCGTGCCACGGTAACCGGGGTCTTCTCGCAACAAAAAAGCGAAACCTCAACCATCACCGTGCAGGGTGGCGCGCAAACCAGCAAGTTCAGTGTCAGGGCCCTCGACTACGAAGAAAACAAACACTTTTTCCTGGCCCAGTACTTTGCCGATAATTATGACAATGCGCTGAGCAAACTCCCCATCGTCAATTCCAATATCAACATTACCAAAATTGAAGTCTGGATTACCAACATCGGCCCGGCGGTGACCGATAACCGTAACCTTGTCGCCCTGATGGACCTCGGAGAAAAGGTGCCCTACAACCAGACCATTGCTCCCCGCCCCGGCGCCGCATACCCTGACAATAAGTCAAACGAACTGCTCAGCCGCTTCGACACCACCAATATCCGCAACATCAACAGGGTGACGCAATACCTCACAGGATCTCCCTTTGGCTATGTTTCGGGACTGGATTTCGAAAAGGTTGAAAACGCGCGTAAACTGAACCCCAGCGAGTATTCTTTCAACTCAAAACTGGGATTCATCTCGCTCAACAGCACCCTGAATCCGGATCAGGTGCTTGCGGTTGCCTACCAATATACCGTTATCGGGCAGGACAGCATTTTCCAGGTCGGTGAATTTTCCGATCAGGGCATCGCCTCTCCCAAAACCCTTATGGTAAAGCTATTGAAGAGCACTGCCCTCAATACCAAAATACCGATGTGGAACCTGATGATGAAGAATGTTTACAACATCGGGGCATTCCAGCTCAACCGCGAAGATTTTATCCTGAATATCCTCTATTCGGGCAATGAGAACACCGTTCCTACCGGCTATTTTACCGAAGGCCCTGAAGGCGTCAAAGGGGTTCCGCTGCTAAGGATTTTTAATTTCGATAATCTTGATCCCCAGCAGAATCCTCCCCACGATGGTATTTTTGACTTTATTGACAATGCCGCGCGCCAGGGAGGAACCATTCAGGCTTCGAACGGAAGGGTCTTCTTTACCGTACGTGAACCTTTTGGGAGTTACCTGAGAAAAAAACTTGACAATCAGCAGCTTGCAAATAAATACTGCTACGACTCGCTGTACACCCTTACCAAAAGCGGCGCACAGCAATATCCGGATAAAAACAGATATATCCTTGAAGGACAGTATAAATCATCCTCGGGATCCGAGATTTCGCTCAATGCGCTGAATGTGCCTCAGGGATCCGTACGCGTGACCGCTGGCGGGATTCCCCTTACCGAGAATGTTGACTATACTGTGGATTACACCCTGGGTCGTGTGAAGATTATCAACGAGGGAATCCTCAACTCAGGGACTCCGGTAAGCATTTCGCTTGAAAACAATGCTTCTTTCAACCTGCAAACCCAGACTATGATGGGAATGCATGTTGACTATAAGGTCAACAAAGACTTCATTATCGGGGCAACCCTGCTCAATCTGCATGAGCGCCCGCTGACCCAGAAAACGAACTTCGGGCAGGAACCGATTTCCAACACCATGTGGGGGCTTGATTTCAATTACCAGACGGAGTCGATGGCCCTCACCAGACTGATCGACAAGCTGCCTTTTTACAGCACCAAAACCATCTCAAGGATTCAGTTCAACGGTGAATTTGCCCACTTTATCCCGGGGCATTCCCGTGCCGTTGGAAAAACAGGAACCTCATATATCGATGATTTTGAAGGGGCCAAATCGACCATTGACCTTAAAAACGTAGGTACATGGTTTCTGGCAAGCACCCCCCAGGGGCAGACCAGCCGCGATATGTTCCCCGAAGCCGCCCAGGGCACGGGACTTGCCTATGGTTTCAACCGCGCCAAACTTGCCTGGTACACCATCGATCCCTTGTTCTACGACCGCAACAGCAACCTCAGGCCAAAGAATGTATCAAAGGATGAATTATCGCGCAATTCTGTAAGGCTGGTGCGCGAAAGCGAGGTCTTCCCCAATGCCGATCCGCCCAACGGTCAACCCATGAACCTGCCGGTCCTGAATCTTGCCTTCTTCCCCGAAGAGCGGGGGCCTTATAATTATGATGTAATGCCCGGCGGGGTATCGCGCGGGCTTGCTGAAGACGGAACGCTGCTGTTCCCCAGGTCACGCTGGGGCGGGATTATGCGCAAAATCGAATCCACCGACTTCGAAGCCGCCAACGTGGAGTATATTGAGTTCTGGCTGATGGATCCCTTCTCGGAAGACACCCTCCATAACGGCGGAGACCTCTATTTCAACCTTGGAGACGTTTCTGAAGATATTCTGCGCGACGGGAGAAAGAGTTATGAGAACGGACTTCCTGTTTCCGCCGAGGTTAAGAATGTGGATACCACCATCTGGGGACGAGTGCCGACACTTCAGGCGCTTGTAAATGCATTTGACAACGACATTGCCGCCCGCCCCTTCCAGGACGTTGGATACGACGGGCTGTCCGATGCGGACGAACGGAGCTTCTTTAATGACAATTACCTGCAGGTAATCGCCAACCAGTATGGAACTTCCTCTGAAGCTTACCAGAAAGCCTTCGAAGACCCATCGGGCGACAATTATCACTTCTTCAGGGGGTCGGATTACGACAATGATCCAAAGTACGGCAGCGTAATTGAACGGTATAAAATGTATAACGGGGTGGAAGGCAACTCACCGGCAACGGAACAATCGAACGAGCAGTTTCAGACACAGGCCACCACCCTGCCCAATGTGGAAGATATTAACCGCGACAATACCCTGAACGAGCAGGAACGATACTTCCAGTACAAAATCAGGCTGACGCCCGACCGTATGAATATCGGCGAAAACTATATCACCGATATATTCAGGGCCGGGGATATCCCCCTCGAAAACGGCAAGCGCGGCAATGTGAAATGGTACCAGTTTAAAATTCCCGTACAAAGCCCTGACGAAGTAATAGGCAATATTCAGGATTTCAAGAGCATACGTTTTATGCGTATGTTCCTCCGGAATTTTGAACAGCCTGTTGTACTCAGGTTTGCCACCCTTGAACTGGTGCGGGGCGAGTGGAGGAAATATTACAGCAACCTGCTGGCTCCGGGCGAATATATCCCCAACCCCAACCAGAGCGAAACTTCATTTGATATTTCCACCGTAAGTATTGAAGAGAACGGCAGCCGTTCTCCCGTTCCCTATGTGCTGCCGCCTGACATCGAACGCGAGATCAACGTGGGTACCACCAATTATCAGCGCCTGAATGAGCAGGCCATGGTACTGAAGGTTTGTAATCTCCTTGACGGCGATGCAAGGGGCACCTATAAAACAACTGACTTTGACTTCAGGCAGTACAAAAAACTCAAGATGTACATCCATGCCGAAAAAGCCATAGAAAACCAGGAACTGGCAAAAGGCGATGTAACAGTATTTATCAGGATGGGGTCCGACTTCACAGAAAACTATTATGAGTATGAAGTGCCTGTAGAGTTTACCCCCTGGTACACAACCGCTGCCAACCCCAGGCTGATCTGGCCCGATGCCAACAGGATGGATATTGAACTGGACAAGCTGGTTAAAGCCAAACAGCAACGCAACGATGCCATGGGCCGCCCCGGATCGATGGTCACGGTGATGACCCCTTACGAGGTATTTGACGGCGAAAACCGCATTACCGTAGTTGGTATGCCCAGTATGAGCGATGTTAAAGCGTTTATGATCGGGGTGAGAAATCCGAAGAAGCAGTTTATCACAGACAAGGATGACGGAGAATCAAAATGCGTGGAGGTATGGGTGAATGAGCTGCGGCTTACCGATTTTGATGAGAAAAGCGGTTTTGCCGCCACGGCCAGGATAGCCGCCAATCTGGCCGACCTTGGCAATGTGGTGCTTTCAGGGAGTTACTCTACCGCCGGTTTTGGAAGCCTGGAGAAAAAGGTAAATGAAAGACAGCAGGAAGCCATCGGGCAGTTTGATGTAGCCACCAATATTCAGCTCGGGAAATTCTTTCCGGAAAAAGCGGGAATCAAAATCCCGATGCACATCGACTATTCTGAGATGCGGATGACCCCGAAATACGACCCGCTTGATCCTGATATTCTTATGAGTGAAGTAATGCATGACCTTGAAAAAAGTGAAAGGGATTCAGTCAGAAATAAAGTGCAGGATATCACGCGCAGGACCAACATCAACTTTGTGAATATGCGCAAGGAGAAAGTAGGTGCCCGGGGAAAGCCACGCATTTACGACATTGAAAATTTTGACTTTACCTATGCCTATTCTGAAATATTCCACAGAAATATTGACATTGAATACGACAGCCGCAAGCAGTTCAGGGGCGGGATAGGCTATAACTTCCTGTACAATCCCAAACCGGTTAAGCCATTGCAGAATGTAAAATTCCTGCAGAAGAAGTCACTGGCTATCATCAAGGATTTCAACTTCTTTTATATGCCCAAAATGTTCGGATTCAGAACGGATATGAACCGGCAATACAATGAACGCCTGCTGCGAAACAAGAGTGATGCACTGATTATTCTGGAGCCCACTTTTACCAAAACATGGGACTGGAACAGGCTGTATGACCTTAAGTTCGACCTCGCGCAATCGCTGAAACTGGAGTACCAGGCCAATGCCAATGCATACATCAGCGAACCTCCCGGGCAGATCAACCGGACTGCGGACGACTGGCAGGCCAAGCGCGATTCCATCTGGGACGAAATCATGAACTTCGGAAGCATGAACCGCTTCACGCAGAACATGAACCTGAATTACATCGTACCCATCAACAAAATTCCGCTGCTGAACTGGGTTTCGCTGAACGCCAGGTATGCCAGCACTTTCCGCTGGGAAGCATCGCCAAGGTCCATTCAGTCAATTATGGGCAATACCATTGAAAACTCGAACACCATCAACATCAATGGTAGCGCCAGGATGACCAATCTTTACAACAAATCGGCTTTTCTGCGCAAGATAGGTCAGCCAAAAAGAGGTCAGGCCCCGCAGCGTCCGGGTCAGACCGCACGTCAGGCCCCGAAAGAACCCGACCAACAGCAGCCCGCGGCCAATGCAGACTCCACAGCAAAAAAATCCCCGCAGATCGCCAAAGCGCTTGGTATCGGCATCGTTAAACTGATTATCGGTATCAAGGATGTTCAATTCACCTACGCTGAATCGCAGGGTACCCTTTTACCCGGATTTACCCCTCAGCCCGACATCCTTGGCAACAGGCTTACCGACATGGCCCCGGGCTTCGGCTTCGCTTTCGGCAGCCAGGAAGACATCCGGTCAAGGGCAGTCCGTAATCAGTGGCTGACAACAGACACTCTGCTTAACAGCGCATACATCACCCGGGCTACAAAAAACCTGAACGCCAGGGTTACCTATGAACCGTTCCCTGAATTCAGGGTGGAATTTACCGCTGAAAAGAAGCAATCATTCGCTTACCAGGAATACTTCAAGGCCAACGCAAACGGGGAATTCACTTCAACCTCCCCGCAGGACAGGGGCTCATTCAGCATATCGTTCTACACCTTGAAAACCGCTTTCAAAAAAGACGGGAATGAAAATATCAATGAAGTCTTTGAGAACTTCAAGGATTATCGCATCATCATCGCAAAAAGACTGAGTGAACAGAACCCGAATTCCATGCTTACCGACTCATTCCCCTCCGGCTATGGCAGCGGGTCGCAGGATGTAATGATACCGGCCTTCATAGCTGCTTACACAGGTCGCGACCCGATGAAGGTTTCCCTTTCTCCATTTCCGAAAATCCCTATCCCTAACTGGAGATTTTCATACACAGGACTCAGCAAAATACCCTATTTCAAAAAGTACCTGAAAAATCTTACGATTTCCCATGCTTATCTGTCCACATATTCCATAGGCAACTACGTATCGAATGTGGATTATCTTGAGAATCTCGGTTTCCAGTCAGCTTTGGACTTCAATCAGAATTTCATCCCGAAAAACCAGATCGATGCCATCGCCATCACCGAACAATTCAGCCCGCTGATCAATTTCGACATGACCTGGAACAACAGTCTGCTCTCAAGGTTCGAAATCAAGAAAACCCGTTCGCTGCAGCTGAGCTTTGTCAACAACCAGGTTACCGAAGTGCGGAGCAACGAGCTGATTATCGGGGTGGGATACCGCTTCAAGGATGTGAAACTGAACCTCTCAAGCGGAGGCAGACGGCAGCAATTAAAGAGCGACCTCAATGTTAAACTTGACCTTTCGGTCAGAGACAACAAAACAGTATTGCGCAGGCTTGACGAAGAGATCAATCAGATTTCAACAGGAAACAGAATGGTTTCTATAAACTCCTCCGCTGATTATGTAATCAACCAGCGGTTTAACGTGCGTCTGTTCTTTGATAAAACGATTACCAACCCGTTTGTTTCTTCACAGTTTCCCAACTCAACAACCAATGCCGGTGTAAGCCTGAGGTTCACCCTGGCACAGTAAGTTAATACCACTTCACGCTTAAAGGCTGCCTTGTTGCAGCCTTTTCTCATTTTCGGAGTGGCTGTATCAAAGGTTTTCATGCTGACTG
Source organism: Bacteroidales bacterium UBA5833 (assembly GCA_002433025.1). Classification (GTDB taxonomy): domain Bacteria; phylum Bacteroidota; class Bacteroidia; order Bacteroidales; family Lentimicrobiaceae; genus Lentimicrobium. The sequence goes on from DJGZ01000090.1 coordinate 12,028, forward strand.
TTTCCGGAACACCCGCGGTACAGTTTACAATGCCAGCGGAGGATGATGTGCTTATGTTGCTGATTACCTTTCACTTTCATTTCAATAAAGAACAGTTAGAGGGCATAAGATAATAAATCGGAATTTGATTTGAATTCAAAAGTGTTTTAGTAATTTTGACACCGATAAGGCATCAATTAAAAAACATAAAAGTCATGAACATTCCAAGCAATCTGAAGTACACAAAGGATCACGAATGGATTAAAATTGAAGGCGATACCGCGCTTGTCGGGGTAACGGAATATGCCCAGGGTGAACTCGGGGATATTGTTTTCATCGAGGTTGAGACTGTTGGGGAAACGCTTGACCAGCACGAAACCTTTGGTACCATCGAAGCAGTAAAGACTGTCAGTGATTTGTTCCTCCCTGTTTCGGGAGAAATCCTTGAATTCAACGATGCATTAAACAGCACACCTGAGATGATCAATAAGGATCCTTACGGCGAAGGCTGGATCATCAAACTTAAAATGACCAATCCGTCGGAAGCTGACGGGCTGCTCGATGCAGTTGCTTACGGCAATCTGATCGGTGCCTGATTCCAATTCTCCTGACTGCTCTCCGGGTATGCCTGCGAAAGCCAAAAATCTCATGCCGTCCATTTTATGGACGGTTGTTATTTTAGTGCTGACCCTGTTGCCGGGTAATTATATCCCCAGGGTTGGCAGTTTCTGGAATTTGTTTTCACCCGACAAGCTGATACATATCTTTCTGTTTTCTGTACTTGTTGTGCTGCTATTCAGCGGATTTTACAAACAATATCCGGGCCGGGGTAAACGTTATATTACTGTAAAGGTGCTTGCATTCAGTATTATACTGGCAATAATATCCGAATTGCTTCAGGCATTGCTACCTTTGGGAAGAAGCGGGAATATTTACGATATCATTGCTGATTTCGCAGGTATCATACTGGGTTGGCTGATTTTTTTTCAATACCTTAAGAAAAAGCAAAAAAAATTACCGGTCAACTGAAAAATTAACTAATTTAGCACACTGCCTTTTGCAGGCAGTAAGGTTAAGTGTAACTACTTATCAGTTAAATATATGGAAGCAAAAAAGACCCCGAAAGCTGACCTGGAACGCAAACGCACGTTCTTTGTCCAGATCGGACTGATTGTCGCGCTCGCAGCCGTTCTCGTAGCTTTCGAATGGAAAACCTACGACAAGCAACAGCTTGATCTTGGTGCACGTCAGGTCGAAAATATTGAGGATGAGATGATCGAGATCACTCAGCAGAACAAACCTCCCCCACCCCCTGCACCGCCTCCAACAACCACCCTGATCAATATTGTACAGGATGACGTTGAGGTAGAAGATGATATTACCATCGATGCAGAAGCTTCACAGCTGACAGAAATTCCTGCTTATGTTCCTCCCGCAGTGACTGAGGAAGAAGAGGTTGCTGAGGCTGAAATCTTCATGGTTGTGGAAGATGCACCAAGTTTCCCGGGGGGCGATGAAGCCAGGATCCGCTTCCTGCAGCAGAATATCAAATACCCTCAGATGGCACGTGAAAGCAGTATTCAGGGAACCGTTTACGTTACCTTCGTTGTTGAACGCGACGGCTCGGTTACCGATGTCAGGGTACTCCGCGGTATAGGCGGCGGTTGCGACGAAGAAGCCATCCGCGTGATCAAGGCCATGCCCAAGTGGAACCCCGGTAAACAGCGTGGAAAACCTGTTCGTGTGCAGTTCAATATGCCCATCAAGTTTACACTTGCCGGATAAAATATTCCGAAATCTTTGTAAAGCCTGTGACCCTGTTGTTACAGGCTTTTTTGTTATTCAACCCGCTCCTGTCCCTTTAAACTGGCATGCCGGAAATCAGGTAATTATCCCGCTCATGAAAATGAAGCCATAAGTGCTCAGGCTTACCGGAATAACGGGTAAACAGCGATGGCCTGAAGCAGTTTTAATTCAATCCTTAACCTGTTTTATTAAAGAAGGGCTGACATTTCCAAAGGTGATATTGTCCTAAAGCACGGTTTTGAGAACAATAGCATCATCTGAGAAAAATATTGACAAATGTTCCGGCATGTTTCTGTAAACTAAGGCTCCCCGTTTCCTGAGACCTTTCGGCCACGAACAAAAACGCATTTACAGCTAACCATGTAAATGTACTCCGATACCAGCCAATCAGATATGCATGGGCGTTGAAGAATCCGGCAAAGCGATGTGCAGGATCATCCACGCATCAGGATGGTTGTCTGAATCCCTTGTTTATCCGGCCGGATAACCCAAAGCACTGAAAATGCAGAAGGGCCCGGAAACAGGCCCTTCTGCGGGAAAACAAATATAAAGGAAACTTAGGGGGCAAGCGAAACCTGAACATCCCGGAAAAACCGGAACTGCTCAGGGTTATTATCAACGCTGCGGAACAGAATAGATAGGAAGAATGTTCCTTGATTCCGAATCATTGCAGTTGTTGAAAAAATCTTCATTAAAGTCATTTTGCCGAAGGATCTGACCGGATTTATAATTATCGAGCGGCTCACCTTCATTTGAATCCTTCATAGCAGCAGCGCCTGAAATTTTAATCTCGGTACGTCTGTTTTCCTGATGCTCTTCCTCGCTGCAGCTCACCCCGTCAGCACATCTGTTAACCAGTTTGTACTCTCCGTAACCATTGGCGGTGATGCGCCCCTTGTCAATCCCGCGGGATATGATGTAATCAACGGCAGATTTTGCCCTGCGGTCTGACAGCCGTTCATTATATTTAAAACTACCCCTTGAGTCGGTGTGAGAACCTAATTCAACGGTGATACCAGGATTTTCCTTCAGGAAAATAACAACCTTATCGAGCTCGGTGGCGGCATCCGGTCTGATGTTCCATTTGTCGAAATCATAATAAATATTCTCAAGCCTGAAAATCTGATCTACTTTGTATTTGGCAAGAAGCAGGTTTCGGTTTTCAATTTCAGCAGCCTTTGACTTATTATCCATTGCAAGGCTCAGGCAATCGGGATAAAAGCCATTCCTGATGCCTTTGATTACCAGCGAAGAACCTCTTTTTACCTTTGCTGTGTAACGGCCATTTTCATCAGTTTTTAAAACCATAACCTCATTATTAAGGGTATTCAGTACAAATACCGTAGCGTTCTTCATGGTTTCAAGGGTTTCCTTATCTTTTACCAGGCCGGTAATCATTACAGAATCAGGAAGACGTTCGCTTATTGTCAGCAGATAAATATCATCTTCGCCTTTACCTCCCGGCCTGTTTGAACTGATCATACCCTCTCTGCCGTTGCTGCTGATTACAATTCCGAAATCATCCGCCGGAGAATTAACCGGGGCTTTCAGATTCCCGGGTTTGCTCCACGCGTCTCCGTTTTTAATCGATTTGAAGATATCAAGACTGCCGAGCCCTGCATGGCCATCAGAAGAAAAATACAACACGCTATCCTGATGCAGGTAGGGGAACATTTCATTTCCGAAGGTGTTCACGACAGCACCAAGGTTCTCCGCGGGGCCCCATCCATCTCCCGTTCGTTTAACGCGATACAGGTCTGTACCACCAAAACCGCCGGGCATATCAGAAGCAAAATACATTGTCTGTCCATCAGCCGATAATGAAGGATGACCAACTGAATATGCATCACTGTTCAGGAAAAACGGTTTGGGTTCGCTCCACTTCCCATCTTCCATGGTGCTGGAATATAGCTTCAGGCGATTGGTATAATACCTTGTTGAGTCCAGTTCTCCGGCTTTACGGATAACCCTTGTAAAATAGATCGTATTGAAATCCTGCGAAAAAGTTGCCGGACCATCGTGGTAAGCCTGATTAATGCGGCTGGAATATACCGACGGGCTGCCGGGCTTCATAATATCCAGATCATCATCCTTTTTTAATTGGGCAAAGAACAGATCAAGGTAATAGGCTCCCGTCCAGCCATATCTTTTCTCACCTGATTTCGCCATACGGTCGGTTGTAAAAACCATCCCATCTTTAACATAAACAGGGGAAAAATCGGAAAACTCAGAATTTATCGTCGCTGCGTTGATCACCTCATAAACATACTCAGGTTCAACCCAGTTTTTTACTTCGATGGAGTACCCGGCAAAGAGGGCTCCCCTGGGATCTGCAGGATTCAAAACTGCATAACGCTCAAACTGGACCACTGCTTCATCGTATTTACCAAGGCTGCGCAAAACCTGCCCATAATTAAAATAAACACCGGCATCATTTACACCTGAAGCAATCAGTTTATCATACCATTTTGCCGAAGCTTCAAAATTGCTGATCAAACGGTAACTATCACCCAGACGGGTCATAGCATGAACCTTGTGCTTATTCTGCTTAGCGGCCAGTTTCTCGTAATAGGGGATTGATTTTGCATATTCAAAGCGGTCAAACAACCTGTCGGCTTTCGACTTTTGTGCAAAAAGCTGAGGGTTGATCAAAACAGCAACCGAGATCAGCAGAACCAGATATTTAGTTTTCATAGTTTAAAACTTTAACGCCATTAAAAATTCCTGTTACAACCTTCTTCGTTTCGAGTTTAAAAATATCTCGGGGTCAGCAGGCGGGGTTTAAACAGGTTCATGTCATAAGAAATCATTACCTCGTGTGAACCCTGGGAATGGGTTTTCATCTCAGTAAGATAAGCATCGTATGAATAACCAAGTCTCCAGTTATCTGTCAGGTTCAATTCAACCATGAATACCACTGCATTCTTGCTGGTAATGGCATTCTTATTGGTTCTGTAGGATGCTCCGACCCATAAAACATCGTTGAAGAGAAAGCTGGCATTCAGGTCCATATTGAGCGGTGCATTGGCGGTGTATTTGAACATCATTCCCGGGCGGAAAACAATATTATCAGAGAGCGGCAACGCCAGACCGGCAATTCCGTAAAAATGCCTTGCCAGGGTGGCATAGGAGGTGAGTCCGTTTTCGAATTCGACTTTGCCATACTGGCTTTCGAATAACTGCTTGGATGAAACGCCCAGGTAGTAAGAACGGGTGTAATAATAGATGCCGAAATTCGCATCAGGCTGCAATTTGTTCTTCGGTCTGTTGAGTATCACTTCATCATCGCCGTCGCGCAGCTTCAGGGCATCCCAGTCAACGTTCACCTGGTTGAAACCTGCCTGAAGACCCAATGAAAGAATTCCTTTGAACAGACGTACACGATAAGCATAGTTGCCCATAAAACCAACATCGGTAAAAGGGCCGGTCTGATCGGCATATACATACATACCCAATGCAATATTTTCATTCCGGAGGGGTGAATGTGCGCTGAATGTTAGTGTTTTGGGTGCACCATCCCCGAACCCTACCCATTGGTAACGGTTCAGCAGAGTCATGGTAAGCATATCACGGCTTCCTGTATAACCCGGGTTGATTACCAACCGGTTAAACATAAACTGGCTGTAAAGTGCGTCTCTTTGCGACATGGCACTTACTGTTACCAGAAACAGTCCGATGATGAGTATTGACTTTTTCATTTTATTGGCTGTTATGAAATTGTTCCTTGTTTCCTTTTTTGTTTTCCTTTAATTTACCGGTAGCTACCGGCCGGCATCGGATTCAAACCCCTTAAACCCTCCTGCTGACGGCCGGCGCTTTTCCGGTATATCATTTGCTGCCGTGAATAATCACCCAGCCTGTATAGATTTCATTCACCGACCTCAGTTTGACGATATAATAGTAGGTACCATCAGGCAGTATTTTGCCATTCTTATTGGTTCCGTCCCACACTACCGAGGTATTGTTGTAGTTCTCGAAATACCGCACCTGGTCACCCCAACGGTTGAAAAGCAGGATTTCATTGTCACCATACTCTTCAATTCCGTCAATAATCCAATTGTCATTGCGGCCGTCACCATTCGGTGTTATGCCATTGTAAATGATGATCTCGGCACGACCCGGATCCGGAACCACTACGATCACGGAAACTGCGGTGTCGGAGATGGCAACTCCATTGATATCATAGAGGATATAGGTAAACTCATCCATTCCGGTGAAATCAGTTGCCGGCGTGTAAGTCACCGTCATATCGCTATGGAGTTCAAGATATCCGTTTGAAGGCTGGGTCAGGATTTCAATGCCTGCGGTAATGCCTTCGGGAACTATATCATTGAACATATTGGTTATCAGTCTCGGAGTATTTACCAGGGTAGTATCAAGGTCAGCAACTGCAATAAGATAGATGGGTGCAGGAGGATCTTCTCCTTCTATCACGATGGTTACAGTGGCATCATCGCAGAGTCCGCTCAGGTCGCATACCCGGTAGATAAAGGTATCGGTTCCGTGGAAGCCGGTATTCGGCGTATAAAGGATGTTTCCGTTCTGCGGGTCAACCATGGTGAATCCGTTTGCAGGATTGGTAATCACGGTTACTGTCGAAGGATCGATATTGTTATCGCAATCGGTATCGTTCTCAAGAACAGGGACTGATACCGGAATATTCATTTCCGTAACATCATTGTCATCATTGGCTATTGGGCCTGCTATTACTGTTACCAGTATGCTGCAACTTGCCTGATTTCCATGAATATCGGTGGCAATCCAGGAAACCTCATGGATGCCTGCGGGCAGTTCAATACTGCCGGCAGCGCCCGTACTGCTTACCACACTTTCAATTCCACAGTTGTCAGAAACAACAGGCTCAGGAATTTCAACAAGTGCAGTGCATCCGGCTCCTGCAACAACAGTGATGTCTTCAGGACATTCGATCACCGGCAGCTCATTGTCAGTTACAGTAATCGTCATCTCACAGGTTGAGGTCAATCCGTGAATATCAGTAACTGTCCATACAACGGTGGTTGTACCTGTCGGATAAATTCCGCTTGCATTATCTGTTCCGTTGAAGCTGTTCACCACAAGTTCAATTCCGCAGTTATCGGATACAACAGGCTGGGGAACGGTTACATTGGCTTCGCAAACGCCAGGATCGGTATTTACATTGATATCTTCGGGGCATACAATTACCGGAAGTTCATTGTCAGTAACGGTGACACTCATAACACATTCAGACTGGTTGCCATGGATATCAAAAACTGTCCAGTTGATGGTGGTTGTGCCCGTCGGATAGATGCCACTTGCATCACCGGTACCATTGAATGAATTTACAACAGATTCAATTCCGCAATTATCAGATACAACCGGCTGAGGTACGGTAACGTATGCTTCACAAACGCCAGGATCAGTGCTAACAGCGATATCTTCAGGACAATCAATTGCAGGAAGCTCATTATCGGATACTGTAACCGTCATGGAGCATTCAGCGATATGACCATTTACATCGGTAACGGTCCAGATGATGGTGGTAGTTCCAACCGGATAGGTGCCGCTGGCATCATCAGCGCCGTTGAAGCTGTTGGTAACATTCTCAACGCCACAGTTATCGGAAACTTCAGGCAAAGGAACAGTAACATAAGCTTCACAAACACCGGGATCAGTGCTAACAGCAATATCCTCAGGACAAACAATGACAGGCGCTTCTGCATCAACTACTGTGATATTCATGAAGCATGAACTTGAATTGCCTGACATATCAACGACTGTCCACCAGACTACTGTTGTACCAACAGGATAAACTGCGGAGGCATCATCAGTCTGGGTATAAGTATTAACAAGGGTGCGGATTTCACAATTGTCACTTACAACAGGCTGCGGAACATTAACAAATGCTTCACATACGCCCGGATCATTATTAATTGTGATGTGTTGCGGACAAATAATATGGGGATCCTCATTGTCATTAATGGTAATGGTCATGCTGCACGTTGAAACATTGCCGCACTCGTCGGTTGCCGTCCAGATAATGGTCGTTACACCCAAAGGATAAGATCCGGTTGCATTGTTGGTTCCGGTAATATTATTCATAAGGGTAACTTCTCCGCAAGCATCTATTGCTGCAGGAACAGGTACTACAATCCATGCGCCGCACATTCCCGGTTCTGTTACAGCTACGATATTCTGAGGACAGGTTAATTCCGGAGCCTGGGTATCAACTATAGTGAAGGTTGCCGTTGTTGTTGCCTGGATACCGCAGTTATCTGTAGCTGTCCACGTAACAGTTGCAGATCCGGTAGCACCGCACAGATCGCTGAGTCCTTCAAAATCATGGGTAATGGTAACCTCACCGCAAATATCCTCAGCAACAGCACTGTTCAGCCAGTTGTTGAGATCCCCGGTATTTCCGGATCCATTGCAGTTTACCGTTAAATCAGCCGGAGCATTGGTAAACACCGGAGCTTCGGTGTCAACAGT
>DJGZ01000090.1:20302-20448 GCA_002433025.1 Bacteroidales bacterium UBA5833
CTTACTTCTTCGGCTACATTGCCGCAAGCGTCGGTATAGTTGGCAGTCCAGGTCTGGGTGTAAACACAACCAGTGTTTGATGCACCTAAAGTGGATACTTCAGGCGCAAATTCACCTGCGCAGTTGTCAAGACCGGTGAAGACAGG
>DJGZ01000089.1 GCA_002433025.1 Bacteroidales bacterium UBA5833
TACATATCGGTTTCGGCCGATGTAACGGTAAAAGGCATGGAAAGGATCAGTTCGCCTGAAGGATGGTGTTGGTTCGGCATAATGCAGCGGATTCAGTGAATTCAGGGGTAAACCAAAGCCCGGCCTTTTTGGGGACCGGACTTTGATTTTTCAGCGATTTGGGTTTATTCATCAACTATTCCCATTCCGGCAGCCGGCCCGGTGTCCAGGGAACGCCGGCTTTTTCCATCTCGGCTTCAAGCGCCGGAATATCAATAGTTCCGATTTGTTTCAACTGTGCATGCAGGGGAGGAAACTCCTCGCGGATGATTTCGTAACTGCGGCGCATGGTGGACGTCGGGGCAGATGTTGTCCCGTAGAAGGCGTAGATCAGGTTGCCCATCCGTTCGTTCAGGGCTACCGGTGCCGGCGGGTTCTCCTCACGGCTGGCTTTGGGTGTTTTTCCGGTAAATGCATACTGAATCTCATCCACTTTAAGTGAAAGCTGATGTATCCTGGCTTTCAGTTCCGGCGAGGCTTCAGGTGTCTGATGTACCGCCTGCATCATGGTGGTGAGTTTGTCGGCCAGTTCGTTCATATAGCGCTGGGTTCCCTGAACCACGCGGGTAAGGCCGGCCACTTCGCGCTGGAAAGCGACCAGTGCCCCGCGGTCGGGAGCCGGAAGGGTGGTGTTGTTGAGCGGAACGGCTTTGAATTCAACCGGTCCGGCCAGTTCACGGGTTTCCCCGCCGGCAACCATGGCCATGGAAACCTTATAATTCCCGGGCATCACAAATAAGCCGGAACCCCCGCTGCTGAAGGGATCAAATTTACCGTCGTTCTTTCTTACGGGTGAAGTGCCTGCATACCTGAGGTCCCAGGTGAGGCGGTTCATCCCTTTCGAAGGACGGGAATAGAGCCTGCGGATTACATTGCCTTCATCGTCGGTAATGGTAAACTTCAGGTAAGGCGCGATTTCCAGCTCTTCAGCCCTCAGTTCGGCCTCAGTGGGCTGGGGTATGCGCTCGCCTTTTTTGAACAATTCTTTTTCTTTTTCCCTGCGGATTTCTTTCAGGGTTTTAGGAACCTCCTTCAGCCAGTAGCTGAATGTGGCGCCGAACTCCGGATTTTTTGCCGCGTAATAGGAGGAACCTTGTCCGTATTTCCCGCCGATCTCAATGAACATCAGGGCATCCTTTACCGGGAAGATATGGGCTTCGCCGTCCATTATCGTTTTATTTACGGTGCGCAGGGGCGCATAGTTGTCGAGGATGTAAAATCCGCGTCCGAAGGTGGCCAGTACCAGGTCGCACTCTTTCTCCTGAATGGCCATGTCGTAAACTGCTATGGTCGGGATGCCGCTCTTCAGTTGTACCCATTGTTTTCCGCCATCAATGGTGAAAAAGATGCCAAACTCGGTGCCGGCAAACAGCAGGTCGGGATTTACCGCATCCTGGGCAATGGTATGTACGGAGCCGTTGGCCGGAAGGTTTGAAGCGATGGATGTCCAGGTTCGTCCTTTGTCGGTGCTCCGGAGCAGGTAAGGCTTGAAATCGTCGCGCTTCAGGTTGCTGAAGGCGGCAAACACGATATTTTCATCAAAGCGGGAAGCGAAAATATCAGAGACATAGGTGTATTCCGGAACGCCCGGGAAACTCCCGGCTTTGCGCCAGGTCCGCGCATCTTCGCTGATCTGTATCAGGCCGTCGTCGGTGCCGGCGTACAGCAGGTTTTCCTTTACGGGCGATTCGTCGAAAGATACAATGGTTCCGAACAGGGAAGTGGAAACATCTTTGGCAACGGCGTCAATGCTCCAGAATTTGTCCATCACAGGCCAGGTGTTGCGGTCGGTGCCGGTGGTAAGATCATCCGAGATTACCGTCCAGGTATCGCCCCGGTCGTCGCTTCGGAAAACCTTGTTGGCCGCCGTATAAAGGCGGGTGGGGGAGTGCCGGCTGATCATCAGGGGCGTGTTCCAGTTCCATTTATAGGTATCTTCGCCTTTGCGCGGCTCCGGCCTGATGTCGATGGCTTCCCCGCTCCTGCGGTCGTAACGTACCATATTGCCGTACTGGGCTTCGGCATAAACAATATCGGGATTGGTAGGATCGGATGCCGTCCAGAAGCCATCGCCCCCGTTGGTAACAAACCACTCATCATTGACAACTCCGTAGCTGCTGGTGTTGCGCGAAGGGCCGCCCATGCTGTTGTTGTCCTGGGTGCCTCCGTAAACAAAATAGAATGGCTCGGTATTATCGACATTCACCCGGTAAAACTGGGTAACCGGCAGGTTGTTCTTGAAGTGGTATTCTTTGCCTCCGTCCCAGGTTTCATAGATGCCTCCGTCGCCCCCGATCAGGAAGTGATCGGTGTTTGCCGGATCGATCCAGAGGGCGTGGTCATCCACATGGCGGAATTTCACGCTAAGGTTATTCCAGTTCCTGCCACCGTCGGTGGTAACTTTTGAATAAGTGTCCATGGAGTAGACCTTATCCACATTTTTCGGATCGCAGTAGATTTCGTTGTAGTACTGTCCGCTGGCATGGTAGCCGTTCATTTTATTCCAGGAAGCGCCGCGGTCGGTGGAGCGGAAAAAGCCGCCCGATTCACCGGAAGCTTCAATGATGGCAAAGATATAATCCGGGTTTGCCGGAGAAATGGCGATGCCGATACCGCCCACATCGCCCGAAGGCAGTCCGGAAGTGAGTTTTTCCCAGTTTGCCCCTGCATCCGTTGATTTCCAGATGGCCGATTCGGGCCCTCCGCCGATCTTGGTAAACACATGCCTGCGCCGCTGCTCCGAGGTGGCGTAGAGCACATCTGGATTCCGGGGGTCCATAATTACGTTATTGACACCGGTATGCTCACTGATATTCAGTACTTTATTCCATGTTTTCCCGCCGTCGGTGGTTTTATAGAGTCCGCGTTCGCCGCCCGGTCCCCATACCGATCCTTCGGCGGCCACATACACCACATCGGTGTTGCGGGGGTCGATGACGATCATGCCGATCTGCCGCGATTCTTTTAACCCCATATTTTTCCATGACTTTCCTCCGTCAATGGTTTTATAAACGCCGTCGCCGTAGCCAAGCGCCCGCTGATGATTGTTTTCACCGGTTCCGGCCCAGATTACGTTCGGATTTCCGGGATCCATGGCCAGACAGCCGATGGAATAAGAGCAGTAGTTGTCGAATACAGGCTCCCAGGTAGTGCCGGCATTCACGGTCTTCCAGATATGGCCCGAGGCCACTGCTACATAATATTCTGCAATATTGCCGGGGTTAACGGCAAAATCCGCGATCCTTCCGGAACTGAAAGCCGGCCCTATAGACCTGAATTTCAGCCCACTGAAACTCCCTGACTTGAGCGTATCCGGTTCCGGCGTTTTGTTTTTTTTCTGTGAGAATCCTTCAGGTAAAGCAAAAATGCTGAAAAAGAGAAAAAACAAAGCAATCAGAGATGCCGAAGGCATGATAATTGCTTTAATTTCGCGCGGTGAACCGGAAACGATGGTTTTAGCCACCGGATGAGGTAATGTACTAATGTTCATAATAAAATCGGGTTTTTAAAAGCCTGGTTTTGCAAAGGTGCAGCCTCAGAAGCCAGCTGTGTTTGACTGCCAAAGCTAAACAGAATAATCGATTTTAATAATTTCAAAACCTAATGAAATCAGTTTATTTACCATTTTTTTTATGCCTGCTGATCAGCGGGTTCTCCGCTGCCCAGGAGAGCAGGCAGATTGATATAGTCCGCGCGGGAAATACAAAAACTATAAAAGCCGGTCATTCATCAGGGCAGGCCCTGCGCGGAACGGAGTGCGATACCGTTCGTTTTCCGCTTTCGGGAGAGATCACCTATTACTACCTGATGCAGCCGGAGTCGGGCTATGTAACCGGGAACAACAGCTATAAGGACAAGGTAAAGGCCGAGTACTTCGGCACTTTTGAAACAGGCAGTTTTATTACCGGCATTGTGGCTGAATTTGCCGTTGCTAAAAGTCACAGTAATCCTGATGTTGTATTCGGAATATGGGACAATACCGGTACAGACGGCAAGCCCGGCACTATGGTCGCTTCGGCTTCCAAACCGCTGAATTCGATTTTATCCGATGTACAGAATGAAAGGATAACCACGGTTACTTTTCAGGAACCTTATCCGGTAAACGGACCTTATTATGTGGGTGTTGTTTTACCTGAAAATATGGGCGATACGGTTGCCCTGTGGTGCCGTAAACATGTTGAAGGTTACAGCGGCACCGCCTGGGATCAGTGGTCCGACGGCAGGTGGTTTGCGTTCAGCGACCCTTCCAACTGGGGCAATACCCTGCTTACCACCATGACCTTACATCCCATCGTGTGTAAAACCACTGGAATCCCTGAATCCTCAGAAGCCGGTGTGGTTATCAGCCCCAATCCTTCCACAGGGATTATCAATATAAAACGGTGGAAAAGCAGCGAAATGGTGAGCATGAATATTTATTCGCCGGAAGGGAAAATGGTCTATTCCAGGACATTCCCGGGCGCTGTTACGGATTACAATATTGATCTCGGGTTTCTGCCCCGCGGCATATATTACATGGCACTGCGCGACAGCCGGCACAGTCATCTGAGCAAGATGATCCTTCAATAGGAATGATCATCAGATTCCCGGCAATTTCGTTATTTGATGTGCCGGAATTTACTTTTGATTTTTTAAAAATTAGACTACCGAATCACCAGACAATACTTGACTCCGGAGGGGTCGAATATTCCGCAATTATTTTAAATCAGGCCCCTATCTTTAAAGCCGGTAAAGAATCACCTCTTGAGATTGATGTAAATTACAATAACATGCGACCCCGCCGGGGTCGGAGATCGATTGATGATCCATGCTTTCAATAAATATGCGACTCCTCCGGAGGAATCGTAATGCGAGTGTAGTTCTCAGCACGTGAAAATTTTTATACGTACGCGTAATGATTGAATATTCAGTTGCTTTTAACATGGGCGCTCCGAAAAAACAACAATTTACTGACTCCGGAGAAGTCAAATGTGTATAGCAGAAAGATTGACCAACGAAAAGTCCGACTCCGGAGGAGTCGAATATCTTTCAGGAAAGCAAATAACAGGATCAGGGGACGCTTCAACGGACGTAATCTTTTTCCCTGTTCAGGATATAAGACATGCGCCCCAGGAGGGGTCGGATAATTTTCAAATGTCTGAATCTTTGGAAACACACAACCCACCCGAGGGGGATTGTATGATTACAGAAATACAATTGTGACTTAAACGGAAGACCATTCCTGCAGGATCAGAAAATCATCAGGCATGCTGAATATTTCAAACCATTGGTGCTTTTGTGTCGCGACAGTCCTGATGGCGATCGGGATCGGCATGGAAGAAGCAAAACAGCACATCAAATAACGAATTACATTTCATAAGCAGGCTTTTACAGCGGACTGTTCCCCTGAACAGTTGCTTTCGGCAGGGTTCTTTTGTATCTTTGTATTTATCAGATAAAGTATATATGAAAAAGATACTGGTTCCGGTTGATTTTTCCGATTTATCAACGGATGTGATTGATAAGGCCGGTGAAATCGCGAAAGCGTTCGGGAGTGAGGTCTATATATTGCATGTATCCCTGCCCGGCCCTGTTTTTACGGATGACCCCTCTCAGATCATGGCGGTAAATAATCCCGGGCTGGAAGAGTTGGTGAGGGAGGACCACGACCTCAAGGCCATGGTTCATTACCTGCACGAAAGGGGGGTAGATGCCCGTTCAGCCCTGGTACATGGCCCTGTAGTCAACACCATACTGGATGAGGCTGAAAAATTTGAGGCGGACCTGATTGTCATCGGTACACAAAGCCACGGGTTTCTTTACCGGACATTTATCGGAAGTGTAAGCGACGGGGTGATGCGCAACAGCCCCTGTCCGGTGATGATCGTGCCTCAGCCCTGAGGCCGTTTACCAAATTTCGGCAGCAGGTCGGCACGGCCTGCTTTTTTCAATGTTTCGGCAAGCCAGCGTTTGTTTTCGGGTTTATACCAGAAAAAGAACCGCTGTTGGTTGAGTTTTTCCTGTTTATCCCGGGCCACATACACCGGTTTCAGTGTGTAAGGATCGAAGCCGGTGTAGTACATGGCCGTGGCCAGGGTCATGGGGGTGGGGGTGAAGTCCTGCACCTGTTCCAGCCTGAAGCCCTGCTGCGAGGTTTCACAGGCCAGTTCGGCCATATCTTCGGGGCGGCTGCCCGGATGGCTTGAAATAAAGTAAGGGATCAATTGCTGCCTCAGACCGTTTCTGCGGTTAATTTCGTCGAACTTCTGCTGAAACTGCACAAAGGTGCGGTAATGCGGCTTGCGCATAATCTGCAGCACGTGCGCCGAACTGTGCTCCGGTGCCACCTTCAGACGGCCTGAAACATGGCGGGTAATCAGTTGATCGAGATATTCATTCAGCCCGTTGGCCTTTGATTCGGCTTCGCTGCGGCCAATCAGCATGTCGTATCGGATGCCGCTGCCGATGGTGATGCGTTTTATCCCCCTTACTTTTAAGGCCTTGTTGTAAAGCGCCGTCATCGGCCGGTGGTCGGTGTACAGGTTGCGGCAGATGGACGGGAAAATGCACGAGGGACGTTTGCATTTTTTGCATTTGTCCGTGTCGATCCCTTTCATCCGGTACATATTGGCCGAAGGGCCGCCCAGATCGGTAATATGCCCTTTAAAATCCGGGGCAGCGGCGATCTGTTCCACCTCTTTCAGGATGGATTTTTCGGAACGGCTTACCACAAACTTGCCCTGATGGGCCGAAATGGCGCAGAAGGCGCATCCGCCGAAACATCCCCGGTGCATGTTTACCGAATTGCGGATCATCTCAAAAGCGGGAATGGCGCCTCTTTTATGATAACGCGGGTGAGGCTCGCGGGTGTAAGGCAGGTCGAAAGAGGCATCAATCTCCGCCTCGTTCATGGGTGGATTGGGGGGATTTACCACTACGGTGAAATCCCCGTTTCTTTCCAGAAGCCTTGCTCCCTGCCAGCGGTTCGATTCCTCTTCGAAGATGCGGAAATGACGGGCAAAGGCCTTTTTATCTGCCAGACATTCAGTGTGTGAAGGCATTTCACGGGTGTCAATGCCCGGCAGTTCCGGTAAGGTTTCCCCTGAAGGGATTCTGAATGCAGTCTGCTCAACATCCTTGATTTTACTGATCTCTTCACCGTTTGCCAGGCGACGGAGCAGCGAGATCAGGCCCTTTTCCCCCATCCCGAAGACAAGCATATCGGCGCCGCTCCAGGTAAGGATATCCGGTTTCAGGCTGTCGCTCCAGTAATTGTAGTGGGTGAGGCGACGCATCGAGGCTTCGATTCCGCCCAGGATAACGGGTACATCCGGGTAGAGCTTTTTCAGGATTTGCGTATAAACCACCGAAGCATAATCGGGCCGGAAGCCGGCCACGCCGCCCGGGGTATAGGCGTCGTCGCTGCGCAGGCGCTTATTGGCGGTGTAATGGTTTACCATGCTGTCCATATTGCCGGCAGTTACCCCGAAAAAAAACCTGGGTTTACCCAGTTTCTTAAAGTCGCGCAGGTCGTCGCGCCAGTTGGGCTGCGGCAATATGGCCACCCGGAACCCCGCATGTTCGGTCAGCCGCCCGATTACCGCGGCGCCGAAGGCGGGATGATCGACATAGGCATCGCCCGAAACAATGATCACATCCACCTCATCCCAGCCGCGGCGTTCAAGCTCTTCGCGCGAAACGGGCAGCCAGTCGGTAAGGGGGCGTTTATCAGGGATTTGCATGGGGCAAAGGTAGGTGATATTTTGGCTCGGGGCGCATAGCCGGGTAAGGGGAGTTTTTGATTTCTCTCGTTATCCCTTAGCTCTTCCAGGTCAGGGAATTTCCGGTTTCTGATATTGTGTAATGGATTACATAAAAAATATAGAAAGAATGTAATGGGATCATTGTTGTCCGGGAAAAATAATAAAATTTGACCAGAATGCTTAGTAGCTATGGGTTTCAGAAAAATGTAACAAGTTACAGCTTACTTTCACTTTTTCGCCACAAAGGCACCAAGGCACCAAGTTGCACAAATTTATTTTTCTCATTTAGTGATACTTAGTGTCTTCGTGTCTTTGAGGCAAATTCTTTCTTCATTTTTTCCGGACAATGGTAATCATGAATATGATTTTACGGGAAATACCGTTAATAAAAGCAGATAATAAGCCATGGACATTTTCTGATAATTACGGATTATCAATAAAAGCAATAATGTTATGCATGATGCAAGGGATCTGAACATTCAACAGGAGATTATACCTTTTTTTGATTTTACCCTGAATTCATTCAGCCGTCAGGCTCTCGGCAAACTTATGGATACTCCGCTGGAAAGCCCCGAAAGAATCAGGGAGCGGCAGCAGGTGCTGAAAGGATTTATAAGCAATGCAGAACTCCTGAGAGAGTATACCTATTCCCGGACGGATTTTTACGAAGTAAAGCGGTTACTTACTGAAAGTTCCGTGAATAAGTTGAGTTACAGTGACAGGTTCAGGTTGCTGATTTCCGAAAATGAACGAATGGCTTTAAAGGCACGGTTTATTCAATTGGTTACTTTGTTTCACAAGCTTGACTCCTGGTACATTTCCCGGATAAGGAAGGATGTTTTTCCTGACGCATACAGAACTGAATTAAAACTTTTACGGGATTTCCTTCAGCAATTTAATCTGCCGTTTTATGACAGGCTGATACTTGATAACAGGTTCAGAAACAGACATGTGGCCAGGCTGTCTGAAATGGTTTCACAACTACAGGCAGCCGGGGAGATTGATCTGTTTTATAATCGCCTTGCAGCGTTTGAAGCCTTGCTGTCGATCAGTCAGGGAATTATTAAGCATGGGTTTGCCTTCCCTGAAATATCTTTTAATGAGTTAATAATAAACGAATTATATTATCCGCAGGTTAAGAATCCGGTAAAGAACAACTTTTCTGGCATCCGCAATGTGACCCTGCTAACCGGGCCGAATATGTCAGGGAAGTCAACCTGCCTGAAAAGTATAAGTTTATGCATCTGGCTGGCACATATCGGATCGGCAGTTCCGGCTGCTTCAGCGCGGATTCCTTTTTTCGATAGTATTTTGATTTCGATCAATCACTCCGATGACATCGTCAACGGCTACAGTCATTTTATGCAGGAAGTGCTACGTGTGAAATCTGTTCTTAATGAAGCGATTGATGGCCGGAGATGTTTTGCGGTTTTTGACGAGCTTTTCAAGGGAACCAACCCGGAAGATGCAGTGGAAATCAGCGCTGCCAGCATCGTGGGTATGACAAAACTCAGCAACGCGGTCTTCATTATTTCAACCCACCTTCATCTCTTGAATAAGATGAATGAAATAGAGGCTGGCGATATTTTCACCTGCTGTCTTGGCTGTGAAATTGATAGCGAACGCCCCGTGTTCAGCTACAAATTAAAGGAAGGATGGTCAGATCTGAAAATCGGGACACTGCTTTTTAAACAGGAGGGTTTATATCAGTTACTGGCTTCAGTAAATGGCTAAATTATTGCCTGAAACTACCTCCCTCTTACCCGTTATACTTATAAACTATCTGTCATTTCAAACGCAGCGTGAATCCCTGCTGCATTATTTTGACGAACCAGCCGTGGACCGGACACTGATGTTAGCGGGAAAATTTGTATATACAGGGCGTGCAGAAGGTAGTAAGTGGTGTCAAGGCTGGATCGGAAGGTTAATATATTGAATAAGAATATTATACAACGAATTAAAAATTAGTTAAAGGCCTCTTTTCCTCCTTTTGTATATGTAATTTATAGGTAGGTTTTGATTATATTTGATCTATGTTTAAGAAAAATTTCAGGCAAAAAATCCCTGTCTAAGAAACGTTATAACAAATTATCCAAAGATGAAACAAAAATTACTTGCGCTGATTTTGCTGAGTTTCTCTATTTCTCTGTTTGCACAGCCTCAGAAGGTTGCAATAGAAAATACGGAGAAGGGGATGAAACTTATGGTCAACAACCAGGGTTTCATGGTCAACGGCATCAACTGGGATTATTTCCCCATCGGGACCAACTATTCCTACAGTTTATGGACCCAGTCCGACGACTTCATCAAACAGGCACTGGATGAAGAAATGTCGCTGCTTAAAAACATGAATGTGAACGCCATTCGTGTTTACACAGGTATCCAGCCCAGGTGGATCACATACATCTATGAAAATTATGGTATCTATACCATGCTCAACCATTCTTTTGGCAGGTACGGGCTTACGCTCGACGGGGCATGGGAAGGAAACACCGATTATTCAGACCCCCGGGTAAAGGAACTTCTGCTAAAGGAAGTAACCGGACTGGTTCAGGAATATAAAGATACACCCGGCTTGTTGCTTTACCTGCTGGGGAATGAAAACAACTACGGACTGTTCTGGCGCGGTGCCGAAACCGAGAATATCCCGATGGAAGACCGTGAATCGACAAAAATGGCCCATTACTTATATAAACTTTTCAACGAAGCCTCGGTGGCCATGAAAGCCATTGACCCACATCATCCCGTTTCCATCTGCAACGGCGACCTCTTGTTTCTGGATATTATCGCAGAGGAATGTAAGGATGTGGACATATTCGGTATAAACGTTTACCGTGGCATTTCATTTACCGATCTGTTCGACAGGGTGAAGAAAGAATACGGAAAGCCTGTCTTATTGACTGAATTTGGTTCTGATGCCTTTAACGCCATTACCATGGAGGAGGCGCAGAAGGACCAGGCAATTTACAATGTTGCCAACTGGAAGGAAGTATATGAAAATGCGGCCGGAATGGGCAAAGCAGGCAATTCGCTGGGCGGGTTTACCTTTCAGTTCAGCGATGGCTGGTGGAAATACGGCCAGACCGAATACCTTGATGTGCATGATTCCCATGCCTCATGGAGCAACGGAGGTTATTTGTTTGACTATAAGCCCGGCCAGAACAATATGAATGAAGAGTGGTTCGGAATATGCGCCAAAGGCCCGACCAATGCCAAAGGATTTTACCAGTTATATCCCAGGGCCTCCTATTATGCCCTGAAAGAAGCCCACCAACTGAATCCCTATGCCGAAGGCGTAAATTTGCCAACCATACAGCAGCACTTTAACGGCATCCAGGTGGTGGAATCCCTCCTGAAGGCCAGGGGCGACAAGGCCGCGCTGGAAGGGGAAAAGCTTAAAAAAATGGGTAATTCATTATTTGATGTG
>DJGZ01000006.1:0-12035 GCA_002433025.1 Bacteroidales bacterium UBA5833
GTACATTTACGGATGAGCAAATTGGAATTTCATTAAAACAATTATCGGATGATAGTCTATATTGGTTGGAGAATAAAATATATCATGAAGACGAATTTGCAATAAGATTCAAACATAGAATTGTTAACATTCATTGCTTCCCAAACGGTAATGGCAGACATTCAAGATTAATTGCAGATATCATTATCAGCCAATTATTCGGGAAACCGATATTTACCTGGAACAGCACAAATCTAAATAAAAAAGGAGAAGCGAGATCAAACTATCTGACTGCTATAAGGCAGGCGGATTTTGGTGATATTAAGCCTTTGATTAAATTTGCCAGAACATAAAAAGCGGCAGGTAAAAAAGGCGTTTGGCGCAATGGTTGGTTTACTGGTTGAATCCAAAACTTTTGCTCTCTTCC
Source organism: Bacteroidales bacterium UBA5833 (assembly GCA_002433025.1). Classification (GTDB taxonomy): domain Bacteria; phylum Bacteroidota; class Bacteroidia; order Bacteroidales; family Lentimicrobiaceae; genus Lentimicrobium. The sequence continues at coordinate 407 of DJGZ01000006.1, forward strand.
AGGTCTGTGGTATATTGACGGTTTTGAAATGCCGCGACAGTTCCAGGCGCCGGCACGGAAAAGTTACCGGTTCCGGAACACCTCATTCTCCTCAGGTTTTTCCATGATAAAACCTGCCCGCTTATCAGGGAATAACCTTGCGTAAAAATATCCTCTGCCATACTTCATTCACAGGCTGATGTTCTGTTTCCCCTTTCAAAACCAATTGATTGGTTAATTGTTAATCTGAGGAAAACATCCAAACATGGGCTTTGCGGGCAAGGCGGTGTTTACAGTTGCCTTATATCCGTCTTTGAGATCCGTGTTTGTTTCAGGGGGAACTTAAATAATTGAAATATGGCTCTTTTGAGGCATACCTGAAACGGTTGTATGTCTGAATCAGTGGTTTGATTATCTTTGTCTTATGTCGGCGAAAGTAAAAGTGCGTATGCGTCCCCGGGGCCTTCAGCTGAAGGTGGCCCTGGGTTTTACCGTTGCTTTTCTTGCAGTTGCTGCGGCCGGATATCTCGTAAGGGAGAATTCCCGTACCCTCGGCGATACGGTGGCCTCGCTGTCGCAACCCGACCGGGAACTGAACAAACTCAGGGATTTGCTTGGTTTTTTGTCGGAAGCCGAAAACAACATCCGGATTTATGCCCTGACCAATGATCCCCAGTCTTTCGGGATTTATAACGACCTTATCGCCTCGGTCGAAGTGAAGCTGGATTCATTGAAGCTGGAAGCCGGAAATGATTATTCCAGGTTGATCCGTCTCGACAGCGTTTCGAGGCTGCTGGAGCAGCGGAGCGAGATGATCGCCGCTTATCTCGATGTAAAAAGCCGGAGGGAGAAGTTTGATTTTGCCGGTGAGGCCTATACACGCATCAGGTCAGTGACGCCCGATACCATCCCCAGGCAGCTCCGTACCTCAACCACGGTGGTTACGGTTTTCGATACCATTCCCGTGGCACCTCAGGTAAGTACCCCCAAAACAGAGGATACCCGTGGTTTTTTCAACAAGGTAAAAAAGCTCTTCGCAAAGAAACAGCAGGAGGAAATTATCGAACAACAAACGCAGCCGGCCTTGCTTTCAACCACCCGCATGATTACGGATACGGCGGTTTACCGGCACGACGATTCAGCTTTATACAGCAATGTAAGACAGGTATTGTCGGCGGTGAAGCGGCGTGAACTTCAGGCATACAACCAGCTGAAAGAGCAGGAACTGAATATGCTCCGGAACAGCTCCCTGATCATCGACCAGGTGATGACCATATTCAAACAGCTCGAACACCAGCAGTTGCGGCTGGCCGAGAAGCGTAAGAAAGAAGCGGAGGCCGCGGCTTCCCGTTCCATCATGATAATCCGGGGGGTGGCCATTCTGTCGCTGCTGCTGATTCTTGTTTTCGTTTACCTTATTTTCCAGGGTCTCCACCGGGGCAACAGGTACCGGCGCGAACTGATCAGTGCCAGCCGGCAGTCGCAGGACCTGGCCAGGATAAAGGAAGAATTTCTGGCCAATATGAGCCACGAGATCAGAACCCCGCTCAGTACCATCATCGGTTTCTCGGATCAGCTGATCCATACGCCCCTTAATAAAGTGCAGCAGGAATACCTTGGCGCGGTGAGGCGTTCGTCGCGTCACCTCCTCGAAACAGTCAACGATATCCTGGACCTCAGCCGCATCGGCGCGGGTAAACTGCAACTTGAACAAATTCCTTTCCGCCTGAGCGATGTGCTTGAAGATGTGATACAGACATTCAGGATTACGGCCCTGGAGAAAGGACTTGAATTTGAAGCCGTCTGCAACAAAGGCAGCAACATAGTGCTTGAAGGTGATCCTTTGCGGCTCAGGCAGATTATGTATAACCTGATGAGCAACGCGGTGAAATTTACCTCGAAAGGGTCGGTAACAGTGCTGTGCAACATCGAGTGCAGCGCCGGTGTGTGTGAGGCCATCGTGGAGGTTCATGACACAGGGATCGGAATTCCGGAGGAGGATATCGATAATATTTTCGGTGATTTCAGACAGGCAGAGTCCTCGCTGGCAAGGCAATATGGCGGCTCCGGCCTCGGCCTTGCCATCAGCCGCCGTCTGGCGCGCCTGCAGGGTGGGGATATCACCGTGGTAAGCACGCCGCATAAAGGCTCGGTATTTACCGTGCGCATTCCCTATCCGCTTTCAGACCGCGAACCGGAGAAACCGGCCTCTGTGGCATTGAATGTAGAGGTGGAACTGTCGGACCGCCGGATGCTGCTGGTCGACGATGATGTATTCAATATTTTGCTGGCCAGGATTATCGCGGAAAACCATGGAATGATTGTGGAAGTGGCTTCAGACGGCAGGCAGGCGATGGATATTCTTACCAGCCGCCGTTTCGATATCATCATGACGGATGTTCAGATGCCGGAAGTCAGTGGTATCGAACTGGTCAGGCACATACGGGCCCACGAAGACCCTGAAGTTTCACTGGTGCCGGTGATTGCATTTACGGCCGGGAAGGTTGCCCGTTATGATCCGGGGTACATGGAGGCAGGCTTTAACGAGGTGCTTCAGAAACCCTTCAGTGAACATGACCTTTTGTCGCGGGTGGCATTTTATCTCTCAAATACCATTCCTAAACCGCAGCGGGGTGAACCGGATGAGGTGGTTTCCGGACGGCTCTATGACCTCCGTCAGGCTGAAACCTTTGCTTCGGGAAAGCCTGAACAGCTTGCCAGCATCATCCGCTCTTTTGTGCATACCTCGCATGCCGCGGTGCAGGAATTGTGGAACCTAAGTGAAACAGGTAATTTTGAGGGGATCAGGTTGTTGGCGCACAAGCTGCTTACCAGCTACGGGCATATGGGGGTGTCGCAGGCATTGCAGGTGCTGGAGCAACTCGAAAATGCCGGAAACGGGGAAATCAATGAAGAATCGGTGAAAGTGCTGCTGCGGAAAATAACAGCCATCAACAACCGGCTGCATCCCCTCCTCGAATCTGAATTGCTTCGCCTGTCAGGCAGTAAGGCGGAAATTGAGTAATCGCAGAACAGAATCAAAATAGAAATATCCGAAGTCGTGAGTGTATATTATTGAAATGATATAAATCTAACCAGTGAAAGCATTTGACACGAAGGAGATCGTAAAATTGTAATTTGTTCTTAATAAACATGCGACCCCGCCGGGGTCGGGGTTTCTGTTGGCACTTTCCATTCTATACATATCTGACCCCGCTGGGGTCAAAACCTCAATCCGAACTGAGATTCTGACTCCGGAGGAGTCACAGGTTTATAGAAAATGACCGGCATCGCGAAACCCAGCCCGGAGGGGTCGGATAAAATTGTGGGATTATCCATTCAATGCACACATAACCCCGCTGGGGTGATAAACCTCAATCCGAACTGAGATTCTGACTCCGGAGGAGTCACTGGTTTATAGAAAATGACCATCATTGCGAAACCCGGCCCGGAGGGGTCGGATAAAATTGTGGGATTATCCATTCATTGCACACAAAACCCCGCTGGGGTGATAAACCTCAATCTGAACTGAGATTCTGACTCCGGAGGAGTCACACGTGTATAGAAAAATTATCGTGATAGAAAACCGCGACCCCGGAGGGGTCGGATATAAATTCCTGGCGTTTTTTTTTCTTCGAAGCCGGATTGCTTCGCCTGTCAGGCAGTAAGGCGGAAATTGAATAACCACAAACCGGTCTTAAAACCTGATTGAAGGATATTGCCTGCTACTCAACGGGGCTGCTGGTAAAAATATATCATTAATAGGATAGCTCTGAAAATAGAAATCTTTATAATTGCAATACTCCGTTGAGAATTTTTAATGGATTGACTTGCAGCTGGTTATGAAAACTTGTTTAATGATAAAAAAATATTCAAAATCAAGTTATTGCGTCTTTGCAGCCTGCCCCGCTGTGGCGGGGCCCTTGCGCGATTCTTAAATTTAACGGACTATTGTAATTGTTAATCATCCTTCAATATCGTAAAGTTTCATCTTGTTATACAGCGTTTTTCTGTCGATATTCAACAATTGGGCTGCCTTGGTTTTGTTATAATGCACCTGCTTTAATACACTGATGATGGTTGATTTTTCCTGGGCCTCGGCCATGGACTTCAAATCTGTAGTCGGGGGGCGGGAGCCCGCGACCGGCGGGTGCGTATCGCCCGGTGAAGGAATTTCGGGCGGGAGGTCCGCCCTTGTAATCATGCCGGAAGTGGCGAGCAGAACCGCCCGCTTTATTACATTTTTCAATTCACGGATGTTCCCGGGCCAGGGATATTTCAGAATGGTTTCAATGACATCCTTTTCAAATCCGATGATGTTTTTGTTAAGCTCGAGGTTGGCGTTTTCAAGAAAGTATCCGGCAAAATGGATGATATCTTCTCCCCGGTTCCGGAGTGGAGGAATATTGATCTTGAATTCATTGAGCCGGTGAAACAGGTCTTCCCTGAAGATTCCCCTTTGCACAGCTGCAGCCAGGTCGTCGTTTGTGGCAACGATGATCCTGACATCCACTTCCACATCCCTGGTGCCGCCCAGCTTCCGTACTTTCCGCTCCTGTGTGGCCCTGAGCAGCTTGATCTGGTTTTCATACGACAGATTGCCGATCTCATCCAGAAAAAGCGTGCCCCCGTTTGCCTGCTGAAACTGCCCTTCCTTGTCCGCATGGGCGTCGGTAAACGAGCCCCTGGTGTGGCCAAACAACTCACTGGCCGCCAGCTCATTGGTTAATGCGCCGCAGTCCACCGCGATAAACGGTTTGCTGCTGCGCTGGCTTTTCATGTGGATCATCCTGGCCACATACTCTTTCCCGGTGCCGCTTTCGCCCTGGATAATCACCGACATATCGGTAGGGGCGATCAGGGAAATATACTGTTCCACCAACATCGCCGGCTGACTGGTGCCCCTGAGGTAACTCAGGTTGCCGGGCAGCGGCTCCGACCTGATGCCTGATTCGTTCTTTTTCTCCTGCTTCTGTTTGCTGATGGCCTTGTTTACCGTCAGTAAAAGCTCGTCGGGATTCACCGGCTTGGTGATGTAATCAAAAGCCCCGGATTTAATGGCGGTAACAGCCGACCGGATATCCCCGTAACGGGTCATCAGTACGACCGGAACGCCGCGCTGTATCTTCTTGAGCTCCGCGATCAGCGTGATCCCGTCAATGTCAGGCAGACGGAAATCAGTAAGGACAATATCGAAATGACTTTCCCTTGACGCTTTTATGGCACTGCCTGCCGTGAAAACCTCCTTTACCTCAAACCCTTTATTCCCAAGGTACGACTTGAGCATAAGGCAGAAGGTAGGATCATCGTCAACGATAAGGACTTTATACATTACAGGTCGGAAATAATCAGGCGAAAAACAAATTAAACAGCTAAGATACTAAAAAGTTGGGCAAATTCTCATATCTGCCTGAATTATTGATTGCTAGAAGGCCGTGTATTAATACGTTAATGGTTGAAAGCCGGAAATGTATGCAGATTCAGGCAATTTCGTTAATTGATGTGTCTGAAAAAGAAAAAAGTAAAGTCCCGTTGGTGATAATTCTATCTGTTGTTCAGCGCACCATAATCTTTGAAGTTGATTTGACCTGTGGAAATTCATCTGTTTTTCAATTCTCCAGGCAGTTTTTACAAGTAAAAGTCCAATTTTCTTATGCTGATGTTGGTTGTCCGGAAGTCCGGATTTGGGCGTCAGATTTCCGCTGAAAAGTCAGAAAATTCTGCTTGCATTACTCCGGGCTTCAGCCCGGGGAAAAAGCAGATCCCCGAACCAACCGGTTTTAGCCGAAAAGCCGGGAGAGGCCAAACCGGGGGAGCTTCCGGGCTTACCGGTACTTACTCAAGCCGGGGTAATAAACCGGCATTGAGTTTAAGTCTATGCGGAGAGGCTCCTGTATGAATGATCAATAACTCAGGCTGGACCTGAATGAAGTTTGTGCTTTACCTTAGTCGTCAGGAACAGAAGGTTAAAATATTGTGGTTATTGGCATATTTAAAATTCGGAATACTATAAGGCGCATCAAATAATTAATAAGCCCTGATTTAATTTCCGGAGCAAACCTTTATCAGATGTGCCGGAATTAAAAGTTGCTTTTGTATCATGCAGGTACCACCATCCATGTGGCTCTGGCGGCCGGAGGTGTGAGTGTGCCGGAAGTACGGGAAACCTGAGTGCATGCTTCAGTCTGGTTGCACCGGATTATTTTCTGTTTATTTGGGAAAAATCTCGCTTAAAAATGTCTCCGCCACCAACCGGTTGCCTTTGTCATTCAGGTGTACGCCATCGGTGGTCAGGATGCCTTTGTCACGGTTGTCCGGATTGTTTCTCAGGTTATAATCAAGAAATATCCGGCGCAGGTCAATCAGCTTGCAGTGTTCGTCGCCGGCCAGTTTTCTGATAATCTTAGAATACCTGTTCAGGTCTCCGTCAAGCTGATTGGTGTAATCGGTATATTCCCCGATCACTGCAGGGGTGCACAGCGCAACATCGGCGCCTGCCGCCTTGATTTTGCGGATTAAAGCCAGGTAGAAGCGTTCAAACTTGTCGGCATCGGTGCCGGTGCCCCACATCTTGTGCCATACATCGTTTACGCCGATAAAGATAAATACCATATCCGGCTTGTGCAGCAGCACATCATCTTCAAGCCGCAGATAGAGATCATAAACTTTGTTCCCTCCGATGCCGGCCCCGATCAGCTCATAACGGTCATCCATCCCTTTTTTGCTGATCTCCTGCCGCATCAGGTCAATATACCCGCCGGCGTCGTTGCCCATCTGTGTGATGGAGTCGCCGAAAAATACGATGCGGACAGGTTTCGCGGACCGGAATGTGAATGACATAATTATCAGTGAAATTAGGAAAAGTTGGAATCTGCCTGACCGGCATAGTGCTGAAGTAAATCGGGAGCGCATGTTGAAGTTGTTATTACTGGAACGGGTTTCGGAATGAAAGGTCTGCTAATGATGCAAATTTACCAAATCCGGCCACAGGAAAACAACAGACGGTGATTTATTAATCAACCGGATAATTTCAACCGTTGATTATGCTTAAATTGCGCATGTATTTTCCGGCTGCTTCTTACTGGGCATGATCAGTAACCGAAATGATTATGCATTAATGGGCTGCAGAAGGTGTCCCGTTACTCAATCATCAACAGGGAATGAAGAAACTGATTGCTATATCTATCTTATTGTCGGGACTGATTCTGAGGGGATCGCTGTCCCTGACGGCTCAAACCTCCATCGAACTGAACAAAAACTGGGAGTTCCGGCAGGCCGGGACCCTGCAGTGGTTTCCCGCCGATGTTCCGGGCACGGTCCACACTGACCTGCTGGCAAACGGATTGATAGAGGATCCATACTTCAGGCTCAACGAAAAGAATCTGCAGTGGATCGATAAGGTAAACTGGGAGTACCGCACCCGTTTCAAGCTGGATGCCGCTCAGCTACGGGCAGGCAGCCTTATGCTGCGGTTTCACGGGCTGGATACTTATGCCGCGGTAATGGTGAACGGGGCGCTTTTGTTCAATGCCGGTAATTTTCACCGTACCTGGGAAGCCGAAGCAGGAAAGCACCTGAAAGAAGGCGAAAACGAGATCTTCATCCGCTTTGAATCACCGGTAATGCAGGGATTGCTGAAACAGGAGGTCCTGGGATATGCATTGCCGGCCGACAATGATCAGTCGGAAAACGGAGGGATGGGTCCGGCAAGGATCAGTATTTTTACACGCAAGCCGGGATATCATTTCGGCTGGGATTGGGGCCCGCGCCTGGTGACCTCCGGTATCTGGCGGCCTGTGGAGCTGATCATTAACCGGACCGCACGCATCAACGATCTTTTTGTCAGGCAGGAATCGGTCACCGCAAAGGAAGCCCGGTTGTCGGCCGGTGTGGAAGTAGATGTTGAGCAGGCAGGCCTTTATAAACTTGAAATCATGATGGACGGCCTGCCGGTTGCTGCCCGTGAAATAAGCTTGTCCCCCGGAATCAGGCATTCAGCTTTTGATTTCGTTATAAAGAATCCACGTCTGTGGTGGCCCAACGGTGCCGGCAGTCAGCCGCTTTACAGTCTGAGTGCAGTGCTCAGCCTCGATGGCGTGAAAATACACGAATACTACCGCCGGATTGGTTTACGCAGCCTGAAACATGTGCGCAGGCCTGATGCCAAAGGCGGCGGAGAAAGCTTCCATTTTGAGGTAAACGGACGTCCGGTGTTTGCCAAAGGGGCCAACTATATTCCCAATGATGTCTTTCTGCCCCGGGTGGATTCATCCCGCTATGAGTTAATTGTGAAATCGGCCGCCGACGCCAATATCAACATGCTCCGGGTGTGGGGCGGCGGAATTTATGAGCATGACTATTTCTATGATCTGTGCGACAGGTATGGAATTATGGTATGGCAGGATTTTATGTTTGCCTGCGCCATGTACCCCGGAGATAAAGATTTTTTGGATAATGTGCGCCTTGAGGCCGTTGACAACATCCGGCGCCTGCGGAATCATGCCTGCCTGGCCCTGTGGTGCGGCAACAATGAGATTGAATATGCCTGGGCCGAAGGCGATTTCACGCGCGGATGGGGATGGAAGGAGAAATATGATAAAGCGCAGCAGCGTGAGATATGGAAAAGCTATGATACCATTTTTCACCATATACTGCCTGCTGCCGTGAAGCAATATGCACCGGATCATGCATACTGGCCTTCTTCGCCGACGCAGGGTGGGGGAGTGCTGGCCAACTGGAGCGGCAACCGCGGCGATGTGCACTATTGGGGCGTATGGCATGGTAAGGAGCCGATCCGGGCTTTCAGGGACTACAAGGCCCGTTTTATGAGTGAATACGGATTTCAGTCATTCCCCGAATTTAACAGTGTAAAAAAATACACCCAGCCCCCGGACTGGGACATCGAATCCCCGGTAATGGCTTCGCATCAGCGCAGCGGCATCGGCAACCTCCGCATCAGGCAGTATATGGAGCAAGATTATCAGATTCCCGAAGACTTTGAACATCTGCTCTATGTAGGTCAGTTGCTGCAGGCCGACGCCATTGGCATGGCACTCAGAACCCACCGGTCGGATATGCCTTTTTGCATGGGTTCGCTCTACTGGCAATTGAATGATGTATGGCCTGTGGCTTCCTGGTCGGGCATTGATTATTACGGAAAGTGGAAAGCGATGCATTATTTTGTAAAAGAAGCGTTGAAAAACCAGATCATTCAGGTGGTAATTGAAAATGGTAAATTATTGGTTTATGGTGTATCTGATACTGATCAGAAAACCCCGGCCGTTCTGCGCCTGAATCTTGCCGGTTTCAGCGGGCTTTCATTATGGAACAGGCCTATCAAAGTGACGCTTCCGGCAAACGGAGCTTCGCTTCTTTGCAGCATTGACCTGAAAGAACTGCCGCTCAATTACCAGGAGAATAAAGTCTTTCTGACAGCTACCCTTATGGAAGGTTCCCGGGTGATTGACCGCGAATTTGCCTGTTTTGTAAAACCCAAAGACCTCAGGCTGCCGGAGCCGGGCCTAAAATCAAGAATCAGCGACAAAGGCGACCATTTTGTGATTGAAATTTCAACCCAAAATTTTTGCAAAAACCTGATGCTCATCAGCGACAATACCGATGTGAATTTTTCGGATAACTTTTTCGATATGCAGCCGGGCGAAACCCGCCTGATTACCTGTCCGGCTACCATGCGCTGGGAAGATTTTGAGAAAGGGTTCAGGATGCTGCATCTGGGGCAGACCATGAAGCAGCCTTGATGGAAAGGCATGCGCTGAATTTCTGACGGGATTGTCCGCGCCAACATCTAACTGATTCAGCCGTTGCGGACAGGTTTTCGGCTTAGCAGGTCCTCCTGGCCGGCTTTATAAAAGAAGAACCATCCGGCTTTTTAAAAATTATTGCAGCGTTTGGCCCTGATTTCCGAAGCTCAGCTCAATAACCAGACTCTCCCCTTCGGGGGTTATGGCGCCGGCAAAGTAACGATAATCCTTTTCGGTTGCAGGGAGTATAAAGGAGTTGGCAGGTATGTAGGTGCGGTCAATGAGCTCCACAGCATATTCCGGAGCCATGATTCCCTTTCTGAAAAGCACAAATTTCACCGGTATGCTGGAGTAAACCTTATGGGATGCTTCATCAAAAGTCAGGACCGGCATTGCCCAGGCGGAAGGGTGAACTTTTTTTCCTGACGAATGGGTAAAAGGAATCCTGATTTCATCTTTCGTCATATCGATGGAAATATTCAGATATAAATATTTCTCATCCTGCCTGATACTCCTGATCTGTCCACCCGGGATAATCTTCTTGTAATTCAGTTGTCTGGTTTTTTCTTTATTTATCCGGATGGTAAGCGGGGTATTGATAACAGTATAGTCAATTTCCCTGAATTTGTTCAGGCGGATATCAAGGTAAGCGGTTCTTCTTATCTTCTTCAGGCTAAGATATTCGATAGATTCCTTCAGATACAGGTATTCGACAGCCTGGTTATAGTCTGCTTTTGCAATACGTGCATTATCTGCGCCTTTCGCCATAGATTCGAACAACAATGACATCAGGGGGACGCCATGGGCTGCATTGTTTCTTCGGCTCATATCATGCCAGTGCATAAAATTCAGGTAGAAGCCATTGCTTTCAACAGCCAGCCTGACTTGTTCCTCAACAAAAGCAGCAGCCTGTTCCGGGGAGGCATTGTTTTGGGTGTCGGAGAAAAATCTGCCGCTGCATGGCCTGGCCCTGAGATTGCTGATTTGCGAAAAGTCAATACGGCCGGCATGGCCGCAATTCTCTCCATACCAGGTTACCGCCGTATCCCCTGAATCCCATGCCGTATATGCTGAATTCCGGCCACCCAGTATATAGCCGGGCAATTCTACGGCGTAGTCGGTTTTGCCACATCCGTATGAAAGCGTCGTAGGGATTCTTTGTGTTATCGCCCCGATTTCAAGAATCTTTGCGTCCAGTTTCTGCTTGTTATAGATGGCTATGCAACTGGGATAGTAAATGGAAACACCGCCTCTTCCCGTAAGGCTGAATTCATTCAGTTCATGGTTCTTCATATCATAGGCAAATACATGCAATGGAATATTGTATTTGAATGCAAGAAATTCTGCAAGGGAAGAGCCATATCTTCTGACATCGGATTTAAACGGAAGCCAGCCCGAAGGGAAATAATTGTCAGTAACCTGCAGCAAGGTGGCATCTGCGCCATTGTAATGCCTGCAAACCACCGGCCCGAGCTTTTGCTGCACCACGATGGAACGATTGGCGGAACAGGAGGCCATGACTACTGCCAATATGATGACAAATAGGCGGTTCCCTGATTTTGTGGGGAGGGGGGTGCTTTCCGTCATTGCCTGGATTCGTTATTTAGTACTTATTGATTTAATGCGGGAGCCTTTGCCGGCACCATTGTTCTGAATTTTCAGTTTCAAGCCGGACTTTTCATCAAATGGTCAATTACTGAAATCCCTTAAATTTAGGTCTGACAGAACAGTATGTGCGTGGTTAAAAGGGTTGACGGTTAATAAACTAACAGCAGGTAAATTTAGTAAAAAATGGCTCAGCAGGCCATGGCATGATTAAATCCGGGGTTTGTTCATTTGATGCGCGGCCCCGGCCCGAGGGTTATCCGGGCACGGACGAGGACGTCCGC